>JAJYLZ010000021.1 GCA_021787395.1 Chloroflexota bacterium
GACCGGCCCCAGGGCGAAGGCGACGGCGAAGCCGATCACCAGGCCGCGCCCGTACAACGCGACGTCCATGCCGCTCAGAATGGCGTCGTTACGGGTTGGGCGACGGGGTGGGCGTGGGCGACGGCGACGGCGTGGGCGACGGCGACGGGGTCGCCCCCTTGGTCCCGACCACGAGGACGCCGTTGACCGGCGGGTAGTTCGAGTAGTACCGCTTCGTCCAGTGGAGCTGGCCGTGGTCGTAGATCGTCACGGTGACCCACACCTTCTCGCCGTCCACCGGGGTGTTGTTGCGGTACGTGTAGCCGACGGGCTTCGTCGGATCCTTCACGACCGTGTCGATCGCCTTGGCGCCGGGCTGGATGACCAAGTCGCTGATCTTGTAGGTCCGGCCGTTCGGCACGCTCCAGATCTTGAATGTGAGCCACCGCTTGGAGCCGGTCGTCTGGACGATGCTCTGGATGAGGATCGGGTACGGCGTGTCGTTGGTGAAGCTCATCGTCTGCTTCGTGTTGCCCACGATCCAGACCGTGGCGTCCAGGCCCGCCGGGTACCGGTCGATGAACTCGTTGTGGTTCTGCCGAGCGCCCGGCACCATGCCCGCCCGGAAGGCGGCGTTGAAGAGCGTCGTGGACGTGGTGCAGATACCGCCGCCGAAGGCGCCGGTGATGGTGATCTTGCCGCCCTCGATCGCGTTGCCCGGCCCGACGCCAGGGAGCTGATGGAGATCGCCGACCACCTTCCAGAAGTCGAAGGTCCCGCCGGCCGGGACGACCGTGCCGTTGATCTTCTTGGCGGGTGCCTCGATGTTCCCGCCCCAGTAGTTGTTGACGAGGACCCAGTAGTAGATGCTGTAGGAGCTGATGGGGACCATCTGGGCCGCATCCTCGGCGGCCGTCTCGGTGCTGAGCGTGGGGGCGACGACCCGGACCTGCGCGGAGAGCGGCTCGACGGCGTTGCCCGCCTCACGGGCGGCGAGGTGGTTGACGATCGCGGCCTTCATGGCCGCGGCGTCGAGGGTCCGGCCCTCGCGGCTCGTGCCGGTGGCGACCACCTTGCTGCCGACCAGCTTCAGGCCGGCGTCTCGGGCGGTCTGGTTCACCTGCTTGGCGAGATCGGCGATGAGCGGGTCCAGGCCCGCCTCGTCCAGGACGGGGGTCAGGCTGCCGTCAGCCGCCGGGACGAAGCCGATGAGCGGCTGGAGGCTGGCGCTCGGGATCGTCCAGGTGTCGGCGCCGCGAGCGATGACGAGATCCGCGGCCATGCGGTCGGCGGCCTCCTGCGCACCGGCCGCGGCCGTCGTCGGGACGGCGGGCGCCTCCGTGATCATCGGCACCTCGAGGCTGATCTCGGCGGGCGAACCGAGGGCGGTGAGGCTCTGGTCCAGTCGGGCCAGCAGGGCTGCCTTGTCGACGGCATGCCCGGTGCTGGCCGGCACGACGGTGAACTGCCCGCCCGGCGCGGCGGTCAGCGAGGCGTCCACGGGGGGCTGGTCGAGGGTGGCGGCAAGGGCGTCCACCGCGGCCTCGAGCTTCGCGCGGTCGTAGGTGACGGCGGATGCGATGGTGACGCCGTGGATCGCAGCCTGGGGCGCGCCGATGAGGTTGGCGAGCGGTTCGCCCTTGCGGCCGACCGCAAACGCCGCGTCGAGGATCGCGGCCGTGTCCGGGCCCCGCGCGATGTCCGCGAAGGTGATCGCGGTCGTCTTGCCGCCGGGCTCTGCGAGGACGATCTCGCCGCTGCCCAGCGAGGCGTACGCCTTGGCGATAGCGGCCTGGGCCTGAGCGCGGGTGAGGCCGGACAGATCCGTGCTGCCGACGCGGACGCCCGGCAGCACCCGCCCCTCATACTGGGCGCCCCAGACGGAGATGGCGCTGGCTCCAGCGCCGACCGCGAGCAGGACCCCCAGGACGAACGCGAAGGCGAACCGGCGGGCGAGCCGGCGACGGGGGGGAGGCAGCGGCGTCTCGAGGGGCGCTGCCGCCGATGCCCGGGCGACGGCGGCGGCCACCGGCAGATCGGCCGCCCGCCCGCCGTCCTCGCCGCTGTCCGCGGTCGCCTCAACTGGGAGGCTCGTCTCCGATCCTTGCTGGGCGAGCGTGGCGATGGTCGGCACGACGGCGGTGATGGGGCGCTGGCCGAGCCTGACCAGCGCCGCGAGGGCCGGGTCGGCCTCGAGCGGGGCCGCCGTCCTCGGTCGGACCAGCGCCGCGAGTTCCGGGTCGCCGGCGGCTGTGGCGCCCCCCTCGGGCGTCGGGTCGGCTGCGGCGCCGCGGGCCGCGGGGTCGGGCAGGTCGGTCATCTGAGGCTCGTGCGCTGGTCACCGAGGCCGGGCCGACCACCGGGCGACCCGCGCCATCTTCGCGCCTGCGCGCGGATCTGTCACGGGACGGCTGTCTTGCCGGCCCGTCTGTGACGCGGGGGCGGCCTCAGACGTTGCGCGGCAGGATGACGACGCGGCGATTGGGCTCCTCGCCGATCGACTGGGTCGCGACGTTCGCGTTGTCGCGCAACGCGATGTGGATCCAGCGCCGCTCGAGCGCCGGCATCGGCTCCAGCTGCAGCATCTTGCCCGTCTCGGCCACTCGGCCGGCCGCGCGCGTGGCGAGGTCCACGAGTTGACGCTCGCGCCGCCCACGGTAGTCCTCAACGTCCACGAGCACCCGGGTCCACTGCCCGGTACGACGGGAGAGCATCAGGTTGACGAGATGCTGGAGTGCAGACAGCCGCTCGCCCTTGCGCCCGATCAGCGAGCCAAGCGCCTCGCGGTCGCCGGCCTCGCCCACCACATTGAGGCGACTGGTCTCGCCCTCGCGGATCTCGACCGTCACGGCCTCGAACCCGAGGTGGCCCATCAGGGTCTCGAGGATCTCCTTGCCGGCCGCGAGCGCCTCGGGTGACGCCTCCGCCGCCTCCAGCTCTGCGCGCTCCATGGCCAGTGAGCCGCGCGCACTCGCCACGGCCGCGACCTCGGCGGCGGACAGCTCGGAGCCGCCCCTGCCGACGCCGCTCGACGGACGCTCATGCCGGGCGCCGCGGTCCTCGCGGCGGGGGCCGCGGTCGTGGCCCCGGTCCTCGCGGCGCGGGGGTCGGTCGGCGGCAGCCGCCGGATGGGCGCCGCGGTCCTCGCGGCGCGGGGTTCGGTCGTGGCCCCGGTCCTCGCGGCGCGGGGGTCGGTCGGCGTACCCGCCTCGGCCGCCCCGATCCCGATCGCCGTACGCCCGGTCCTCGTGCGGGCGGGGAGCTGGGAGCGGGCTCGCCTCGGCCGCCTCGCGCTTGGGCGCGGCCCCGCCGAGCGCGGAGCGGGGGGCGGCCACGATGCGGGCGGGCTCTGCTCCCATGCCCAGCACACCGCGGCTGCCGGGGGTGAGGATCTCGAAGTCCAGGTCGGCGAGACCGACCCCGAACTGGTCGCAGGCGGCCTTGATGGCCTCCTCGACGGACTTGCCGGTGAACTCCTGGTACTCGCTCATGTCAGCGTCGTCTCCCTCGTCGACCGCTCTTCGGGCGGTTGGGGTTGGGCCGGATCGTCGAGCGGGCGGAAAGATCCCGGTCGACGGCCCTCGAGCGCTCCGCCGCGCTCGCGGCATCTCCTGTCTTGGGGGGCTTGGGCTCGGGTAGGGTCACGTGATAGCGGGGGCGGTAGTCCTGGGCGAACTGCGGACTCCACCCGAACAGCGGGAAGATGCCGCCGAAGCCGACCACGAGGAACTGCTGCACGATGGCGATCGCGGAGCTCGCGATCCAGTAGAGCATCAGACCGGCGGGCACGACGCCGCCGTAGAGGATGGAGATGAACGGCAGGAAGTAGGCCATCTGGCGCTGCGTCTTGACGTTCGTGTCGTCCGCGGTGCGCGGGTCCTGCGGGGGGAGCAGCTGGCGGGACGAGATGAGCTGCACCAGCGACGAGATGATCGCGAGGATGCTCAGCCCGAAGCCGAACACGAACAGCCCGGTGGTGTACGGCTCGGGGATGCCCCAGTCGATGCCGAAGATGGTGGAGCTGCTGCCCAGGCAGGCGTTGGTCACGTAGCCGTGGACCGGGTTGAACTGCGGCCCCGTCGCCGCTCCCGGGCAGGTGATGCCCAGCAGCTGCCCGAAGTCGATCGGCCCGACCCGGAGCATGCGGGTGATGTCGTAGTTGGTCAGGCCCTGGCTGAACACCGAGTACATCGGGATCAGGAGGCCGGTGGTCACGACCATCGGGAGGCATCCGCCGGCCGGGTTGATCCCCCGCTGGCGATAGAACTCCTGGGTGGCGTTCTGCGCCTTGACCCGGTCGCCCTTGTACTTGCGCTGGATCTCCTTGATCTCGGGCTGCAGCAGCTGCGTCTGCCGCGAACTCACCAGCTGCTTCCGCGTGATCGGGGTGGTGATGACCCGGATGATCACGGTCAGGGCCAGGATCGCCAGCAGCATGTTGCCGAACAGCTTGTCGAGAGCGACGAGCCCGATGAACAGCACCTGGAAGATGGGCGTGAACGCCCAGGCGAGCAGGTCGAACGGGCTGGCACCCAGCTGGGCAGGGGCGAGGGGCGCCTGCGAGTGGGTGGGCGAGGGGCCCGCGGAGCCGGACGCGCCGGCGCCGCCGGTGGCCGGGACGCAGGCGGCGACCACGAGGGCGAGGGCGCCGAGCAGGAGGAGGGGCGCCAGCCGGGCGAGGAGGGTCTGGAGGCGAGTCACGCGGTCGATCTCGTAACCGTTAGGGGACCGGGTCATAGCCGCCCGGATTCCATGGGTGGCAGCGTCCGATGCGCTTCGCGCCCATCCAGCTGCCCCGCAGAAGACCGTACTTGACGATCGCCTGCTCCGTGTAGCGCGAGCACGAGGGTTCGAAGCGGCAGCTCGAGGGCATCCACACGAACACGATGCGGTAGAGGCGGATCAGCCTCGTCCCGACCCAGACCCCAGCTCGTCTCACGAATCAGACCGACCTCCGAGCACGCCTCCCGACCGGAGGACCTGCCGCAACGCCCCGACCAGTGCGTCATGGTCGGCTTCGACGAGCGCCGGCCTGGCGATGATGAGGACGTCCCAGCCCGGCTGGAACGAGGGCGCCATCGCCCTGAGCTCCTCTCGGATCCGGCGCCGGACTCGGTTCCGGACCACGGCTCCTCCGAGCCGCTTGCCGGTCGCGAGACCGAACCTCGTCCGGTCAAGGCCCGTCCGCACGAACCGCCCCACCAGCAGGGGGTGCGTCTTAGCGACGCTCCGATCCGCAAGCCTGGCGAAATCGTTCGGCCGGGAGAGCATGACGAGCCGCAGCGAGTTGTGGCTGGGCCCGACGCGGATCAGGCCGTGAGCTTCTTCCGGCCTCTCGCCCGCCGCTGCGCGAGGACGCGTCGACCGCCCGCCGTCTTCATGCGGGCGCGAAACCCGTGCTCCTTCGCGCGGTGTCGCTTCTTGGGCTGAAACGTCGGCTTGCCCATCGGGACTGTCCGTGATCCTCTCCATGAGCCTTGGGACCCGGATGCTCCGACCCCTAGAGGCACGCAAACGCGCCGAGCGCCCGAGAGCGCGACGGCGCGTGTTCGTCTGGTGGATCATAGGTCGGCCCGCAGAAGGGTGTCAAACGCGCGCGGGTGCCGGCGACGATCGCGGCCGGGCCGCAGCGCAGGACGTCCGGCACAGGCTCTCCGGATCCCCGCACGATACCCCCTGGGGGTATGGCGGAATCGCCTTGCAGGGCCAGTCTGGAGCGGTGTATTGTTCCCCAGCCTCAGGCCGCCGGGAGGCCGTCCGGGGGGCTTGCGAAAGTCCGTCCGGGGACCTCGGCCGAGACTGACGCCGGTTGTCTGGGAGCATGGGCGCGGGGGAATCCCCCTAGGCGCGTCCCCCTTCAAGCAACGCGTCAGGCGCTACCTATCGAACTGTTGGCAGACTGGGGACATCGATCGCAGGATGGACGCGAAGCAGGTCTGGCGCGCGGCCCTCGGGGAGTTGCAGGTGTCGCTGTCGCCTGCGAACTTCGAGACCTGGCTTCGCGACACGCAGCTCGTCGACGTGGACGAGCAGCGGTTCCGGATCGCCGTCCCGAACGCGTTCGCGAAAGACTGGCTCGAGGGCCGCTACCGATCCCTGATCTCGCAGACGCTCGCCCGCGTGGTCGGGTACAGCGTCCAAGTCGAGTTCGTGGTCGCCGCGGGCGAGACGATCGCCGAGCAGGCCTCCGCCATCGCCGCCCAGCCGGTCCGGGTGGAGCCGACCCGCGTCGGGGCTCCGGAGGGCGCGTCGGCCGGCACGACCTACCTCAACCCGCGCTACACCTTCGCCAACTTCATCGTCGGCTCGGCGAACCGCCTCGCCCATGCCGCCGCCCTCTCGGTTGCCGAGCGCCCGGGCCACGCCTACAACCCGCTGTTCCTGTACGGCGGCGTCGGGCTGGGCAAGACCCACCTGATGCACGCCATCGGCAACGCGGTCGCGGCCAAGTTCCCGCGCAAGCGCGTCCTGTACGCCACCAGCGAGAAGTTCACCAACGAGTTCATCACCTCGATCCAGCAGGGCAAGATCGACGAGTTCCGGGCGCGCTATCGGCGGATCGACCTCCTCCTCATCGACGACATCCAGTTCATCGCCGACAAGGAGCGGACGCAGGAGGAGTTCTTCCACACGTTCAACGCCATCCACGAGGACGGCAAGCAGATCGTCCTGTCGTCGGACCGCCCGCCCAAAGCCATCGTCACGCTCGAAGAGCGGCTCCGCAGCCGCTTCGAGTGGGGGCTCATCGCGGACCTGACGGTGCCGGACCTCGAGACGCGGATCGCGATCCTCCGGGCCAAGGCCGAGGAGCAGGGGACGCCGATCGGGTCGGATGTGATCGAGTTCGTCGCCCGCAAGGTCGTGTCCAACGTCCGCGAGCTCGAGGGGGCGCTGAACCGGATCGTGGCCTACGCGTCGATGGGGGCGATGCCGGTGTCGATCGAGCTGGCCCAGGCTGTCCTGAGCAACGTGCTCTACAACCCCAAGAAGCGCCAGGTCACGCCGGAGCGCATCGCCAAGGCGGTCTCGGACTACTACGGCGTCGGCATCGACATCCTCCGCGGCCAGAAGCGCGAGAAGAGCATCGTCGTGCCGCGCCAGATCGCGATGTTCCTGATGCGCGAGGAGACGGACGTCTCGCTCCTGCGGATCGGCGCTGAGCTGGGCGGCCGCGATCACAGCACCGTGCTCCACGCGTGCGACAAGATCACTCGCGAGATCCAGGTCAACGACGAGCTGCGCCGTGAGGTCGCCGCTGTCCGGGAGTTGATCTACTCCGAGTAGGCCGGCGCGTCCGGTGCGCGCGGCCCGGGCGGAGCCTTCCTTCACACGCCCCGGGGCGGTGCAACGGGCCAACCCGGGTCCAGATCCTCCGGAATGCCGCCCGGGGCGGTGCAATCTCGCGGTCTGACCCTTCCTACCGCCCCGGTCGGTGAACCCGATCGAGTCCGCGCTCCGCCGCATGCGGCGGAGCCGCGTACCACCGGCCTGGGCGGTATCGGGGAACGCACATCGGGCTGAATTCACCACGGTCGGGGGGGCCGCGGCGAGCACCTGTATCCCGGCCCGCGAACGGGAGCGACTCGATGGGTGAGCAGCCGATCACGTTGACTGACGTCGTCGCACCGTGCGCGCGTTCTCGCCCGACGATCCGCCTGCTCCCGCAGCCCAACATGGAGCAGACCGCCCGGCCCGCGGCGGGCGCACAGGCTCAGGACACGGGCTCGGCCCCTAGGCGCGGCGTCAGCCCAAGGCCGTCGTCGGCGTCGACAACCGGTGGATAACCGGCCTGGGCTGTGGATCGGCGCGTTGGCGACCCGCGGTCGAGACCCGGACAACTCGGTGCCTCCAAGGCGCCGTGGACGCACGATCGCGGTATGGCTGGCCTGTCCACGCTCTCGTCCTCGGCGAATCCCCCGCCGCTCCCAGCCTGTCCACAATGCCCAGCCCGTCGCCCACCATCGTTCGCCGCACGCGGGAGCGGCGCGATCCCCGGCGTCCACGGCATGATGACGGTGATGATGGAATGAGAAGATAGGGCACACTTCCACCAAGCCATTCCACGCGGCTCGCGACCTGCTGGCGCCCATCCGGGAACTGGGCGCACCAACCCACGACGACGCGGCCGCCGGCACCCTCGCAAGCGGAGAGAACTCGACGTGAAACTCTCGGTCATGCAGGAGAACCTGGCGCGCGGCCTGTCGGTCGTCTCGCGGGCCGTCTCGTCGCGGAGCACACTCCCGGTGCTCGCCAACGTGCTGCTCCGGACCGAGGATGCGGGGCTCAAGTTGACGGCGACCAACCTCGAGATCGGCATCACCTGCTGGATCCCCGGCCGCATCGACACCGAGGGCGCGACCACCATCCCGGCCCGCCTGCTCACCGACCTCGTGGGCGCGCTCCCGTCGTCGGAGAAGGTGGACCTCGAGCTCCAGGGGACCGACACGCTGCACATCCGCTGCGGCCGCTTCGCCACCCACGTGAAGGGCATCGACGCCGACGAGTTCCCGACCATCCAGACCGCGGGCGAGCGCCCGACGACACGCATCAGCCAGAAGATCCTGCGCAAGGCCCTGGCTGAGACCACGTTCGCCGCGGCGAGCGACGAGGCCCGGCCGATCCTCACCGGGGTCCTGGCCAGGTTCGAGGGCGACCGCCTCACCCTGGCCGCCGCCGACAACTACCGGATCGCCGTGCGGACCATCGACGTCCTGGACCCGGTCGAGGCGGCGTCGGTGGTCATCCCGGCCCGCTCGCTCCACGAACTGGAGCGCGTCCTCGCCGACACGGACGATCCGGTCGAGCTGGTGCTCGCCCAGGCGCGCAACCAGGTGCTGTTCCACATCGACGGGATCGACATCGTGTCGCGCCTGATCGACGGCCAGTTCCCCAACTACCAGCAGGTCCTGCCGGCGTCGCACGCCACGGTCGCCGAGCTCGACCGCGAGGAGCTCCTCCGAGCCGTCCGGCCGGCGGCGCTGATCGCCAGCTCCTCGGCGAACATCGTGAAGCTCCAGGTGGGCGGCGACGGCGCCGGCATCACCGTCACCGCCGCCGCCGAGGTGGGCGACTACACGGGCGACGTGGAGGCGTCGATCGAGGGCGATCCGACGACCATCGCGTTCAACGCCCGCTACCTCAACGACGTGCTCACCAACGTGACGGCCGACCGCTTCTCGCTCGAGCTGAACGGGCCCCTCTCGCCGGGCGTGTTCCGGCCGGTGGGCGATTCGGCGTACGTCCACGTCGTGATGCCCGTCCGGACGACCTCCTGACGGACGCCGGCCGGGGCGTCGAGGGGGCGCCCGTGGACGCACCGATCCTGCGCGGCCTCTCGATCCGCGACCTGCGAGGCTACGCCTCGCTCGACGTGGTGTTCGAGGCGGGCCCGCAACTGGTCCACGGGCCCAACGCGGCGGGCAAGACGAGCCTGCTGGAGGCGATCGTCCTGCTGGCGTGGGGGCGATCCCACCGCACGGGCGCCGAGGGCGAGCTCGTCCGCTGGGGCTGCGAGCTCGCGCGGGTCGAGGCGCGGGTGGGTCGGGCGGACGCCGCACCCGACCCGCGCGACGCCATCGAGGTGGCCCTGGTGCGGACCGGGTCGGGCGGCGCCCGCAAGCGGATCCGCGTGAACGGCGTCGCCCGCCGCGCGGGCTCGCTCGCCAGCACGCTCCGGACGGTCATGTTCGCCCCGGAGGACATGCTCCTCGTGTCCGGGTCGCCGTCGCTCCGCCGGGAGGCGATCGACGCGCTCGCCGGCCAGCGGTCGATGGGCTACCTGCGCGACCTCGCCACCTATGGGCGGGCGCTCCAGCAGCGCAACGGCCTGCTGCGGCTGATCCGCGAGGAGCAGGCCGAGCGCGCGGAGTTGAGGTTCTGGGACGCACAGCTGCTCGAGGCGGGGACGGCCGTGCGCGAGGAGCGCCATCGGCTGCTGGCCGCGCTCGCCGAGCCGCTGGCCGTCGCCCATGCGGAGATCGCGCCGGACGAGGCGGCCTCGGGCCGCCTCGAGGTCGTGTACACCACCAACGCCCCCCAGCAGGGCGGCGAATCGGTGCGCGACGCCTTGGCCAGGCGCCTGGCCGAGACGGCCGACAAGGAGGTCTGGAACGGGACCACGCTGGTCGGGCCGCACCGCGACGACGTGACCTTCGAGATGGGCGCCCGGCCGCTGGCGTCGTTCGCCTCCCGCGGGCAGCAGCGCACGGCGATCCTCGCGTTCAAGCTCGCCGAACTCGACCTGCTGACCGCGCTCGACGGCCGGCCGCCCCTCCTCCTGCTCGATGACGTGTTCTCCGAGCTCGACCCCGAGCGGCGCGCCCACCTCGTCCGTCGGATCGCCGCCCTGCCGCAGGCGTTCGTGACCACGACCACGCTGGGCGACATCGACCCCGCCCTGCGCTCGATCGGCACCGCCTGGGCGGTCGCTCCCTCTGGCGACGGCACCGCTGCCCTGGTGCGGGGCGGATGAGCGCGGACGATCCCGAGTCCCCGGCGCGCCGGCGGCGCCCCGACCGGGTGGGCGACCTGCTGCCCGAGGCCGCCCGCCGCCTCGGCCTCGAGGACCAGCTGCGCTTGGCCCGCGCCATCGCAACCTGGGAGGCGTTGGTCACCGAGCGCGTCCCGCCGGCGGCGGGCGCCTGCCGCCTGGTGGCGCTGGAGCGCGACACCGTGGTCGTCGAGGCCGACGAGCCGATCGTCGCGGCCGAGCTGCGTATGCGGGCGACCGAGCTGCTCGGAGCGTTCTCGAGGGCTCCGGGCGGCGCTCCCGCGCGCTTCCTCAGACTCCTGGCGGGCGGCGGCCGCGAGCGGGGGGACCGTCGGCCGCGCGTATAATCCGGGACCACTTCCGCCGCGCCGTGGGGCGCCGCGTCACCCGACGGACCTGACGCCCGTCGCCGCTCCAGTCGAGGTCACAACCAGCGAGGCTTGCCCCTTGGCCGTCCGTCTCCAGCTGAAGCTCGGCGCCGTCACCGACCATGACCGGCTGCCGGATTCGCCGGACACCGTCGTGGTCGTCGAGCCCTCAGTGGGCTCCGTGGCCCGGACCAAGGGCAACCTGTACCTGCTCGTGACCTCCCGCGTCCCGGGGCCCAAGGCCCGCGAGGCGACGCGCCTGGTGGCGGAGACCATCCGCAACGAGTACTACTACGACGAGTCGGCGGGCATCCGGCAGTGCCTGCTCAAGGTGATCACCTCGGCCAACAAGCGGCTCGCCCACCAGCGCGAGAAGCTGGGCCTGGGCGCGAGCGCCGACGGCACTGGCCCCGTCGGCGTGGCGGTGGCCGTCGTGCGCGGCCGCGAGCTGTACGTGGCGACCGTCGGGCCCGCCGAGGCCTACCTGATCCGTCAGGCGCGCCTGTCCACGCTGCCCGACCCGAACGCCGAGCGCGGGCTGCCGGCGGCCGAGCTGGTCCCCGACGTCTGGCGCGGGGAGCTGGCGGTGGGCGACGTGCTGTGCCTCATCTCGGCCAGCGTGATGGCCGCCGTCGGCACCGACACGCTCAAGGACGCCCTGGTCACCCTGCACCCCCAGTCGGCGATGGACCACGTCCACGCGCGCTTCGCCGCGTCGGACGGCCGCGGCAGCGACAGCGCGCTCGCCTTCGAGGCCACCGAGGTCGGCGCCACCTACAAGCAGAAGACGCTGATCCCGGTGCGCCCGGCCGAGCCCCTTGCCGGCTCGCCCGATCGGGGCCCGCTGCCGCTCGCGGACACGGTGGCTGCCGGCGCCGCGGCGGTCGGGGACGGGGCGGCTCGCGCGCGCGATGCCGCCGGCAACGGGTTCCAGCGGCTCGTCTGGGGCATCCAGGACGCCCTGCCCAAGCGCGGCCCGGCCTCGCGGCGGGTGAGGGCGACCTCGACCAGGCTCGAGACGCAGCGGCGGGCCGCGTTCGCCTTCCTGGCCTTCGTCGCCGTGGCGGCTGTGCTCGGCGGGCTCGTCTACTTCGTCGGCGGGAAGGCGCCCCAGCCCAACCAGGTCATCCCGTCGGTGACCGCGGCCGAGCAGGCCTTCCAGGCGGCCCAGCAGGCGCTGGAAACCCTGACGAACTCCGGCCAGGACCTCATCGCGACGGACCCCCAGCAGGCGCTCCAGCTGCTGCGGACGGCGAACCAGGAGCTGGCCATCGCGGAGCAGGCTGGCTACTCGACGATCGCCACGGCGCCGCTCCGCGCTGAGATCAACGCGGGCCTGGACCAGCTGTACGGCGTGGTGCACGTGGACTCCACGCCGACGTTCACGTTCCCGGCCACGGCCGGCAAGGTCAACCTGACCGCCGTGATCCAGGGCAGCGACGGCGCGCCGTACATCCTCGACACCGGCACCAACACCGTGTGGCGGATCGACCTCGTGAAGAAGGCCGCCGCGCCGGTCTACCGGGCGGGCCAGAAGATGGGCTCGGTGAAGACGGGCAACCCCAAGCTCATTGTGGTGGGCGGGCCAGACGTCCTGATCCTCGACAGCGCGAACGTGCTCTGGCGCTGGCGCCCCATCGGGACCGCCGGCAAGGGGACGCTGGTCAAGGTCAACATCCCCGGCTCGACCACGTGGGGCACGGACGTCCAGGTCCTGGGCACCTTCGTGTCCAACTTCAGCCAGGCGTTCTACAAGCTGTACGTGGTGGACCCGTCGCAGCAGAACATCATGGTGCTCTCGCCCAACAGCGACGGCTCGGGCTACACGACGGCGGCCGTGCCGCGCCTGCCCGCCTCGAGGGACGTCAGCAGGATCACCTCGCTGCTGATCGACGGGGACATCTACGCCGCCGACGGCGGGGCGGTCGAGCGCCTGATCCCGAGCGGCGGCTGGAAGCCGGGCGGCCTGCCCGACACGGACATCCGGCCGGGCGCCGACTACACCACGATCGTCTCGCCCAACCTCCCCGACGGGACCTACTCGAAGGGCACGGGCGCGATCTACGCCCTCGACGTCCAGAACCACCGGGTCGTCGCCTTCGCCAAGAACGGCGGCAAGTACCTCGCCCAGTACGTGCCCGTCGCGGGCGGCGTTGACTGGACCGGCATGCAGGACATCGAGGTGCTCCCGTCCCTCGGCACCGACGTGCCCAGCACCATGTGGTGGGTCTCGAGCAACACCTTCTACACCTCCACCCTGGTGGAGGCCACGGCCTCGCCGAGCGCCTCCCCGTCGCCGTCCCCGTCCAGCCAGCCGACAGCGTCGCCCAAGGCGACGGCCAAGCCCAAGGCGACGGCCAAGCCCAAGGCGACGGCGACGCCCAGGCCCTCCTGACGCTCGCCGACGGGCTGTGATCCCGCTTCGCGACCCGTCTCCGACGCGCCGGCAGCCGATCGTCACGCCGGTGCTCATCGCGCTCTGCTTCGCGGCCTTCGGCTACGAGTTGTTCGTCGTCACGACGGGCGGCGACCGGGCGCTCGAGGACCTGGCCCGGACGTGGGGCCTCGTGCCGGCCTCGCTGATGGGGGCGCTGAAGGCCGGCGACCCCATCTCGCAGCCGGTGCTCGCCGTGTTCACGAGCATGTTCCTGCACGGGGGATGGGCGCACATCCTGGGCAACATGCTGTTCCTGTGGATCTTCGGCGGCCGGGTCGAGGACCGACTGGGCCGACTCGGGTTCATCGTGTTCTACCTGCTCGGCGGCGTGGCGGCCGCCGCAGGCCAGGTGCTGGAGAACCCCGCCTCCACCGACCCGATGATCGGGGCGTCGGGCGCCATCTCGGCGGTGCTGGGCGCGTACCTCGTGCTGTTCCCGCGCTCGCGGATCCAGTCCCTCGTGTTCCTCGGGTTCTTCTACCAGCTGCTCGCGGTGCCCGCCGCCGCCCTGCTGATCTACTGGTTCGTGCTGCAGGTGATCGACGGGATCGCCGCGCTGGGCAGTACCGACCTGACGGGGGGCGTGGCGGTGTTCGCCCACATCGCGGGCTTCGTCGCGGGCGCCGCCATCGCGCTGCTCCAGCGGCTCCGCGGATCGGTGGGATAATCAGGCCATGGCGGAGAACCGCGACGACACGCTCGAGATGGCCGTCGAGAGCGTGCGGGTGCAGATGTCGACCGGGCGCCACGTCCTGCTCCTCAAGGAGGTCGGGCTGGGCCGCATCCTCCCGATCTGGATCGGGCCCTGGGAGGCGAGCGCCATCGCGATGCGCCTCCAGGGCGTCACGCCGGAGCGGCCGCTCACCCACGACCTCCTGGGGACCGTCATCGCGACGCTCGGCGCCCGCCTCGAGCGGGTCGTCATCGTGGCGCTGGCGGACGAGACGTTCCACGCGCGGCTCGTCCTCGCGACGCCCGACGCGCGGTTCGAGGTGGACGCGAGGCCGTCTGACGCCGTGGCGCTGGCCGTGCGCCTCGAGGTGCCGATCTACGCCGCCGCCGAGGTGCTCGACCGGGCCGCCAAGGCCGTCGACCTCGAGGAGGGCGACGAGGAGGGGGCGGAGGCATCGTCCGAGGACCGGGCGTCGGGGCAGCGCGGGTCGGTCGACGCCGGGTCGCTGGCGATCTTCCGGGACTTCGTGAACTCGCTGGACCTCGAGGACAAGGGCGGCAGCACGAGCGGGTCGTGAGGGCCCGCCGGGGCGCGCCGGGCTACTCGCCCAGGATCGGCCGGCCCCGCCGCATCGCCCGGTCGCGGTTCGCCCACAGTCGAAGCCGGAGCATCCAGAAGTCCTTGACCGCCCGCCAGATGACCGACGGCTTGGCGCCGGTCGGCGAGCCCGCGGTCCGCGGGTAGTGCGGGACGCCGACCTCCGCGATCGAGCGCCCGGCCTGGCGGATCTTGTTGAGCAGCTCGGCCGAGAAGAAGGCCCCGCCGGACTCCACCCGCACGCCCTCGAGCGCCTCGCGCCGGAACAGCTTGCAGGCGCAGTCCACGTCGGTGACCCGGAGCCCGAAGAAGATCCGGTTGGCGAGCTTGTAGGTGCGCGCATAGGCGATGCGCACGAAGGGGTCGGCGCGCTTGATTCGGTAGCCCACCACGACGTCCGGGCGGTCGGGCTGCGCCATCCGCTCGGTCAGCCGGCCGATGTCGGCGACCTTGAACTGGCGGTCGCCGTCGGTGAACGCGAGCAGCTCGTAGCGGGCGTGCTCGAAGCCCGACCGGAGGGCGCCGCCGTAGCCGCGATTGGGGTTGTGGTGGACGACCCGCACGACATCCGGGTGGTCCGCCGCCAGGCGGTCGGCGATCTCGCCGGTGCGGTCCCTCGATCCGTCGTCCACGGCGATGATCTCGAACGTCTCGGCCAGGTTCGGCAGGGTCTCGAGCGCCTCGACGACGAGGGCCCCGATGTTCGCCTCCTCGTTGTGGGCCGGGAAGAAGTACGACAGGCGCGGCACCCGTTGGGGCACAGCGGCTCCGGAGGCGGGTGCGGCGTGAGCAATGGTCATGGTGTGGTCCCCAGGCGGCCCGTCACGAGGAACAGGTTACCGGGGCGACCGACGGGCTGGATCGCGAACTGCTGGGCGAGATTTTGGATGTCCGAACCTGACTGTCGGATGACGTAGACGGGACGGCTGCCGAGGTAGCGGTCGATGACCGCGGACAGCGGCCCGAGCTTGTCCCAGACGATGTTGCTGTCGTCGATGATCTTGATGTCGGGCCGTCGCCCCTCGACGTCCTGGCCGTACCACATCGGCGTGGAGTAGCTCCACCACGAGATCACGACCGCGTCCGGGCTCATCGCGCCGAAGGCCTGGTCGAGCCAGTCGGACGCAGCCGTGTTGCCCGACTGGTCTGCCGCCTGCCGGCGAGCGCCAAGGTCGGCGGCGCCGGGGACCAGCATCGCGGCCCCCAGGGCGGTCGCCAGGAGCATCGTGAGCGCGAGGCGTCGGCGGTCCGGCGCCGGGGCGTCGGGCCAAGCCCCGCTCGCCGCCTCGTCCCGGAGCGTCTCGTCCGCGGCCGGCCCGGGCAGGATCGCCTCGACCACGGCCCCGACGAGGATCGCGATCCAGGTCCAGACGAAGAACACCGGACCGAGGTAGTAGCGCGTGATGTCGGCGTTGCTGTAGGAGGCCGCGAACGTCACGGTGACCAGGGCCGCCGTGCCCGAGAACAGCGCGTACTTCGGCTGCTTGACGGCCGCCAGGAACAGGCCGGCCGGGGCGAGCGCGGCGAGGGGCCCGAACTGGGCAATCCCCAGCTGCACCAGCGAGTCGACCTTCGAGCCGACGTCGGAGAAGAGCCCGTGGACGTCGCCCTGGAACTGGCGGGCGAGCACCACGTCCCAGAACCCCTGCCACGTTTCGGGGTGGGCGTAGACGAGCGGCGCCCGGAACGGCCCTGCGCGCAGCGGGAGCTCGAGGTACAGCAGGGCGGCCACCCCGACCGCCGTGCCGACGGCGGCCAGGATCAGCCGCGGCCGCAGCAGCACGCGCGGCTCGACCGCCAGCACGAACAGGACGATCGACGGCGCCAGGATCAGGGCCAGCCCGTGGTTCGCGGCCGCGACCCCGTAGATCGCGGCGGCCAGGACGATGGCGCGGTCGCCTCTGCGCCGGTAGGCGGCATCGCCGGGGTGCCGCCTCCGCCCGTCCACCAGCGCCTGCCAGCGCAGCAGCGCGAGGGTCAGCGCGACGACGAGCAGGATGTGCAGCGCGTGGGCGTCGATCGCGCTGGAGATGTGCCAGACCACCGGCGTCAGGGCGAAGCCCGCGGCCGCCGCGACCCCGACCGGGAGCGGCACCCGCAGCCGCCGCGAGACCATCACCACGCCGCCGGCCGCGAGCGCCGCGCACAGGGCCGCGAACAGGTTCATCAGGAAGGCGGGCTGGCCGAGCGGCCGCGCGACCATCGAGAACAGCCAGCCGAGGACCACCAGGGCCGGGAAGCCCGTCGGGTGCATCGTGCCCAGGACGGGCAGCACGGTCTGGGCCTCCCCCGTGTCCCAGAAGCCGAGGCCGGGGAGCAGCGTGGTGCGGTAGACGGACAGGGCCGCCAGCGCCACGAGGCCCGCGGCAACCGGCGTCAGGTCGGGCCGGCGCGCGGCTGCCCGGTCGCTACCAGCCAAGGAGCCGCCCCCAGACCACGCCCCACAGGTTCACCGCTGCCCCGATGCCGAGGAGCGCGTAGGCCAGCCGGCGCGGGCTCCCGTCCACGCGGGCCGCCCCGATCGCGACCAGGGGCAGGACGAACGGCATGAAGTCCAGCGAGAAGCGGTAGCCCCACTGCACCCAGCCCTGGCTGAAGTGCGCGAGGTTGAACACGGCGATGAGCGCCACCGCCAGCGCGGCGCCGACCTTGAGCCGCGCCAGCCTGGGCCGCCGGAAGGCCAGCAGCGCCAGCAGCAGCCCCGGCGCCGAGAGCAGGATGCTCGTGCCGATGTCGGTGGGGATGACCAGCGGGCAGTTCAGGTCGAAGATCCCGCGCTGGCTGTCCGGGGCCTGGCACAGGTAGACCGGCTCGCCGAATCCGAGTGTGTTGGGCTTGACGTCGGGCAGCACGACCGGCAGCTCGGCCAGCATGATCCGCAGGTTCTGCGGGATGTACCGCACATCCTCGATGGACCACTCCGGGTGGTAGTCGAGGGTCGGGTATCCGTAGGCCTCGAGCTCGTACTGGTACTGGTAGCCCGGGTGCAGGAACGAGCCCGTGGTGGCGAACGTGTAGGCGAGCAGCAGGGCCACGGGCAGGAACGCCCCGGCGCCGGTGGAGACGGTGCGGCGCAGCCGGGTGCCCCCGCCGCCCACGAAGATGAACCACGGGGCGGCGAACACGAGCGGCAGGCGCGCCGTGACGCTCAGGCCCAGCAGGAGCCCGGCGAGCGCCTGGGAGCGGTCGAGCGGCCAGACGGCCGCCCACAGCCTGGCCAGGCTCGACCTCGACGCCGGCCGGGCCGCGGCGCGCCGTCCCTCGCGGTGCTCCTCCTCCCCTGTCGTCTCGTCGGCGGCGCGAGGATCGTGGCGCAGGGTCACCCCCACCGCGAGCATCGCGAGGTTGAGGGCGACGAGGTGGGCGAGGTACCAGGTGGTGCCGACGGCCGCCGCCCACCACCAGGCGGTTCCCGTGGCGAAGATCAGCGTGACCACGACGCGGACCGAGAGCCGCAGCCGAAGGCCACCGAGCATCCACCACGTGGACAGGACGCCCAGGGCGCCGAGGAGGATCGCGACGGACTCCTGGTCGGTGAACAGCCCGAACACGGCCACGAACGGCAGCAGCACGATGGCCGGCAGCGGGGGGAACGGCAGCAGCACCCGGCCGAGGTCATGGCCCGCCGCGTCCCTGAGCGGGTAGACGTCCTGGTAGTAGTAGTTGTCCGGGTAGCCGACGAACTGGGCCCCGGTGGCCCGGTTGATGCCGTCCTGGATCGGGTACTCGAACCACGGCCGGCCGTGCAGGAACGCGTCGGCCTGCCACACGAAGTGCAGGTACTGGTTGTGGTGGACCGGGTTCGACGCCCAGTAGATGGCGAACGCGACGCAGGCGAGCAGGAGCCCGACGCCGGCGGCGGCGAGCCCGGCGCGCGAGCCGCTGTCTGCGGGGGCCGTGCGGGGGGCCTCGGCTATACTCCGGTGCACCTTCAACGCTCGTTAGGAGGGTCCCTGTGACCGCTTCCGGCCCGGGCGTGCCCGGCCGGGGAAGCAGGACGGAAGATACCCCCCGGCGAGGCATCGGCCGCGAGATCGCCCTGATCCTGGGGATCGGGCTCATCGCTCGGCTGATCTTGGCATATGGCCTGCCGCCGTTCTTCGGCTCCCCCATCCCGGGCTCGGGCTTCAAGACCGACGTCGACCTGTTCCGGTACTGGGCGGACAACCTCGCCCAGCACGGCCCGTTCGGGTTCTATGGCCGAGGCTTCTTCGCAGACTACACGCCGGGCTACCTGTACGCCCTGTGGCTCGTCGGCATCGTCGGGTCGTTCATCGGCGGCGTGGGCGACCTGATCAAGCTGCCGGCGATCCTCACCGACGTCGCGCTCGCCTACGTCGTCTACTCCATGGTGCTCGAGCTCGGCGTCTCGGAGCGCCGGGCCCGGCTCGCGGCCCTGGTCGTGATCGTCAACCCGATCACCTGGTTCGACTCGGTGGTCTGGGGCCAGGTGGACAGCTTCGGCACGGTGTTCCTGCTGCTCGCCGTGCGCGAGCTGTGGCGCGGCCGGACCGAGCGGTCGGCGGTCCTGGCCGTGGTCGCCGCCCTGATCAAGCCGCAGCTCGCGATCCTGGTGCCCATCGTGGGCCTGGTCACGATCCGCCGGGCCCTGTGGCCGGCGGGGGCGTGGGGCGACGAGGAGCCGCCCGAGACCCGGGGCACGGACTGGGAGCGCCGCACGACCGGCTGGACCCGGATCGCCACCACGGCGGCGGCGGGATTCCTGACCACGGTCGGCATGTGCCTGCCGTTCGGCCTGTGGCCCGTCCAGTTCACGGCCCAGGGGACGTCGCTCATCAAGCTCATGCTGAGCACCGCGTCCACCTACTCCTACGTCTCGGTCAACGCCTACAACGCCTGGGCGTTGTTCCCGGTCGCCGACCCCCACGGGGTCGTCAACAGCCTGGCCAGCAACTCCGGCTGGATCTACGACGCGCCGGTCAAGGACGCCACCTACTGGGCGCAGATCGGCCCGCTGCCGGCGGGCCTCGTCGGCGCGGTGGCGCTGCTCGCGCTGGCCGCCGTCATCACCGTCATCGTGGCGCGGCGGCCGGACCGCCTGACGATCCTGGTGGGCACCTCGGTGCTCGCCCTCGCGTTCTTCGCCGTTCCCACCCGCGTCCACGAGCGCTACCTCTACCCGCTGTTCGGCCTCGCGGCCATCCTGATCGCGTTCTCGTGGCGGTGGCGCATCGCCTACGCGCTGGCCGCGGTCGCGACCTTCCTGAACATGTACGTGGTGCTCACCACGCTGTACCCGGACAACCCGTCCGTGTCGGACTGGCTGGGCATCGGCCAGGGGATCCGCTCCTTCTGGGGCGTGGCGCTGATCGCGGCCGTCAACACCCTGGTGTTCCTGTGGGGCGTGGCGCAGCTGCGACGGCGGGCGTCGCGAGCGCTGGCGGCCGAGCTGGAGGCGGGCCGGGCCCCCGACCGGGGTCAGCGGGTCGACGCGCCTCCGGGCCGGCTCGGGTCCGAACCCCCGGCCGACCGGGGCGTCGCCGCGGCAGCCGGCGGAGTGGGCGCCGCGGGTGCCGCGGAGGGCGCCGCGCCGAGCCGGGGCCCCGGCTCGCTGGTGCCGGCGTGGTTCGACCGGCCGTCGCTCTCGACCCTGACGCCCGTCGCCTGGCTGCGGGCGCGCGTCAACGAGACGCCGATCCGCCCCGACCGCACGGCCTCCCTGAAGCACGAGAAGGGCGGCCGCCTCGACAAGCTGGACCTGTGGCTGGTCGCAGTCATGGTGATCGCGGCGCTGTGCCTGCGGACCTACCGCCTGGCCGAGCCCGCCCGGATGCACTTCGACGAGGTCTACCACGCGCGGACGGCCACCGAGTTCCTCCAGGACTGGCGCTACGGCATCTCGCACAACATCTACGAGTGGACCCACCCGCACCTCGCCAAGTACGTGATGGCGGGCGGGCTGGTGGCGTTCGCGGGGCACGACGTGGCCGCCTCGAGCAGCCTCGGGGTGAACGTGGACGACGCGGCCATCGAGCCGCGCTTCGACGACCCAAGCCAGCCGAACGCCCGGCTCGGCGACCGCGTGTTCGTGGTCACCGGCAGCCAGTTGATCGCCTACGACCTCCAGACCCGCCAGCAGGAGGCGTCCTGGAGCATCCCGGGCGCGACCACGGTGACCTTCGACGCCACCACCCGCGTGGTGACCGTGGGCACCAACGCGGGCGCCCTGCTGGCCGTGGACGCCACGTCGCTCGACCAGCTCCGGGCAGGGGCGGCGGGGGCCACGCCGGCCGTCCCGACGCAGTTGGCCATGCTCGGCGCCGCGCCGGTGCAGCTGCTGGCGTGGGACAGCGGGGCGCGGATCGCCGCCCGCATGGCCGACGGCACGGTCGAGATGGTCGACACGACGGCCGGGACCGTCACCGGCAAGGCGGCCCTCCCGGGCGCGGACGACATGGCCGAGATGGGCAGCGGCGACGTGGTCCTGGCGACGCTCTCGAGCGTCACCGACCCCGCCGCCACCGCGGGCAGCCTGGCCTCGCTCGTGGGCGGCGACCCCAAGGCGTATCAATCGGCCCTCCAGCAGACCGGCACCGATTCGGTGGTGCTGCCGATCACGCTCGGCAGCGCGACAGGCTCCACGCCCGAGGGGCAGGCGCGCCAGAAGCTCCAGACGGCGATCGACGCGGGCAGCCTGGCGGGCATCACCATCACCAAGATGCCGCTGGTCGCGGTGGCGGACGCCAAGGGCGTGGCCATGCTGGCCGACAACGCCGTGGTCGCCGACCGGGTCGCCCTGGCCGGGGGCGCGCAGGGCATCGCCCACGTCACGGGCCTCGGGTCGGGCGACCAGCTGTACGTGTCCACCACGGCGGCCGACGGCAGCACGCCGGAGCTCGGCTGGATCACCACCTCGGGCGACACCACGGCCAGCGGCCCGGCCTTCGACCCGACCAACAACGTGCTCCAGATGCCCGGCCCGATCACCAGGATCCTGTTCGACGGCTCGGCGCAGATGGTGGAGGCACTGGGCAAGACGGCCAGCGGCCAGCCCACGGTCTACGTCGTCGAGCCTCACGGGAACGCGGTCTTCGCCGACCACAAGCTCGGGTTCACGCCGACCGCCCTCGTCATGGACCACAACGAGCTCTACCCCTCGAGCAGCCGTGGCCAGATCCTCGCGTTCAGCAGTCAGGGCGACGTGGCCGCGCTGGACGTGGGCCACTACGACTTCGCCTGGCGCCTCCCGGGCGTGATCTTCGGCGCGCTCACGGTGGGGGCGCTCTACCTGCTCACCCGGATCCTGTTCCGTCGGCGGCTGGTCGCCGGCTTGGCGGGCCTGTTCGCCCTGCTCGACGGGATGATGTTCGTCCAGAGCCGGATCGGCATGAACGACGTCTACGTCGGCTTCTTCATCGTGGCGGCGTACGCGCTGTTCGCGTGGCTGTGGCTGGAGCCGCACGCCAAGAAGTGGTTCTGGACCCTGATGCCGGTCGTCGGGCTGCTGCTGGGGCTGGGCCTCGCGTCGAAGTGGGTGGCGGCCTACGCCATCGGGGCGCTGGGGATCCTGGTCATCGCGCGATCGGCGCTGGGCCGAGTGGTGCTCATCCTGGGGATGATCGGCGTCACGGCCGTGCTGGGCTGGATGGCGCTCGCGGTGCCCTCCGACCTGTCGCAGTACGGCAACCTGGTGTTCCCGCTGATCATGATCGCGCTAACGCTGCTCACGGTCGCGATCGCGGTCTACCGCCCGGTCGCGTGGTCGGACGACGAGATCCGGTTCGCCGTCGGAGCCCCGGCGGCCGCCGGGATCCTGATCGCCTTCGCGGCCATCGCCCTGGGCAAGGTCGGCAGCTCGATCGCCCTCGGACCGGCCAAGGTCACGCCGCTGCCGCTCGCGTTCGCGCTGGTGCTCGTGGGCGGCGGGGCGTTCATGGCCTTCAACGTCGCCGGCCGGCTCGGGTTCGGCCCGATGGCGGTGGAGCGCCCCGGGCGGGCCAAGATCCCGCTCGACCCAGCCCCTGAGGGCTGGCTGCGGTTCGGCGAGGGCATCGGGCTGTCCACCCTGTGGTGGGCCATCAGCCTGATCGCCATCCCCCTCGTCGTGTACATCGTGCTCTACATCCCGTGGGCGCTGGTCGAGAACCACGTGATCTTCCCGGCGGGGTTCCCCGGCTTCCCCAACGGCTGGCCGCCCGGCCACACGGGCCAGACGCTGCTCGACCTGACGGGCCAGATGTACCAGTACCACAACGGCCTCTCGTCGGCGCACCCGGCCTCGTCCCCGTGGTGGGCGTGGCCGCTCAACCTCAAGCCCGTCTGGTTCTACCAGGACAGCTTCGCGGGCAGCACGACCGGCGCCATCTACGACGCGGGCACCATGGCGATCTGGTGGCTCTCCGTCCCAGCGATGGCGTTCATCGCCTACCAGGCGTTCAGGCGGCGGAGCCTCGCGCTGGCCCTGGTCCTGGTGGGCTTCTTGGCGCAGTGGATCTCCTGGGCGCGCATCGACCGCGCCGCCTTCCAGTACCACTACTACTCGAGCCTGCCGTTCCTGATCATCGCCCTGGCGTACCTGGTCGCCGAGGTCTGGCAGGGCGCGTCGAGGCGAACCTGGCTCCTCGTCCGCGTGGCCGCCGCGATGGCCGTCATGGGGCCGGCCATCCTGTGGCTGCTGCGGCTGCCGGTGTGCGGCATCGCCCAGGCCCAGCTCGGCTGGCAGGAGAACGGCAACTCCGGCGCCTCCCTTGCCTGCAGCGGCAACCCCGGCAACCTGGTGGTCACGCCCGCCGTCGGCGCCCTGGTGCTGATCCTGCTGGTCGGCGGCGGAATCCTCGTCTGGCAGCTGGTCCGGCTCAGTCGGCCCCGCGCGGACGGCCGCCCCGCCACGGCCCGCGACGCCCAGGGCGTCCTGATCACCGGGATCATCATCGTGGCGCTCGCGATCCTAACGCGCCTGCTGCCGGCCAGCGACCCGCTGTTTTCGATCATGGGCCTGTCGCCCGAGCCGATCGCGCTGATCGCGCTCGTGCCGCTGGGCCTGCTGGCGAGCCAGATCGTCACCGCCCGCGACGCACGCCGCTTCGTGGGCGGCCTGATCGCGGCGATCGCGATCAACTTCGTGGTGCTGTACCCGAACATCGCGGCGCTGCCGATGCCGTCCAGCCTCGGCCAGTGGTACCAGGGCGTGCTGCCCACGTACCTCTACGCATTCCAGTTCGGCGTCAACACGGTCAACCGGAGCGGGGCGATCTCCTTCGGCGACCTGCGGTTCTTCGTGCTGACCGCGTTCATCGTGCTCGCGTCGGCCGCCGTGGCGTACTCGGCGTGGACGTGGCGGCAGGCCCTGGCGGGCGCGGGGGTCGACGGGGGCGACGGGGGCGACGGGGGCGGGCAGCCGGACGCCGGACCGGGAACCGGGGCGACCGGGTCGGTGTAGGCCCTCCTCAGCCCGCGGTGCCGCCCTGGCGCGGCGACGCGGGAACCTCGGCGTGGAAGTCCGGCGGCAGCTGGCCCGTTGCCGCGAGCCGCCGGATGACGAAGCCGTAGTAGTCGTCCACCTTCGCGGTGACGCTGGGCCAGGAGAACTCCTGGGCGCGGACTAGGCCGGACTCCGAGAACCGCGCGGCCAGCTCGCGGTCGGCGAGCAGGCGCTTGATCGCGGCGGCCAGCTCCTTGGGGTCGTGCGGCGGCACCAGCAGCGCCTCGCGGCCGCGCCGGACAACGCCCTTGTAGCCGTGGATGTCGGAGGCGACGATCGGTGCGCCCGCGGCCATCGCCTCCAGCAGCACGATCCCGAACGACTCCCGACCCGTGGCCGGCGAGCAGTACACGTCGGCGGTCCGGAACAGCTGGAGCTTCTCGTCGTCGGACACGCGGCCCAGGAACTCCACGCCGCCCATCCGCCGCGTGGCGACATAGCGGCGGGCCTCCCGCTCCTGCGGCCCGCCGCCCACCATCAGCAGCCGCGCCTCGACCCCGTCCTTGCGGAGCTGGCGGTACCCCTTGAGCATGTCCAGGACGCCCTTGCGCGGCTCGAACCGCCCGACGAACAGGATGTTCTTCGTCCCGTCCTGCCAGCGCGCCACGGGCACCGCCCGTCCGTACAGGTCCGCGTCGACGCCGTTGGGGATGACCTTGTAATCGCCCGGGAAGTAGCGGTCGATGAAGTGGCGGGCAGCCGCGGACACCGCGATCCGGCCGTGGAGCCGCGCGGCGTAGCCACGCAGCGCCCGGCTGCCGAACTCGTACGAGGGCGACCAGCCGCCGTACGCGTGGAAGGTCCCGATGTTGACGCTCCTCGACTCGCGCAGGACCACCAGCGACAGGAACGGCACGAACGGCTCGTGGAAGTGCAGCAGGTCGAAGTGCTCGCGGTCGAGCATCTCGCGGACCTGGCTGATGAACCGGGGCGACACGGTGACGGTCCCCATGGACCCGTTGGCCGGCATCGAGAAGCCCTTGCCCAGCCGGATCACGTCGCCCTCGGACGAGCGCTGGAGGCCGTGCGAGGACGTGACGATGCGCACGTCGTGGCCGCGCAGCCGCAGGTTCTCGTACAGGTACCGGACGTGCTGGGTGACGCCCCCGGGCAGCGGGTAGACGTACGGGGAGACGAGCCCGATCTTCACGCCGCCAAGCCTACTCGGCCCGGTACCGCGGCGGACGCTGTGTGCCGCCGGGATAGCCGTGGTCGCGGCCGGTGCCGTCGCGGCGGATGCGCCCGCCCGTCTCCGCCCGGAAGTCGCGGGCGTACTTGCGCAGCTGCCGCGTGTACACGCCCACCTGGCCGATGCTGCCGTGGAACGCCCCGTGGTCCTGCGTGGTGCGCGCCGCGATGGCCGCCCGGAAGTCGTCCGGCGTGCGGCCCGGGAACGTCGTCCACGCGGAGGCGACCGCCGTCTTGATGTGCGCGTCGCTGTTGCCCACGAACGCGAGGCCGTACTCCCGGGCGAACCGCTGGGACCGGGCGTGGCCCCACTTGCCCAGGGCCGTGGGATTGAAGGTCTCGATGGTGTCGGGCCGGACGGCCGGGTTGTCCGAGAGCAGCAGCCGGCGCAGCGACCAGCTCTGCGCGCACAGGTGCAGGGGCACGAACGGGTGGGTGGGGATGGCGATGCCGCCCTGGTCGTGGATCGCCTCGATCGACCACTCCAGGCTCTTCCACGGGGGCACGCGCTGCTCGAGGAACAGCCCCAGCAGATGGCCGCCGCGCGTCGTGATCTCCTCGCCCACCACCACGGTCACCCGCAGGCCCCGGTCCCCGGCGAGGGCGCGGCCGGCCAGGGCGGCGTCGATCCGCTCGTGGTCGGTGATGCCGATCAGGTCCAGGAACCCCTCGGCCTCCACGTGCTCGAGCACGTCCACCACCGAGTCGGTCCCGTCCGATGCCCAGGTGTGGACATGGAGGTCCGCCCGGCCCAGCCGGTCCGCCGTCTCGCCGCTCATGCGCCACCGTCCTTGGCGGCTGCGGCAGGCGCGCCGCCAGCGTCGCCGCGGGCCGCCCCCAGCGCGAGGTCCGGCCAGATGGGGTGGAACGCCCCGAACCACTGCTCGGGCCCGTCAGCGAGCAGCGTCTCGAAGCAGGCAGCCAGGTTGGCGGTGATCGCGGTCACGCGCTGGCGGAGGCGGCCCTCGGCCGGGACTTCGAGGCGGACCAGCTTGCCGCGGTAGCGCAGGTCGGCCACCCGGCGAACCGCGCCCACGTAGATCGGCAGCCCCGTCTCCGCCGCGAGCAGCGCCGGGCCGGCTGGGATCGGCGCCGGGTGCCCGAAGAACGGGACCTCGATGCCGTTGTGGAGCAGGTCGCGGTCCGAGACCATCCCCACCGACTCGCCGCGCCGGATCGCGGCCAGCAGCGCATGCCGGGCATCGGTCATGGGGATCACGTTCACCCCGACCCGGCGGCGGGACTCGAGGAACCAGCGAGCGATGGCGGGGTCCCGGACGATCTCCATCGGCGCGGTCACGTGGTGGCCCACCATCTCGCTCACGAGCACCACCGGGAACTCGATCGAGCCGTAGTGCATCCCCGTCAGGATCACCGGCCGGCCGGACCGGAGGGCGTCCGCCACCTCGTCCGGCGTCTCGATGTCGATCCGCGCCAGGACGCGGTCAGCCGGCTCGGCGCCGGCGCGCGCGACCTCGAGGTAGTAGCGCGCCGCGTGCCGGAACGCCCGTCGGACAATCCGCTCCAGGGCATCGGGGTCGGTGGCCGCACGGCGGACGAGCGCGGAGCCGCGGCCCTGAGCGGCCAGCCCCTCGCAGACTCGGCCCAGGTTGGCGCGCGCCTGGGCGGCCCTCGCCGGCGCGGCGCGGTACCACAGCTCCCCGATGGTCTCGGCGGCGGCCACCAGCGGCGCCTCCGGCAGCCTGGCCAGCAGTCTCGTGCCGGCCACGATCGCGGTTCCCCGCAGGCTGCCCCGACCGGGTGCCGCCCCGCCGTCGCCGGTCGCCGGGACCCGGCCCTGATCGACGCTCACTCGGGCGCGCCCACGGGCGCCGCTTCCGCCGCCTCCGCCGACCGACCCGCCGCGTCGGTCGACGGGTCCGCGGTCGCCGGTGAACCGGGCCGGCCCGCCAGCATCTCGGCCGCACGCCGCTCCAACTCGGCCGCCTCGGCGTCGGAGGGCGGCCACATGGGCTTGAAGCTGTACCACTGGGCGGGCGCACGCGCGATCGTGCGCTCCAGGGCGTCGGCGATGCGCTGGGTGGCGACCTGGAGGTCGGCCGGGCTGGAGGACGGGACGGTGAACACGTCCTCGGACCCCACCGCGAACCGGCCGCCCCTGATCCGCCGGACCTCCATGAACGCGATGTTCGCGCCGGTCTTGGCCGCCAGCACCGCCGGCCCCGCCGGGAGCGTCGTCCAGGCGCCGAACAGCTTCACGGGAATGCCGTCCTCGCGATAGCCCCAGTCCACGAGGAGGGCCAGGATCTGGTTCTTGCGCAGGATGCCAAACAGCTCGCGGAGGTTCCGCCAGGGCACCACGTGGACGCCCCAGGCCTCCCGGTTCTGGCGCAGGATCTCGAAGATCTCGGGGAACGCCGAGTCGTCCGCGACCACGTTGGCGGGGAAGCCCCGCCAGGCCACCCCGGCTGCGACCGCCTCGTTGTTGCCCACGTGCCCGGCGCACACGATCATCGACTTGCCGTGCGCCTGCCAGGCGCCCGCGATCCGGTCCACGCCGTCGCCCTCGACCAGCTTGGCGACCTCCTCGGCCGGGAGTGCCGGCAGCCGCATCAGCTCGACCATGTAGTGCGCGTACTCGCGGTAGGCGCGCAGGGCCATCCGCCGCACGCGCGGGTGGCCGGGCGGCAGGCCCAGCACCCGGCCGAAGTTGGCGTTGGAGTACGCGCGCTTCTTGGGCCACAACAGGTACGAGATCTGGTTGAAGCTGCCGATGACGGGCACGGTGAGCCCGGGCGGCAGATGGATGAGGGCGGCAGCCATCGCCCGATAGGCGATGACCGCCGCCTTCTCCACGAAGCGCGGGGGCGTCGTCTCGAGGCGCCGGTGCGGCGCCTCGAGCTTCCGGTTCTTGGTTTCGGTCACTTCCTCGCGGGTGCCTTCGTCCTCGTGGCCGCCGCGAGCGCCTTCGAGTGCTCCCTCGACTCGTCGGTGCCGACGAGCGTCTCGTTGTCGTCACCGCGGATGAAGGCCTCGACGCGCTCGCGCGCGACGTCGTCGTGAAGCTGGATCGGCGGGCTCTTCATGAAGTAGCTCGACGGAGCCACAAGGGTACCCTGCAGGCCGCGATCGAGGCCGATCTTGGCGCACCGCACCGCGTCGATGATCACGCCCGCGGAGTTCGGGCTGTCCCAGACCTCCAGCTTGAGCTCGGCCTTGAGCGGCACGTCGCCGAAGGTCGTGCCCTCCATGACGATGTGGCAGTACTTGCGGTCCTTGAGCCACGGCACGTAGTCGCTCGGCCCGACGTGGACGTTGTCCGCGTCGATGTCGTAGTCGAGCATGGACGTGACCGCGTTGGTCTTGGAGATCTTCTTGGACTCCAGGCGCTCGCGCTCGAGCATGTTCATGAAGTCGGTGTTGCCGCCGAAGTTGAGCTGGTAGGTGCGGTCGAGGCGGACGCCGCGGTCCATGAACAGGCGGGTCATCACGCGGTGCGTGATGGTCGCGCCCACCTGGCTCTTGATGTCGTCGCCGATGACCGGGAGGCCGGCGGCGGCGAACCGGCGCTGCCAGTACGGCTCGCGGCCGATGAACACCGGGATGGCGTTCACGAACGCGACGCCCGCCTGCAGCGCCTGCTCCGCGTACCACTTGGTGGCCTCCTCGCTCCCCACCGGGAGGTACGAGACCATGACGTCGACCTGGCGCTCCTTGAGGATGCCGACGACGTCCGCCGTGGGGCCGGGGGCCTTCTCGATGACCTGGGAGAGGTACTTCCCGAGGCCGTCGTGGGTCATGCCGCGCTCGACGGTGACGCCGACGTGCGGCACGTCCATGAAGCGGTACGTGTTGTTCTGGCCCGCGTAGATCGCCTCGGACAAGTCGTGCCCGACCTTGGTCACGTCCACGTCGAAGGCGGCCACGAACTCGATGTCGCTGATGTGGTAGTCGCCCAGCTGGACGTGCATCAGGCCGGGGACGAAGTCCTCGGGCTTGGCCTGCTCGTAGTAGTAGCGGCCCTGGATGAGGCTGCTGGCGCAGTTGCCCACGCCCACGATGGCGACCCGGATCTTCTTCCGGGGCTCGGCGGGCATGCTCTCGCTAGGGGTCACCGTTTCTCCTTCTTCTGGACTGGGGCGCGGCTCCGGGCTAGCCGTTGTCGGCTTGCGCCTGGCGGAGCGTGGCGGCGATGCGCTGGATCGTGGTGATGGTGGCGAGCACGGCGATCAGGACGAGCGCGGCCTCGAGGACCGCCCCGCCCGGACCCGACGCGCTCACGCCGGCGAGGCCGGACCAGATCAGCCCGACGGTGAGGATCACGAGCCGGATCTCGCGCGGGGCGAGCCCGACGTTGGCCATGCCGCTCCCGGGCACGTAGCCCAGGCTCTCGGCCTTGGCGCGGGTGTAGCTGACCATGAACGCGGAGGCCATGGCCGCCGCCGACAGGATCGCGACCGGATCGACGCCCGCCGCCTGGCCGCCGGCTGCAATGCCGACGTAGACGACGCCCTCGCCCCACCGGTCGAACGTGGAGTCCATGAAGCCGCCGACCTTGCTCACCCGGTTCGTCGCGCGGGCGAGCGCGCCGTCGAACAGGTCGAACACGCCGCCGAAGATCACGAGCAGGCCCGCAGCCAGCCATGCCTGCAGGCCAGCCGCGATCGCGGCGACGACGGCGATGAGGAAGCCGATGACGGTCAGCGCGTTGGGGGACAGGCCAAGCTGGCCCAGCCCGACCGCGATGGGCGTCATCAGCCCCCGGACCTTCGCCCGGAGCTCGGGCGAGACGATCGAGCCGCTCAACGTTCCTGCCTCCCGCGTGGCGCGTCGGTGTCGAGGCCGAGCGCCCGCAGCTCGCGGGCGATGAAGGCCTCGAACGCCTCCGGCACGATGGTATGCAGAATCCCGCGACCCTCTCGGCGCGCTAGCACGAGGCCGACCTCGCGCAGCTTGCTCAGATGCCACGAGACCAGCGGCTGGGAGAGGCCGACGGCGTCGACCAGCTCGGTGACGGTGGCCGGCCCGTCGGCCAGCCGCCGCAGGATGCGCAGCCGGTTCGCGTCCGCCAGCACCTTGTGGACCTTGCGCAGTTCGCGCAGCTCGTCGGGTACCTCGACGACGCTCGCGATGGTGCTCCGGATCCGGGCCGGGGAGGGCGACACGGGCTTGCCTGGACCTCAGCGCGTTGGTGCAACCGCGGTCCCATAAACCACGGTTGATATCAACGGGCGTTGATGTTAGACACCGGACCCGCGGCTGTCAACCCGGTCGTCGCCGCCAGGGCGGGACGCCGGCGCACTGCGGTCAGCCGCCCCTGCCCGGGGCCAGCTGCTCCCGCCACATAGCCTCGAGGATCTTCAGCTCGGCGCGCAGGTCTGCCTCTGAGGCCCCCGGCTCGACGTGGACGGTCTCGAGGACCTCGAACTCGAGCCCCTCGACGCCGTGCGTCCGGATGTCGCCGCCGAGCTGTCCGTCGAGCGCCCCGAGGGTGTTCGTGCTGACCGCGAACTCGAAGCGGTTCCGCGCGCCCGCGAGGTTGACGGCGGCGGCCACGAGCACGCGGCCCGTCGCCCGGTGGCGGACGGCATAGACGCCGGCGTCCGGCGGATGGCGCCGAGCCTCGTCGCGGAGTTGACGTCGCTGCGCGCGGTCGGTCATCTGGCAGGCCTTCCAATGTGGCGGGAACGGCGGCCCGGCCACTCCAGCCCGGGCGTGACGGCGGATCCGGACGCCAGGAGTATCGCTGATCGTCCGGCCGCGCGGCGAGGCCGCCCTCTCTGCGGCCCTACACTCGCGCCGTGGAGCGACGCTCGTCAGGTGAGGCCGTGCTGCTCCTGGCCGTGCTCGGGGCCGGGGTGTTCCTCGCCGGGCTGGAGCTGATGATCACCGCGGTCGCCCTGCCGGCCATCGTCGCCGACCTGGCCGGCTGGCAGCGCCTCCGGGAGGCGTCCTGGATCATCAACGGCTACCTGCTGGTCTATGTCGTCACGATGCCCCTGGCGGGGCGCCTGGGCGACCTGTGGGGCAACCGGCGGCCGTTCCTGGCCGCCCTGGCGGTGTTCACGGTCGGCTCCGCGCTGGCGGGGGCCTCGCAGACCCTCGAGCAGTTGATCGCGGCCCGACTCCTGCAGGCGCTCGGCGGCGGGGCGCTGATCCCGCTCGCCACGTCGGCGGCGGCGCACCTGTTCGGCGGCCACGCGCGGCCGAGGGCGCTGGGCGTGGTGGGCGGGCTGACCTTCCTGGGCATGGCCGCGGGGCCGTTCCTGGGCGCCGCCATCCTCGACGCCGTCCACCCCGACGCCGCCATGGCCCGCCTCGGCGTCGCGCCGGGATCGGCAGTCCAGTCGCTGTTCGTCCCCGCGTGGCGCTGGATCTTCTACGTCAACGTGCCCGTGGGCATCGTGGCGATGGCGGTGGCGTGGGCCGCCTCGGCCGGCTGGGACACGCCCCGGCGTCCGGGCCGCGTGGATCTGGTCGGCGCCGGGCTGGTCGCGGCGGCGCTCGTCGGCACGCTCGGATCGCTGACGCTCCTCGGCAGCCAGTCGAGTGCCGCCGGAGGTGGCCTCGACCCGGTCCTCGTGGCGGCGGCGCTCGCGCTGCTCGCGGTCGTGGCGCTGCCCCTGGCGGTGGCCCACGGCCTGCGGGCACACGACCCGTTCCTCGACCCCCGACTGTTCCGCCGGCCGGCCTTCGCGTCGGCTGCGCTCGTGTCGCTGCTGACGGGGTACGGGCTGGCCACCGCGATCGTGGGCGGCGCCGTGTTCGTGGACCGCGTGCTCTACGGCGGCCCCGACGACCAGCGCGTCGCCCTGGGCGCGCTGGCTGCCGCCACGGCGGTCGGCGCGCTCGCGTCGGGCTGGGCCCTGCGGGCCCTCGGACTGCGCCTCGTGACCGTCGCGGGGCTCGCCGCCTCGGTCGCGGGCCTGGTGCTCATGGCGGGCTGGACGCCCGGAACCACGGTCGACGCGGCAGCAGGCGCCCTGGCCCTGTTCGGGGCCGGCTTCGGCCTCACCGTCACGCCCCGCTCGACCGCCGCCACCGAGGCGGTCGAGGCGTCGGCGTTCGGCGCCGCGGCCTCGGTGGTCACCGTCGCGCGCATGGCCGGCATGGCCGTCGGCCTGGCCATCCTGACCGCATATGGCTCCACCACCATCGACCACCTCTACGACCAGGTCTACGCGACGGCCGACGCCTACAAGCAGTTCATCCCCGAGGTGCTGCGCAGCCGGCCCCTCAAGGACGGCCAGGTGGTGGCGGCCCTCGAGTCGTGGGCGGCCAGGGAGGCCGCGCAGATCATGGTGGGCGTGTTCCTGCTGGCCGCCGCGGTCACCGCCGTCGCCGTGGTCCCGGCGCTCGTGCTGGGCGGCCGGCGGCGTATCCTCGCGATCGCCGAGGCGCCCGCCTCGAACCCGAAGCCGTGAGGCGCCGATGCCGCCTGTCGTGAGCCAAGCCTCGGGTGATCCCGTGCCGGTCGGTGCGGCGCCCGCGCCTGCCGCGCACGCCGCGCCCGTGATGCGCGGTGTGGCGTGGTCGGCGGGCCGGTCGGTGCGGCTGGAGCAGCCCGAGGGGCTGGCGGCCGTCCTGCACGACCCGGCGGCGACGGTCTGGGTGGACGTCACAGCTCCCGACGGCGCATCGGTGGCCGAGGTCGCGGCGCTGCTCGACCTCCACCCGCTGATCGCCGAGGACATCGCCGAGCGGAACCAGCGGGCGAAGTTCGAGGAGATCGAGGGGACGATCCACATCGTCATGTTCTCGGTCCGCTACGAGAACGGAGCCGTGGGCACCGTGGAGGTGGACCTCGTCCTCGGCGAGCGCTCGCTCTTGACGGTCCACGGAGAGGGCTGGGACCCGTTCCGCCTGGACCAGCTCCACGGCGACCCCGGCAGCGTGCTCGAGCGCGGCCCCGACTACCTGCTCTACGCGCTGACGGACGGGCTCGTCGACGCGCTGTTCCCGGTCATGGACGCCATCGAGGACGAGATCGACGACCTGCAGGACGACGTGATCCGCAAGGCGACACCGGCCACGCTGGAGCGGCTGTTCGCCCTCAAGCGCGAGCTCATCAGCCTGCGCCGGGCCACCTCGCCGGCGCGCGAGATCTTCAACCAGCTCACCAACCGCGACCTCGCGCTCGTGTCGGCCGACCACGTCATCTATTTCCGCGACGTCTACGACCACCTGATCCGCGTGACGGACGAGCTCGACAACGACCGGGACCTGGTGGCCGGCACCCTCGACGTGTACCTGTCCACGATCAACAACAACCTGTCGGTGATCATGAAGCGCCTGACCGGCGTCACCGTGCTGCTGGCGGGCATCGGCGCCTTCGCCGGCATCTTCGGCATGAGCGAGGCGGGCTCGGCGTTCGCGGGCACCGAGGCGATCGGCTTCTGGCTGGTCACGGCGGCGGTCTGCGGGGCGGCGGTCGTGCTCGCCTGGCTCCTGCACCGGATCGACTGGATCTAGCCCCCCGGGACGCCCGCCCCGCCTGCTGCGCGACGCTCGACGCACCGGCGGGGCCCGGCTTCTCCGCACACCCCCGATCGCGATGGTCCACGAAACGCGGAACGACCGCAGGCGGGCTGGGAGGCGGCGTCTACCCGCAGACCACGGGGTGCGGCGTCGGGTGGGCGTCGGCCGGGTCCGCGCTGCCCACCGACAGCGGCTTGGCCAGCACCTGCGTCTTGCCCGGCGTCCCGTGCGGCCCCTCGGACGTCTGGAGCCACAGCTCCTCCTGGGTGGCCGCCAGCGGGCGGTCGAGCGTGAGCTGGTGCGGGTAGACGTTGGTGATCTCGTACAGGTACAGCTTGTTGTCGCTCGTGTAGACCTGGACGATCATCCCCACCATCTTGTCCGGGGTGTGCTGCACCATCACGAGGTTGTAGATCGGCCCGAACATCCCGTCGCGGGCGTGCGCGAAGATGTAGGTCGCCTTGCCCGACCCCGGCTGCCCCAGCCGCGGGTCGGAGTAGTACATCGCGACGTTGCAGTACGGGTAGCCGCTGGGACCCGCGACGACGGGCAGGTCGATCCGCAGCGCCGGGATGACGATCCGGGTCACGACCGGCTCGCCGCCTGACGGCGCGGGTGCGCTCGATGGCCCGGGGCTGGCCCCGGGGTCCACGGTCGGGACCTCGAACGTGACGGACGGCAGCGGCAGAGCCCCGCCGGCGCTCGGCGACGGCGTCGCCATGACGCCCGCGGTCGCCGGGTCCCCGTAGGCGAGCAGGCCCGCGGTGATCGCGACCACGCCCAGCGCGGTCAGCAGGGCCGGGACCAGCCGCGTGAGGAAGGCGCCGAGGTACCCGAGCAGCATGCGCATCAGGTCAGTATCCGCACTTCACGATGTGCACCGGCGGGTGGGCGGCAGCCTCGGTGGCCGCCGACACCGAGAACGGCTCGGCGACCACCTGCGTCTTGCCCGGCGTCCCGTGCGGGCCCTCCGAGGTCTGGAGCCACAGCTCGTCGTGCGTCGCCGCCGCCGCCCGGTCGAGCGTCAGCTGGTGGGGCAGCACCTCGGTGACCTGGTAGACGTGCAGCGTGGCGTCGCTCGTGTACACGTCCACCAGCATGCCGATCATCTTGTCCGGCGTCCGGTTGACCATCGTGAGCTCGTAGATCGGATAGAACATGCCGACGCGCGCGTGGGCGAAGAGGTAGGTGGCGCGGTCCTGGCCCGGCTGACCGAACGGCTCAGGCAGGTACATCGCCACGTTGCAGTACGGGTAGACGCCGGCGGGGGGCGACTTGGTGATCGCGAGGTCGATCCCGAGGTCGGGAACCACGATCCGGGTGGCCACGATCGGCGGGCCGGGAGGGGTCGCTGACGGCGTCAAGGCGGTGCTCGGCGCGTCGGACGGCGAGCTGCCCGGAGGGGTCGGGGCGGCCGGCGGTGCGTCCGCGATGGACGACGCCGTCGCCGGGAGGCCGGGCGACCGGAGGGTCACCTGCGAGGGGGTGTCCGCGATGGCCGGCGCTGACTGGCCCGGCGTGGCGGACGGCGCGGCGGCACTCAGCCCGAGCGCTGCACCCGCGACGGCGACGATCGCGGTGACGATGAGCGCGATCGCCGCGATGGCGGGCGCGGGCCGGCCTGAGGTTCGCATGGCGCCCGCATCGTAGCGCCAGTCCCCGCCCGCTCACTGCCACCCGATCGTGCTGGTACGCTCCTGCCGCATGGGCGGCAGGCTGGTCGTCGGGACGGGGCTGCTGGCGGGGATCCTCGTCGGCGGCCTCGCTCTGGGCGCCGCCATCGCCCTGCTGCCGCCGCCCCAGCCCCCGACGGTCCCGATCGTCAGCCCGGGTTCGCTGCCGTCGCTCGTTGCGCTTCCCTCGGCCACGCCAGGGTCCAGCCCCTCGCCGTCGGCCTCGCCAAGCGCCAGCCCCTCGCCCTCGGCCTCGGCCTCGCGAGCCGCGGGCTCGGGCTAGGCTCGCCCCTAGCCGATCGCCTTCGCGGCCGTGGACACCATGTCCAGGAGGAGGCCGGGGAAGAAGCCCAGCACGATCGTCATGACGGTCGTCACCGTGAGGCCGGTCCACACCAGGCGCCCGTGCGCGGCCACCGACACCTCGGCGTCCGGGTCGCGCATGAACATGTAGACCACCACCCGCAGGTAGTAGAAGGCTGCTGCGGCGGCGTTGAGCACCGTCAGCACCGCCAGCACGTTCATCCACTGGTTGGTCTGCCCGGCCTGCACCGCGGCGAGGATCACGTAGAACTTGCCGAAGAACCCGGCCGTCGGCGGGATGCCGGTGAGGCTGAGCAGGAACAGCGTCATGAGCCAGGCCAGCGCGGGCTCCCGCTTGACCAGCCCGGCGAACGTAGCCAGGTTGCTCGACACGCCGGTCCGGCGCTGGAGCGCGGCGATCACCGCGAAGGCGCCGAGGTTCATGAACGCGTACGCCGCCCCGTAGTAGAGCAGCCCCTCGAGGCCCTGGATCTGTCCGGCGGCGAACGCCGCGAAGCCGACCAGCATGTAGCCGGTGTGGGCGATCGACGAGTACGCCAGCATGCGCTTTACGTTGTCCTGGGTCAGCGCCACCAGGTTGCCGAGGGTCATCGTGAGGGCGGCCAGGACCATGATCATGATGTTCCACTGGGCCGCCATCGGGAGCAGGGCGCCGGCGAACAGCCGGATGATCACGGCGAACGCGCCCACCTTGGGGCCCACCGAGAGGTAGCCCGTGACCGGGGTCGGCGAGCCCTGGTAGGCGTCGGGCGTCCAGTAGTGGAACGGGACCGCGGCGATCTTGAACGCCACGCCCGTCATCAGGAACGCGAGGCCGAGCCCGAGCGCCGGGCTGAACGGCGCCGTGCCGGCGACCACCTGGGCCAGGTTGCTCGAGACGGCGTCGATCCGGGTCGAGCCCGTCATGCCGAACACGAACGCGATGCCGAACAGGAAGATCGCCGAGCTGAACGAGCCGAGCAGGAAGTACTTGATCGCGCCCTCGGTGGAGAAGCCGTCGGTCTTGTGGAAGCCGGCCAGCAGGTAGCCGGGCAGGACCATGAGCTCGAGGCCGAGGAACAGGACGATGAGGTCCGCCGATCCGGCGATGAGCATGGCGCCCGACATCGCGAACAGGAGGACGGCGTTGAACTCCGCGACCGGCAGCTTGCGCTCGCCGAGGTAGTCCGGCGCGAAGGCCGCCGTGAGGGCGGAGATCGAGATGAACAGCAGGTCCAGGAAGGTGGTCAGCGAGTCCACGCGGTAGGACCCGTTGAAGGCGGTGGTGCCGGCCTGGCCGACCGCGACCGTGAGCGCGGCGACGATCGCGAGCCCCGCGAAGGTGACCAGCAGGGCCGCGGTCCTGCGGCCCGGCCATGCGAGGTCCACGAGGATCACCCCCGCCGCCACGAGGATCGCGGCGACGAAGGGCGACATGGCGGTGATGTCGGAAGCGTTCACCGGGTTCCTCCTACCGCCACAGCCCGAGGGCGATGGGGGCGGCCTGGGCCACCGACGCGAGCGTGGTCTGGACCGAGCCCGAGATCACGTCGAGGATCAGGCCCGGGAACAGGCCGAAGACCACGACCAGCGCTCCGAGCGGCACCAGTGTCAACGCCTCGGCCGGCTTCATGTCCGTCAGGTGGTCGCCGAGGCCCCGGAGGAACTCGGACAGATCGCCGAACGCCACCCGCTGGAGCATCCAGAGCAGGTAGCCCGCGGCGAAGATCATCACGAACGTCGCCACCGCGGCAGCCCACGGGAGCTCGTGGAAGGTGCCCAGCAGGGTGAGGAACTCGCCCACGAACCCGGACAGGCCGGGCAGCCCCACCGACGCGAACACGAAGAAGCCGAGCGCCGCGGAGTACACGGGGACCGCCGACCCGAGGCCGCCCATCTTGGCGATCGTCCGGTCGTGGGTGCGCTCGTAGATGACGCCCACGAGCAGGAACAGGGCGCCCGTGATCAGGCCGTGGTTGACCATCTGGAGGATGGCCCCCTGCAGGGCCTGCTGGTTGAACGCGAAGATCCCCAGGGTCACGAAGCCCATGTGGCTGACCGAGGAGTAGGCGACCAGCTTCTTGAGGTCCGGCTGCACCAGCGCCACGATCGCGCCGTAGATGATGGCGATCAGGCTCAGCACGATGATCACCGGCGCCCAGGTGTGGGCGGCCTCGGGGAACAGCGGCAGTGCGAACCGGATGAACCCGTAGCCGCCGAGCTTGAGCAGGACGCCGGCCAGGATCACCGAGCCCGCCGTGGGCGCCTCGACGTGGGCGTCGGGGAGCCAGGTGTGGAACGGGAACATCGGGACCTTGATCGCGAACGCCAGGGCGAAGGCGCCGAAGGCGAGGATCCCGAAGGTGCCCCCGTAGTGACCCTGCGACGCGAACTGGATCAGCGTCGCGAGGTCGAACGCGTTCTGCCAGGAGCCGTTGTGGGCCGACTGGTAGAGGAACGCCACCGACAGGATGGCGACCAGCATCAGCAGCGACCCGACGAGCGTGTACAGGACGAACTTGATCGTCGCGTAGATGCGGTTCTTGCCGCCCCAGATGCCGATGATCAGGTACATCGGGACCAGGACGACTTCCCAGAAGATGTAGAACAGGAACAGGTCCTGGGCCACGAACACGCCGGTCATGCCGACCTCGAGGACCAGGAACGAGACCATGTACTCCTTGACCCGGTTCTGGATCGGCGAGAAGGAGGCGAGGATGCTGATCCAGGACAGCGTCGTGGTCAGGACGACCAGCACGGCCGACAGCCCGTCGGCGCCCACCTTGTACTGGATGCCGAAGGCGGGGATCCAGGGCGCCTGGTCGATGAACTGGGTGGTGCCCGGGTTGCTGGTGTACTGGGCCAGCATCACCAGCGACGCCGCCCAGGTCACGAGCGCGAAGCCCAGCGCGAGGTAGCGCGCCTGGTTGGGCTTGGAGCCGCTGGTGAACGCGACGGCGATGGCGCCCACGAGGGGCAGGAAGGTGATGAACGTCACGAGGCCGGTGCCGGTCATCGAGGCTGCCCCACGATCAGGAGGAGGGACCCCGCCATCAGGATCAGGCCGATCGCGATGCCGAGGGCGTAGTTCTGGACGCGGCCCGTCTGGATCTGCCGGAGCCCGGTGCCGGCGTCGCGGACCACGGTGCCGACGCCGTTCACGGTCCCGTCCACGATGGTCCGGTCGAACCACCACAGGAACGCCGCCACGCGGCCGCCGATCCGGATGAACAGCAGGTCGTTGAGCTCGTCGAACCACCACTTGTTGAGCGAGAGGCGGTAGGCGAAGCGCATCACGCCGTTCGCGGACGAGATCCGGTCGATCGTCTCCTGGCGGACGCGGCGCGGGCCGAACAGCCCGATGCCGACCACCAGGCCGGCCACGGCGGCCACCACGCTGATCGTGATCAGGACGGTGTCGGTGGGCAGGCCCAGCAGGGTCTCGGCGGCGGCCGGGCGGGCGAGGATCTCCTCGGCGCCCTTGAACACGGGCGCGAGCCACTGGACCAGCAGGCCGTTGCCCAGCGGCAGCCCCACGGCCATGCCCAGGAACACGGACGGGATGGCCAGCAGGACCAGCGGCAGCGTCATCTGCCACGCGGACTCGTGGACCTTGGGGGCGACGGACGGGTCGACGTGGGACTCGCCGTAGAAGGTCTTGCCCATCAGGCGCCACATGTAGAACGCGGTCATGATCGCGACCAGCACGCCGATCGCCCACACCCACGCGAAGCCGTTCTTGAACGCCTCGCCCAGGATCTCGTCCTTGGAGAAGAAGCCGGCCAGGGGCGGGATGCCCGAGATCGCGATCGTCGCGATCAGCATCGTCCCGTGGGTGATCGGGATCTTGCGCCACAGGCCGCCCATCCGGTTCATGTCCTGCTCGTCGTGGACCGCGTGGATCACCGAGCCGGAGTCGAGGAACAGCAGGCCCTTGAAGAAGCCGTGGCTCATGAGGTGGAAGATCGCGGCGGAGAAGGCGCCGACGCCGAGGGCGGCGAACATGTAGCCCAGCTGGGACAGGGTGGAGAACGCCAGCACGCGCTTGATGTCGGTCTGGGTGAAGGCGATCGAGGCCGCCATGAAGGCGGTGAAGATGCCGATCGCCGCGACCACGATCATCGCGTCCTGGGCGCTGGCGAACAGCGGGTTGGCGCGGGCGACCAGGTACACGCCGGCGTTGACCATGGTGGCCGCGTGGATGAGGGCGGACACCGGGGTGGGGCCCTCCATCGCGTCCGGCAGCCACACGTGCAGCGGGAACTGGGCGCTCTTGCCCATCGCGCCGCAGAACACCAGGAGGGCGACGACCGTGAGCGGGATCGTGTTCGAGGCGCCCTGGCTGACCAGCTTGGCCAGCGAGTCCTGGATGTTCAGGGTGCCCGTGTTCAGGAAGATCGCCATGATGCCCAGGGCGAACCCGACGTCGCCGACGCGGTTGACGATGAACGCCTTCTTGGCGGCGAGGGCGGCGGAGCGCCTTTCGTACCAGAACCCGATCAGCGAGTACGAGGACAGGCCCACCAGCTCCCAGCCCGCGAACACGAGCAGCCAGTTGTTGGCCAGGACCAGGACCAGCATCGAGACCATGAACAGGTTCAGGTAGGCGAAGAACCGCCAGGTCGCCCGGTCGTGGGCCATGTACCCGATCGAGTACACGTGGACGAGCATGCCGATCGTGGTCACCACGATCAGGAGGCACGCCGTGAGCGCGTCCACGTGGAAGCCCATGTCGACCTGGAGCCCGCCGGCCGGGATCCAGGTCCAGGCCTTGACGTCCAGGCCGCTGTCGCCGAACGGGGCCTGGTGCTGCAGGGCCGGCACCACCACGATCATCGCGACCACCCAGGCCGCGATGACCACGCCCACCGGCACGAGCTCGGACGCCCAGCGGCCGTACCGGAGCTGGAGGCGGCGCCCGAACAGCGACGTGAACGCGAAGCCCAGGATGGGCAGGAGCGGGATCAGCGGGATCAGCGTGTCGTACGGCATCTCCCCGCCCCTACTGCCGCATCGCGTCGTACTCGTCGACGAGCGGCGTCTTCCGGTTCCGGTAGATCGCGATCACGATCGCCAGGCCGACCGTGGCCTCCGCGGCCGCGGCCGCCATGACGATCAGCGCGATCACGCTCGCCTCGGCGGCATGCCTCGCGTTGCTGCTGTAGAGGAACGCGCCGAACGCGATGAACGCCAGGTTCACCGCGTTGAGCATCAGCTCGATCGACATCAGCATGCTGATCGCGTTGCGCCGGGCGAGGAACCCGAACGCGCCGATCGAGAACAGGATCCCCGACAGCACCAGGTACGCGTTGAGGTTCTGCGAGATCAGGTTGAGGGCGCTCAGCATCACTCGGCCTCCGCGCGCTCGCGCTTGGCGAGGAACACGCCGCCGACCACGGCGGCCAGCAGCAGCACGCTCACGACCTCGAACGGCAGCGTGTAGTCGTTGAACAGGGTGACCGCCATGTCCTTGGCGGCGGCGACCTGCGTCGCCACCTGCTTGGGCCAGTCGGTGGCGACCACGGTGACCCCGATCAGCAGCGCGAGGACCACGGTGGCGACCGCCGCCGGCACCGCCTGCGTCTGGAACACCAGGGCCCGGGGCGCCGACTTCACCTGGGTCAGCATGATCGCGAACAGGACGAGCACGCTGATGGCGCCGATGTAGACCAGCACCTGGGCGGCGGCGATCACCGGCGAGCCGGCGATCACGTACAGCCCGGCCAGGGCGGCGAAGCAGATGATCATGGCGCCGCCCGCGCGGATGATGTCGCGCTGGAGGACGACGGCCAGGGCCGTCACGACCATGATCGCGGCGAACACCAAGAACAGCAGGTCGTTCCAGCCGAAGCCCAGGAGCGGGATCGTGTCAGCCATCGTCCCTCTCAGCGCTGTCGCGTCAGCGACGCCGGCAGGACGGGCAGGCGTCGGGACTCGTCGATCGGACGGCCCTCGGCCCGGGCCCGCTCGGCCCAGTCGCGCTCGCGGCGGATGTAGCTCATCTCCGTCTCGCGCTCGACCGCGGCCAGCGCCAGGAGGTCGATCATCGGCTCCTCGCGGGACGTGTGGCTGAGCTCGAACTGGTCGCTGTCGCGGACGGCGTCGTACGGGCAGGCGTCGACGCAGATGCCGCACAGGATGCACCGGCTCTCGTCGACGTCGTACTTCTCGAGGATGCGCGGCTTGGGCATCAGCGCGCCCGTCGGGCACGTCTCGGCGCACCGGCCGCAGGACACGCAGGGCGTGTCGTTGAGGCTCATGTCGAGCGGCGTCGTCACCAGGGCATCGAAGCCGGTCCGCATGAAGTCGTAGCAGGCGGCGCCCACGACCTCGGCGCACACGTTGGCGCACCGGCCGCAGTCGATGCACCGCGCGGGCTCGCGGAGGATGAACGCGTGGCTGTCATCGCGGATGTAGTCGTGGTTCACGCCCGTGAACCGGTTCTCGGTCAGCGAGCGGTAGCCGGCGCCCTGGTGGTACTTCGGCGCCAGCGTCTGGAGCGTGGTGCCGTACTCGATGCCCAGCCGCCGCAGGTCGCAGAACCCGATCGCCTCGCAGGTGCACTGGAGGCACCGGGTGGACTCGGCGACGGCCTCGTCGCGGGTGTACGGGATCTCGTACTCGATGTAGCTGGTGTTGCGCTGCTCCACCTCGAGCGCCTTGAGGCGGTAGCGCGGCTCCTTCACCTCGCCGGTGAACGGGACGATCGACAGGAACTCGGGCTGCGGCTCGGCCAGCTGCTGGCGCGTCCGGATCGACGCGAGGTCCATGCCCCGCAGGAACGCGTCCACGGCGTACGAGGCGCGCCGGCCTTCCGCGACGGCCTCCACGACCGTGGCGGCGCCGGTCCGGACGTCGCCGGCGGCGAACACCCCGGCGCGGTCCGTCGCGAACGTCACCGCGTCGGCCTTGAGCCTTCGCTGGCGCGTGGCGGTGACGCCGTCGTTGCCGGTGCCGAACCAGGACAGGTCGGGCCCCTGGCCGATGGCGAGCAGGACCCGGTCGCAGGGGATCGTGAACTCGGTGCCGGGCGCGGGCTCGGGGCGGCGCCGACCGGAGGCGTCGGGCTCGCCCAGCTGCATCCGGATGAACTCGACGCCCTCGACCTTGCCGTCCTGGCCCGTGAGCACGCGCGTCGGCCCGGCCTGGAAGATGGCCGTGACGCCCTCCTCGATGGCCTCGTGGACCTCGGAGGCGGCGGGCATGTCCTTCATGTCGCGCCGGTAGACGAGGGTGACCTCGGCGGCGCCCTGGCGGACGGAGGTGCGGACGCAGTCCATCGCCGTGAACCCGCCGCCCACCACCACGACCCGGCTGCCCTTGTGGCCCGGGTACTCGAGGCCGAGGGTCGCGGTCCGCAGGTACTCGAGCCCGTCGATGACGCCGTCGGCGTCCTCGTCGGGGATGCCCAGCTTGTTGGTGTCGTAGCAGCCCACGGCGAGCAGGACCGCGTCGTACCCCTGGTGCTGGAGGTCGTCGAGGCTGAAGTCCTTGCCCAGCTCCTGGTTGCAGACGACCTTGCCGCCCAGCAGCTCCACGGACTTGTAGTCGGCCTCGAGCACCTCGACCTTGGGCAGCCGGTACTGCGGGATGCCGTAGCGGAGCATGCCGCCGGGGGCCGGGTCGCGCTCCAGCACGGTGACGTCGTGGCCGGCGAGGAGCAGGTAGTACGCGGCCGACATGCCGGCGGGCCCGGAGCCGATCACCGCCACCCGCCGCCCGGAGGCGGCCTGCTTCTCGAACGGGACCGGCGGCTCGACGCCCTGGTCGGCCAGCTCCCGCAGGACCTGGTCGCCGGCGTAGCGGTGGCTGTCGCGGATGGCGATCGCCTCGTCCACCTCGTCACGCCGGCAGTGCTCCTCGCACGGGGCGGGGCACACCCGGCCGAGGATGCTCGGGAACGGGATGGTGCGCTTGAAGATCCGGGCCGACTCGCGCCAGTTCCCCTCGGCGTTGGCCTTGAGGAAGCCGGGGATGTCGATGTGGCTCGGGCACTTGTTCTGGCACGGCGGCAGGCAGTACGCGTTGTGGTCCGAGAAGATCAGCTCGAGGTTGGTCTTGCGCAGGCGGCGCAGTTCGTCGGTCTGCGTCTGGACCTTCATCCCCGGCTCGGCCAGGCGCGAGCAGCTGATCGGCGGGTTCTCCTCGCCCTCGACCTCGACCACGCACATGCGGCAGGCGCCGAAGCCGGGCAGCTTGGGCTCGTAGCACAGGGTGGGGATCTCGATCCCGTTGTCGCGGCAGACCTCGAGGATCGTCTGGCCCTCGAAGCCCTCGATGAGCCGCCCGTCCACCTCGATCCGGATGCTGGGCGTGCTCTGGGGGCGCTGCGGCGACTGGGTGGTGATCAGGCGCTCCGCGAGCGAGTCGTCGCGGGGCGTGATCGTGTCGAGCTTGGCCGGCTGGTCCGGGCGGGATTCGGGCCGCGGGAGCGGCGGCTGGTCAGCGGGGCGGATGGCGAGGTCGGTCATGCGCTGGCTCCTCGGGACGCCGCGCCGCCTGCCACCGCGATCGGCGTGCAGACGCCGGCGGGGCAGGTGCTGCGGAGGAGGTGGTCGTCGAGCTCGGAGCGGAAGTAGCGGAGCACGGTGGCCAGGGCGAAGGTCGCGGTGCGCTCGTGGTCGCACAGGGCGCTGGCCGCGATGTCGTGGGTCAGGTCGGCCGCCAAGTCGGCGTCGCCGGCGCGCGGGAGGCCCGCGGCCGCCCGGTCGCCGATCTCGGAGAGGCGCCGCAGGCCGATCCGGCAGGGGATCGACTTGCCGCACGCCTGGTCGGCGGAGAACCGGGTGAGCACGCGGGCGAGGTCGACGATGCACGCACGGCTGTCGGCGATCACGATCGAGCCGGAGCCGACGTGGGCGCCAGCCGCGCGGAGGGCCGCATAGGTGTACGGAGTGTCGAGCGCGTCCACGGGAAGGAACCCCCCGGTGGGCCCGCCGACCAGCAGGGCCTTGAGGCCGTGGGAGCCGGCGCCGCCGACCAGCGCGATGATGTCGCGCAGGGGCGTGCCCAGCGGGACCTCGGCGATGCCTGCCCCGGCCGGGCCGCGCAGCTGCACGAGCGCGGTGCCGGGGGCGTCCTGCGCCCCGATCGCGGCGAACGCCGCGGCGCCGTTCTTCATGATCCAGGGCACGGCCGCCAGCGTGACGATGTTGTTGACGACGGTGGGCCGGTCGAACAGGCCGCGCTCGGTGGGGTACGGCGGTCGCTGGTCGGGCGCCGCGCGCCTCCCCTCGAGCGCCTTGATCAGGACGGTCTCCTCGCCCAGCATGTACGAGCCCTGGAGCCCGCGGACCGTCACCGTCACCCGGCGGCCGGAGCCGGCGACGTCGTCCCCCACGAAGCCGGCCGCCTCCGCCTCGGCGACCGCGCCCTCGAGCCTCGCCACCAGCGCCGGGTCCTCGCCGCGGACCGCGAGGATGGCCTCGGTGGCGCCCACGGCGAACGCGGCGATCACGAGGCCCTCGATCACGGACCACGGGTCGGCGGCCAGCAGCGCCGCGTCGATCTGCGTGGCGGGGTCGGCACCGTAGCCGTTGGCGACCACGTAGCGCTGGTCCGTGTCCATGCCGGCCGCGGCACGCCACTTGTCGCCGGTCGCGAAGCCCGCGCCGCCTCGGCCGCGCAGGCCTGCGGCGCCAACCTCGGCGATGGTCCCCGTGGGGCCGTGCTGCACGGCTGCCCGGAGCCCCTCGAAGGCGCCGGCACGAACGGCCGCGTCCAGGTCCCAGGGGTCGGCGGCGATCGCACCGGCACGGCCGAGCAGGACGGGCGGCCAGCCGGAGGGGGTGGTCAGGAACGTGGTCATGCGCCGGCCTTCCCGCTCAGGGCGGCGTCGAGCGACGCGAGGTAGCCCGCCTCTGCGGCCCTGTGGGCCTCGCCTGCCGGCGCGGCCGCGGCAACGGTCGGCGGCTCGAGGCGGAGGTGCCGGTAGGAGGTGGCGCTGCCGTAGACGTAGGCGTACCAGGCGCCGGACTTGCGCGACAGCTGCTTGAGCGCCGCCACCGGCAGGTAGCCGTAGGCCGCCTGGATCTGCTCGAGCATCGGCAGCAGCGCCTTCGGGTCGTAGTCGTGTGCGTCGAGGACCTCGTCCACCGCCGCAAGGTCGATCGCGTCGAAGCGGTCGAACGTCGCGTCCGCCACCGGGCGACCGGACCGCCGGGCGGCGGACTCTTCGCGCCGCTCGCCGTATGTCTCGGCCGGGCCCCAGTGGACGTGGAACCTGCCCCGCGTGTCCATGCCGCCCATGTCGATGCACTCGATCGGGCACGCCTGGGCGCACTGGAAGCACGTCTCGCACTTGAGCGTGCCGTACTCGTCGTAGAGCAGCTGGAGGCGGCCGCGGAACTTGGGCGCGACGTCGGCCTGCTGCTCGGGCCACATGATGGTGGCCTTGGGCTGGAAGAACCGCGACAGGGTCAGCCCCATGCCGCGGACGAGGCCCATGCCGGGGATGGTCGTCATCAGTTGATCCCCGCCGACTTGAGGAGGATGATCGCGAGGGCGGTCGCGAACAGGTTCAGGAGCGAGGCGGGCAGCAGCCACTTCCAGGCGAAGCCCATCAGCTGGTCGATGCGCACGCGCGGGAAGGTGCCCCGCATCCAGACGAACACGAACACGAACGCGAACGCCTTGACCATGAACCAGATCAGGCCCGCCACCCAGTCCCAGTCCACGTAGGCGCTCAGGCCCAGCACGCCGACCAGGAGCAGGTTGAGCAGCAGGAACCCGATGAGCAGCGACTGCCAGACGGGCTTCTCGGGGCGGAGCAGGTAGAACGGCGCGGCCAGCACCAGGGTCACGACCAGGGGCACCACCGCCGCCAGCGCCACGAGGTTGCCGCCCAGCTGGCCCGGGTCGAACGCGATCGAGAGCGGGCCGACGCCCACCAGGTGGAGCAGCCAGTTGACGTCCACCGGCGCGTTCCAGGCCCCGAAGAACAGGGTCACGATCAGCGCCGACATGATGAACACGTTCACGTACTCGGCGAAGAACAGGAACCCGAACCGCATCCCCGAGTACTCGGTGGCGAAGCCGGCCACGATCTCCGAGTCCGCCTCGGTGAGGTCGAACGGGGTGCGGTTGGCCTCGGCCACGCCGGCGATGAAGAAGATCAGCGCGCCCAGCGGCTGGCGGAACACGAACCAGTCCCACACCCAGCCGGACTGCTGGCGCGCGATCGAGTCGATGCTCATCGAGCCCGCCAGCAGGATGAGCCCCACCACGGAGAGCGTGAGCGGGATCTCGTAGGAGACGACCTGCGCCGCGGAGCGGAGGCCGCCGAGCAGCGAGTACTTGTTGAACGAGGACCAGCCGGCCAGCAGCAGGCCGACCACGGTCATGCCGCCGACCGCGAACAGGTACAGCAGGCCGATGTTGAGCGGCGCGCCCACCAGGCCCGGCCCGAACGGGACGACCATGAAGGTCATCACCGCGGTCAGGAACACCAGCACGGGCGCCCAGGTGAACACCAGCCGGTCGGCGGAGTTGGGCGTGAAGTCCTCCTTGGTGAGGACCTTGAGGCCGGCCACCACGGAGTGGGCGGCGCCGGCGGGGAGCACCCGGTTGGGGCCTACACGCAGGTTCATGTAGGCGATGACCTTGAGCTCCATGTAGATGATGATGAACGCGGCCGGGATGCTGAACAGCAGGATCGCCGTGATCGCGACCACGAACCGCAGGATCCCGATGTTGGAGTTCAGGACGCTGATCAACCACGGGCCGATCGCCTGGGCCACCAGCACGGTGGCGACCGGCGCGACGATGAGGAAGATGACCAGCAGCGGGATGACGATCCTGCCGACGGTCGCGACCTGGCGGAGGGAGCGGGTGGCGGCGGTCACTTGTCGATCCCGCCCATGACCGGGTCGAGGCTCGCCATGACGGCCATCGTGTCCGCGATGAGGTTGTCCTTCATCAGCATCCCAACGAGCTGGAGGTGCACGAACGAGGGGTCGTGGACCCGGAACCGGAACGGCTGGTCCGTCCCGTCCGAGATCACGTAGGTGCCGAACAGGCCCCGGGGGGACTCGACCGCGGCCCACGCGCGCCCGGGTCGCGGCCGCATCAGGCGCGGCATCCGCGCCATCACCGGGCCGTCGGGCATCTCGTGGAGGCACTGGTCGATGATCCGGATGCTCTCGCGCACCTCGTCGAGGCGGAGCAGGTACCGGTCGAGCGAGTCGCCGCCGTCCTTGGTGCCCCGGACCGGCACGTTGAACTCCAGCTCCGGGTAGACCGAGTACGGGTGCGCCCGGCGGACGTCGAACGGGACGCCGGCCGCCCGGATGTTGGGGCCGGTGACGCCCATGCGCAGCGCCATGTCGCGGTCCACCTTGCCGATGCCGCGCATCCGGCGGACGAAGATCTCGTTCTCGTTCAGCAGGCCGATGTTGGCCTCGTGCTGGACCAGCGCCCGGCTCATCCAGTCGCCCACCCGCGACATGAACTCGTGGTTGAGGTCGCCGTTCACGCCGCCGATGCGGAAGTAGTTGAACAGCATCCGCTGGCCGGTCAGGGCGGCCAGCGCCTCCACGATCTCGTCGCGCTCGATGAACGAGTAGAGGATCGGCGTCAGGCCGCCGAGGTCGAGCGCCATCCAGCCCTGGAACAGCGCGTGGCTCGCGATGCGGAGCATCTCGCCGGTCAGGACGCGGATGTACTCGGCCCGGCGCGGCACCTGGACGTCGAGCAGCTTCTCGAACGCCATGACCGGCGCCCACTCCATGAACAGCGAGCTGACGTACTCGAGCGGGTCGATCTGGCTGATGATGTGGTGGTAGTCGCTGTTCTCGCACAGCTTCTCGACGCCGCGGTGGAGGTAGCCCAGCACCGGGTCGAGGTCCACCACCTTCTCGCCGCTGATCTTGAGGACGACCCGGAGCACGCCGTGCGTGGACGGGTGCTGGGGGCCCATGTTGAGGAACATCTCGCCGTCGCCGAGCGTGTAGAACTCGGCCTCGCGCTCGGTGCGCGGCGGATACGGCGGGACCTGCTCGTACTGGCCGACCTGGCCGTCGAGCATGATCCGGGGATCGTCCTCGGAGGGGTGCTGCTGGGGCTGCGCGGGGGCGGTCATGCCTTCACCGTCCGGCGAATGCTGTGCTCGGTCCCCGCGACCGGCGCGTACGGCTGCTCGATGTGGCGGACGCCGCCGCCGGGCCCGCGGGCCGAGTCGTCGGGCAGGTGGAAGTCCTTGCGCAGGGGGTAGCTCGTGTAGTCGGGCGGCATGTAGATGCGCCGCAGGTCGCGGTTGCCCTCGAACACGATGCCGAACATGTCGTAGGCCTCGCGCTCGCTCCACTCGGCGCCGGGCCACAGGCTGGTGATCGACGGGACGCGCGGATCCTCTCGGGGCAGCCCGTCGACGACGATGCGCAGCCAGTCGGGCGTCTCGTCCGACCACAGGTGGTAGACGGTCTGGAGCGTGTCGCCCGTGTCCACGCCGCAGACGTCGGCGAGGATGGTGAACTCCAGCTGCGGGTCGTCGTGGAGGGTGCGCAGGACCTCGATCAGGTCCGCGGGCCGGACGCGGATCTCGGTCTGGTCCTGGCGCTGGCGAACGGGCCCGGTGAGCCGGTCCGCGAGCTTGGCCTCGAGGCGGGTCTTGAGCGTGCGGTCCACGGCTAGACGTCCTTGGGCACGTTGGGGGCGATCCGGTGCTCGTCCCAGTGGCCGCGCCGCTCCTTGACGAGCTGGCCCAGCTTCATCATCCCGTAGATCAGCCCCTCCGGCCGGGGCGGGCAGCCGGGGACGTAGACGTCGACCGGCATGACGCGGTCGATGCCCTCGATCGTGGAGTAGGAGCGCTTGTAGCGGCCGCCCGAGCAGGTGCAGTCGCCCATGGCCACGCACCACTTGGGCTCGGGCATCTGCTCCCACAGGCGGATGAGCGGGCCGGCCATCTTGGTGGTCAGGGTGCCGGCCACGATCAGCACGTCGGCCTGGCGGGGGCTGGCCCGGAACGGGAACATGCCCCAGCGGTCCATGTCGTTCTTGGACGTCGCCGCGGACATCATCTCGATCGCGCAGCAGGCCAGTCCGGACAGCAGCGGCCACAGGCTGTTCATGCGGATCAGGTCGATCAGGATGTCGGCCTTGGTGGGGATCACCTCCAGCGCCCCCCAGCGCGCGGTGTCCGACAGCATCAGGTCCGAGCCCTCGAGCTCGCGGAGGTGGTTGTACGCCGGAGCCGTGGACCGGTAGGCGTCCGGGTGGGTGGACGACCACAGCGTGTTGGGGACGATGATCGGGGAGCTGACGTCGCTCGGGCTGGCCGCGACGAGGGCGGCGTCGCCGCCGACAGGGCCCTCGGCGGCGGACTCGACAGGGTCGGCGGAGCCGTCCGGGGTCATCGCCACGAGAGCACCCCCTTGCGCCAGGCGTAGGCCAGGCCGAGCATCAGGATGGCCACGAAGATCAGCATGCTGACGAAGCCGCCCAGCAGCAGGTCCTGGAAGATGAGGGCCCACAGGAAGATGAACACGACCTCGATGTCGAAGGCCACGAACATCAGGGCGTAGATGTAGAACGGGATCCCGAACCGGGCGTGGCTGTCGCCGAAGGTGTCGATGCCCGACTCATAGGGATAGCCCTTGTGCTCGTCGCCGCGGGTGCGGTGGGAGAGAAGCCACGCCAGGGCGATCGTCCCGAACACGAACAGCGTGCCGGCGAAGGCGAACCCGACGACATACCAGAGGTTCCCGAGCACGTTCTGGTCCACGTAGCCCTCGAGGAGGAACGGGGTCGGTTGCCGGTTGGCGACAGCCGGTCCTCGTGCGATGCGTTGGTGCCGGGTGCGTCACGAAGACGCCCACACGGCGCCGCCATTCTAGCAGCGGCACCGTGCCCCGAGAGGGCGGGGCGACCCTCGCGACAGGCCGGTCGGACCTTACAGATCCGCCGCAAGTTCCCTGTCAGATCGCGCCTTCGCGAGGTCGCCGGAGGCGTCGGAGGCCGCCGAGCTGCGCGCCCGAGGGCATCTCCCGGCCGAACGCGAGGACGCGGAAGCCGCCCAGCCCGCGCGGGTCGAGCAGGCGCGCCAGGGCCGACCGAAGGGTCAGCGCGTCCTGGAGCGAGGCGCCCGGGCGCCGCAGGTACCGGCCCGGCAGGTCGTCGCCGGCCGCGGCCATCAGCTCTGCCGCCGTGGTCTCGCCGAGGGGCGTCAGGCCTGCGCGCGCGGCCGCCGACCGGACGGCGGCGAGGTCGACCGTCGCCGTGAGGTCCTGGCGGCCGACATGACGGAAGGGGTCGGCGCCCACCGCGTGGCGGGCGAATGCGCGCAGGGTGCCGGTGGGCCGTGCCGGCCCGTGGAGCGCGGCGGGCTCGTCCGCGTAGTCGATCAGGACCACGATGCCGCGGGCGAGGTGGCGGGTGGCGCTCTCGAGCCAGGCGTCCACGGCGAGGCAGACCTCGGTCACCTGACCGTCGGCCAGCGTCACGCCCTCCGCCTCGAGCCGCGCGGCCAGCTCGGGCGTCGAGGGCTCGGCCTCGACGCTCCGGAAATCGCCCTGGGCGTCCAGCCCCACGAGGAGCTCGCGCGGGCCGCCCGCACGCCCCACCACCCGATGGACGGGGAGCGCGTCGAGGACCTCGTTGGCGATGACGGCCCCCGCCTCCCGCGGCGCGGCCGGCGCAGGGGCGTCCACGAGCACGTCGTCCAGGCCGTCCGCCGCGAGCCGTGCGCGCAGGGCCTGGAGCCGGGCCTCCTCCACCTCGACCGGGCGGTAGCGGAGGACCGGGAGCAGCGGGCTGCCGTCGTCGCGGAGGCCGGCGACCAGGCCCGCCGCCAGGGCGCCCGTGCCCGCGCCCGGCTCGGTGACGGTGAACGGCGCGGGCCGGCCCAGCGCCTCCCAGGCCTGGGCGACCAGCCGGCCCGCCGCCGCGCCGAAGATGGGATGCGCCTCGGGGGCGGTGATGAAGTCGCCGGCGGGGCCCGGCCCGGGCTCCACGCGCCGGTAGTAGCCGTGGCCCGGCTCGTAGAGGACGCGGGCCATGAACTGCGCGAACGTGATCGGCCCGTCGCGCCGGATCTGCTCGCGCAGAGCCTCGACCAGCGCCTCGTCCTCGCCTACCGCCTCGGGGTCGCGCAGGGGCTCGACGCGGTAGCCGGGAACGGCCCGGCCGGGATCGGGGGTCACGGCGGTGATCCTATCGCCAGCGTCGCGGGCGTCGCGCGCCGCCCCCGCCGCGGCAGGGGCGGACCCGGCGGACCGGCTGGACCTGACTGACCCTCTGGACCGGCTGGACTGCCAGTCCAGACTCCGAGCGCGGTGGTGCCGGCACTGGACCAGGGGTCCAGCGCGGGGCTGCCCGGGCCCCGGCCGGAGGCGATCCGCGGGCGGCGGCAGGACTCGGGGTCCAGATCCTCGCGGTCCGCGGGCCGGAGTCTGGACCGGCAGTCCCGACGGGGAGACCCGGCCGCCGGTGTCGCGGCGGGCGCGTCTTGCCTCACCGTCCTGCCGGGCGCAGCGCCAGGCGAGCGCCCGGGCCGACCAGGGCGTGGCCGCCGAGGAGGATCGGCACGGGGGCATCTGCCGCGGCGGCGGTCAGCTCGGCCAGCCAGGGGTCGCCGACGCGGTCGGCCAGCAGCAGGTCGCTCGCATACCGGTCCTCGGGCTCGGGCCAGCGGCGCTCGTCGGCGCCGGCGCGATGGGCCATCAGGACCCGGCTGTCGACGAGCGCGCCGTCGGCCAGGGCGGCGACGTGGCGGCCGAGCGAGGCCGGCCCGTCGCGGTCCAGCAGCTCGCCCAGCACGGTCCGGGGCGGCCGGCGGTTGGGACGCCCCACCAGCGCGCCCGCCGACGCGGTCCGCAGACCGCGCTCCTCGATCAGCGCCCGCGTCCGCGACCGCGTGTGGCGCTCCGCCCATCGCAGGTCGGCTGAGGACAGGCGGCCGGCCAGCAGCAGCTCGGCTCCCGGGTCAGCCGCCAGCGAGCGCAGGGACGACAGCCGGGCGCGGACGCGGTCGGCCTCGGCGCCGGCCGGCATCGGCAGGCGGGCATCGGCCAGGACGGGCGCCCCCTCGAGCAGCAGCAGGTCCAGCGGAGCGTCCACGTCCATCGCCAGGCGGCGGCGCGCCCGCAGGTCGTCGACCGGGATGCGGCCCACCTCCGCGAGCCAGCGCGGCAGGGCGTTGTCGGAGTCGAGGTCGGCCGGCAGCGTGGGCAGGACCAGGTCGGCCCGGGCGATCGCGATGACGTCGGCCGAGTACCGCTGGTTGGCGAGGGCCGCGGGCGCCTCGGCGGCCGCCGCCTCCACCAGCGCCCGAACGTCGGCCGGGGTGGCCAGCGGGATCGAGGCCGCGCCCAGGACCACCAGGCCGACGGGGCCGACCGGCAGCGACTCGGCCGAGACCCGGCGGAGGCGGGCGCCGAATGGGGTATCGTCGGGCGGCTCGCGCCGCACGGCGGCCTCGGCCGCGCCGGCGGCGAGGAAGCCGCGGCGGTGGTGCTCGGCCAGCGCTGCCCGCGCCTCGTCGAGGAGTCGGGTGAGCGGCCGGGCGCCGGGCGCCGGCGCCGGCGCGAGGATGAGCACGCTGACCGGGGGCATGGC
>JAJYLZ010000001.1 GCA_021787395.1 Chloroflexota bacterium
CGCTGCGATCGCGAGGCACAGGACGACGCCGGTCAGGTCCCAGCTGCCCACCATCGGCTGGCCGAAGTGGGCGGTCAGCGCGAGCTGGTGGACCCAGTCGGGCAGCTTGAGGGCGGGGGCGACCAGGTCAAGCAGGTAGGTGGCGACGACCACCAGCGCGGCGATGTCGGCCGCCAGCGAGGCCCGCCACACGCCCCCGACGGCGGCGCCGACCCCGACGATCGCCATCGCGTAGAGGCCGAGCGACGCGCAGCCCAGGACGGCGTCACCGGCCGCGAGGCCGCCCAACGCCGAGCCCACGCCGATGCCGGCGGCGAACAGCACCGTCGCCGCGACGACCGCGAGCAGCGCGGCCACGCCCCCGGCGACCACCCAGCGCGACCGGGCCATGGGCGTCGTGAGCAGCGTCTCGAGCCGGCCGTCGTCCTCGTCCGACGCCCACTTCGACACGTACGTCGCCGCCGAGAAGCCGACCGCGATGTACAGCAGCTCGGCGTAGAACTGCATCCAGCCGCCGGCTGACGAGAAGTCGCTGCCCGGGAAGATGCCCTTGAACGTGCCGATGAGGCCGGAGGTGCTGGCGATCTGGTCCGCCAGCGACCCCGCGAGCGACGCGTAGAGGATCCCGAACAGGCCGAGGCCGATCCCCCACGCCAGCGCCCGGGGCAGCTGGTCGCCCAGGGCCCTGGCCGTCGGGCCGCTGACGCCCAGGGCCGCCGCCGGCAGCTGCGGCAGCGACAGGCCCGCGGTCACGCCCAGGTCACGTCGGCTGAACAGCTCCACGCCGATGGCCAGGAAGGCGAGCGCGAACACCGCGACGAGCGCGAGCGACGGCCAGTCGTAGGTGCCCACCAGCGGGATGTGGTCGAACGTCCAGTTGAACGGGCTCAGGAGGAGGAGCGGGCCGCCGACGTTGAGGCCGTTGGTCAGCCACAGGACCGCCATGACGAGCCCGGAGACCCCGGCCGACCCGGCCCGGCCGAGGAGCGGCGAGAGCGCGAACGCGAGGCCGCCGAAGAACGTGGCCAGGAGGCCGATCCAGACGGCGAAGCCGACGGACGAGAGGGGCGGGATGTGGTCGCCGAGCGCGGCGTCCCCGAACAGGTTCGAGCTGACGGTCGTCATGACCGCCAGGACGGCCATCGCCAGCCAGAGCAGGGTCAGGTGGGCTGCCAGCTTCTCGAGGGCGATGCGGCGCTTCCCGAACGGCGCCGACGCGACGAAGTCGAGGCTCCCGCGGCTCGCCTCGCCCGCCAGCGTCCCCGACAGGGCCATGATCGACCAGATGGCCGTGCCCAGCGCGAAGATCGCGCTGTACTTGTAGGTGACGTAGCCGCCCAGGGTGCCCACCTTCTTGCCGATGAGGTCGGCGTTGGCGAACATGTTCATCATGGCCTTGGGGATGCTCCCGAACAGAGCGTCCACCTCGAGCCGGGCGGCCGGCGTGGGGAAGATGTTGGACACCGCGACGCCCATCACGAGCGCCATCCCGCCCAGCAGGCCGGCGGCGATGATGAACGACAGCCGTGCGTCGCGGATGGTCTTGCCGTACACGCTGCCGAAGCCGTAGACGCGCTTGCGCAGCGGGATCGGCGGGAACGTGGTCGCCGCGGGATGGCGCGGCGCGCCGGTGCTAACGGCCATTGGCCTTCACCTCGACGGCCTCGCGGCCGTACTGGGCCAGGAAGGTCTCCTCGAGCGACGGCTCGCGGGAGACGAAGTCCAGGAGCTCGAACTGGGCGGCTGCGCGGACCACCGGCGTGATCGCGCCGGCGACGCGCATCCGGAGGACGTGGTCCTCGGCGACGAGGTCGCTCACGCCCGGCAGCCGCGCGAACGCCTCGACCGGCACAGCGTCCGCGAACCGAAGCTCCACCTGGTGGTGGGCGAGGTCGCGCAGGCCCTCGACGGTGCCGATCTTGGCGAGCTGGCCCTCCCGGATGATCGCCACCCGGTCGCAGCTCTTCTCCACCTCGGACAGGATGTGCGAGGAGAGGAACACGGTGGCGCCGTCGGCGACCGCCTCGCGGAGGATCGTGAAGAACGTCTGCTGGACGAGCGGGTCGAGGCCGGAGGTCGGCTCGTCGAGGATCAGGAGCTCGGGCTTGTGCTGCAGGGCGACGATGGCGCCGACCTTCTGCTTGTTGCCCTTGCTGTACTCCTTGAACCGCTTGGACGGGTCGAGCTCGAGGCGCTCCACCAGCGACGCCTGGTAGGCGCGGTCGACCCCGCCTCGCAGGTTCGCGAAGTACTCGAGCGTCTGGCCGCCGGTCAGGCGGTCGTACAGCGCGAACTCGCCCGGGATGTACCCGACGCGCTTGTGGATCGCGACCGGATCGACGGTGGACTCGATGCCGAACACCGTGGCCCGGCCGCTGGTCGGCCGGATCAGGTCGAGCATCGTGCGGATGGTCGTGGTCTTGCCGGCTCCGTTGGGCCCCAGGAAGCCGAAGACCTCGCCCTGCTGCACCTCGAGGTCCACGTCGATGATCCCGCGGCTCCGGCCGTAGGACTTGGTGAGCTTCTCGAGCGTGATGACCGGGGGCATGGGCACTCCTTCTTCAGGCGAACCAGGTGCGCATTGCGTCGTCGTCGAGCAGCGAGAACGATCTCGGCGGGAGGCCGAGGATCCGCTCGATCGCCTCGTTGTAGGCGTGGATGAAGCGCTCGACCTCCTCGTAGGGGACGCGGCCGTCGAGCCGGTCCATCAGCAGGTGGCGCATGGCGTCGGTGGAGCCGGCGAACAGCGCGGTGAGGATGAGGGCGGCGTGGTCGGCCGAGGACACGCTGACCGCCCCCTCCGCGACGCCCTGACGGAGCACGCGGGTCATCAGCGGCCGGAACTGCTCGTAGGCGGCTGCCTCCGCCCGGACGCGCACCAGGTCGTTGCCGGGCTGGTACCAGCCTCGGAGCAGCGGGAGCAGGAAGTCGCTGCGGGCGCTCTTCCAGTTCCCGCCGGTCGTGAACAGCGCCCGGAGCTTGTCCGCGGCCGCCAGCGACGGGTCGTCCGCGATCGGCTCGAGCACGGCCATCCCCGCGGCGGTCATGCGGTCCACGAGGGCGCCGAGGATCGCCTCCTTCGACTCGAAGTAGTGGTACAGGGCGCCCCGCGAGCAGCCCAGGTCGTCCTGGACGCTCTGGATGCTCATCGCGTCGTAGCCGCGGGTGCGGATCAGCCGCTCGGCGACGTCGAGGATCTCGTCGCGGCGGACGGCATGGGCGGCGTGGTTGCGGGTGCGGGACATGGACGTTGGCCGCCTCTATTCTTCGACCGACTGTCGGTCGGATTATAGAGTGGCGGCGCAACAGCGGGGGTGCCAACGGGCCTGACCGCCGAGCTCGCACCGCCCGATCGGCGGGTCCGAACGGCAGGTCGGCGGAGCCCCGGGGATCTGCCGAGCCCACCGTGCGGGCGGGCGGTGCCGGAGCGCACACGGGCGGGGTCGGCGCCGACGCGCACACGGGCGGGGCCGGCGCGCACAACCACGGGTTGTAGCGTGCGGCGGGGCGTCCCCGGCGCTTCCCTGGACGGGGCCAGCGCACAGCCGCCGGGGCCGGCGAGCAGGCGGGCGGGGCCGGCGCGCACAACCACCGGTTGTAGCGTGCGGCATTCCCGGCGGGCCACCCGCGCCCTATCGCCCCGCGCACAACCGTGGGTTGTGGCAGGCGCGACAGAGAGGGCATTTCCACGATGCGCACAACCACGGGTTGTGCCCGCCGGCGCCGAGCGGACCGCCTGCTGCGCGCTACAACTGGCAGTTGTGCGGATGAGGGAGACCACGGGGTCGGGGCGGGGGTGGTCCCGGGGCCGCCTGCCGCCCCTGCCCCCCACCGCGAACGCGGCTGGAACGACAGGATCAGGCGACGGGAAGCCGCCGAGCTCGGCGAGGGTCGGCGGGTCGGCGCCCGCGCGCTCGCACACGACCGCCGACGCCCGAACGGCGAGGCGGGCCGCGTGCGGCACCGCCTCAGGGTCGTCGGCGGCCTGGCGCCCGGCGCGTCGGCGGCCCCACCGGACTACAATCCCCGCGTAATCGATTGCGAGCCGCCCCCGGGCGCGGCAGGAGGCCGGCATGACGGACATCGCAGAAAGCGGGCAACCTCTCCTCCGTCGCGCCATGACGCCGAGCGCCGACGGCCTCGTGTGCGCGGTCGATCCCGAGTCGGCGGGCTGGGAGTGGACGACCTTCCACGTCTACCGCCTGGCGCCGGACACCTCCGTCGCCCGCGCCGCCGACGACCAGGAGCGCCTCGTCCTCGTCCTCGAGGGGCACGCCCGGGTCGTCGCGGGCGAGCGCGACTTCGGAATCGTCGGGTCGCGCGAGACGGTGTTCGACGGGCCGCCCTGTCCGGTGGTGCTGGTCGCCCCGGGCGCCGGGCTGACCGTGACGGCCGAGACGCCAGCCTTGGTGGCCGTCGCGGCAGCGCCGGCCGGGCCGGTGCGGCGCACGGCGCTGGTGGAGGCCGCGGACATCCTGGTCGAGACGCGCGGCGAGGGGCCGACGACGCGGCGGATCCACCACCTGCTGCCGCCGGCGGCGGAGGCCGGCCGCCTGATCGCGTTCGAGGCGTACACCCCCGGGGGCAACTGGAGCAGCTACCCGCCCCACAAGCACGACACCGAGAACCCCCCGGTCGAGGCGAAGCTCGAGGAGCTCTACTACTACCGGTTCGCGAAGCCGCAGGGCTTCGCCTTCGCCCGCGTCTACACGCCCACCCGCGATCTCGACGAGGTCATGGCGCCGATGGACGGCGACCTGGTGCTGGTGCCGCGGGGCTACCACCCGGTCGGGGTCGCCGCGGGCTACGACTGCTGGTACCTCAACATCATGGCCGGGCCGAACCGCGCCTGGCACTTCACAGTGGACCCCGACCACGCGTGGCTGATGAACTGGGACCCGTCGGCCCCCAGGCCGACCATGGAGACGGAGCGCTCGTCATGACCGGCTTTGCCCTCAAGGACCCCAAGCGGATCGGCGTGGCCGTGCTCGGTGCCGGCCGCATGGCGCAGACGCACCTGCGGACGCTGGCCGGCATCGACGCCGTGGACGTGGTCGTGGTCGCCGACCCCGTGGCCGCGGCGGCCGAGCGGGGCCGCGAGATCGCCCACGCCCGGCGCGCTTCGCTCGACCCGGTCGAGGCCATCCACGATCCCGACGTCGAGGTCGTGGTCGTCGTCACCCCGACCTCGACCCACGCCCAGCTGATCGAGGAGGCCCTCCGCGCCGGCAAGGCGGTCTGGACCGAGAAGCCGATCGCGCAGGAGCTCGGCGACACGCAGCGGATCGTGGACCTGTGGCGGCAGACGGGCCTGCCGTGCGCGGTCGGGTTCATGCGCCGCTACGACCCGGGCTACGCCCGCGCCAAGGAGCTGATCGACGCCGGCGAACTGGGCCGGATCGAGCAGTTCCACGCCTACTCCCGCGACGTCAACCCGCCCCCGCTCGAGTTCCTGCTCCACGCCGGCGGCTCGTTCCTGGACATGTCGGTCCACGACCTCGACCTCGCCCGGTTCCTCGTGGGCGAGGTGGAGGAGGTCCACGCCTGGGCGACCACGCTGTTCGACGACCGCTTCACGCAGGCCAACGACTGGGACACGGCGGCGATCATCCTGCGCTTCGCCAACGGCGCCCTGGGCACGATCGAGACGGCGCGCCACTCCACGTGGGGCTACGACATCCGCGCCGAGGTGTGCGGGTCCGTCAACAAGGTGACGATCGACGCGGGGCAGAAGACGCCCGCCACCGTGACCCGGGGCGTCAACCTCGAGCACGACCTCTACGGCGACTTCTTCGACCGGTTCGAGGTGGCCTACCGGCGCGAGCTCGAGGTCTTCTTCGAGGACCTGGTCGCCGGGCGGACGCCGCTGCCCGGCCCGGACGACGCCCTCGAGACGCTGCGCCTGGCGGTCGCCTGTACGCGGAGCTGGCGCGAGAACCGGCCGGTCAGGCTGGCCGAGGTCACGGCCTAGACCTCGCCGGCGCGAGCCCGGTCTCCGGGCCCCGCCGGGAATCCTCGACAGGGTCGCATCGCCGACCTCACGGTCCTTGTCGTCCCACCGCCGCCGGCGGTGCAATGGCGTGGGCTCGGCCCGGGCACCGCCAGCGGCGGTGGGACGGGCGGCCCCGAGCGTAGGCCGCAGACCGCTCCGCGCACTGCACCGCCACGGGCGGTGCGCTGAGAGCCGGGTCGCGGCACGGTCGGCGGTGGTTGCGTATTACGCGCCTTGACGCGGACTCAGGTTGCGCACTACGCTTCGGCGCATGGAGACCGTCCAGTCCCTCGAGCGCGGCCTGCGGATCCTCGACGCCCTGGCTGAGGCGGACGCCGACCCCATGCGCCGCGGCCGCGGCGTGCCCCTCCAGGTGCTGGCCGACGAGCTCGGGGTCCACAAGTCGAGTGCGCTCCGGCTGGTGCGCACGCTGGTCGCCGCCGGGTACGCCTCCCCGGCCTCGAGCGGCTCCGGCTACCGGCTCGGCCCGGCTCTGCGCCGCGACGCGCCGGCCTCGCTCGACAGCGCGCGGCTCAAGCGCGCCGCGCGGCCGTTCCTCGAGGAGCTCGTGGACCGCACCGGCGAGTGCGCGCACGTCGCCGTGGCCGACGGCGGCCGGGCGCTGGTGCTGGACGACGTCGAGACCACCCAGCCCCTGCGGGTCGTCCCGGTGAGCGGCCGGCACGTGCCCCTGCACTGCACGAGCGCGGGCAAAGCGCTGCTCGCGTTCGGCATGGCGGAGATCCCGCACGCGCTCCCCCGCCGCACTCCCCGCACGATCACCTCCCCCGAAGCCCTCGCCGACAACCTCGCCGCGATCCGCATTGCGGGGTACGCCTACGACGACGAGGAGAACGACGCCCACACCCGCTGCATCTCGGCCCCCGTGTTCGGGCCGGGCGGGGCGCCGATCGGCTGCATCGGCATCGACGCCCCCAGCGTGCGGCTCACCCGCGAGCGCATTCCGGAGGCTGCGGCGCACGTCGTCGCGGTCGCCGGCCGGCTCTCCGCCGCGCTCGCCAAGACCCGGACGGCCTAGCGCGACATCTGGAGCCGACCGACACGATCGGACTGGAGGAGACAAGGCGATGGCGACAGTGCGACTCACGACCGGCCAGGCGGTCATCCGGTATCTGGCCCGGCAGTACGTGGAGCGCGACGGCGTCGAGCACCGGTTCTTCGCCGGACTGTGGGGGATCTTCGGCCACGGCAACATCGGCGGCGTGGCGCAGGGCGTCCAGCAGGCCCCGGACGGCTTCTCCTACTACCTGACCCGCAACGAGCAGGCGATGGTCCACGCGGCGGTCGGCTACGCCAAGCTGCGCAACCGGCTGGGGGCGTTCGCCTGCCTGACCTCGATCGGCCCCGGGGCGACCAACATGGTGACCGGCGCGGCATCCGCGACGATCGACCACGTGCCCGTCCTGCTCATGTCGGGCGACGCCTTCGCCGAGCGCGTGCAGTCGCCCGTCCTCCAGCAACTCGAGCACCCGCTGTCCCAGGACACCAGCGTGAACGACGTCTTCCGCCCGGTGGTCCGGTACTGGGACCGCATCAACCGGCCGGAGCAGCTCATCACGGCCCTGCCCGAGGTCATGCGCGTCCTCACCTCGCCCGTGGACACGGGGGCGGTCTTCCTCGCCCTGCCCCAGGACATCCAGACCTACGGCTTCGACTTCCCGGTCGAGATGTTCGCCAAGCGCGTGTGGCACATCGGCCGGCCGCGCCCCGACCGCGATGCCGTCGCGCGGGCGGTGGCCTGGATCCGCGAGGCGAGGCGCCCGGTGATCTTCGCGGGCGGCGGCGTCCGCTACAGCGAGGCGGCGGACGCCCTGCGCGCGTTCGCCGAGCAGACGGGCATCCCGGTCGCCGAGACCCATGCCGGCAAGGGCTCCCTGCCCTACGACCACCCGCTGTCCCTCGGGGGAGCGGGCGTGTCCGGCACCCTCGCCGCGAACCAGATCGCGCCGGAGGCCGACCTCGTGATCGGCATCGGCACCCGCTTCACCGACTTCCCGACGGCGTCGAAGACGGCCTTCCAGGACCCGGGCGTCCGGTTCGTGAACATCAACGTCGCCGAGTTCGACGCCTTCAAGCACGCGGCCGTCCCGCTCGTGGGCGACGCGCGCGCCACGCTCGAGGAGCTCTCGGTGGCCGTCGGCGACTACCGGACGGACGCCGCGTACCGGGCCCGCGTCGCCGCGCTCAACCGGGAGTGGGACGAGGAGGTGGAGCGCGTCTACCACCACAGCGTGGGCAGCGTCCTGACCCAGGGCGAGGTCATCGGCGCCGTCGAGGCCTCGGCCGGCCCGCGCGACGTGGTGGTGACGTCGGCGGGCTCGCTGCCGGGCGACCTGCTCAAGCTGTGGCGCTCGCGCGACGTCTCCTCATACCAGGTCGAGTACGGCTACTCGACCATGGGCTACGAGATCGCCGGCGGCCTGGGCGCGAAGCTGGCCGCCCCCGACCGCGAGGTCTACGTCATGGTCGGCGACGGCTCGTTCCAGATGATGGGCAACGAGGTCACGACGGCTGTCCAGGAGGGCGTGAAGCTCATCGTCGTCCTGGTGGACAACAAGGGCTTCAGTTCCGTCGGGCGCGTGTCGGAGCAGGTGGGCGCCGAGGGCTTCGGCTGCCACTACCGCCTGCGCGGACCCACCGGCGAGTACGACGGCCCCGAGATGCAGCTCGACTTCGTCAAGATCTGCCAGGGCATGGGGGCCAAGTCGCTCGAGGTCCGGACCCTCGACGAGCTCCACCAGGCGCTTGCCGACGCGCGCGCCGGCACCGAGACGGTGTGCATCGTGGTCCAGACCGACTGGCACGAGCGGGTCAAGGGCTATGCGAACTCGTGGTGGGAGATGGCCACCCCGATCGTGTCCGACATGGAGGCGGTGAACCGGGCGCGCGTGGACTTCGACCGCAACAAGGGCCGCCAGCGGTACCTCATGATCCCGGGCGCCCCGTACCAGCAGAACGATCCCGAGCGCTGGGGGTAGGCGCCGTGGCAGCGGCCGACGCGGCGGCCAGCCCGCTCCGCCGGGTGGCGGACAGCACCGCGACCGACATCTGGAACGACTCCTGCGTCCGGGCCGAGCTCGCGTGGGCGATCGAGCGCGGTGCCGTGGGGGCCACGTCCAACCCGCCGCTCGTGCTCGACGCCCTGCGCCAGGAGCCCGAGCCGTGGCGGTCCCGCCTCCGCGAGCTGGCGGATGAACTGCCGGCCGCTGCCGAGTCGGAGCTGGCCTGGCGCCTCGTCGAGGAGGTGGCCGGCCGCGGCGCCGGCATGCTGGAGCCCGTCTTCCGGATGTCGGGCGGGCGGCGGGGCCGGCTGTCCGTCCAGGTGGACCCGACTCGGTACCGCGACGCGCCGGCGATGCTGGCCCAGGCGGCCCGCTTCGCGAGCCTCGGCCCGAACCTCCAGGTGAAGCTGCCGGTGACGACCGCCGGCCTGGCCGCGATCGAGGACGCCACGGCGCGCGGGGTGAACATCAACGCGACCGTGAACTTCACGGTCCCGGGCGCGCTCGCGGTGGCCGAGGCCGTGGAGCGGGGCCTCGACCGCCTGGCGACGTCCGGCGGCGACCCGGCGGCGATGACGCCCGTGTGCACGCTCATGGTGGGCCGGCTCGAGGACTGGCTTCGGGTGGTGGCGGCCCGCGACGGCATCCTCCCCACCCCGGGGCGGATCGAGTGGTCCGGGATCGCGGTGGCGAAGCGTGCCGTCGCGCTGTACCGCGAGCGGGGCTACCGGACACGGATCCTGGTCGGCGCCTTCCGGACGCAGCTGCCGTGGACCGAGCTGGCCGGGCTGGACATCGTGCTCACGATCCCGCCGGCGTGGCAGCGCCTGATCGACGCCGCGGGGCTCGACGCGGGCGACCGCGCGGAGCTGCCGGTCGACCCGGCGATCGTGGACGAGCTGGCCGACCGCTTCCCCGACTTCCGCCGCGCCTACCAGCCCGACGGTCTCGCGCCCGGCGAGCTGGAGGGGTTCGGCGCTGCGGTCCGCACCCTCCGCCAGTTCATCGGCGCCTACCACGACCTCCAGGCGCACGTCCGCGACGTGTGCCTGCCCGATCCCGATCGGAGACCCGCATGATCCGCGTCGCCAACGCGCCCTGCTCGTGGGGCGTCATCGAGAACGTGGCCGGTGAGACCCGGGGCTACGCCCAGGTCCTCGACGAGATGGCCGAGACCGGGTACGCGGGCACGGAGCTCGGCGACTGGGGGTTCATGCCCACCGACCCGGCCGCCCTCCGCGAGGCCCTCGCCGCCCGCGGCCTCGCGCTGATGGCGTCCTTCTCCACGCCCTGGCTGCAGGACCCGGCCCGGCATCGGCAGGGCGTCGACGACGCGCTCCGGATCGCGCGGCTGCTCGCGGCGGTCGGCGAGCCGGACAGCTACATCGTGCTGGGCAACGACCCCTACGGCAGCCCGGAGCGGGGCGCGAACGCGGGCCGGATCACGCCGGCGATGGGCCTCGACGAGGACGGCTGGCGCGTGTTCGCGGCGGCGGCCGAGGACCTCGCCCGGCGGGTGCGGGACGAGACCGGCGTGCGGACCGTCGTCCACCAGCACCTCGGCACGCTCGTGGAGACCGGCGCCGAGGCGCGCCAGCTGCTCCGCCGCACGGACCCCGAGCTGCTCGGCGTGTGCCTGGACACCGGCCACTGGCGCTTCGGCACGGGCGAGGACCCGGCCGCCGCCGTCAGGGAGCTCGGGACGCGGATCTGGCACGTCCACTTCAAGGACGCCGACCCCGCGGTGATGGACGAGTCCCGCCGCCGCGGCTGGCACGGCCTCGAGTCCACCGGGCACGGCGTGTTCTGCGAGCTCGGGCGGGGGTGCGTGGACTTCCCGGCCGTGCTGGCGGAACTGCGCCGCGTCGGCTACGACGGGTGGGTGGTCGTGGAGCAGGACGTCCTGCCCGGGATGGGCGAGCCCCGGGAGAGCGCGCAGCGCAACCGCGAGTACCTCCGGTCGATCGGGCTCTGAGCGCGGACCGGGGTTGGGAGGAAGCCGAGTGGACAGGGTCAGGGTCGGGGTCGTGGGCACGAGCTGGTGGGCGGACGCGATGTACCTGCCGGCGCTCGCGGGACACCCGCTGGCGGACGTCCGGGCGGTCGCGGGCGGGTCGCGGCCCGACCACACGAGGGCGTTCGCGGCCAAGTGGGGCGTCCCGTCCGCGTATGACTCGGCGCTGGCGATGCTCGACGCGGAGCCCCTCGACGCCGTGCTCGTCCTGACCTCCAACAGGAGCCACCGCGACCTGACCCTGGCGGCGATCGGCCGCGGGCTCCACGTGCTCTGCGAGAAGCCGCTGGGGCTGACGTCGGCCGAGGCGCGCGAGATGGCCGAGGCGGCGGCGCGGGCCGGGGTCACCACGATGACGCCATTCACCTACCGGTTCATGCCCGCTGCCCGCCACGTGAAGGCGCTGCTGGAGGACGGCTACCTCGGCCGGCCGTTCCACGTGGCCATGCGCTACTGGACTGGCTATGGGCGGAGCGGCGCGTATGCGTGGCGGTTCGACGCGGGCGAGTCGGGGTCGGCCGGCGTGCTCAACGACATCGGCTCGCACTTCGTCTACCTCGCCCGCTGGTACTTCGGCGAGGTGGTGGCGGTCAGCGCCGTCACGACCAGGCTCGTCCCGCGCGCCGAGCGCCCGGACAGCGTGCCGTACGAGCGCCTGGACGATTCCGCCGTCCTCATCCTGGAGTTCGTCAACGGCGCGACCGGGACCATCCAGGTGACCTCGCTCGCCTACGAGCCGGGCGACTTCGGCCAGCGGCACGAGTGGGACCTCGTCGGCAGCGAGGGCACGCTCCACGTCCTCAACGACTGGGTGCGCACGCAGCGCGTGGTGGGCGTCCGCGACGGCGAGCCCGAGCTGCGCGAGCTGCCGATCCCCGACTGGATCTGGGGCGCCGCCCGGCGGGACAACGTCCACGACACGTACCGCGACGTGTTCCGCCTCGAGGACCACATGACGCGCGCGTTCATCTCCGCGGTCGCGGCGGGGCGCCCGGCGTCACCCGATTTCGCCGATGGGCTGGCGGTCCAGCGCATCCTCGAGGCCGCCGCTCGAAGCGCGGCCGAGGGCCGACGCGTAGCGGTCGCGGAGGTGGTCGCCAGCGGCGGCTGACACGGGTGCTCTCTGGGTTGCGGCGCCATGTCCGCGCGGGACGCGCCCGGTCGCATCCCGCGGCCTGCCGCCCGCTTGGAGAGCTGCGCCGCCAGCGGGCAGATTCCGGGTCGTTCGCGAATCGCGGAACGGGTTCCGTCGGTCGCGGGGGCGCGGAACGAGCCGCGTCGGTCGCGGGGGCGCGGACTCGGGCGCCTCCACGGCGCGAGGCCGGTTCCGGGTCGTTCGCGAATCGCGGAACGAACCGCGTCGGTCGCGGGGGGCGGATGGTTCCGCGTTTCGCGAACCACCGCTACGCGCCAGTTCACGCTCGTCCAGCTTGCGCCCGGCGTCGAACACGCAGTTGCCTGCGGGCGGATGCCGCGCTTCGTTCCGCGATTCTTGAACTAGCGCGCACCGGCCATCCTGGCGAGGGCCTCGTCCCCTGCGCGTCCGTGCGACGATGGCTCTATGGCGAACGCAGGGCCCTCCGGCGATGTGGGACGGCTGTTCGGGGCCGACGGGGCCGTGCAGCGCGTTCGGCCGGCCGCCTACGCCTGGTGCGAGCAGGATGGCGCCCTCCTGCTGTGCCGGGTGGCGAGCCGCGGCCCCCTGGGCGGCCAGTGGACGCTGCCCGGCGGTGGGCTGCGCTTCGGTGAGGACCCGCTCGACGCCCTCCGCCGCGAGGTGGCCGAGGAGACCGGCCTGAGCGTGGTGCCGGGTGACATCCTCGGGGTGCGGTCGGCGATGCTCGAGCCCGCCGAGACCGTCTCCGGGCACCGCATCCAGGCCGTGGGCATCGTGTACCGCTGCACGGTCGCCGGCGGAGACCTCCGCCACGAGGCTGACGGCTCGACCGACCTCGCCCGATGGGTCCCCTGGCCGGAGGTGGCCCGGCTGGCCATGACGCCACTGCTGCGCTGGGCGCTCGACACCGTGCGGAACGCGTAAGCGCGCTGTGAGCCGCCTCGGCTACCCTCGCGCCATGCCTGACCTGCCGGACTGGGAGGCGCGCTTCCGCGCACCCGTCCTGTCCTTCCCCGCCTGGTCGCCCGATGCGCCGGACCGGCTCGCGATCGCGTCGACCGAGAGCGGCTCCTACCAGCTCTACGCCTGGGACCGCTCCGCGGGCACCCGCCGCCAGGTCACCGACGACCCGGTGGGCGTGCTGGGCGGCCACCCGACCCGGGACGGCAGCGGGATCGCCTGGTTCCACGACGCCACGGGCGCGGAGTCGGGCCAGTGGGTGGTGGCGCCGTTCGATGAGGACGCCGCACCGCGGCCGCTCCTCGTCGGCGTCCCGGAGGGCTGGGACGAGGGGCTGGCCATCGGCCGGCGGCGGATCGTGGCGGCGATCAGCACCGCGCAGCGGTTCTCCGTCTGGGTGTCCGACCGCGGCACCGCGGCACGATGCCTCCTCGAGCAGCCCGACATGCTCAACCTGGGCTCGGGCGACGAGGCGGCGCTGTCGGCGGACGAGACGATGATCGTCCTCGAGCACGCGGAGCAGGGCGACGTCCACCACGCGGCGCTGCGAGTCATCGATGCGGAGACGGGCGCCACCCTGGCGCACCTCCGGTGGGAGGGGATCGCGCTGGCCAGCCACGGCTTCTCGCCGGTGCCCGGCGACGCCCGCGTCGCCATCTCCCACGAGCGAGATGGTGAGCGGCGGCCCGCGATCTGGGACGTCCGGTCCGGTGCGGTGACGGACCTGCCGACGGGGCTCGAGGGCGACCTCGACGTCGCGGGCTGGTGGCCCGACGGGACTGCGCTCCTGCTGCTGCAGCTGGTCGAGGGCCGGCACCGGCTCCACCGCCACGACCTCGCCGATGGCACCACGACGCTGCTTGCCACGGAGCCTGGCTCCATCACCGCGGCGGCCGTCCGCCCCGACGGGGAGGTCTGGTACCGCGGGCACAACGGCGAGCATCCGGCCCAGCTCCGCGCCGTCGGCGTCGGCGATCCCCTCCTGGAGCCCGACGGGCCCCGCGCCCCCGCCGGGCGCGTCTTCGAGAGCTGGTTCTTCACCAACCCGGGCGGGCAGCGGGTCCACGGGTTCACCGTGCGGCCGGACGGCGAGGGCCCGTACCCGGTGATCCTGCGCGTCCACGGCGGGCCGCACATGCTCGACATGGACCGCTGGGTGCCGGACATCCAGGCCCACGTGGACGCGGGCTTCCTGGTGGCCATGGTCAACTACCGAGGCTCAGACGGCTACGGCCAGGCCTGGCGCGACGAGCTGATCGGCAACGTGGGCTTCCTCGAGCTCGAGGACGTCATCGCCGGGCTCGACGACCTGGTGGCCCGGGGCCTGGCCGACCCGGCGCGCGTGGTGCTCGCCGGCTGGTCCTGGGGCGGGTACGTCACCCTGCTCGGCGCCGGCCGGCATCCGGACCGCTGGGCGTCGCTCATCGCCGGCGTGCCGGTCGCCGACTACGTGGCCGCCTTCGAGGACGAGTCGCCGTCGCTGCAGGCGCTCGACCGCTCGCTGTTCGGCGGGGACCCCACCACCAAGCCCGACCTGTTCCTGGAACGCTCCCCCATCACGTACGTGGACGCCGTCCGGGCCCCGCTGCTCATCCTGGCCGGCGAGAACGACTCGCGGTGCCCGATCCGCCAGGTGTGGAACTACGTCGGCCGGATGCGCGCCCGCGGCCTCGAGCCGCAGGTCTACACCTACTCGACCGGCCACGCCTCCTTCAGCACCGACGAGAAGCTGCGCCAGGCGTCGGTCGTGCTCGACCACCTCGCCCGGACCGTGCCCGGCATCCCCCGCCTCGAGGGCATCGAACGGCACCTCGGCGCCGGCTGAGGCGAGTCCGCGCGGCGACCCTGACGGGCGCGGGGCGGTGCGCGCACACTCCGCCCAGACAGGAGGGCGTGCGATGGACGGGGCCGACATGCCGCTGCTCGACATCGAGCTGGCGAACCTGACCCGACTGGCGGATGGCCGAGCGGTGGAGTGGGAGGCGCTCGGGACGGGCGGGGAGCCGCTCGTGTGGGTGGAGGGCGGGCCGGGGCTCCCGGCGCACCTGGCGCGCGCCGACGTCGAGCCCGTGCTCGACCGCTTCCGCTGCCACCTGGTCAACGCGCCCGGCAACGGCCGGACGACCGCGCCCGACGAGGCGATGGGCTTCGGCCTCGAGGACCTGGTCCGGTTCTTCGACGCGTGGCGGACCGCCGTCGGCCTCGGGCCGGTGACGCTCATGGGGCACTCGTGGGGCGGACTGCTCGCCCCGGCCTGGGCGGCGCTGCGGCCGGCGTCGGTGCGCCGGCTCATCGTGGTCGACGGCTACCCGGGCTCGGGGTTCGTGGACCCGGCAGCGGCCGAGGCCGAGCAGCGACACGCCCTCGACCGGATCCGCGGCCGGCCCTGGTTCGAGGCCGGGATGGCGGCCTGGGACGTCGCCTCCAAGACCCTGTCGATGACGGAGCGGGTCGCGGTCGACAGCATGCGCGCCTTCATGCCGTTCTACTTCGCGGACCCCGAGGATCCCGTGTCGGAAGCGCACATCGAGCGCCTCCGCCGCGAGCTGCGGATGAACGTCGCGGCCGTCGACGCGTGGATGGGCTGGCGCGACGCCCTCGACTACCGGCCCCTCCTGGGCGAGGTCCAGTGCCCGACCCTGGTGATCGTGGGCGAGCACGACTGGCTGTGCGGGCCGGTCTGGAACCGCGCCCTCGCCGCGGCGATCCCGGGGGCGCGCCTCGTGGAGATCCCCGGCACGGGGCACCTCCCGCAGTACGAGGCGCCGGCGGCGTTCCGCGCCGCGATCGACGCCTGGCTGGCGGACGTCGGGTAGACGGCCTGTCCGCGGGCGACGGCGGCGCGCAGAGCCGCCTGCCCGGCGACGCCTGACGGCCTCCCCGGCCCCCTACCGGCCGGCGCGGTTCCTCGGCGGTGCGGGCAGCCTGCGCTCGCCCTTGACCAGGTAGTGGTCGAACCAGTCGCGGACCTGGACCAGATTCTCCGCACGCCGGAACGGCGTGCCCCCGCGGGTCAGCTCGTGGCTCTCGTCGGGGACCCGCATGAAGCGCACCGGGCGGTGCAGCGAGCGGAGCACCGTGAACAGGGCCTCGGCCTGCCCGACGGTGCACCGCAGGTCCCGCTCGGCGTGCTGGATGAGCAGCGGCGTCCGGACGTTCGGGGCGAGGGAGATCGGCGAGATGGACCAGAAGTAGCCGGGGTCCTCCCAGGGCAGCCGGCCGAACTCCACCCGCGCCCATTCGCCGCCCGAGATGTCGCCGGTCAGGAACAGCATCCCCATGTCGGCCACCGAGCGGCAGGTGACCGCTGCCCGGAACCGGTCCGTGCGGCCCACGATCCAGTTGGTCAGGTAGCCGCCGTAGGAGCCGCCCGTGACGCCCAGGCGCCCCGGGTCGGCCAGGCCGTCCGCCACCGCCTGGTCCACGCCGGCCATGACGTCGGCCATCGGCCCGTCGCCCCAGTCACCCATGTTGGCGCGGTTGAAGGCCTCGCCGTAGCCCTCCGAACCGCGCGGGTTGCAGGCGAGCACCGACACGCCGGCGCCGGCCAGGACCTGCCACTCCAGCACCGGGCTCCAGCCGTACAGCGTGTGCGGCCCCCCGTGGATCTCGACGACCATCGGCCGCGCGCCGTCACCGGCCGGGTACAGCCAGCCCCCGATCTCGCGGCCGTCGCTGGTCCAGCGCCGCTCGACCGGCTCCACCCACGCGATGTCCGCCTGGGCGTCCGCGTTGAGCGCGGAGACCGCGCGCGGGGTCCGGGCGCGACCCCTGCCCGCGTCGAGCGCGTGAATCTCGGGCAGCCGTGTCGGCGCCGAGACCACCGCGGCCACCACGTCGCGGCCATCGACGACGGCCGCGTCCCAGCCCGACAGGTAGTGCCGGCCCTGGGTGAGGCGCTCGGGCTCGCGGTCGGCGGCCAGCGGAACGCGCCACAGCTCGAAGCTGCCGTCCACGGGCGCGGTGAACAGGACGGACGCGCCGTCGGCGGCCACCGAGATGTGGGCGTCCTCGCCCATCGTGACGTCGCTGTTCATGCTCGCGTCCGGCTTGAGCTCGCTGCGGGCCAGCAGGTCCGTGCCCGCGCGCGCCTCGGAGCCGTCGGCGGCGAACCGCCAGATGCCGGTGCGGAACCCGACGCGCGGGAACCGGTCGCCGAGCGCGACGATCGCGGCCCCGTCGGGGGTCCACGCGGGGCGCCAGAACACCGCGTCGGCGCCGCCGGCCACGGTGGTGACCTGGCCCGTGGACACCTCGACCGTCAGCACCGAGCGGCGGTCGTGGGTGTCGGGCGACTGGTGCCGGTTGGCGGCGAACGCGATCCGGGCCCCGTCCGGCGACCACGCGGGATCGGCCGTCGGCGTCGGGCCGGCGATCAGCAGGCGGGCCGCGCCCGTGGTCGCGTCAACGAGCCAGAGGTGGGCGTCCTCGTCGTCGATGAACCCCTTGCCGTTGTACTGGTAGCCCAGCTTGTCGATGTAGCGGTAGTCCGAGAGGGGCGTCTCGCCGGGCTTGGGCGGGGCCGGCCGGCCGCGCCGGCGGGATTCGGCCTCCAGCTCGGCGCCCAGCGAGGACGACAGGACGGCGAGCCTGGAGCCGTCGGGCGACCAGGTGAAGCCCGACACGCCCCGGGGCAGGTCCGTCAGCCGGCGGGCCTCGCCGCCGTCAAGCGGCAGCAGGTGCACCTGCACCTGGTCCCGGCGGACCTTGAGCGCCTCGCGCTTGGGCTCGTCCTCGACCTTCGTGCGCCGGTCGGAGAGGAACGCGAGCGTCCGGCCGTCGGGCGAGAACCGCGGATGGGCGTCGGAGCGCGGCCCGTACGTGAGGCGGCGCGCCGGGGCGGAGCCGTCGGTCGGGGCGAGCCAGACGGACGTCCGGTAGCCGTCCCTGCCGACGGCGGATCGGGTGACGGTGAAGGCGACCCAGCGGCCGTCCGGCGAGACGCGCGGATCGGCGGGGACGTGCAGGCGGTACAGGTCGTCGGGCTGGGCGGGACGGGGCACGGGGTCCTCCGGGTGCGCTCGGGCGGCGTGGCGGTCTGGGGCCCGACCGGCGCGTGATGCGCGGCCAGTCTAGCCCCGAGCGAGGGGCGGCTCGACCCGGTTCCCCTCCGCGGGCCCCGGCGCGAGCGGGGACGCGGCCGCCCCGACTACCATCGGCGGATGGCCGACCAGCTGTCCCTGGGCCTCGATCCCGCCGTGCCGCGCGCGAGCGGCGTGGCCCCCATGTGGCCGGTGCCCCGTCGTGAGCCGTTCGACTCGGCCGACCACGTCTTCGAGCCCGCCTGGGGCGGCCACCGCGTCCTCGCCTTCCTCGAGCCCGGCGGCGGCCTGCGCGCGGTCGACGCGACCGGCCTGGACCTGGCGCCGCTCCTCCCGGAGCTCCAGGGGCTGCGCGGGCAGGTGTCCGCGAGGTCGGCGGTGCTCGACGGCGAGTTGGTGGCCGTGGACGGGCGCGGCCGGGCGGACGCTGCGGCGCTCCGGAGGCGACTCGCCGGCGACCCGGGTCGGCCCGTCACGCTGCTCGCGTTCGACCTGCTCCACCACGAGGGCACCTGGCTGACCGGCAGGCCCCTCGAGGCCCGGCGCGCCTTGCTGCGCAACGTGCTCGCCGACGGCGACGCCGCGATGGTGGTGCCGATGGTGGCGGGTGAGGGCCGGGCGCTCTACGCCGCCGTGGCCGCGCAGGGCATCTGGGGCGTCCTGGCCCGGGCCCGCACGAGTCCCTACCTGCCCGGCGTCCGGAGCCGCCTGTGGCGCGTGGTCGCGGTGCGCCCGGCCGGGTCGGGGGCCGAGGGAGCGGCGCCCGAGCCCGAGGAGGAGCCCACCCGGCCGTCGACGCCCGTGCTCGCGGTGCTTCGCCGGCTGCCGCTCGACTTCGAGTAGCCGCGCGGTTCGTCTGCGGTCGAGGCGGACCGCGCCGCGACGGCAGGCCACCGGCCGGCGCCGGTCAGGCGCCCCGGAGGGCCCGCCAGAACGTCCGCGGCGTGAGCGGCTGCCCGTACATCACCACGCCCGCGCGGTAGACGCGGACGGCCAGGAGCGTGGCCAGCGGGACCGTGAGCGCGAGCAGGCCGACCGAGAGCACCAGCTCCCACGGCTGCACCCGCCCGACGGCGAGCCTCGACAGCATGACGAACGGGCTCCACAGGGGCACGTACGACGCGAGGCGGATGGTCCAGGAGGTGCTCCCCGACAGCGCCAGCACCGCCGGGAAGTAGCCCGCGACCGCCGGGATCGACAGCGGCAGGGCCACCGTCTGCAGGTCCTCCTCGCGCGACAGGAGGGAGCCCGCCGCTGCGTACAGCGACGCGTAGAGGGCGAACCCGAGCACGAAGTAGCCGAGGAACGCCAGCAGGAGGCCGGGCGACAGGGCCGACAGCGAGGCCCCCGTCCCCGCGTCGGGGCCCAGCAGGGCGTCGCCGATGCTCCCCGACCCGAGCAGCGCGACGACTGCCGGCATCAGGACCAGGACGACCTGCGCCAGGCCCGCGAGGCCGATGCCGAGGATCTTGCCCGCCACGAGCTGCGGGGCCGTGGCGGCCGAGATGAGGAGCTCCATCACCCGGCTGGACTTCTCGGCCACGACGCCCGACGCCACCCACAGCCCGTAGAACACGAGGGTGAGGAAGGACAGCACCACGAACACGATGCCGACGATCCGGCGGCTGGCGTAGTCGGCGGCGTCGAACGCCACGCTGCCGCTCGCGCCCGCGGCTGACGCCCCGGCGTCGAGAACGCTGAACGTCGGCGTGACGAACGGGCGCGTGGCGCCGGGGTTCGCCCTCGTCCAGTCGAGCACGCCCACGGCGAACGCCCCGATCTGGAGCAGCTGGGCCCGATCGGCGCTCAGCGCCCCCGTGTTGAAGACCGTGAAGGCCAGACCCCCGTGGGCGTCACGGGACACGGTCATGGACGCCACCAGCCCGCCGTCGCGCACGGCCTGGACGGCGGCCCCAGCATCGCCGTAGACGACGAAGTCGAACACCTTGCCGCCACCTGCGCCGTTGCCCGCCGGCGCGTCCAGGAACGTGCCCAGCGTGGTGACAGCCTCTTGGGCCAGGCCGGGCTCCCCCGAGCTGACCGCCACCCGGGAGATCGTCGCCTGGTCCACGAGGCGGACGCCGAGCGGGATGAGCGCGACCACGACCGCGAGGCCGGCCAGCAGCAGCGTGGAGAAGACGAACGCCCGGGACCGCGTCCGCTCCGAGAACTCCCGGCGGGCGACCAGCCAGGCGTTGCCGAGCGCCGTGCCGGGCCTCATGCGGCGCCCTCCGCCACCGGCGCGAGGTGGACCTCCTCGTCGGCGGGCCGGCCGACGTGGTCGATGAACACCTGCTCGAGGGACGGGTCGGCCACCTCGAAGTGGAGGACGCGGGCCCCGGCGGCCACCGCCGCGGCCAGCACGGCATCGGGCTCGACGCCCGTGTCGAGCTCGACCGTCGTGCGGTCCATGCCGGCGGAGATGACGCTGGCCCCCGGCACGCCCGCCAGCCACGGCAGGCGGTGGTCCCCGGCGACGGCGATGCGCACCGTCCGCCGTCCGGTCGAGCGCCGCACCTCGCGGATCGGGCCGCCGACCACCATGCGGCCGCGGTCGACGATCGCCACGGACTCGCACAGCGCCTCGGCCACCTCCATCTGGTGCGTGGAGAAGACCACCGTGCGGCCCCGGTCGCGCAGCTCCAGGAACGCCTCGCGGAGGAGCGCCACGTTGACCGGGTCGAGGCCCGTGAACGGCTCGTCCATGAGCAGCACGGCCGGGTCGTGGAGGACCGCCGCGATGAACTGGATCTTCTGCTGGTTGCCCTTGGACAGCTGTTCCGCGCGGCGGCCGGCGAGGTCCTCGGCGCGGAACCGGCGGAGCCAGGCCAGCGCCTCTCGGCGGGCCCGGTCGGGCGGCAGCCCGTGGAGCCCGGCGAAGAACACCAGCTCGTCGAGGACCCGCATCCGCGGGTAGAGCCCGCGCTCCTCGGGCAGGTAGCCGAAGGTCGAGCGGGGCAGGCGGCGGCTCTCGGCCCCGCGCCAGGTGACGGTGCCGGCGTCCGCCTCGAGAACCCCCAGGGCGATCCGCATCGTCGTGGTCTTGCCGGCGCCGTTGGCGCCCAGGAAGCCGAAGACCTGTCCCGGGGCGACCTCGAACGTCAGGTCGTCCAGGGCGACCACGGACCCGAACCGTTTCGTGAGGCGGTTGACCACGAGCGACATGTGCCGCGAGCATAGCGGCCCGGGCGGGGGGTGCCTGTGGCACGATCGGGCTATGGGGCGCGACGCCCCGCCCGCGGCGGGCGCCGCGGAGGCGTTCCTCGGGACCGCCTGCCCGCCGGCGACGAGGCTGGACCGGAAGTCGGGCCGGAGTAGCATCGTCGCATGCAGGACGACACCAGGAACCGACCCGTGCGGATCGATGCCGACCGGGCCGCCGGGACGCTCCGCCTCGAGTGGGCGGACGGGCACCAGACCACGTACGACACCGTCGCGCTCCGCTGGCTGTGCCCGTGCGCGTACTGCCGGGGCGAGGCCGGGCTGCCGGGCTGGCTCGACAGCAACCCGACCCTGACGCCGGACCAGACACGCCTGGTCGGCGTGGTGCTGGTGGGCAACTACGCGATCCAGCCCACCTGGGGCGACGGCCACGATTCGGGGTTCCACTCATTCGCGCTGCTCCGGGAGCAGTGCCCGTGCGACGCGTGCGCGGCCGATCGCGCACGGCAGCAGACGGGCGCAGGCGACCCGGCCGCCACGGCCGGCGACCGACACTGGCATGGAGGCAACCGATGATCATCTCCACCGCACCGTTCATCGCGGGGCACCGCACCGTCGAGACCAAGGGCCAGGTGTTCGGGCTCGTGGTCCGCAGCCGCGGCCTGGGCGGCAACCTGATGGCCGGCCTGCGGTCCATCGCCGGCGGCGAGATCCACGAGTACACGAGCCTGCTCGAGGACACCCGCCGTCAGGCCATCGACCGGATGGTCCAGAACGCCACCATGGTCGGCGCGAACGCGGTCATCTCGATGCGCTTCGATTCCTCGGAGCTGGCCGGGACGATGTCGGAGATCGTCGCCTACGGGACCGCGGTCGTGGTCACGCCCGACGCGACGGCGCAGCAGCCGCTCGAGTAGGCCCGTGGGGGTCACGCTGGTCCGGGGGCTGATCGGCGGGTTCGGCGCCCTGCTCATGCTGTCCGGGATCGCCCTCGTGGCGGTCCCGGGCTCACACGGCGACCTGGTCAGCGCGCTGTTCCTGTTCGCACCCGGGGCGGTCCTGGTCGCGGCCGTGCTGCTGGAGCGCACCCGCTACCGCTCGCTCCACGCCGAGCTGTCGGGCGACGGGCACGGCCCGGGCGGCGGCGAGCCCGCGCTCCCGGATGGCCGGTTCCGGCCCACCGAGGAGCGGTTCGTGGACCCCACCACCGGTGTCCCGATGCGAGTGTGGGTGGACCCGGCGACCGGAGACCGGCGGTACGTCCCGGAGGGCTGAGAGGGTCTGCGCCGACCGTCCGTCGCAGCCCGCCGGTGCCGTGCCGGCCCACCCGCCGCAGGCGCGATCGAGGGCTCCGTGCACGCCTCCAGGACGGCCGGGGGTGCTCCCGCCCGGGGGCGTCTCGGCCCTCGGAGAGTTCACGCGCGCGTGGTATGCTCCGGCACCCCGACCGGGACCGGGGACCGCCGCCGCGCCTACCGCGGACGGGCCCCCGCTCAGACCGCGACCCAGCTGAGGACCATGGCCACCGTTCGCCCCGCCCCCGGACCCCGCGCCGCCCGTGGACGTCGGCGCCAGGCCCGCGATCAGCGGGCGCCGATCCTCAACCGCGAGCTGGCCTGGCTCGAGTTCAACGCCCGGGTCCTGCACGAGGCGCGCGACGCCCGCAACCCCCTGCTCGAGCGGGTCAAGTTCCTGGCGATCTTCGCGAGCAACCTCGACGAGTTCTTCCAGGTCCGCGTGTCGGGCCTGCGCCGCCAGGTCCGCGCCGGTGTCACGGCCGTCTCCGTCGACGGCATGAACCCCTTCCAGCAGCTCGACGCCATCCGGGAGCGGGTCCGGACGCTGGTGGCGGAGCACTCCGAGATCTGGACGTCGATCCGCGAGCAGCTGGCGGCCGAGGGCGTCGCGATCCTCGACTACGACGAGGTCCCCGAGCACCACGAGGACCTGCGCCGGCGCTTCCACGACGAGATCTTCCCGGTGCTGACGCCGCTCGCGGTGGACCCCGGCCACCCGTTCCCGTACATCAGCACCCTCTCCCTCTCGATCGCCGTGGGCCTGCGGGACCCGGACACCGGGGAGATCCGCTTCGCGCGCGTCAAGATCCCACCCAGCCTGCCCCGCCTGTTCGCCGTGGAGCGCGACAAGTTCATCCTCCTCGACCAGGTCATCGAGGCCAACCTCGACGAGCTGTTCCGGGGCATGGACATCCTCGAGACCCACCTGTTCCGGGTGACCCGCGACGCGGACATCACGGTCGAGGAGGACGAGGCGGACGACCTGCTGCTCGCGATCGAGGAGGAGGTCCGTCGGCGGCGCTTCGGCGAGGCCGTGCGCCTCGAGGTGGAGCGGTCGATGCCGGAGGCGACCCGCGAGATCCTGACCAGGGGCATCGGCATCCGCGACGGCGACTGCTTCGAGATCGCCGGGATGCTCGACCTCACCGCGCTGTGGCAGCTCGTGGACCTCGACCGCCCGGATCTCAAGGCGCCGACGCACACGCCGGTCGTCCCGGCGCGCCTCCAGCCGCCAGGCGACGACGAGCCGATCGACGTGTTCGCCCAGATCCGGGCCGGCGACATCCTGGTCCACCACCCGTACGAGTCGTTCACCGCATCCGTGGAGCGGTTCCTGATCCAGGCGGTCAACGATCCGGACGTCCTGACGATCAAGCAGACCCTGTACCGGACCTCGGGCGACTCCCCCATCGTCCAGGCGCTGATCGACGCGGCGGGCCGCGGCAAGCAGGTGGTCGTCCTGGTCGAGATCAAGGCGCGCTTCGACGAGGCGAACAACATCGTCTGGGCCCGCAAGCTGGAGCAGGCCGGCGCCCACGTCGTGTACGGCGTCATCGGCCTCAAGACGCACAGCAAGGTCCTGCTGGTGGTCCGCCGCGAGGGCCCGGGCCTGCGCCGGTACGTCCACATCGGCACCGGCAACTACAACAGCAAGACCGCCCGCCTGTACGTGGACCTCGGGCTGCTCTCCTGCCGCGAGGAGCTGGGCGCCGACGTCACCGACCTGTTCAACACCCTCACCGGCCTGTCGCGCCAGCGCGTGTTCCGGCGCCTGCTGGTGGCGCCGATCACGCTGCGGACCCGCTTCCTCGAGCTGGTCGAGCGCGAGATCGGGTACGCGAGGGCCGGCCACCCCGCGAGGATCGTGCTCAAGGTCAACTCGCTGGTGGACACCCAGGCGATCGAGGCCCTGTACGAGGCGTCGCGGGCCGGGGTGGACGTGGACCTGATTGTCCGGGGAGGCTGCTGCCTGGTGCCGGGGATCGCGGGAGTGTCCGACCGGATCCGCGCCCGCTCGATCATCGGCGAGTTCCTCGAGCACTCCCGGATCTGGATGTTCCACAACGGCGGGCGCCCCGAGTGGTTCATCGGCTCCGCCGACCTGATGGAGCGCAACCTCGACCGCCGCGTCGAGGTGGTAGTGCCGGTGGAGGACCACGGCCTCCAGGCCCGCCTCGCCCGGATCATCGAGGTGATGCTCGCGGACGACCGCCGCTCATGGCAGCTCCAGCCGGACGGCGCGTGGCTGCGCACCGAGGTGCTGGAGTCCCGCGAGGGATCGGTGGACACGTTCGCGGTCCTCAAGGACGACGCGGCCGCAGCAGCCTCCACGGCGACCGAGCCCGCGCACCCGCAGGCCAAGTCCGGATCGATGGACCCGCGGGCATGACGCCCGACGCCGCCACGCCGATGGAGGTGGAGCTCAAGTTCCGGATGACCGACGCGGCGACCGGCGAGCGCCTCCTCGCGGGCGACGAGCTGGGCGGGTTCCGCGCGGCGGGCCTCGTGGAGACCTCGCACGTGGAGGACCGCTACGTGGACACGCCCGACCGTGCGCTGGCCGCCGCGGGCTACGCCGGGCGGCTGCGGACCGGCGAGAGCGGCACGGTCATCACGCTCAAGGGCCTGCGCCGGGTTGACGACGGCGGCGCCGTCCACCGGCGCGCGGAGCTCGAGGGCTCGGCGGTCGAGGGCCAGCCCGCCGCGTCCTGGCCGCAGTCCGATGCCCGCGACACGGTGGTCCGCCTCGCCGGCGACCAGCCCCTGACCGAGATCGCCCGCATCCGCCAGACCCGTCGCAAGCGCCTCTACGAGCGCGACGACTCGATGGTGGAGATGTCCGTGGACGACGTGGCCGTGCTCGCCGACGGCGACGTCGTCGAGCGCTTCGCCGAGCTGGAGCTGGAGCTGCGCCGGGGCGACGAGGCCGCGCTCGAACCGCTGGTGGACCTGCTCAACGAGATCGAGGAGCTGGTCCCGGCACAGACGTCCAAGCTGGAGCGCGCGCTCGCCGCCGTGCACCACCCCGAGCCGGTGGCGGTGTCGGCGCCGGCTGCGCAGATCGCTCCCGCCAAGGTGGCGGCTCCGGCACGGACCCCCGAGCCGGAGCGGGCGGCGCAGCGCGAGGGCCCGCGCATCAACGTGGGCAAGACGCCCGGCGTGGTCGCCGACGACCACCTCGCCGAGGCCGGCCGGAAGGTCCTGCGCTTCCACCTCGCCCGGATGCTCGCCCGCGAGGCGGGCACCCGCGAGGGCCGTGACCCGGAGGAGCTCCACGCCATGCGCGTCGCCACGCGGCGGCAGCGGGCGGCCTGGCGCGTGTTCGGCGATTCATTCGACCAGCGGCGGACGTCCCGCCACCGGCGCCGCCTCCGGGATGTGGCCGCCGACCTCGGCAGCGTCCGCGACCTCGACGTCCTGATCGAGGCCGCCGAGGCGTATCGCGCCCGGGTGTCGTCCAAGGAGGCGGCCGCGCTCGAGCCGCTCCTGGCCTCCTGGCGCGCCCGCCGCGAGGCCGCCCGCACGCTCCTCGTCCACGAGCTGGACTCGAGGCGGTACGCCAAGTGGGTCGAGGAGTATGCCGCCTTCGTCCAGGCCGAGGGCGCCGGGACCCGGCCGGTCGGGCCGGTGGAGCCCCACCGCGTCCGGGACGCGATGCCGTCGCGGATCTGGGCCGCCTACGAGGCCGTGCGCGCCTACGAGCCGGTCATGCGCTGGGCGGACGTGACCACCCTCCACGACCTGCGGATCGCCGCCAAGTGGCTGCGCTACACGCTCGAGTTCGTCCGCGAGACGCTGGGCCCGGAGGCCGGGCCCGCCATCGAGAAGGTGGTGGCGCTGCAGGACCACCTGGGCTGGCTGCACGACGCGGACGTGGCGGCCGGCCTGGCGCGGACGTTCCTCGTGGAGCACGCCGGCGACCTCGACGAGCCGGAGAGCGCCGCGATCGGCCGGTACCTCGTGGACCGCGAGCGCGAGTTGGCGCGGCTGCGCAAGTCGGTGGGCACGCCCTGGCGCGGGGTGTCCAGCCTGGCGTTCCGGCGGACGCTGGGCCGCCTCGTCGCGGGCCTCTAGCGGACCGACTCCACCCAGCCGCTCGCGAGGGCCGCGAGGCGATCCCGCCAGGCGGGGCCGCCGTGGGTCGCCGCCAGGATCGCGCCCTCGCGGATGCCCTCCTCGGACACGCGCAGGCGATCGACCCCGTACTTCTCGAGGATCGCGTCGACGATGATCGCGCCGGCTGGCAGGATCCGGGCCCGCTCGGGCCGGATCAGGTGGCGGGATGCCGCCTCGCCGCTGCGCTCCACCGAGAGCATCGCCAGGGCGACCGCGATGCGGCGCCGGGTCAGCGCGCGGTCGATGCCCGTCGTCGGCAGGAGCCGCAGCAGGTTCGACGCCGTGCCCCCCACCGCCACGATCTCGACGGGGCTGGCGGCCGGCGCCGCCGCGACCTGGCGCGCCGTCTCGGCCCGAAGCCCCTCGATCTCGGCAAGCGTGGGCGGGTCGGAGCGGACGAACCCCTGCGTCAGGCGGGTGGCCCCCAGCGGGATGCCGACGCCGCGCACCGTCCCGTCCGGGCGGACGGTGACGAACTCCGAGCTGCCGCCGCCGATGTCCACCAGCAGCAGTTCGCCGCCCAACTGCATGCCGCCCGTGGCGCCGATGAGCGTGAGCAGGCCCTCCTCGGCGTGGTCGAGCACGTGGAGCGGCACGCCGATCCGGGTGGCGACCGCGTGCACGACCGACGGCGCGTCCTCCGCCCTGCGCAGCGGGTCGGTGCCCACGACGGTGATCGAGACGGCGCCGAGCTCGCGCGCCGCCGCGGCATACCGCTCCAGGTCCCCGAGCAGCGCGGCGCGGGTCTCCTCGCCGAAGTAGCCCTGGGCGTTGACGCGCTCGCCGAGGCCCAGGAACACCGACTCGTCGAGGAGCGGGGCGACCCGATGCCCGTCGACCGTGCCCACAAGGAGGTGCACGCTGGTCGAGCCGACATCGATCGCCGCCGCGACGAGGGCGCCCGCCGGCACCTGGACGCGGGGCCCGCCGGTCGCCGGGGCCAGCAGCGCGGCCGGGGTGTCGCCGGCGGTCAGCTCGAAGGCGCCGGCCTCGGTTGGGGGCATGACCTCCGGCATGGCGCCGCGTGCGAGCTCGTCCGCAGTCGGGGTCTCGGGCTCGGCCTCCGGCTCCGCACCCGGCTCGACCTCCGGCTCCACACCCGGCTCGGGCGGCTCCTCGGGCTCGAGCGCAACGCCGGCTTCCGGCGCCGGCACGGCCTCGCGTGGCGCCTCGGCCTGCGACGACGGCACAGGCTCGGCCGCCTCCTCCGGCTCGAACGACACCTCCGGCTCGAGCGACGCCTCGGGTTCGAGCGCCGCCTCCTCCGGCTCGAGCGACGCCTCCGGCTCGGGCTCGGGCTCCTCCGCGGCATCGGCTTCGCCCTCGGGAGTCGCCCCCGCCTCGACCGTCGGTTCCGGCTCCGGCTCCGGCTTGACGGCGACGGCGGACTCAGTCGAGGTCTCGAACTCGAGCCCCTCTTCGAACGCAGCCTCGGCGTCCTCGGCATCCTGCGCCTCGGGCTGCTCCGCAGCCGGGACCTCGACGGCCTCGTCCGCCGGTCCGGCGCCCTGCCACAGCAGCGCAGCCGCCTCCTTGAGTGCTGCGCTCGCAGCCGCCACCGCCGGGGACTGGGGGGCCCCGCCCGCCGCTCGGGCGCCGCCGGCATCGTTGGCCGCCCTGGCGAGCGCCCTGGCCTCACGCCGCAGCGACTTCTGGGCCTTCGCCTCCGCCTTGGCCGCCTTCCGCTCCACGGTCTGCACCGCGCGGACCGCCCGCGCGTCCGCCTTGGCGGCGGCGTCGGCGGCCCTCCTCGCCGCCTTGTCGGCGGCCTTCGCCGCCTTGTCGGCAACCTTCGCGGCCCGGGCCACGGCCTTCGCCTCGGTGCGGGCCGCCCGCTGCACCGCCTTCACGGCCTTCGCCTCGGCCTTCGCGACCAGCCGCGCCGCCCGCTCGGCATCGATCGGCAGACCCGCCGCGCGGTCGGACGGGGCTTCCTCGCGCTCGTCAGAGTCGGTCATCGAACGCTCCCTGCCCCTCTGCCCAGTGCTGCCGCCGGCGGATCCGTGTCCCCCAAGTCTGCCGCAGGTCCGCGGATCGGGTGCCGCCGGTTCGCACCGGGCCTGCCGTCGGCGCGGGTGTTGACGCCGCGTTAACCCCGCCCGAATGCCGCGTTGACGGCACTGCCCGAGCCTCCCGGCATGGCGATGACGTCCCGGGCCGACGCCGAGAGGCGAGTCCTCGTGCCGGTGGCCGAACCGGCGCCGTCGTCCGCTTGGCTCGTGCTGGCAGCCGACGGCCCGGCGGTCCTGGTCGGCTCGCGCGTCACCGGGAACACCGTCGCCGTGCTGGCGGACCCGGCGCAGTTCCTGGAGCAGCTGACGACGCTCCGCCCGAGGGTCGTGGTCTGCAGCCGGCCGCCGGCCGGCCCAGCCGAGGTCCAGGCGGTTGCCGAGGCCCGGCGACGTCGTCCCGCGATGCGAGCGGTGCTGGTGGCGCCGCCTGACGACGTGGACGTCCGACTGGACGCCCTGGCCCGCGGGTTCGACGACGCGCTCGCCGCCACCGTCCCGCTCGACGAGCTGGTCGGCCGCCTGTCCTGGCTCGACGCGAAGTCGCGCGCCCGCTCCTCGGCAGGGGGCGTCCTGCGCTTCGGCGACGGGTTCGAGCTCGACACGTGGGCCCACGAGCTGCGGCGGCAGGGGGAAGCCGTCCACCTGCGGCCCAAGGAGTTCGGCCTGCTGGCGCTCCTTGCGGCCCATCCCGGGCGCGCCTACACGCGGGCGGAACTGCTCAGCCGGGTCTGGGCCAGCCCTCACGGCAGCGGCCGAACGGTGGACGTCCACGTGCGCTGGCTGCGCGCCAAGATCGAGCCCGACCCCAATCGGCCCGTGACCCTGGTCACGGTGCGCGGCGTCGGGTACCGGCTCGACCCCAGTCCGAGGTGAACCCAGGCGTTAACCGCGACTTAACGATCGGCTCATCGGCCGTTCACCGCCCGGCCCGACCTTGACGGCCGGAGAACGGTATCCAGAACCCCAGGGCCCGGCCCGTCGGGCCTCGCAGGAGGGACCACGTTGATCACAACCCCTGCCAAGCGCATCGGCGCGCTGGCCTTCGCTGCCGCCATGGTGGTGGCGGCCTGCGGGAGCAGCAGCTCCAGCCCCTCGGCCGCGGCCACGGCGGCCGCACCCGCCGCCTCGACCAGCGGCTCGTCGAGCATCGCCGGCCCCAGCAGCTGCGTTGACGGCACGATCACCGCATCCGGCTCGACGGCCCTCCAGCCCCTCGTGGATGCAGCCGGCAAGGCCTACACCGCGGCCTGCCCCAAGTCCACGATCAGCGTCCAGGGCGGCGGCTCCGGGACCGGCCTCACGCAGGTCTCGCAGGGCGCCGTCCAGATCGGCGACTCCGACGTCACCGCCGAGTCCAAGCTCGCCTCGCCCGACGCGGCGGCCCTCGTGGACCACGTCATCGCCAAGCAGGGCTGGGTCGTCGTGGTCAACAACGGCGTGACCGGCGTGACCAACCTGAGCAGCCAGCAGCTCCAGGACATCTGGGCCTGCCCCAACGGCCAGGCGACCCCGAAGATCACCAACTGGAAGGACGTCGGCGGGCCCGACATGCCGATCGTCCTGATCCTCCGCCCGGCCTCGTCCGGCACCCGGGCGACGTTCAAGAGCGTCGTCCTCAACGGCCAGCCCGAGTGCGCCGGCCAGGCGCTCACCGAGGACTCCAACGGCGCCGTGACCACGGCCGTCGGCCAGACCCCGGGCGCGATCAGCGTGATCGGCTTCGCCTACTACCAGTCCAACAAGGACAAGGTCACCGCGATCAGCCTCGACGGCGTCGCGGGCTCCGTCGCCAACATGACCGACGGCTCCTACAAGCTTTCGGCCAGCGGCCACATGTACACCAAGGGCCAGCCGAGCGGCCTCACCGCGTCCTTTATGGACTACATGATGAGCGACCCGATCCAGCACACCCTGATCCCCAGCCTGTTCTACGCCCCGGTCAAGTGACCCCCGGGTGACCGATCGGCGGGTGGCGCCGCCCTCCTCCGCGGCGCCACCCGCCCGCCATTCCACGCAGCGTGACCCCGCCGGGTCGGAGGCGAGCGAGCCTTGACCACTGTTGAATCCAGCCTCAGCCGTGCGCAGCCGGGCCTTCGGGCCCGGCTTGACGTTCCCCGCCGCATCACGCTCGCCGCCGCCCTGGTCGTCATCGGGGCGGTGGCGCTGCTGCTCGGGTTCATCGTGTGGCGGGGCCTCCAGCTGTTCGTCGCCTCTGGCGTGCCGGTCGCCCAGATCTTCACGACCGCCTGGCAGCCGGACCCGCTCAGCGCCGGCACCAACTACGGCCTGCTCCCGTTCATCGGCGGCACGCTCGCGGTGATGGCGGTCGCCGCCGTGATCGCCACCCCGCTGTCCGTGGGCCTGGCGCTGTTCCTCGCCGAGGTGGCCCCCGGCTGGGCGCGCCGGATCGTCCAGCCCGCGATGGAGGTGTTCGTGGGCATCCCCAGCGTGGTCTACGGCTGGCTGGGCCTGGTGGTGCTGGTGCCCTACCTCCGGACGCAGTTCGGATGGATGGGCTTCGCGACGGGGTTCTCGTGGTTCGCGGGGTCGCTCGTCCTGTCGCTGATGATCCTGCCGACCATCACCAGCATCAGCTACGACGCCTTCGTCGTCGTGCCCGCGGACATGCGGTCGGCCTCCCTCGCGCTGGGGACCACTCGCTGGCAGGCCATCCGCCACGTGGTGCTGCCGACCGCCGCCACCGGGGTCGCCACCGCCATCGTGTTCGGCCTGATGCGGGCCGCCGGGGAGGCGCTGGCCGTGCAGATGGTCATCGGCAACGCGCCGGTCATCCCCACCAGCCTGGCCAGGCCGGTGACCACGCTGACCTCCCAGATCACGCTCGACATGAGCGACGCGACCGGCACCTGGAACGAGGCGCTGTGGACGATGGGCCTGGTGCTGCTGATCATCTCGCTGACCTTCGTCCTGATCATCCGCCGGCTGGGCCGCCGGAGCACGCCGGCATGAAGCGATCCCTGACCGCGGACCGGATCGCCACCGCCGTGCTGTGGGCCGTGGCCGTGTTCGTGATCACGGTCCTGGTCGCGATCATCGGCTACTTCCTGGTCGAGTCCATCCCCACGTTCTCGGTCTCGTTCCTGTTCTCCGACCCCAGCGACACCGCGATCGGGGGGATCGGGCCGGTGCTGTGGAACTCGGTCTACCTGCTCGTGCTGACGATGCTGTTCACGGTCCCGCTGGGGGTCCTCGGCGGGATCTACATGGCCGAGTACGCGGGCGAGGGCCGGCTGACCGAAGCGATCCGGTTCTCGCAGGAGCTGATCAGCTCCGTCCCGTCCATCGTGGTCGGGCTGTTCGGGTTCGCCCTGTTCGTGGCCACCACCGGCTGGGGCTTCACCGCCCTGGGCGGCGCGCTGACGCTGCTGGTGTTCAACCTGCCGCTGCTGATGCGCCTGTCGGAGCAGGCCATCCGGGCGGTCCCGGCCGACGAGCGTGCCGCCAGCCTGGCCCTCGGCTCCACCAAGTGGCAGACCATCCGCCACGCCGTCCTGCCGGTGGCGATCCCCGGCATCGTGACCGGCATCGTGCTCACCGCGGGCCGGGTGTTCGGCGAGGCCGCCGCGCTGCTGTTCACGGCCGGTCTGTCCACGCCGGTCCACTACGACTTCTCGAACCTGAACCTGCTCGACCCGCGGTCGCCGTGGAGCCCGTTCCGGAACGCCACGACGCTGTCGGTCTACATCTGGAAGTCGAACTCCGAGGGCCTCGGCGACTTCGTCCACCAGGTCGCCAACATGAGCTCGATGGTGCTCATCGTGATGGTCCTGATCTTCAACCTCGGCTCGCGCTGGCTGGGCGGTGCCCTGCAGCGGCGCATCAGCGGCCTCTAGCCGATGCAGACCCTGGAGGGACCCGAACCCGTGACCCCCGCCAAGCTCGCGCCGCTCGCGCGTCCCCCGCTCGAGGCGATGTCGGGCGCGATCGGCCCCGACGCCGCCGTCAAGCTCCACGCGGAGGACGTCAGCGTCCTGTACGGGGAGCGGGTCGCCGTGCGCGACGTGACGCTCGACGTGCCGGAGCACTCGGTGATGGCGTTCATCGGGCCGTCCGGCTGCGGCAAGAGCACCGTGCTGCGCTGCTTCGACCGGATGAACGACCTGATCCCCGGCGCGACCGTCAGGGGCAGGGTCGAGCTCGACGGCGAGGACATGTACGCCCCGTCGGTGCTGCCGGTCGAGATCCGGCGCAAGGTGGGCCTGGTGTTCCAGCGCCCGAACCCGTTCCCGATGTCGATCTACGAGAACGTGGCCTACGGGCCGCGGCGCCACGGCCAGAAGGACAGGGCGAGGCTGGATGAGGTCGTGGAGCGCTCGCTCCGCCAGGCGGCGCTGTGGGACGAGGTCAAGGACGACCTGCGCAAGAAGAGCGGCCTCGCGCTGTCCGGCGGGCAGCAGCAGCGGCTGTGCATCGCCCGCACGCTCGCGATCGACCCCGAGGTCATCCTGATGGACGAGCCGTGCTCGGCGCTCGACCCCATCGCCACGCTCAAGATCGAGGAGCTGATCTCCCAGCTCAAGGCCGAGTACACGATCCTGATCGTCACCCACAACATGCAGCAGGCTGCCCGCGTCAGCGACCGCACGGCGTTCTTCACGCTGGGCGAGGACCGCGCGGGGTACCTTGTAGAGCTGGACGACACGCTCAAGATCTTCACCAACCCCGCCAACCAGCTCACCGAGGACTACGTGTCCGGCCGGTTCGGCTGAGACGAGGAGACCCGCTCGTGACCGACCCGAACACGATGGACCCCGCGGACCCGGCGCCGGCCAGCCTGGACGCCCCCATGCCGGTCCACGTCACGCGCACCGCCTACGACCGCGAGCTGGCCGAGGTGAAGGACAACATCCTGCGCATGGGCTCGCTGGTGGAGGCGCAGATCCGCGCCGCCATCGACGCCCTCATCGCGCACGACGCCGAGGCGGCCCTCAAGGTCATCATCGACGACCGCCTGATCAACGAGGTGCAGCGCAAGGCGACGGCGATGGTGGCGGCCGTGATCGCGACGCAGGCGCCGGTCGCCCGCGACCTGCGCTACCTGCTCACGCTCGACCACGTGAGCTACGAGCTCGAGCGCATGGGCGACCACGCGGGGTCCGTGGCCAAGCAGGCGCGCAAGCTCGCGCCGTTCGCACCGGTCAAGGACTACGTCCAGCTGCCCGAGCTGGGCGACCGCGTCGCCGACCAGGTGCGCGGCATCATCCGGGCGCTGGTCGAGGTCGACGAGCACCGCGCCCGGGAGGTGGCCAAGCTCGACGACGACGTGGACGACCTGTACCACGCGATCTTCGCCGTCTGCCTCGACCTGATGCGCGCCGACCCGGCGAACGTGGACCCGTGCACGCGGATCCTGTTCGCGGCCCACTACCTGGAGCGGATCGGCGACCGCGTGACGAACATCGCCGAGGACATCGTGTTCCTGGCCTCGGGTGAGGTCGAGGACCTCAACCCCTGATCCGGGCTCTACACTCGCGGGGTGCGGCCGGCGGGGAGCCCCGGCGCACGGAGGACCCATGATCGCGCTGCACCTGCTCCGACACGCGCACGCGGGCGACCCCGCCAAGTGGGATGCCGATGACGCGTCGCGGCCCCTGTCCGAGAAGGGCCGCCGCCAGGCGAAGGACCTCGGCGGGCTGCTGGCGGTCATCGACGAGCCGCCCGACCTGTTCATCACCTCGCCCAAGGCACGCTCCGTGCAGACCGCCGAGATCGTGGCCAAGGCGATGCGCGACCGGGTGAAGGTGGTGGTGGACGACCGCCTGGGCGGCGCCCTCGACCTCGCCGCGGTCAACGCCATCCTCGAGGACGCCGGCCCCTCCTACCGGCCCTGCCTCGTCGGCCACGACCCGGACTTCTCGGAGCTGCTGGGGGAGTTCCTGGGCACCGGGCCCATCCCCATGCGCAAGGCCGCCCTCGCCCGCGTGGACTTCGCGGGCGACGAGGTGTCGCCCGGCGCGGGGACGCTGCGCTACCTGCTGCCGCCGGAGCTGGTGGCGGGCTAGGTCCGCTCCCAGCGCCAGCGCATCGTGTGGGTCAGCGGGGCGCCCGGCTCGGCCACGTCCGGCCCGCTGTTCGCGGCGTCCGGCGGCCCCGACTGCGGCTCGACGCAGACCGCGTAGGCCGGCTGGGTGTACACGACCCACCAGGCGCACGAGGAGGAGAGCGCCAGCCGAAGCCCCGGCCACTCGAGCACGGGGTCCGACCGGAGCCCGGTGAAGCAGTCGTCCCAGGGCCCGGGCGGCGGCGCGACGCGCTCGCCCGAGGGGATCCCCTCGCCGTCCCGGACCAGCATCTCGGCCGCGTCGAGGCTCAGGGCGACCGGCGCCCCGCCCGGCTCCAGGGCCCGCCGGAACCACGGGTGCCAGCCCATCGTCGCCGGCATCGGCTCGTCGGCCTCGAGGGTCATCGTGACGTCCAGCCCGTCCTCGCGCACCGCGAAGCGCTGCGAGACGCGCCCCCGGTACGGCCAGCGCTCGTCCAGGTCGACGGAGATGGCGTCGTCGCCGTCGACGCGCCACGGCCGGTCCAGCACGACGCCGTGGAGGGCGTGCGGCGGTGCGGCCAGCGGCAGCTGGTGGGTGGCGCCGCGGAACGTGAACCGGCCGCCGCGGATCCGGCCCGCCCAGGGCGCCATCGGGTACGAGCCCCAGTAGATCGGCCCCAGCCCGTGGCCCGCGACCAGCAGCTCGCGGCCGCCGATGCGCACCGAGCCGATCCGTCCGCCGTGCTCCGGCCGGACGACCACGCGCGCGTCGCCCGCACGGAGGTCGAGGACGGCCTCCCCGGCGGCGACCGGCGTCTCGGCGTAGCCCTCGGGCGAGCTCACGCCCCGTCCCCGTCGAGCGCGGCCGCCTCCACGCACTGCGCGACGACCCCCAGACGCTCCATCCGGGCGTAGGTCGCGCGGCGGCGCACGGTCCAGGCCGCCACCTCCAGCCCCGCCCGGTGCGCCCGGCGGATCGAGGCGGGCGTGATCCGGTGCCAGTCGGTCGAGATCCCGTGGCAGCCAAGCTCGAGCGCCAGGGCGACGGCCGGAGGCTCCAGGTCCATCGTCCCCAGCCAGCGCGTCCAGCCCGGCAGCAGGCGGGCCATCGCCACCAGGCTGGGCGGGTCGAAGGACGACAGCAGGGCCCGCTCGCCGGTCGCGCCCCGGGCCGCCCGCAGGACGTCGGCGGTGGCGGCGCCGTGGTCGTCGCCCTTGAGCTCGACGTCGAGGTAGGGGCCGGGCCCGAGCGTCGCCAGCGCGGCGGCCAGGGTGGGGACGCCGGCGGCGGCCAGCTCGGCCGCGTCGAGCGCGTGGACGTGCTCGGGGCGGCCCTGCACGCGCGCCAGCGTCTCGTCGTGGAGGAGCACCGGCACGCCGTCGCGCGAGAGCTCCACGTCGAACTCCACGCCGTCGCAGGCGGGGACGCGCATCGCCGCCGCCAGGGACCCCAGCGTGTTCTCGGGCGCCGCCCGCCAGTCGCCGCGGTGGGCCAGCCGCAGCGAGCGTACGCCAGTCGCCGCGGCGCTCACGCGACGGCCGCGACGCGGATGCGCGCCGCCACCCCGATGTGGTCCGACGGGTAGAGCGTGGGGTCCTCGACGTCGGCCCGGTCGAACACCAGGACCGCGTCGTCCACCTCGACCGCGCCGCGCAGCCACAGGTAGTCCAGGCAGTCCGGGTCGCCGTCGGTGTCCATGGCGGGAGCCTGGAGCCCCGAAGGCCAGGTGACCGACGGCTCGTGCCCGTGGCGCTCGAGGTAGGCGGACCGGAAGCCGGCCGCCGCCATCCGGGCGTAGGCGGGCTCGGCCGGGTCGGCGTTGAAGTCCCCGGCCACCAGCATCGCCTCGTGCTCGGGGGCGCCCTCGAGCCAGGCCAGCAGCTGCTCCACTTGGGCCAGCCGCTCGGCGTGCGCCGCCGGCGGGTGGTGGAGGTGCGTCACCGCGAACACCAGCCGGCCGCCGCCGGGCAGCGCCACCCGGACCCGATGCGCGGAGCGGGCGAGGCCGAGGTCGAGCCGGTCGTAGGCGTCGAACGGGAGCGGCTCGCGGACGAGCAGGGAGTTGCCGTACTCGGGCCGGCCGGCCCAGCCGCGGACGGCGGCGTAGCGGGCCTCGCCGGCGGCCCCGATCAGCCGGTCCTGCTGCATCGGGTAGACGACCTCCTGGAGGGCCATCAGGTCGGGCTGGAGGGCGGCCATGTCGGCCAGGATGAGCGGCAGGCGCTCGGCCCAGCGGTCGGCCAGGTTGAGGATGTTGAGCGTGGCGACGAGCAGGCGGTCCACCCCGGAGCGATCCCTTCCTTGGTCTGCGGTCAGGAGGCGACGGCCTCCGGCGTCGAGGCGGCCGGCGGCCGGGCCGGCAGCACGAACCAGAACGTCGAGCCGCGGCCCTCCTCGGACTCCACGCCGATGGTGCCACCGTGGGCCGCCACGATGTGGCGTGAGATGGCGAGGCCCAGGCCGGTGCCGCCGCCGCGGACCCGGGCGCGGTCGGCCTTGTAGAAGCGCTCGAACACGCGGGCGCGGTCGTCCCGCTTGATTCCGATCCCGTGGTCCACGACCTCCACCCGGGCGCCGTCGCCCTCCGCGCGGACGCGGATCGCCACCTCGCCCCCGTCGGGGCTGAACTTGACCGCGTTGTGGACCAGGTTCACCAGCACCTGGCCCAGGCGCTGCTCCTCGCCCCGCACGATCGGCGTCATGGGGTCGGCGTCCACGGTGATCTGGACGCCGCCCCGCTCGGCGAACAGGCGGAGCCGCTCGGCCGAGAGCTCGGCCAGGCGCGCCAGGTCCACGTCGTCCTCGGGGACGATGGAGCTGCCGCCCTCGATCCGGGCGAGGTCCAGGATCTCGGCGACCATCTGGGCCAGGTGCCCGGTCTCCACCTCGATCTTCGCGATGCGGTCGCGCAGGCGCTCCGGGACCCCGTCGGCGGCGGCCTCGCGGGCCGCGGTCTCGGCCAGCAGGCTGACCGTGCTGATGGGCGTGCGGAGCTCGTGGGACAGGTTGTCGATGAACTCGGTGCGGATCTGGCGCAGGCGCCGCAGCTCCGACACGTCCTCGAGGACGACCACCGTCCCGCCGTCCGGCGTGGGGGCCGCGCGCAGGATCACGGTCCTGGGCTCGCCTGCCCCGACGCGGACCTCGGTGGTGCCGCCGCCCTCCTCGAGGAACCGTTCGATCCGCAGGTCGAGGAAGGTCTCCATGACGCTGCGCCCGAGGAGCCGCCCTGGCGCAACGTCCAGCAGGGCGTGGGCGCGCGCGTTGGCCTCGCAGACCCGCCGGCCGGCGTCGAAGCGCAGGATGCCGACGGGCAGCAGCTCGCCGAGGGGGTCCTCCGCGACATGGGTCTGGTCCATCGGCGCGAGGATGGCACAGGCGCGCCAACCCTGCGTCCGCGGCGGGAGATCAGCGCGGGGCGTCGGGATCCGGCCATGCGTCGTGGTGGTCAACGCCGGCCGGGTCCCCCACCCCGCTGGCGCGCCGGCGGAGTCCCCCACCCGGTTGGCGCACGGGGCGGACAGTCGAACGCCCCGGGCTCCCATAGGGCCGCCGGGTCGCCCGTCAATCGTCCCTGGCCCTGGACCCAGAGCGCCAGTCGAACCTCTGGGACGCCCCGCCGACGAGCCGACGCGCTACCCGCCGCGGCCCACCCCGAGCTGCCGCATCAGACCCAGCTGGTCGAACTGGTGCCAGTGCTCCACCACGCGGCTGTCGCGGACCCGGAACAGGTGCAGCTCCTCGATCTCGTACCGGCGCCCGCTCGGCGGCATCCCCATGAACGGCCCGGACTGGGTGGCCGCGCTCGTGAGCCGGACGCTCACGAGGTCGCCCTCGGCCACCAGTTCGTGCACCGTGAACACCACGTCGGACAGGCCGGCTGACACGCGCTCGATGGCCGCGCGCATCCCTGCCCGCGGGTCGTCGCCGAACGGGTAGCCGTGGAACACCGCGTCAGGCGCGATGAGCTCGTCCGCCGCTTCACGGCTGCCGGCCGCGAAGATCTCGGCGATGAACCGGCGGACGACCGCCTTGTTGGCCTCCGGGCTCGTCATCGGGGCGCCTCCATGCGGCTCGAGGGGACCATCTTCGCACTCAGCGGGCCCGGCGGACCTCCGGGCCCTCGGCGCCCGGCGGACCCGGCGCCGCAACCGCGTCGAGCGCCGCGGCGATCCGCTGGTACACGCCGGCCGGGTAGGCGTGGCGGAGGGCGGTCGCGTAGCCCAGGCGGGCGGCCAGGCGGCGGGCCCGGGCCGCCGGGCTCGCCGCGACCCCTGCCGGGGGGACCGCCGCCGCCAGGTCGCGGGCGGCCAGCTCGGCGGAGATCCGCAGGGCCTCGTCCTCGTCGCGGTCCAGCGCCGCCGGCCACGGGCGCTGCACGGCGTCCACCCCGGACGACGCCCGCACGAAGGCCGCCACCTCGGCCGGGGACCACGCCCCCACCCGGGCGATGAGCGCCTCGACCGCCGCCGCGTTCGGCCCGTGCCTCGGCTGGTCCACCGACGCGTCCCAGGCGCGCAGGAGCCGCTCGCGGGCCCGGCCGCGGAACGGCTCGGCGAGCAGGCCGTCGAGGAACGGCGCCAGGACCACCTCGGCGGCAGCGGAGAGCAGCCCCTCGCGCAGGCCGGCCTCGGCCCAGCGCGGTCGGGGCACGCGGGCGGCCAGGGCGAGCTCGCAGGCGGCGAACGCCTCGCGCGCGTCCGGCGGGAGGAACCGGCGGACAGTGGCGAGGAACGCGATCGGCGGGGGGTCGGCCGCGGCCAGCCGGTCCAGCTCGTCGGGCGTCAGGCGCTCCACGCGGGCGAGGAATCGGGCCAGCCGCTCGTCCGGCGTGCCCGACACCAGGTCCGTGCGGCGCGGGCCGGCGGGCCGGCGGGGCCGGGCCCGCATCGCGGCCGACCGGCGCCACGGGGCGTGGGCGACCGGGCCGGTCCGGCCACGAGTCGCCCCGGCGGACCGCGACGCGACCGCGGCCGGCACGCCGGCTCGGTCGGCGTCGTAGCGCGCCCGGAGGTCCGGGTCGCTCAGCCAGTCATGGGCGACGTTGATCCGCTTCGCCCGCTCCAGGGCCTCGGCGCCGTCGCCCGCGACGTCCGGGTGGTGCTTCCGCAGCAGCGCCCGCCAGGCCAGCTCGATCGCCTCGGGCGAGGCGTCCGGGCCGACCTCGAGCCGGGCGTACAGGTCGTCGTTCGGGACCAGCGGCGCGGGCACGGGCCTCCGGGTGGACCGGACCGGCGAGGACGGGCCTCAGGCCGGCGTGGCCGCCCGCCCCTCGAGGAAGTCGGTGACGTGCTCGATCGACTGGACGGACCGGGCGCCCGTCGCGCGCTCGGTGACCTCGACGCCGCCCGCGGCCAGCGAGCGCGGGCTGACCGTGAGGATCCACGGCATGCCCAGCAGCTCGGCGTCGGTCAGCTTCACGCCGGGCGACTCGTCGCGGTCGTCGTACAGGACCTGGCTCGCGTCGCCACACGCGGCGGCGGCCGCGTACAGCCGCTCCGCCACCTCGGTCACCTTGGGGTCCCGGTTGGCGCCCAGCGCCACGAGGTGGGCGGGGTACGGGGCCACCTCGGCCGGCCACACGATGCCCTTCTCGTCGTGGTGCGCCTCGACGATGCAGGCCACGTTGCGCCCGAGCCCGATGCCGTAGGAGCCCATGACGATCGGGTGGCGCTCTCCGTCCTCGCCCAGGTACTCGGCGCCCAGCGCCACGGTGTACTTGGTGCCGAGCTTGAAGATGTTGCCGATCTCGATGCCGTTGCGCAGGATGACCGGCCCGCCGCAGTTGGGGCAGGCGTCGCCCTCCCGGACGTTTGCGATGTCGGCGACCACGTCCGGCGTGTAGTCGCGGCCGACGTTGGTGTTGCTCAGGTGGTAGCCGGGCTTGTTGGCGCCGGCGACCAGGTTGGCGGACCTGGCGACCAGGCTGTCCACCACGACCAGCGCGTCGCGGGCGCCAATCGGCGAGCCGTAGCCCGCCTGCATGCCGCGCTCGAGGATCTCCTCGACCTGCGCCGGCCGCATGCCGCCCGAGGCCTTGATGGCGTTGACGAGCTTGGTCTCGTTGAGCTCGAAGTCGCCGCGCACGATGGCGACCACGAACCGCCCGTCGCCGGTCACCTGGAACACGGCCTTGGCGGTCTTCGCGGTGGGGATGGCGAGGAACTCGGCCAGGGCGTCGATGGTCGTCGCGTCGGGGGTGTGCACCTCCTCGACCGGGAGCAGCTCCTCGGCCTCGGGCGCCGCCGTCGTCGAGGGCGCCACCTGGCGGTTCGCGGCGTAGCCGCAGGCCTCGCACAGCACGAGCACGTCCTCGCCCGCGGGGTTGAGGAACATGAACTCGTGGGCGAGGCTGCCGCCCATCATGCCGACGTCGGAGCTGACCGGGATCGCCTCGAGCCCGAGCCGCTCGAAGATCCTGGTGTAGGCGCCGTGGTGCGCCCAGTACGCCTTGTCCAGCCCCGCCTCGTCGCGGTCGCAGGTGTACGAGTCCTTCATCACGAACTCGCGGACCCGGATCAGGCCGCCGCGGCTGCGGGGCTCGTCGCGGAACTTGGTCTGGAAGTGGTAGATGATCATCGGCAGCTGCCGGTAGCTGCGCACGATGTCGCGCAGCAGGTCGGCCACGACCTCCTCGTGCGTCATCGCCAGCACCATGTCGCGGTCGCCGCGGTCCTTGAACCGGGCCATCTCGGGCCCGATCGCGTCGTAGCGCCCGGTCTCGCGCCACAGGTCCGCCGGGTGGACCACCGGCATCTCCATCTCCTGGCCGCCGATGGCGTTGAGCTCCTCGCGGATGACCTGCTCCACGCGCTTGGTCACCCGGAAGCCGAGCGGCAGCAGCGAGTAGATGCCGGCGCCCAGCTGGCGCACGTAGCCCGCCCGCAGCAGCAGGCGGTGGGACGGCATCTCCGCGTCGGCGGGATCGTCGCGGAGCGTGGTGAAGAACAGGTTGGACAGGCGCATGCGCGAAGGATACCCAACGGACCGCGACGACCGGCCCGGGCGTCGTGGCGGCGCCGACGGGGGCGCCCCGCGCCGCCGCGCCGCGCCGCCGGCCCCTCGCGCGCAGGCCGTCGCGCCAGGCCCCGCGATCGCCTCGACCGGTCGGCGCGGGCGGCCTGGAGAGTTGACGATTCGTTAACACTCGCCGGGCCCCGCCCTCCCCTATCCTCGCGGTGCGTCCGACCGTCACGGGCCGCGAGGTGCCCAAGCCATCGAACACGTGACCCTGCTCCTGGTCGTCGTCGTCGCCCTGGCGGTGGCATTCGACTTCAGCAACGGCTTCCACGACACCGCGAACGCGATCGCGACCTCGGTGGCCACCCGGGCGCTCCGGCCGCAGTACGCGCTGCTGATGGCCACGGTGTTCAACTTCCTGGGCGCGTTCGCGGGCACCGCCGTCGCCAAGACCATCGGCGCGGGCCTCGTGGACGAGAAGACGACCACCCAGGTGGTGGTCGCGGCCGCCCTGGCCGGCGCGATCGCCTGGAACCTGATCACGTGGTACGCGGGCCTGCCCAGCTCGTCGAGCCACGCCCTGATCGGCGGCCTGGTGGGCGCCACCATGATCGCGGTCGGCACCGGCTCCGTGAAGTGGGCTGGCGTCTGGGACAAGGTGATCGTGCCGCTGGTCTCCTCGCCGATCATCGGCTTCGCCGGCGCCTTCGTCCTGATGCTCGCGCTGACGTGGATCTTCCGCAACGCCGCGCGCAAGCCGCTGGGCCGTGCCTTCAAGCGGCTCCAGGTCCTGTCGGCCGGGTACATGGCCTTCGCCCACGGCAGCAACGACGCGCAGAAGACGATGGGCATCGTCACGCTCGCGCTGTTCTCGGCGGGCGTCATCCGCACCACGGACGTCCCGGACTGGGTCATCGTGCTGGCCGCGACCGCCATGTCGCTCGGGACGGCCATCGGCGGCTGGCGGATCATCCGCACCATGGGGCAGCGCGTCGTGCAGCTCGAGCCGATCCACGGCTTCGCCGCCGAGACGACCGCGGCGTCGGTCATCCTCGGCGCCGCCCACCTGGGCATGCCGGTGTCCACGACCCACGTGATCTCGAGCGCGATCATGGGCGTCGGGGCGAGCAAGGGCATGCGCGGCGTCCGGTGGGGCGTCGCCCGCCAGATCCTGGTCGCCTGGGTCCTCACCCTGCCCGCCGCGGGGGTCATCGGCGCGATCGCCTGGGTGGCCCTCAACGCGATCGCCACGACGCTGGGGCTGTCATGAGCCGCGCCCACGCGCCCGACTGCCGGGCCATCGCGCTCGGAGGCCCCGCCCGCTCACCCGACTCCCCCGCCGCCAGAGCCACCACCGGAGGCACCGCATGGTCCGCCTGATCCCCCGCGACGAGAAGTTCTACGACCTGTTCGTCGAGGACGGGCAGAACCTGCTGGCCGCGGCCCGCAAGCTCGAGGAGCTGGTCACCTTCTACGACCGCCTGGGCGAGCGCATCGCCGAGATCCAGGTCCTCGAGAAGCACGGCGACCAGATCGACGCCGAGGTGATGGCCCGCCTCGAGCGCTCGTTCACCACGCCGTTCGACCGCGAGGACATCCACGAGCTGGTCAACTTCCTCGACGACGTCGTGGACAACATCCAGGCCGCGGCCGAGACGTTCGAGATCTACGGCATCGAGCGGCCCACCGACGAGACGCGCGAGATGGCCTCGATCCTGACCGGCCAGGCGTCGCAGCTGCTGGAGGGCCTGCGGAAGCTCGAGAGCGGCAAGGACGTCGCGCCGCACCTGGCCACCGTCCACGAGCTCGAGCACAAGGCCGACCAGCTGTCCCGGAGCGCCATCGGGCGGCTGTTCAAGAACGGCCTCGACCCGCTCGAGGTGATCAAGTTCCGGGACCTGTACTCGACGCTCGAGGAGGCAATCGACGCGGCCGAGGACGCCGCCGAGGTGATCGAGCGGATCCTCGCCAAGGCCTGAGGTCGAGGGCACGGCGGCGCCGGGCGCACCAGCCAGCCACGGCTACCGGCGCCGGGCGATCGTCATCCCGTCGGCGATGCCCAGCAGCACGAACCCGACCCGCTCGTCGGCGGCGATCTGCCGGTTCACGGCATCGATCGCGCGGCCGCTCTCGTCGTCGGGCCGCGGGTGCACGGCCCGGCCGTGGAACAGCATGTTGTCGAGCGCGATGAGCCCGCCTCGCCGCACCAGCTGCAGGCAGCGCTCCCAGTACGCCCCGTAGGCGGGCTTGTCGGCGTCGATGAACGCGAGGTCGAACGTGCCGGCCGCTCCCTCCGCCAGCAGGGCGTCGAGCGTGTCGAGCGCCGGCCCGAGGCGCAGGTCCAACCGGTCCGCGACCCCGGCTTCAGCCCAGTAGCGGCGGGCGGTGGCGGTGTACTCAGCCGACACGTCGCAGCACACGAGGCGGCCGTCCGGCGGGAGGGCCAGTGCCACCGCCAGCGAGGAGTAGCCGGTGAAGGTGCCGATCTCGAGGCAGCGCCGGGCGCCGATGGTCTCGGCCAGCAGTGCCAGCAGCGCACCCTGCTCGGGGGCGATCTGCATGCCCGCGTCCGGGTGCGGCGCGGTCTCCTCGCGCAGGCGGGCGAGGATCGCGGGCTCGCGGTAGCCCACCCGCTCGATGTAGGCGTGGATGTCGTCGGGGCGGCCGGTGGTGGTGGACGTCATGGCGCGGATCCTCCCACGAACCGGCGCGGCGCGCGGGAGGCCGCGTCCGCTCAGTCGCGGCGGAGCACGTACCCCACGCCGCGCACCGTCTGGAGCAGCACCGGGTTCGCCGGGTCCGCCTCGACCTCCACGCGGAGCCAGTGCACGTGGACGTCCACCGTCCGCGTCTCGCCCGCGTAGTCGTAGCCCCAGACGTGCTCGAGCAGCTGGTCGCGCGTGAACACCTGGCCCGGGTTGCGGAGCAGGAACGCCAGCAGCTCGAACGCCTTGGGCTTAACCGGCACGGGCTTGCCGTCGCGGAGCAGCCGGTGTCCGGCGAGGTCCACCTGCACGCGCCCGAGGTCGACGGGCGGCGGCACGGCCACGGCGCCCTTGGCCTCGGCGGCGGGCGCGGCCAGCCGGTCCTGGCGGCGGAAGATGCCGCGGATCCGGGCCGTCAGCTCCCGGAGCGAGAAGGGCTTGGTGACGTAGTCGTCGGCGCCCAGCTCCAGGCCCACCACCTTGTCCACCTCGCTGTCGCGCGCCGTGAGCATGACGATCGGCACCGACGACTCGGCCCGCAGGATGCGGCACACCTCGACGCCGGAGAGCTCGGGGAGCATCAGGTCGAGGAGCACGAGGTCGGGCCGCTCGGCGCGGAACTTGGCGAGCGCCTCGCGGCCGTCGGCGGCCGGGATGGCGCGGAACCCCTCCAGCTCGAGCGCCTCGGCGAGGGTCTCCCGCAGCGTGGCCTCGTCGTCCACGACGAGGATCGTTCGTACCATGCGCCCGGCATCGTCGGGTGCCGGTGTTAACGCCTGGTTCACGCCGGGTCAACGCTCGGGCGGCGCATCAGGCCGACCGCAGGGCCTCGACGGCGGCGTCGAGTCGGGCGAGCGTCCGCTCTCTGCCCAGCGCGACGAGCACGTCGAACAGCGGCGGGGTGGCCGCCTGCCCGGTCACCGCCATGCGGATCGCCATGAACAGGTCGCCCGCCTTCCAGCCGCGGGCCTCCACCAGGCGGCGCAGGGGCGGCTCGAGCTCGTCCGCCTCCCAGGTCACCGCGTCGTGGGCGGCCAGGCGCTCGCCGGCGGCGGCCAGGCCCTCGATCGTCGTGGCCGCGTCCCAGCGCTTCGGCACCAGGGCGGCGGGGTCGGGCGTGAGCTCGCGCCACAGGAAGCCCGCGACGTCGGTGATCGACGCCAGCGTGGACAGGCGCTCACGGACGATCGGGAGCAAGGCGGTCAGCTCGCCCTCGGACGGGGCGCGGTCGATCTGCCCGGCCACGGCCGCGGCCTCGGTGAACGGGAGCAGGCGCGCCACGAGGTCCGCGTCGTCGAGCCGGCGGATCCACTGGCCGTTGAGCCACTCGAGCCGCTCGCGGTCGAAGCGGGCGCCGCCCTTCTGGACCTTGTCGAGCTCGAAGCGCTGGGCGATCTCGTCGAGCGTGAGGAGGTCGTCCTCGGTGCCGGGCGACCAGCCCAGGAACGCGAGGTAGTTGACCAGCGCCTCGCGGGTGAACCCCTGGGCGATGTAGTCGGACACCGCGGTCTGGCTCTTGCGCTTGCTCATCTTGGTGCCGTCGGGGTTGAGGATGAGCGGCACGTGGCCGAAGGTCGGGATGCCGTAGCCGAGCGCCTCGAACAGCAGGATGTGCTTGGGCGTGTTGCTGACGTGGTCCTCGCCCCGGATGACGTGGCTGATCTGCATCGCCGCGTCGTCCACCACCACCGTGAAGTGGTACAGCGGCGTGCCGTCGGCCCGGACGATGACGAAGTCGCCGCCCAGGTTGGCCGTGTCGATCTCCACTCGGTCGCGGATGAGGTCGTTCCAGCCCACCACCCCCGGGCGCACGCGGAAGCGGATCGCGCCGCGGCGGCCCTCCGCCTCGCGCGCCGCGCGCTCGTCGGGCGTCAGGTGCGCGCAGCGACCGCTGTACGCGGGCGGCAGCTTGGCGGCCTCGCGCGCGCGGCGGTCCGCCTCCAGCTCCTCGGGTGTGCAGTAGCAGCGGTACGCGAGGTCCTTGGCGAGCAGCGCCTCGGCGGCCTCCGCATACGACCCGAGCCGCTGCATCTGGCGGTACGGGGCGTACGGCCCCGCCTCCTCCAGGCCGGCCACGCCCGGGCCCTCGTCCCAGGTGATCCCCAGCCAGTGCAGCGCGTCGAGGATGTCCTTCTCGAACGCCGCCGTGCTCCGGGCGACGTCCGTGTCCTCGAGGCGGAGGACGAACGTGCCGCCCGTGTGCCGGGCGAACAGGTAGTTGAACAGCGCCGTGCGCGCGGTGCCGATGTGGAGGGGGCCGGTCGGGCTGGGCGCGATCCGGACGCGGATGTCGGAGGGCATGCGCCGATTGTACGGGCCGGGCGCGCGCGGGCCGCGAAGCGAGCGCGGCCTCGGGATTCGTGCGGCAGCGGAGGCCGCGGCGGTCCCTCGTTCGACGCCCTGGTCTTGCTTCGACTCCCCGCCCATTCCCCCGAGGCATCACTTTCGACCTGAGGGCGCCCGGCAGGCAGCCCAGCGAGCCCATTGATGCCTGATCGGCATCGGCTGACGTCCCGTTGCCCCCGCTTCGCGCCCTGGGGCCGCAAGTGATGCCTCCCGAGAATGGCGGCGCGGGCGGGCGGCGGGCGGCGAAGCGGCTGCGGCGGAGGGGCTCGCGCAGCAGCGGCTGCGGTGGTCCTCGTTCGGTGCCCCCCGGCCCCTGCGGCGACTCGAGTCGCCCCGCACCGCCCCCGGCGGTGCAACGTCGCGAATTGGGCCGCCGCACCGCCACCAGCGGTATGGGGAGAACGGCCACGCACGAGGGGCCGCGAGCCCGCCACGTAGCACCGCCACCAGCGGTATGGCGGAGTCGACGTGCACCGTCTCGGGTAGGAGTCGCTCAGGCTGGACGGTCCGCGCGGGGCAGATCAGCCCGGCGCTGCCGGCGCCGGCGCCCGCGTTGTCCCCGCGGCACGCCGAGCGCGCCCATTCAGGCCCCGCCGCGCTCCGGCACCCGGTGGAACAGCGCCGGGTCGGCCTCGCCCGGCAGCACGCGGATCAGCGACGCCGGTCGGAGCCCCAGGGTCGCCCGGCCGCGCGGTCCGTCCAGCGTGAGCGAGTCGAGCGACTCGGAGCGGGCGAGGACCGTCACGTGCGCGCCCGGTGTCAGCGCCCGCGCCTCGAGGTACGAGAGCAGGCCCGGGTCCTCCTCAGCCTCCTCGGTGATCCGCAGGATCGTCGCCCGGGTGCCCGACTCGAGATCCGACAGCGGCACCCCCGCGGGTCGCCTGCGCGCGGTCTCGAGATCGATCGGGTTCCCGTGCGGGCAGGTCTCGGGATGGCCCAGCAGGTCGTCGAGTCGCGCCTCGACGCGCGGCGACAGGGCGCCCTGCAGGCGCGCCGCCTCCGCATCGCTCTCCGCCCAGGACAGGCCGATGACCGAGGTGAGCAGCCACTCGAGCAGGGCGTGGCGGCGGAAGATGGCGTCGGCGGCGGCCCGCCCGGCGGTGGTCAGGACGAGCCCGCGCCCGGTGGCCGGCTCCAGCAGCCCGTCCGACGCGAGCCGGCGGCACATCTCGGACGCGGCCTGCGTGCTGACGCCGACGTGGCGGCCCAGTTGCGCGCTGGTCGCCGCACGGCCGTCGGAGCCCATGGCGCGCAGGGCGAGCAGGTACTCCTGGGCCGCGGTGGAGATGTCGGCGGGGTCGTGGCGACGCTGCATGGCCGTGAGTCTACGGTTCGGGGGCGGCGTCGCGGGAGGGCCCGTCAGCCGACGAGCTCGCCCACCGGCACCAGCTCGAACTCCGGGATCGCCTCGGCCGACAGCCGGCCGTGCGGGTCGTAGCCGGGCGGGCGGTGGTAGCGGCCCAGCTGCCGGACTGCGTGGCCGTCGAGCAGGCCGACCTGCGCCAGCGCCTCGACCGAGGCGGCGTAGGTCCCGCGCTCGTAGCCGTCGCCGTCCTCCATCTTGAGCGCGAGCCCGCTGGCGCGGGTGCTCGACGTGCCGACGCGCGCGCCCGACAGGATGCCGACGCCGCGCAGCGCCTCCATGCCGCTCTTGCTGACCACGCGGCCCGGCGCCGCCCTCATGAGCGCGGTGTCCAGCCGCTCCCGGGTCCCGCCGACCAGCTCCGGGTACCGGATCATCGCGTCGCGCACGGCCAGCAGGTGGGGGGCGAGCGCAGCCCGGCGGTCGGCCTCCGGGAGCGTGTCGGGGGCGGCGAGCATCGCGTAGGCGCGGGCGACATCGCGCAGCCGGAACGCGTAGGTGAGGACGCCGCAGCCGTCGATCCCCGTGCGCAGCTGGTCCGGGCGGACGTCGTAGGCCGCCGCGACCGTCTCCGCGTAGGCGCGGTGGGCCGGGTGGTCCGGCTCCCAGTAGCCGTCGGGCTCCCAGCCGCCCAGCTTGGACAGCAGGATGAACACCGAGTGCTGCCCCGAGCACATGTGGCGGACCGGGCTGGGGCGCTCCCCGTCGCGCGCGAGCCGGGCCGCGGTGAGCTCGTCGAGCGGCATGCCCTCCGCGCCGCAGGCCAGGAGCGAGGTGCTCACCCCCACCCGCCGGTACAGCGCTTGGAGCGTCCGGACGTGGATGTCCTCGCCGGAGTGGGAGGACGCCATGATGGCCAGTTCGTCGGGGGCGAGGTCGAACGCCTTGCGGCCGCCGGCGCGGAGCAGCGCCACGAGGCCGAACGGCTTCACCGTTGACCGCAGGAAGACCACGCGGTCCGGGTCGCCGATGGCCCGCAGCAGCCGGCCGCTGACGTCCACCTCCACGATGTCGCCCCGGTGGACGGACTCGACCACGCCCGCGCGCGTCTGGCGCACGAGAACGGGCGGGGCGGACCCGCGGGACGCCTTGACGGAGGTTCGAGGAGCCATCGGAGGCGAGGATACCGCGGTAGGATTCGCCCGGAGCCGGCGTCCCGCGGCGGCGGCCGCCAACCCGCCCCAACCGATCAGCGCGAGGGATCCCCGTGACCGACTGGCCCAACCTCCACGTGTCGCAGCACCCCGCGGTCCGCCACAAGCTCGGCATCCTCCGCGACGAGGCCACCGAGCCCAAGAAGTTCCGCGAGGTGGTCCGCGAGCTGTCCTGGCTGCTGGGCTACGAGGCGCTCGCCGACGCGCGCACGCGCCCCATCGACGTGCCGACCCCCCTCGAGGTCATGGCCGGCGAGGAGCTGGCCGACCGCATCGGCTTCATCCCGATCTTGCGCGCCGGCCTGGGCATGGTGGACGCGTTCCTGGAGCTGATGCCCACCGCCGAGGTGTGGCACCTGGGCCTGTTCCGCGACGAGCACACGCTGCGCCCGGTGGAGTACTACAACAAGCTCCCCAACACGAGCACGGTGGACCTGTGCCTCATCCTGGACCCGATGCTCGCCACGGGCGGCTCCGCCACGGCGGCGATCGAGGTCCTCAAGCGCTGGGGCGCGGTCCGGATCAAGCTGGTCAACCTGATCGCCGCCCCCGAGGGCGTGGAGGCGGTCAGCAGGGCCCACCCGGACGTCGAGATCTACTGCGCCGCGCTCGATCGCCAGCTCAACGAGAAGGGCTACATCATGCCGGGCCTCGGCGACGCCGGCGACCGCCAGTTCGGGACCGGCAACTCGGGCTGACACGAAGGCCCTGGTAGCGAGGGCGAATCAGTTCGGGGCCTCGCTGATCCATCCGTTCGCGCCGCTCCCATTTCGTCGTTGAGCGCGAGCGGTCGCTCTCGACCTGCAAGGGCTTGTCAAGACTTGACACGCCTGGCTGCAACCAGCACACGCGCCCATTGCTGGGTTGACGGCTAGGCACTTCGCACCCCCGTAGCGAACTGGCAAGGCGCGCACGGGGTGTGTGACCTCTCATGGAACTGTCCCTGGGACGAATCCGTGAGAGAAGGGCTGCGGCGCCGAGGCACGGCAGTGCAGGCCTTCGCGCGCGGCCTTCGCCCTCACGGGCGCCGGTCCTCATCGAGGCGGGCACGCTCGCCGACAAGAGCCGGCCGGAGGAGCTCGCCAAGTTCGAGGCGTGCCGGGCCTGGGCCCAGACGGCGGGCGGTGAGGCCTGGGTCATCGCGGCCGACCTCGTGCCGCCGCGGTGGTTCCGCAACGCGATCCAGCTCCACCTCGCGAGGCTCGACTACCGCGGGGACCCGGCCCTCGCCGCGGCGATCCGCGCCCGGTGGGAGCGCGGCCGGGCCTCGATCGAGGACCTCGTCCGCGAGCACGCGGACCACCCGCGGCCGGAGGTCGTCGCCGCGGCGCGCAAGGTCATGGGCGACCTCCTGGCGGAGGGCCGGCTGGACCTCGACCTGGCGACGGTCGTCCCGACCCTCGCCACGATGGTGCGCGCCCGGCCGCGCGACCGCGGGATCCTCGAGCCCCCCGGGGTCGTCCGCGACCCCGAGGAGCTCGTCCGGCTCGCGGCCGAGCGCGGCCGCACGGACCTGCCCGAGGACGGCGAGGCCGAGCCGAAGCCGGACGTGGACCCGGAGAGCATCGAGGACCCCGAGGCGCGCGACGAGTTCGAGCGCAGGCGGGCGGCGATGCGGGCGATCCTCGAGGGCGCCACCGCGGCCGCGGCCGCGCGCGCCAACGGCCTCGAGGAGCGGCGGGCTCAGCAGCTCTGGAACGCATACGACCAGCACGGTGCGCGGGCGCTGGTCCCGTACGCGACGCGGCGGGCATCCTGCAGGACCATGCCGCCCCCGGTCGTCTCGGCGATCGAGGAGGTCTACGCGCGGCCCGAGCGCCCGAGCCTCGAGGCCGTCGTCGACCACCCGGCGGTGCGGCAGGCCGCCATCGACGCGGGGATGCGGCGCACCCCGAGCCGCTACCAGGTCTCGAAGGCGGTGGGCGACCTCCTCAGGCGGGACCAGAAGGCGCGCGAGGCGAGGGCCGGCCGGAAGCTCGTGCCGCTCGCGCTCAGCGGCCGGGCCGTCACGGCCGAGCAGGTCCCGGGCCTCGTCTGCGAGTTCGACGAGGCCACGCTGGACGTGAAGGTCCAGGCCCTCTCCGGCGGCCGCACGACGGTGCGCATGCACATCGGCGTGCTCATCGACGTCGCGACGCGCTACCCGCTGTCCGTCGTCGTGTCGCCCAAGGCGCTCGACCAGTGGGACCTCCGGCGCGCCGTGATCCGCGCGATGCTCGACGACTCGGCGCTGCGGCTCGAGCACGGTATCCGGGAGGACTCGCCGTGGGCCTGACGCCGTGCATCTTCAAGGCCGACAACGGGATGATCGAGCGCTGCAACCTCGCCCTGCAGATCGCGGGCGAGGTGGCGATGGTCCTCGAGTACGCCCCGAAGGGCGACGCCCACGCGAAGCCGGTCGTGGAGTCCCACTTCAAGGTCCTCAACGACCGCCTCCTCCACCGGCTCGTCATCACGACCAAGGGCAGCCCGGAAGCCCGCGGCGCCCACGACCCCGACGCGGAGGCGCTCGAGCGCGAGATCACGGCCGACCGGTTCGAGCGGGCGCTCATGCAGTGGTACTTCGACGTCTACGCGGCGACGTGGCACGGCGGGCTCCGCGAGCGCCCCCAGGCCGTCCTCCGCGACGGCCTCGGACGGTTCGCCATCCGCCAGTGGGGCGGGTCGGCCGACGCGCTGCGGCGGATGCTGCGGCGCGACGAAGGCCTGCGCAAGGTCGGGCGCAAGGGCGTCCACTACCGCCACAACCACTGGTACAGCGCCGCGTGGCTCCGCGACCGGATCGACACGATGGTGCGGATCAAGGTCGACGAGGACGACCTGCGCACTGTCGACGCCTACGACGAGGACGGGAACTTCCTCGGCGTGCTCCGGTGCGGCCGACTGGCCGACGCGTACGACCGCCCGGTCCCCCGCTGGGAGCTCGACCTCCTGCGGGCCGCCGAGCGCAAGTTCGCCAGCGGCGACCGCGACGCGGCCGCCAAGCGGACGGACGAGATCGTCTCGGAGATGGGCGCCGCCGACGAGAAGCGGGCGGCGAGGAAGGCCCACGCCCGGAAGCGCGCCGCCGAGACGACCACCGAGGACATCGTCGCGGCCCTGTCGACGCCCGTCGGCGCCGCCGACGAGGCCAAGCCGGCCGCGCCGCGGGCGTTCGCCCTGCCGGTCCCGGTCGACCGCGACTACGAGCCCCTCATCCCCACCGACACGGCAGCCTGACCGCCGCCCGACGCCGAAGGAGCCCCGAAATGGCACGACCCACCCGCACCGCCGCAATCCCCGAGCCGCCCGAGGGCGGCGCCGGCCCCTCCCCGCTCTTCGCCCAGGTGATCGCCGAGCAACGGGGCCGCGAGCCCTTCGTGCCCCTCGACCGGTACATCCCCACCGGTTTCGCCTGCCGCCTCGAGGCCCTGATGGAGCACGCATACGCGACGGGGTCCTGGTTCCTGTTCACCGCCTTCCCGGGCGACGGCAAGAGCACCGCCCTCGAGCACTTCGAGGGCGCGCACGCGCCCTCGCGCGAGCCGGGCGGCGACGGGTCCTCGACCCGGATCGTGCCCGTCCTCTCGACACGCGTGTCCAGCGGGGTCCAGAGCACCGACCGCCTCGTCGGCGCCCTCGCCGACGAGCTGGGCGCCGTCCCGAGAATCGGGCCCTCCAGGACCCGAGCGTGGCTTGTCGGCGCGATCGTCCGCGCCAAGGTGCGGATGATCGTGATCGACGACGCGCACGAGCTCAGGCTCGGCCAGCTCTCGTACCTGCGGGAGCTGACCGACCAGCTGAAGCGGAGGGGAGTGCGGCCGAGCGTCGTGCTGCTCGCCGCGGTCAACTCGAAGGAACCCCGGAGCTGCGACCCCTGGCGGCTGATCGTGAAGGACCCGCTCGTGGCCGAGCAGTTCCGGCGGCGCCTCAACGGGCCGGACCCGGTCGTCCGCGTCGCCGGACTGTCGGAGGCGGAGGTCGGAAGGGTCCTGCGCACCTGGGAGCTGCAGTACGCGCCCGCCTTCCCCGAGCTGGCCCTCGCCCGCTGGGCCGGCTCCCTGTTCACGTGGCTGACCGACAAGCGCAACGACACCGCCGGCGCCGGCCGCGCCCGGATGAAGCAGCTCGCGGAGGTGGTCCACGCGGCGCTCGGGCTGGCGTGGGCCGAGGAGAGGCCGGGCAACGCCCACGACGGCATGGACCTGTACGACGCGGCGCTGCGGCTCACGGTCCGGGGCGACGCGTCCCCGGTGTTCGACGTCGACCTCGACGAGCTCAGGAGGGCCTCGTGACGGCCTGGCCGGCCCTCCAGGTCGCGGTGACCCCGCGGCGGGACGAGTTCATGCCCGGCCTCATGCTGCGGGACGACGAGAAGAACGACTTCCCCCCGGGCGGCACCGCGAGCATCGTCCGCAGGCACGACGCCTCAACCTCCCAGCTCGGCAAGAGCTCGCTGGGCATCCTCGGCACCCTCTTCGACCGCGAGGGCCTCGCATCGCTCAACGGGCTCGAGCCGGGCGCCGTGACGGCGCTCACGTGGCGGGCAGAACTCGAGCGGGTCTTCGGGCCCGGCGTCGCGGCGTCGAGGCTCGGGCTGAAGCGCCGGCTCTCCATCTGCCCGGCGTGCGTCCGGCCGCCGCTCCGGCTCATCCGCCGCCAGACGGCGCTCCCGCTGATGCACGGCTGCGAGGTCCACGGCATCTGGCTGCGGACGGCGTGCGTCTGCGGCGCGCCGATCGAGCCGTTCGGCCGGGTCGTGGACCGCCGCGACCCCGAGGGGCGCCTCATCGCCCCGTTCCACTGCCAGTCGTGCGGGAGGCCGTGGGAGTCCCTCCCGAGGCAGCCGCTCGGCCCCCGCGACGAGCTGCGGCAGCGCCGGGTCGCCCACGCGTACCAGGTCGTCCTCGGGCGGGGCGGCCCGGACGTGATCGAGAACGCCCGGCGGGTCCTGGCGCTCGACGAGGGCGGGCGGTGGGACCACGGCTGGTGCCTGAGCGACGACGCGGCGCTGGCCGAGCGAGCGATGGAGGCGCGGCACGTGAAGTCCATCAGCGCCGTCGTGGCCAACCTCGTCCTCCGCGAGATCCCCCCGGAGCGGGTCCTCGAACGGCCGAGGGAAGGCCCGCACCCGGACTTGCTGTGCCGGAACGCCGAGTGCCCGACCTACGGGACGTCCGGGGCGATCAGGGTCAGCAGCGAGCGCTCCAACGGCACCGAGAGCTACTGCGCCGAGTGCGGGAGCCGCTTCCTCGGCGAGCGCACGATCCTCTCCTACGACCTGGGCAACGCGTCGGGCGACCTGAGCCGGCTCACGGTCCTCCACGCGCAGGCCCGGCTCGCCGACTACGCCGCCCGCCTCGCCGAGGCGGCCACGTTCCTCGCGTACACGGACCGGAGCGCCGAGGTCGACCACGTATTCCACGCCGCCGGCGTGCCGCAGGCCAGCCACCTCAGGGCCCGCCGCCTCGGCCTCGTGGGGCTCGTCGCCCGGCGCCTCGGCCGGCCCGTCCGCGGACAGAACAGCAGCGACCGCCGCGACCGGCACCCGGACCTGGTCGCGGACGGGTTCGCCGACCGGTGGTCCTTCCCCCGCTTCGCGGTCGCCGCGCTGCCCACCGAGGCAGGCCCGCCCGCGCGGCGCGACCGGCACGCCAGCGAGGCCGCCGAGCGTGCCGGAAGGCATCCCCGTCCTGAGAGCACTGGGAGCCGCAGATGAGCGCCCGAACCAATCGCTCCCGCCCCGACCAACCCTCCCGGGACATCGCCCGGGAGATCGGCAGGCGCGTGGCCTGCCTCCGCCGGGATGCCGGCCTGACGCAGGCGCAGCTCGCCGCGTCGATGGGCAGCCGTGAGAGCCACGTGCGCCACATCGAGCGGGGGCGTCGTCCACCTCCGGCTCGCGGACGCCCTGGCCATCGCCAGGGCGCTCGGAGTCGACGTCAGGCTGATGGACCCGAGCGTCGTGCACCAGCTGTCGCTGTGGCCCGACGGGAGGCCGTCACCCGCGGAAGAAGCCGGCCGGCCGCCGGGAAGCCGGTAAGGAGGACCTAGATGCCGAGGCGCGGATGGGCGCAGCTCCCGCTGCGGCCACTGGTCGAGCGGTTCGTCGTCGAGTCGAGGTCCGTCATCGGCGAGGTGACCGAGCAGGGGTACAGATACGACCTCGGCTACTTCGTCGACTGGATTCAGGCCGAGGGAGTCGCGCCTGTCCTCGGTTCGATCGACCGGTCCCTGCTCGTGAGGTACATCGCGTTCCACCAGCGGCGGCCAAAGCGCAAGGGCGGCCCCGGGACGCCCTCCTCGCACACGGTCCACACGTACGTGCGCCCCGTTCGAACGTTCCTGCGCTGGTGCGTGGCGGAAGGCCTCTACCCGTCGGATCCGCTGGCCGGGGGCCGCCGCGGCATCATGCCGAGGCTGGGCAAGCGGCTGCCCCGCACCGCCCGCCCCGGCGACATCGATATCCTGCTTCGGGGCTGCGAGGGCGATGGGCCCATCCAGCTGCGCGACCGCGCGATCGTGCTCCTCGCCGCGGACACCGGGCTGCGGACAGGCGAGCTCTGCCGACTGTCGGTCGGCGACCTCCGCTTGGCGGCCGGGTACCTCGTCGTCCAGCGCGGGAAGTGGGACACCCAGCGCGTGGTGCCCTTCGGCGACCTGGTCCGCTCGGCGCTGCTCGCCTACCTCGAGCGCGCGCGCCCTGAGCTCGCGGAGGTGCCCGCGTCGGACGTCGCGGCCGGCGCGCCGCTGCTCGTCAGCGAACGCGGCCTGGCCCTCAAGCCCAACGGGCTGTACCAGGTGGCATGCCGCATCTACAGCAGGGGCGGCGGCGAGGGCCGGTTCGGCCTCCACCGGCTGCGCCACAACTTCGGGACCGAGGCGATCCGCGCCGGGATGCACCCGCGGATCTCGCAGGCGATCATGGGCCACGCCGACCCGAAGTCGCAGCTGGTCTACCAGCACCCCACGGCGGACGACCTCGTGCGGGCGCACGCCGTGGCATCGCCCATGCACAGGCGAAGCCGCGAGTGAGGCATCCAACATGTCGACCGCCGGTACCATCGTGATGCTGGAAACCGCGACCGGGGGACGCGATGCCGGGTCACTACCGGGCCGACGACGAGTCGTTTCTGCTGTTTCGACGGCCCGGCGCGCCGAGGTGGCGGCAGCCGCAGATTGGAGCGCTCGGCGCGCTTGCCGCACGCTGGTCGCAGCCCCGCTCCGAGCCGGCCTTAGTCAGTCTGCCCACAGGCTCAGGCAAGACAGCCGTTGCCCTCGCCGCGCCCTACCTCGTCGGCGCCCGGCGCGTCCTCGTGGTCGTCCCGTCGGCGGCCCTCCGCGAGCAGACCGCGAGCCGGTTCGCCGACCAACGGCAGCTGGTCGCGATCGGCGCCCACGACGGAAGCAGGTTGCCCAGCGTCCACGAGCGCATCGGCCTCGTGAAGGACTGGGGGACGCTCGCAGAGTACGACGTCGTCGTCGGGCTCCCGGACTCGCTGAGCCCCGCGCACTACCCGGACAACCTGCCGCCGCGCGACCTCTTCGACCTCGTGATCGTGGACGAGGCGCACCATGCCCCCGCCGCCACCTGGAGAGCGATCCTCGACCACTTCTCGGACGCGAGAGCCCTGCTCCTGACGGCCACGCCGTACCGCCGGGACGGCAGGCACCTGCCCGGGACGTCGGCATACCACTACCCGGTGCGCCAGGCGCTGGACGACGGGGTCTTCAAGCCTGTGAGGGCCCAGATCCTGCCGCCCTCAAGCACGACCGATCGGCGCTCCCTCGACCTCCAGATCGCCTCCGAAGTCGCTCGGCTCCTGGGCGAGCCTGAACACGCGACGAGCGCCGCCCTGATCCGGGCATCCTCAGTCGAGCGCGCCAAGGAGCTCGCAACCGTCTACAGCGACGTGGGCCTCGACCCCGTCCTCCTGCATTCACGCCTCGCACGCGCGACGCAGGAGTCGATCGTAACCGGCCTCCGCGACGGAACGCACCGCGCGGTGGCGGTCGTTGGCATGCTGGGCGAAGGCTTCGACCTGCCGCGGCTCCGCATTGTCGGCTACCACGACAAGCACAGGTCCCTGCCCGCGACCGCACAGCTGATCGGCCGCCTCGCACGCGTCGACGAGGGCTTCCCGCAGGAGTCCGTGCTCGTGGCCGTGAGGGACGTCGACGTCTACCCCGAGCTCGAGGGCGTGATCCGCGGCCTCTACGAGGAGGACGCCGACTGGGCGGCCGCGCTGCCCGGCATCCTCGACAAGAGAATCGCCACCGAGGCTGCCGACCGCGAGTACGCCGCCTCCTTCACGCCTCCCCCTCCGGCGCTCGCCGTGGGAGCCATCCATCCGATCCGGCGTTCGGTCGTCTACGAGCTGCCCTCCGACACGAAGGCGCTGGCAGACCTCCTCAGCGGCGCGGTTCCCGACGAACTGGTGCCCGGCCGGTCCGTCGCAGGCTCGACCGTCTTCTACTCGCACCTCGATGCCGCGAGCGACACGCTCCTGCTCGTGACCTCCACGGTCACGACTCCCCGCTGGCTGCATGACTCCGGGCTCGACACGCCGGAGTACCAGCTCGTCCTCGTCTCCCTCCGCCAGGCCCCCCGCACCGACCTCCCGGCGCTCCTCTTCGTGAACGCCGACGACGATCGGATCGCGCGCGAGGTCAGGAAGCTCGTAGGGGTGCTCGACGACGCCCGTCGCGCCGACCCTTCACGCCTGAACCAGGCGTTCGAGGGGCTGGCGCGCGTGTCGGTCAGCTCCGTCGGGGTCCGCACGACGCTCACGGGCAGGGGCACGCCGAGCTACCGCATGTTCGCCGGCAGCAGCGTCGACCGCGGCATGCGCGACGGCGACACGGCGTTCGGCGCGCTGGGCCACGCGATCATCCAGGCCACCGACGCGGCGGGCACGTTCTCGGCTGGCGTGGCGACCGGCAAGGGCAAGTACTGGGAGATGCGGTACGCGGCGCTCCGCGAGTACGCGGGCTTCATCTCCTGGCTGGCCGATGAATACTGGTTCCCGAAGGACTCGGCAGCCGGCCAGCTGCTCCCCCAGGTGTCCCGCGGCCGCCGCCTCGACGCGTGGCCAGTGTCCGACCCGATCGCCGCGGAGTTCGACCACGCGCTGCTCGGCCAAGGGTGGCACACGGAGGACGGCGCGTATCTCGAGGCGCTCGAACTGGGCGTCTCGCCCGCGTCGGGTCCGTACCTGCCCTTCGGCCTTGCCTGGACTGACCGCAGCGGCGTCGCGCATTCGTGGAACGGGCACTTGACGCTCCATGGCGAGGTTGAGCCGGTCGGTCCCGACATCCGGGTCGGTCAGGGGTTTGCGGCCACCCGGCCGCTGTCAGACGTCCTAAGCAGCCGTCCGCTGACCGTGTTCTTCGTCAACGGGCTCGTCGTCCGAGGCGCGGTCGCCTACGACAGCCGCTCGCGCTCGCTGGCCCTCCCCGAGGGTCTGATCGAGGCGCTGGACTGGACGGGGGTGGACTTGACGGCCGAGACGAAGGCGACCGCGGCCAAGCACAACACGAAGGGCGCCAAGAAGGTGCCACCGGCCCCGGCGCTCCGATCGGTCGACGAGGCCCTCGAGGACTACCTCAGGAAGCGGCCTCGCCGCCTGCGCCACCGCTGGATCCTGGGCAACGACGGCCCCGGCGAGTTCGCGGACTACATCGTGGTGGAGCAAGGCGGGAGCCAGTGGGAGGTCTGGCTATGGCACGCGAAGGCAGCCGGCGAGGCGTTCGCATCGGTTCGCGTGCCGGATCTGGAGAAGGTCGTTCCGCAGGCGATCAAGAGCCGGCGATGGATCACGGACGCGGGCTTCTGGTCTGAGCTCGGCGACCGGCTGGAGGGCCGCAGCAGGAGTGGACGGAGGGCGGCCGTGCTCGATGGAAGCGAGCGCCTTCTGAAGGCCGCCTGCGGACTGGATCCGCGCCGGCAGCGAACGGTGTGGACGCGCTCGAAGCCCCATGTCGCTGGCCACATCAGGGTCGTCCAGCCTGGCCTGAGCGAGAGCGAGCTCTCGAGGAAGCTGGCCGCTGGCGACCTCCAGGCAGCTCAGTGCCACGAGATCCTGCTGACCCTTCATGACGCAGTCGCGCAGCACGCGTCGGTGGTGGTCCTTGGGTCACCGTAGCCCCGACACGCGACACCCGAGGACCACGGCTCTCGACATCGGATCGCCTCGCCACGTGCGCAGTCGTCGCCCATCGCAGGGCGCGGGCGGGCGCTCGATGCCAAGAGCCCGCTCGAGGTTCGAGTCGAGGCAGGGCCGAAGCGGCCGTTCGTGAGGAGGCCGGTCGCCGTGCGGGATCCCGGCGCAGGGCCGGATGGGGTTTCGCCGGTGCCGTCCAGCGAGCGTCGGAACATCCGCGCCCTCCAAACGATCCAAACGGCGGTTGCCTTATTCGAGAACCAAGTCAAGGTGGCACTGGGCCGCGGAAGGGGTCAGCGGCCGCACCGGTAGACGTCGGCGTGCGGCGATCGTCCCAGGCGCGGAAGTCGGCGCCCGCGGCACGGGAGGACGCCGCCATGGAGTTGCTGGACCAGTTCCGTGGGAGTGAGTCGGACAAGCCCAAGATCGAGTACCAGCTGGCGGAGACGTACGTCGTCATCACCGGAACTCGCGAGGTGCGACTGGACGCCTTCGACAGCGTTGAGGAGACGGACTGGGAGACGTCCGCGGCCACCGTAGCCGTCGGCGTCAGGGGTGGCCGAGACCAGACCGCGAGGCGCACCGCCTGCTTCGACAGTCCGCGGTCCGACGACTCGTTCGCGATCACCAGCACGGATGATGGGCGTCTCCAGTCCCTGACGTTCAACTCGGTCGGCTCCGGTGCGCGCGTCGTCGCCGCCGCGACGACCGTGATCGCCTACGTCGGGGGGCTCGCAGCCGCAGCCGTCGGCGGCGCGGGTTCTGTGGCCCGAACGGCGGCTGCCGCGGTCAGGATGGGCTTCGCGCCAGCGGACGCGGGGGGTGAGGTGCCCGCGACTCCCGAAGGCAAGGCCGTGAAGGCCTGGACGGAGCTCCACGGAGTAGAGGCCACGCACCGCGAAACCTACGAGGGACTCCTCGCGGAGGCCAATGCTCAGCTCCTCGCGACGCGGCAGGAGCTCGTCAGAGCGGGCGACGCGGCCGTCGAGCGAGCGGCTGCATCGCGGATCGCGAGGCTGGAGCGCGTGGCCCAGGCCTGCCAGGCCGAGATCGCGAGAGTGGACGCCCTCTACAAGGCGTGGCGCTCGAGGACGATCACGCGTCGGACGGAGACCCTGAGCTTCGAGCTCGGGATCGGTGAGCTCGAACGAGGGCCGGTCCCGATGATCCCGCCCGAGGGGAGCCAGTGCTTCGAGGCGTGGAAGGGCCTGGGCGTCCTCGTGCAGGTCGAATACGCCAGTGCCGCGGTGCGTTCGGACGACGTCAAGCTAGACGGCGCGAATGTCGTCTGCTGGCGCATTCCGAGACCGGCGGTCTTCCGCGTGTGGCGCCGCGGCGGCGACGGCGCCCCAAGGCTGGAGAGGGTGAACGCGGCTCTCGTCGTGGACCCATCGTCGGCTCTCGGCTGGATCCAGCTTGACGATCGACTGTTCGGCGAGCGCAGCGGCACGCTCGAGTTCGGGCCAATGGGAGTGCCATCGAAGCTGACCGAGGCCGAGAAGAGCGCACTCGGGGCGGTGGCCGATGCCCTTCGTGCCGTCCCCGAGACCGCGGCAGCGGCTCTCGAGAACGCGGTCAAGACCGAGTCGTCGGCCACCGGGCTCCTCGATGCGCGGGCCCAGCATCGACTCGATGCTCTCAAACGCGACATCGAGGCCTCGAAGGCCGAACTTGATCTGAAGGGCCTTGCCGCGACAGCCGACGACTACGCCAAGCTCAAGCGACTGGAGCAGGAAGTGTCGATCGCGGAAGCCGAGGGAAGGCTGGCACCGGCGAGCGATCTCGACCTCGCGAAGCACGACCTAGAGCTTGCGGAGGCGCGCGAGGGGTTGCGTCGCCTGAACGCCGGCCTGCCCGCGGACGGGTCCGCTCTCGAGGACGAGCTCGCCGACCTCGTCGAGCGTGTGGATGCACTGGAGACGCGCGGCGGCGGTCATCGTCGGAGGTAGCGCGCGCTCCGCATGGCGCGGGACCTTTTCGCGAGCTCCAGCACGTCGCGGGTCAGGGCCCAGCTGTGCTCACCTGGTAGTGGAGCGAAACCATCTGACGTTGGCCCTGTGGGTCGAAACCCTTCGCCGGGAAGCACGACCAAGCACTAGCTCGGCGAAAGGTCAGGCCTGCGCTACCACGCCCCCCGCCCAGACGCAGGGAGACGTCCTGTCCCAGCTCTCCGGCCACCTCCTCGCCGGCTCCCGGACCGGCCCCGACGCCCCCGACCCGCGTCCGCGGTAGGCTGGTCCGGCGGGCGCAGTCCCGGATACCCGTCGCCGTGCCGGGGCGGGGCGCTGCGCCCGGATCGGGCGAAGGGAGCCGAGAGGATGCTGACGAGGACGCTGGGGCAGGGGCTCGAGGTCTCGGCGATCGGCCTGGGCTGCATGGGCATGAGCCACGCCTACCAGCCGGTCCCCGACCGGCGGGAGATGGTCGGCGTCCTGCGCGCGGCGGCCGAGCGTGGCCTGACCTTCTTCGACACCGCGGAGGTCTACGGCCCGTTCGCGAACGAGGAGCTGGTCGGCGAGGCGCTGGAGCCGTTCCGCGGCCGGGTCGTGATCGCGACCAAGTTCGGCTTCGCCCCGGCCGGGGCCGACGCGGTCGAGTGGAGCGGCCTCGACAGCCGACCGGCCCACATCCGCGAGGTCGCCGAGGCGTCGCTGCGACGGCTGCGGGTCGAGGCCATCGACCTCCTGTACCAGCACCGCGTCGACCCGGCCGTCCCGATCGAGGATGTGGCCGGCACCGTGCGCGACCTGGTCTCCGAGGGCAAGGTGCGCCACTTCGGCCTCTCGGAGGCGGGCGCCGAGACGATCCGGCGCGCCCACGCCGTGATGCCGGTGACCGCGGTCCAGAGCGAGTACTCGCTGTGGTGGCGGGGCCCGGAGGCGGAGGTGCTGCCGACCCTCGAGGAGCTCGGCATCGGCTTCGTCCCGTTCAGCCCCCTAGGCCGGGGCTTCCTCGCGGGGGCGCACGACGCGACGCGGAGGTTCCCCGCCTCCGACTTCCGGGCGGGCCTGCCGCGCTTCGCGCCCGACGCGCTGCGCGCGAACCAGGCGCTCGTGGACGTCGTGCGCGCGCTCGCCGCCGCGCGGGGCGCCACGCCCGCCCAGATCGCGCTGGCGTGGCTGCTGGCCCGGAAGCCGTGGATCGTGCCGATCCCGGGCTCGACCCGGCTCGCCCGGATCGAGGAGAACATCGCCGCGGCGGACCTCGCGCTCACGCCCGCGGACCTCGCCGAGATCGAGGCCGCCGTCGGGCAGGTCAGCGTGCAGGGCGCCCGCTACCCCGAGCGAATGGCGAAGCAGGCGGGTCGCTGACGAGGCGGGGCCGCGCCGGTCCGCAGTTCGGCGGCCGGCGCCGACGACTCGGGCTGGCGGTCAGCGGCGGACCCGCGCCGTGCCCCCGCGGCTGACGCGCTCGACCTCGGCGAGCGTCGCCATGCTCGTGTCGCCCGGGGTCGTCATGGCGAGCGCGCCGTGGGCGGCCCCGAGCGCGAGCGACCGCTCGAGCGTCTCCCCGGCGAGCAGCCCGTAGATGAGCCCGGAGGCGAACGAGTCGCCGCCGCCGATCCGGTCGAGGATCTCGAGGTCGTGGCGCGTCGCGGCGACGGCGGTCTCACCCCCGGCGACCGCCACCGCCCCCCAGTCGTTGCGCGACGCGGTCGTGGCGGCCCTGAGGGTGACCGCGAGGACGCGGGCCCGCGGGTACGCCTGCTGAACCCGCTGCAGCATCGCCCCGTAGGCGGCCGGGTCGAGCTGGCTGAAGTCGCCGGTCGCGCCCTCGACGGTGAAGCCCAGGGCCGCGGTGTAGTCCTCCTCGTTCCCGATCATGACGTCCACGAGGCCGGCGAGCTCGCGGTTCAGGGCCTGGGCCGCCGCCGGGCCGCCGTGGTCCGCCCACAGCGACGGGCGGTAGTTGAGGTCGAACGAGACGATCGCCCCGTGGCGGCGGGCGGCCTCCATCGCCTCCCGGGCCAGGGCCGCGGTGCCGTCCGACAGGCCGGCGAAGATCCCGCCGGTGTGGAGCCAGCGGACCCCGTCTGCGCCGAAGACGCGCTCCCAGTCGACGTCCCCCGGGGCCATCTGGGCGGCCGCCGAGTTCGCCCGGTCGGAGCAGCCCACCGCGCCGCGGACGCCGAAGCCGCGCTCGGTGAAGTTGAGGCCGACGCGCGCCCGCCTGCCGACGCCGTCGAACGGCACCCAGCGCACGTAGCGCAGGTCGACGCCGCCCGCGAGCATCAGGTCCTCGAGCAGGCGGCCGACCGGGTTGTCGACGATCGCGGTCGCGATCGCGGTCGGGACCCCGAACACGCGACGGAGGCCGCGCGCGACGTTGTACTCGCCCCCGCCCTCCCACACCCGGAACTCGCGCGTCGTGTGGATCCGCCCCTCGCCCGGGTCGAGCCGGAGCATCACCTCGCCCAGCGAGACGAGCTCGACCCCCGGCCGGGGCGCCGGCGCGCGGAGCTCGATCACGCTCATCGGGCGCCCCCCGGGCGGTCGGCCGTCGGCGCGCCCGCGGCCCCGGCGGCCGCGACTGCCTCGGCGGCGAGCCGCGTCACCTCGTCGAGCCGGCCGGCCTCGAGCAGCTCCCGGAGGACCATCCACGAGCCGCCCACCGCGGCGACCTGCGGCAGGCCCAGGTAGTCGGCGAGCTGGGCGGCGCCGATGCCGCCGGTGGGAACCCAGCGCACCCCGCCGAAGACGGCGGCGAGCGCCTTGAGGGTGGCGACGCCCCCCGACGCCTCGGCCGGGAAGAACTTGAGCAGCGTCAGGCCCTCGTCGAGCGCGGTCATGACCTCGGTCGCCGTCGCGACCCCGGGGATGCACGGGACGCCGAGTTCGCGGCAGCGCCGGACGACGGCCGCCGAGATCCCCGGCGAGACGATGAACCGGGCCCCGGCCTCGGCCGCCGCCTCGGCCTGCGCGGCCGAGAGCACCGTCCCGGCCCCGACGACCACGCCCCCGGTCCCGTCGGCACCGATCGCCCGGATCGCCTCGAGCGCGCCGTCGAAGCGGAGCGTGACTTCGAGGGCCCCGAGCCCGCCGGCTGCGAGCGCATCGGCCAGGGGCCGCGCCATCCCCGGCGCCACCCACGGGACGACCGGGACGACCCGGTCGCGGACGATCGACGCGAGGGGCGCGTCGGTGGGCTGGCTGGCGGTGCCCGTCATCGGCACCGACGTCCGTCGGACATGCGGGTCACCTCCGCGGTGTGCATGAAGGCAGGCGGTGGACGAGGCGGGAGCGGCGCTCGCCCGCTCCGAGGGCCGGCAGGCTTCGCGCCGTCCCGACGACGGCCGCGAGGCCCTGGCGCGGCCACGATACCCGAACGCGACCGCGCCGATGGCGGCTGCGTCACCTCAGCCGGCCGCCCGCCTCACCAGCTCCGCGATCCGCGCCTCGACCTCGGGCGTCAGTTCGCTGATCGCGAAGGACGTCGGCCACATCGCGCCGTCGTCGAGGCGGGCGTCGTTCCCGAAGCCGAGCGTGGCGTACCACCCGGTGCCGCGGGGCGAGCGCGTAGGATGCGGCCATGCACCCGTGGCGCGTCCGCCAGGCGGCGGTCCTGATCGTGGTGGCGGTCCCGTCGCTGGCGGCCGCGACCGTCGTCGTCGGGGTGCTGCGGTCGACGCTCGCGCCATCCAACGCGTCAATCGTCTACCTCGCAGCCGTCGTGGCCACGGCGATCGCTGCCGGTGCGCCGGGCGCAGTGCTGGCCACGGTCGGCAGCATCCTGCTGTACGACTGGTTCTTCACCGTCCCCTACTACACGCTGACCATGAGGGACCCGGCCGAGTGGCTCAACGCCGTCCTGCTGCTGTTCACCGGGCTCATCGTGGGCGAGCTCGCGGCCCTCCAGCGGCAGCGGACCGAGGACTCCCGCCGACGCGAGCGCGAGGCCGTGGCCCTGTTCCGGGCGAGCCACGCGCTGGCCACCCGCGACAGCGCCCTCGCCGTGCTGCCGCGCGTCGCGACCATCCTGCGCGATGAGGCGGGCATGGACCGCGTGTGGCTGTCGCTGGGCCCAGAGGGGCAGGAGCACGTGGCCGCGGACACGGGCGAGGGGCCGCGGCCAGCCGCCGCGACGGTCCAGGTGCTGCAGCGCGCCGCTGGCGACGAGCCAGCCACCTGGGTTCTCGTCCACCAGGGGGGCGCCGCCAGGGCTGCGACGACAGCGCAGCTCTTCCGCGTGCGCATCGAGGTCGGCGATGCCCAGCTCGGGTCGATCCGTGCGGCGCGGCGGCGAGACGCGGGGCTGCCGGACCGCACGGAGACGCGGCTGCTGGCCGCCGTCGCCGACCAAGTGGGCCAGGCGCTTGCCCACGACCGCCTGGCCGCCGAGGCCCGGGCCGCCGAGGTGGCGCGCCAGAGTGACGCCCTCAAGTCAGCCCTCCTGCAGTCCGTGTCGCACGACCTGCGCACGCCCCTGGCGACGATCCGGGCCGCTGCCGGATCCCTGCGGCCCGACAGCGGCCTGGACGACCTCGACCGAGCGGAGAGCGCGGCCGCGATCGATCGGGAGGTCGAGTACCTCAACCGGCTGGTGACCAACCTGCTGGACCTGTCGCGGATCGAGGCAGGGGCGCTCCGGGCCGACCGCGACGTGTTCGATCTCGACGACCTAGCGGGACGGACCGTCGACCGCCTACGGGATCGGCTGGGCGGCCGCACTGTCGAGCTGTCGCTCGACGCCCCGCCGGTCCTCGTGGACCCGGTGTTCCTCGACGACGCGCTCGCGAACGTGCTCGAGAACGCGGTCAAGTACACCGGTCCGACGGCATGCCTCCGCCTCTCGGCGCGGCCCCTGGCCGACGAGCCCTACGTTCGGCTCACCGTGGAGGACTCCGGCCCCGGTGTGCCCGACGAGGCGCTGCCGCGGCTGTTCGAGAAGTTCTACCGGGTGCCGGGCGGCGCACGGGGCTCGCGGGCGGGGACCGGCATTGGGCTGGCGGTCGTGCGCGGACTCGTGGAGGCGACCGGCGGGCGGTGCCGGGCGCGGCGCTCCGAACTCGGCGGACTGGCCATCGACGTCGACCTGCCTGAATCCCCCGGCGCGGCGGCGGCGAGCGTGGGCGCCTCGGCCGCGGGGGCGGCATGAGCGGCGGTCCGCGGATCCTGGTGGTCGAGGACGACCTGGAGACCCGGCGCGCGCTCGCGCGCGAGCTGCGCGCCCGCGGGTACGCCGTGGAGGAGGCGGAGGACGGCGCCACGGCCCAGCGGCGGTGGCTGGCGCGGCGCCCCGACGTGGTGCTGCTCGACCTGGGCCTGCCCGACCTCGACGGCCTGACCCTGGTCACGCGGTTCCGGCGGGATGCGGCCACGCCGATCGTCATCCTGTCGGGCCGGTACGAAGAGCGCGAGAAGGTGGAGGCGCTCGAGCGGGGCGCTGACGACTACGTGACCAAGCCGTTCGGCGTGGCCGAGCTCCACGCGCGCCTGCGGGTGGCGCTGCGGCGGGCCGGCGGGCCGGTCGCGGACTCGGGCGGCAGACTGGTGGTCGGGCCGCTGGTGTTCGACGTGGGCCGTCACGAGGTCACGGTCGACGGACGGCCGGTGGACCTCACCCCGCGCGAGTTCGAGATCCTGCGGGTGCTGCTGGCCAACGCCGGGCGCCTGGTGACCAAGGGCCGGATCCTGCGCGCGGTCTGGGGCGAGGCCTACCAGGGCGAGGACAGCTACGTCTACGTCCACGTCAGCCAGCTCCGGCGCAAGCTCGCGGCCGCCGACCCGGAGGGCCGGCTCCGGGACCTCATCGTGACCGAGCCCGGCGTGGGCTACCGCGTTCGCGAGTCGCTGGGCGGCGATCCGGGGCGCGAACCTTAGGGGTTCTTGAGGTCCGGGCAGCCACCGCGGACCGCCTGCCTCTTGGGGGCTCGGCGCAGCCTTGGGCCATGAAGGACTACAGCCTGGCCGCGGCCAGCGCGACCCTCACGCTCGAGTTCGAGCAGTCCATCGTCCGGGGCGCCATCGCGCTCGTCGCCTCGGGCGTCTCCAGCCGCGTCGTGTGCGCCGGCCTGCACTTCGCGGGCCAGCTGCTCGAGCTGGCCCGTTCCGAGGCGGCGCCGGCCGGCGTCGCGGTGACGCCGATCTGGTCGCTCGATGACCGCCCCAGCGGTCTGGAGGTCTCGCGGGTCGCGAATGCCTGATCGCGCTCCCATCCTCGTCGTCGACGACGACGACCCCTTCCGTCACATCGTCGCGACCTGGCTGCGCCACCGGGGATACGCCGTGCTGGAGGCCGACTCGGCCGAGGCAGCGGAAGGCGCCCTCGCGGCCGAGCCGGCGCCGGCGATGGTCCTGCTGGACCTGAACCTGCCGGGCAACACAGGCTGGGACCTGCTCCGCTCTGAGCGCTTTGCCCGGCCCGACGCACCGCCCGTCGTCATCGCGTCAGCGGTGACCGTGGACCATCGCCGGCTCGCCGCATTCGCCATCGCCGGCTACCTGCCAAAGCCCTTCCCGCTCGAGACGCTCCAGGCGGCGATCGAGCGGGTCCTCCCGTCGCGGAACGCCACGCCGGAGGGGACCGCCTAGCCCATGGAAGACTGGCAGATCGCGCTGGTCATGGCCGCCTGCGCCGGGGTCGCCGCGCTGTACCTCGCGCTCGTGGAGCGGGTGCGCCGGTGAACGGGCTCGACCTCCTGGCCGCCCTCGCGGCGGCCTCGGTGTTCGTGTACCTCCTGTGGGCGCTGCTGCGCCCCGAGGACTTCTAGCATGCCGCTCGGCGACCTCCTGACGCTGACCACCCTGTTCCTGGCCGTCGTGCTGGTCACGCCCGTGCTCGGGCACTACATCTGGCTCGCGATGGAGGGCGAGCCCACGCCGCTCAGACCCGCGCTGCGGCCCGTCGAGCGCCTCGTCTACCGCGTGTCCGGGGTGGACGAGACGTCCGAGATGAGCTGGAAGGGCTACACGGTGGCCGTGCTCGTGATGGCCGGCGTGGCGATCCTGGCGGGCTACGCCATGCTCCGTCTCCAAGACGTCCTCCCGCTCAACCAGGGCGGGATCCCGGCGATGTCGCCGGATCTGGCGTTCAACACCTCGGTGAGCTTCGAGACCAACACCAACTGGCAGAACTACTCGGGCGAGGCCGGCGCGACGTACCTCATCCAGACGGGCATGCTGGCGGTCCGGAACTTCACCTCCGCGGCCACCGGCCTGGCCGTCGCGATCGCGCTGTTCCGCGGGCTCACCCGCCGCAGCGCGAAGACGATCGGCAACTACTGGGTGGACCTGACGCGGGGCGTCCTGTACGTCCTGCTGCCGATCTCGGTCGTCGGCGCCGTCGTGCTCGTCTGGCAAGGGGTGCCGCAGACGTGGGACCCGACCAGGGCCGTCACCACGCTCCAGGGCGCGGTCCAGAACATTGCCATCGGCCCCGTCGCCTCCCAGGAGTGGATCAAGGAGCTGGGCAACAACGGGGGCGGCTTCTTCAACGCCAACTCGTCGCATCCGTTCGAGAACCCCACCCCGCTCACGAACTGGCTGGAGATGCTCGCCCTCCTAGCGGTGCCCTTCGCGCTGACGTTCACCTTCGGCCGGTACGCCGGCAGCCAGCGCCAGGGCTGGACGATCTTCGCCGCGATGATGCTCGTGCTGGGCGTGGGCGCCGTTTTCGCGATGCACCTCGAGGCCGCCGGCAACCCGTTGTTCCCAGCAGGCGTCGACCAGACGGTTCTCGGCAACATGGAGGGCAAGGAGGCCCGCTTCGGCGCCGGCGTCGGCGGCCTGTTCATGGCCGTCACGACCGGGACGTCCACCGGGGCCGTCAACTCCTGGCATGACAGCGCCCAGCCGCTCTCCGGGCTCGTGCCGCTGTTCAACATGGAACTGGGCGAGGTCACACCCGGTGGCATCGGCGCCGGGATGTACGGGATGCTGATCATCGGGGCGATCCTCGCGGTTTTCATCGCCGGGCTCATGGTCGGCCGCACGCCCGAGTACCTGGGCAAGAAGGTCGAGGCGTACGAGATCAAGATGGCGATGCTCACCACCCTCGTGCTCGGGGCCAGCATCCTGGGCTTCACCGCCCTTGCCACGGCGACCGATCCGGGGCTCGCCGGGCCGCTGAACAGGGGCCCCCACGGCTTCAGCGAGATCCTCTACGCGTACTCGAGCCAGACCGGCAACAACGGCTCGGCGTTCGCCGGCCTGTCCGGCGACACGCCCTTCTACAACATCACCGGCGCGCTGGCCATGTTGATCGGCCGGTACGGGATGATCGTCCCCATCCTCGCCCTGGCGGGCTCGATGGCCGCCAAGCGGCGCGTCGCGCCCTCGCTGGGCACGTTCCCGACCACCGGCGCCCTGTGGGTCGTCCTGCTGATCGGCGTGATCGTCATCGTCGGGGCGCTGACGTTCTTCCCGGCGCTCGCGTTGGGCCCGATCTCCGAGCAGCTCCTCCAGAACGCCGGGAAGACATTCTGATGGGCATCGCCCGCTCCCTCATGGCCCTCGACCTCGGCCGCGGCACGCGCCGCTTCCAGCGGTTCGTCACGCTCGGCGGCGCCAAGCCCGGCGGCGAGGCGCCGCGCCCCCGCGGCGTACTCGACCCGGAGCTGCTCCGGGCGGCGCTGCCGCACGCGTTCCGCAAGCTCGACCCGCGGCTCCTGGTCCGCAACCCGGTCATGTTCGTGGTCGAGCTGACGGCGGCCCTGGTCACGATCACCTGGGCCGCCCACACCACCGGCCTGGAGCCGCTGCCCGGATCGTCGGGGACCGGCTTCGAACTCCAGATCGCGGCCTGGCTGTGGTTCACCGTCCTGTTCGCGACCTACGCCGAGGCGGTCGCCGAGGCGCGCGGCCGGGCCCAGGCGGCCACGCTGCGGCGAACGCGCTCCGAGACGACCGCCCGCCGGCGCCGCGCTGACGGGTTGCTCGAGACAGTCGGCTCGTCGGAGCTCCGGAGGGGCGACATCATCGTGGTCGAGGAGGGCCAGACCATCGCCGGCGACGGGGACGTCATCGAGGGCGTCGGTTTCGTCAACGAGGCCGCGATCACCGGCGAGTCCGCGCCCGTGCTCAAGGAGCCCGGCACCGACATCCGCAGCTCGGTCACCGGCGGCACCACGCTCGTCTCCGACCGGCTGGTGATCCGGATCACGTCCAACCCGGGCGAGACGTTCCTCGACCGCATGATCGCGCTGGTCGAGGGCGCCAAGCGCCAGCGGACCCCCAACGAGATCGCGCTCGCGATCCTGCTCGCCGGCCTGTCGATCGTCTTCCTCATGGCCACGGTGACGCTGCGGCCGTTCGGCGCCTATGCCGGCATCACGGTCGACACCGTCGCGCTGGTGGCCCTGCTCGTGTGCCTCATCCCCACCACGATCGGCGGGCTGCTGTCCGCCATCGGCATCGCCGGCATGGACCGGGTCGCCCGGTTCAACGTCCTGGCCATGAGCGGCCGTGCCGTCGAGGCGTCCGGCGACGTGGACGTCATCCTGCTCGACAAGACCGGCACCATCACGTACGGCAACCGGCTCGCGGCGAGCATTTCGCCGGCGCCCGGCATCCCTGAGGCCGAGGCGGTCCGGGCAGCGCTGCTGACCTCGATCCGCGACGAGACGCCCGAGGGCCGCTCCGTGGTCGAGCTGGCCCGGAAGCGGCTCGTGGAGCTGGACTGGCCGGCCAAAGCCGGCGACGACGCCGGGCTCGCCGCCCTCGCGGCCACGATCGCGGAGGAGATCCCGTTCCGCGCCGAGACCCGCACCAGCGGCGTCAGGACCGTGACCAGCGGCCTCGTCCTCAAGGGCGCGGTGGACGCGATCGCGGGGGGCCTCGACGGGCCGCTGCCGCCCGACATCGCGGCCCAGGCCGACCGCATCGCGGACGCCGGCGCGACGCCGCTGGCCATTCGCGACGACGGCCGGGTGCTGGGCCTGATCGAGCTCAAGGACACGGTCAAGGAGGGCCTGGTCGAGCGCTTCGCCGAATTCCGCCGGATGGGCATCCGCACCGTCATGATCACCGGCGACAACCCGCGCACCGCGGCGACCATCGCCCGGGAGGCGGGCGTCGACGACTTCATCGCCCAGGCCACGCCCGAGGACAAGATCGCCTTCATCCGCAAGGCGCAGGCCGACGGGCACCTTGTGGCGATGACCGGCGACGGCACCAACGACGCGCCCGCCCTCGCCCAGTCCGATGTGGGCCTCGCCATGAACAGCGGCACGTCGGCGGCCAAGGAGGCGGCCAACATGGTCGACCTCGACTCCGACCCGACCAAGCTGCTCGAGGTGATCGCGATCGGCAAGCAGCTGCTGATCACCCGCGGCTCGATCACGACGTTCTCGATCGCCAACGACGTGGCGAAGTACTTCGCGATCGTGCCGGCGATGTTCGTGAGCGTCTACCCGCAGCTGGGCGCCCTCAACATCATGGGCCTCGCCACCCCGCAGAGCGCGATCCTCTCCGCGGTCATCTTCAACGCGCTGATCATCATCGCGCTCATCCCGCTCGCGATCCGCGGCGTGGCCTTCCGGGCCGCTCCGGCCAGCGAGCTGCTCCGTCGCAACCTGCTCGTCTACGGACTCGGCGGGATCATCGCCCCGTTCCTCGGGATCAAGGCGATCGACCTGCTCGTGGCCGCCCTGCACCTCGCCTAGGTAAACTCCATGCGCTCGTTCCTCCGGCACGTCCTCCTCCCGGCCGTCATGCTGCTCGTCGTGCTCACCCTGATCACCGGTGCCGCGTACCCGGCGCTGGTCACGGCCGTCGCGCAGATCGCCTTCAACCGCCAGGCCAACGGCTCCATGGTCATCGTCAACGGGCAGGCCGTGGGCTCGAGCCTGATCGGCCAGGCCTTCTCCGACCCGAAGTACTTCTGGGGTCGCCCCTCGGCCGCCGGCAGGGACGGCTACGATGCGGGCGACTCCGGGGGCACGAACCTCGGCCCCACCAGCGCGCAGCTGATCGCGAACGTGACCGCGGCCGTGGAGGCGGCGCAGAAGGCGAACGGAGGCGGGCCGGTGCCCGTGGACCTGGTGACCTCGTCGGCCTCGGGCCTCGACCCCGACATCAGCCCGGCCGCCGCCGAGTACCAGGTCGCCCGGGTGGCCGCTGCGCGGGGCATCACGCGCGACGCGGTCCGCGCCGCCGTCGCCCGCCACACCGAGCAGCCGCTGCTGGGCTTCCTCGGCGAGCCGCGCGTCAACGTGCTGGAGCTGAACCTGGACCTCGACGGGCTGCTGTCCCCCGGCGCCGGCACGCCGGGCGCGTCCGGCTGAGGCGGGGCGATGCGCGATCCCGAGCGCGACGCGCTGGACGTCCGGCCCGACCCGGACGAACTGCTGGCGCGCCTGCAGGCCGATCGCCAGGGCGGGCGCGGCCGCCTGCGCGTGTACCTGGGCATGGCGCCCGGCGTCGGCAAGACGTACCGGATGCTCGAGGAGGGCCACCGGCGGATCGTCCGCGGCACTGACCTTGTGGTCGGGTTCGCCGAGTGCCACGGCCGGCCGAACACCGTCAGGCTGCTCGACGGCCTGGAGCAGGTGCCGCGGCTCACCGTCGACTACCGCGGCGTCACGCTCGAGGAGATGGACTCGGACGCCGTGGTCGCCCGCCGCCCCACCGTCGCCCTCGTGGACGAGCTGGCCCACACCAACATCCCGGGCTCGCAGCGCGAGAAGCGATGGCAGGACGTCGAGGCGATCCGCGAGGCGGGCATCCACGTCGTCACGACGCTCAACATCCAGCACCTCGAGAGCGTCGCCGACGCCGTGGCGACGATCACCGGCGCGCCCGTCAACGAGCGGCTCCCCGACGACGTGCTGCGCGACGCCGACGAGATCGAGCTCGTGGACATGAGCCCGCACGCGCTCCGCCAGCGGATGCGGCACGGGAACGTCTACCCGCCCGAGCGCACGGCGGTCGCCCTCGACCGGTTCTTCACCGAGCCGAACCTGACCGCGCTGCGCGAGCTCGCGCTGCGGATCGCCGCCGAGCGGGTGGAGGGCCAGCTCGAGGTGACCGGCGGCGCGCCCCTCCCGCTGGTCACCGAGCGCGTGCTGGTCCTGGTGGACGAGAGCCGGGCTGCGCCGCGGGCCGTGCGTCGCGCGGCAAGACTGGCGTCGCTGCTCCACGGCGCGCTGATCGCGCTGGTGGTGGACAGCCCGGCGGCGGCCCGCCTGCCCTTCGACCGCCAGCGCGACCTCCAGCAGGCGCTCGACGACGCGGTGGACCTGGGAGCGGACGTGGTCCGGGTGGAGGCCGACGGCGCGGCGGCCGGCCTCGCCCAGGTCGTGCGCACCCGGCGGCCGACGCACGTCGTCCTCCCGAACGAGCCGGCGAGCGGCCTCGAGCGGCTCCGGCACGGGACACTCGCCGAGCAGCTGCTGCGGCTGGACCCCGAGGTCGAGGTTCACGTCGTGGACGTGCGCCAGGGTTGAGCTGGGCCGGTGCGGAGCCGGATGTTGAGGCGTTGTTGAGCGGTTCGGCAGTCTGGCCGACCGGCTGAGCGTGAGGCGCGGCATAGGCTGGAGGTGCGAGCAGGACCCGCGCCCGCGTGCCCGCCCGCGATGACGTCAAACGCCCGCAGAACGGCGTCGGAGCCCTCCTTGCACGGCCCATCACAACCCACTCGAGACCGGTCCGGCGGGCTGCCGGCCCCCACCCCGCCCGGGACGGGACCCCGCCGTGGCTGAGGCGTCCCCCGAGCGGACCCGGCCGAGCGGCCCGTCCCGCATCCCCCGCTCGGGACGCAAGCCCGGCGACCGCCGCGTCCAGGTGGACCGGCCCGAGGCCCGCTACTTCCGCTACGGCGACCAGGGCACGATCGTCGCCAAGGTCGCCGCGATCGAGCCCGAGTCGCGGGTCGGCCGAGCCGGCTTCGGCGCCCGTCGCCTGCTGTTCGGCCGCGTCCTGTCCACCCACGAGGAGCTGGAGCAGCGCCTGCCCAAGTGGAAGGCGCTGCCGATCTTCTCGTCGGACGTGATGAGCTCGGTCGCCTACGCCACCGAGGCGATCCTGTTCACGCTGGCGATCGCAGGCTCGGCCGCGTTCGGCTACATGATCCCGATCTCGTTCCTGATCGTCGGGCTGCTGATCCTGGTCACCTTCAGCTACCGCCAGACGATCCGCGCCTATCCGAACGGCGGCGGCAGCTACATCGTCGCCCACGCCAACCTGGGCACGCTCGCCGGCCTTGTGGCCGCGGCCTCGCTGCTCGTTGACTACGTGCTCACGGTGGCCGTGTCGGTGTCGTCGGGCATCTACAACCTTGCTGCGGCGCTGCCGATCCTCGTGGGCCACGAGGTGCCGCTGATGGTCGGCAGCATCCTGCTCGTGATGGTCGTAAACCTGCGCGGGCTCAAGGAGAGCGGCAGCATCTTCGCGGCGCCCACGTACATCTTCCTGGGCTCCATGCTGCTGATGATCGGCCTCGGCATCGTGCGCACTGCCCTGGGCCAGCACCTCCAGGCGCCGGCCACCCAGCCGTTCGCGCCGCCGATCGAGGGGATGAGCCTGCTGATCCTGATGCGGGCGTTCGCGGACGGCTGCTCCGCGATGACGGGCACCGAGGCGGTGGCCAACGGCGTGCCCGCGTTCAAGCCGCCGGAATGGAAGAACGCCCAGATGACGATGGTCGTCATGGCGAGCCTGCTCGGCACGATGTTCCTGGGCATGGGCTGGCTCGCCGGCGTGACCGGTGCCGTCCCCAGCGCGTCGGGCGACTCAATCCTCTCCCAGATCGCCCAGGCGGTCTTCTACGGGCGGTCGCCGCTCTACTACATCCTGATGTTCGCCACGATGGGCATCCTGATCCTGGCGGCCCAGACGAGCTTCGCCGACTTCCCTCGGCTCTCGTCGATCCTTGCCCGCGACGGGTTCTTCCCGCGCAACTTCGCCTTCCGCGGCGAGCGGCTGGCGTTCAACTCCGGGATCATCGCCCTGGCGACCGTCTCGATCCTGCTGGTCGTGGTGTTCGGCGGCGACGTCAACCGTCTGATCCCGCTCTATGCCATCGGCGTGTTCACGTCGTTCACCCTGAGCCAGTCCGGCATGGTCCGACACTGGTGGACCGAGCGCGGCCCGGGATGGCGCAAGAGCGCCGCGATCAACGGCGTGGGGGCAGTGGTCACCGCGATCGTCGTGGTCATCTTCGCGATCGCCAAGTTCGCGCTCGGGGCGTGGATCGTCCTGATCATCGTGCCATTGCTCGTGGTGCTGATGCTGTTCATCGGCCACGAGTACCGGGGCACGCTCGTCGAGCTCCACGTCCGCCCCGAGGCGGTCATCGGCCCGCCGAGCCGCGGCCAGCGCGTCATCATCCCGATGCAGGACATGCGGCGCGACGCAATCCAGGCGATCAAGCTGGGCCTCACGATGTCCAAGACCGTGGTCGCGGTCCACGTCACCGACGACCTCGCCGCGGCGGAGGCGTTCCGGGCCAGGTTCGAGGCGCAGGTCCGCGGCGTGGACCTGGTGATCGTGGAGTCCCCGTACCGCGAGTTCGTCCGGCCGCTGATCCGCTATCTCGAGCTCACGGCCGAAAAGGACCCGTCGGTGGTGACGATCGTCCTCATCCCAGAACGGATCATCAACCACTGGTGGGAGCGGTTCCTGTACAACCAGACCGCCTACCGCCTGCGCGACGCGCTCACCGGCCATCCGGGCATCATCGTCGCGGACGTGCCGTTCCGGCGGCCGCGCTAGAGCCGGCGGCGGGAGCGGACCCATGGACCCTGTGACCGAGATCGCCGTTGAGGCGGAGATTGACCGCGAACTGCGGCTGGTGGACATGGCGATCGCTCTGGTCCGCGCCGGTGCCGCCGTTCGGGTGACCTTGGCCAATCTCCGGCTCGGCGCTGCCGTGCTGGAGGCCGCTCGGGCGCGAGCCGGGCTGTATCGGCTCCGGGTGACCGCGGACTGGACGCCCGGCGACAGCTGCTGCGCCCTCGTCGTGGACCGGGCGGCCACCGATGGCTGACGGCCCGGTCCTGCTGGTCGAGGACGAGGAGGTGCTGCGCGGGGCCCTCGCCGACGCCCTCCGGAGGCGCGGCATCAAGACGGTCGAGTCCGGGTCTGCCGAGGACGCTGCGGATCGGCTGGCCAACGGCCTGCGACCCGGTCTCGTATTCCTGGACGTGAATCTTCCGGGAGCCAGCGGGTGGGACCTGCTGCGCACCGCCCTGGCGCCGGCGGCCGGCCGCCCGCCGGTCGTGCTGCTGACCGCCATCTCGGTGGACGCTGCCCGCCTGCACGAGTTCGCCGTGGACGGCTACCTGCCCAAGCCGTTCGCCCTTGCGACCTTCCTGGCCACGGCAGGCCGGCTCCTCTCCTCCCCGCGAGGGCGAGCCTGATGGACGCGGTCGCCGTCCGGGGCAGCCTGCGCGTCTACGCGGGCATGTGCGAGGGAGCGGGGACGACGCACCGCATGCTCGAGGAGGGCACGCGACTCCGCGCGGCCGGTCGCGATGTGGTGCTCGCGGTCCTCGGCGACGAGCCCAGCCCGGCGATCGCGCGGCTGGCCAGCGGGCTGAAGCGGGTGGCCCCGGTCTCGGTGGCGTATCGCGGCGTGACCGTCGAGGCCCTTGACGCGGACGCGGTCGTGGCCAGGCGGCCCGAGGTGGCGCTCGTCGACGAGCTGTGGCGGGAGGCCCCGCCGGGACTGCAGCCCGCCACCCGCTGGGCCGCCGCGGAGCTCGTGCGCGACGCAGGCATCGACGTGGTCGCCACAGTCGACCTCGGGCATCTCGCCTCGCAGGCCGACGCCGTCCAGACGATCACCGGGGTGCCGGTCCGCGAGCGGCTGCCCGATTCCGTGCTCGACGGCGCCGACGAGGTGGAGCTGGTCGACGTGAGCCCTAGCACGCTGCGCGCTCGCATCGCCGACGGCCTGGTGGTGCCCCCCGACCGCGCCAGGCGCCTGCTCGACAGCGTGTACACGACCGCGAATCTCGCCACCCTCCGCGACCTGTCCCTGCGCTGGCTGGCTCGGCGGATCGAGTCCGAGGTCGGTGCCCCGCTCGGCATGGGCGAGCGTGCGCCCGGCGCGGCGGTGATCGTCGTCGTCGACGGCGGGCAGGGCACCCGCGATGCGATCCGCCGTGCCGCCGCGCTGTCGGCGGCGCTGAGGCTCCGGCTGGTGGCCGTCACCGCCGACGAACGCGCGCCGCGGGCAGACGCCTGGCCGCTCGATGCCGGCGCGGCGGCTGAAGACCTCAATCTGGCGCGCGACCTCGGCGCCGAGATCTTGCCGGTCGCCGCCGCGGATGCAGCTGGCGCGGTCGCCGCCGCCGCGCAGCGCCTCGGCGCCGGCCTAGTCGTGCTCGCTCCCCGCGCGCCCTCGCTGGGCGACCGCCTGCGCGGCCGGACGCTCCTCGAGCGGATCATGGCGGCGCGGCCGGGGCTCGAGGTGCACCTGGTGCCGGTCAGGGACACATCGGGGTAGCGGGCGCGTCTGACGGGTGCGGCGCGCCTGACGGGGCGTCGCGGGACCGCTCAGTCGGACGGCGGTTCGCGCACCCGGTAGCCGACGCCGGGCTCGGCCGAGACCAGGTCCCGGGCGTCCCCGCCGGGGTCGGCCGCGGCCAGCTTGCGGCGAAGCCGCGACACGTACACGTGGAGGTAGTGGCCCTCGTCGCTGTAGGCGGTGCCCCAGACGGCACGGAGCAGGCGGCCGCGGGTCAGCACCCGCCCCGGGGCGGCGAGCATCTGCTTGAGCAGCTCGTACTCGCGCGGGGTCAGGTCCAGCTCCCGGCCCCCGACGGCCACGACCCGCCGGGAGGTGTCGAGGGCGATCGAACCGTTTCGCAGCACGCCCGACGGCTCGACCCCGGCACCGCCCGCCCGGCGGAGCAGGGCCGCGACCCGGGCGCGCAGCTCGCCGATCCCGTACGGCTTGGTGACGTAGTCGTCGGCGCCCGCCTCCAGCGCCTCGATCTTGTCGGCCTCGCGGCCGCGGGCGGACAGCACCAGGATCGGCGTGGCGGACTCGCGCCGGACCCGGCGGATAACCGCCAGCCCGTCGAGGTCCGGCAGCCCCAGGTCGAGCACGATCAGGTCGGGCCGGGCGGCGTCCCATGAGCGCAGGGCGCCAGCAGCGTCCCCCGTCTCGGCCACGACATAGCCGTGGCCCGCGAGGTTCTGCGCCACGGCGGTGCGTGCGACGGCGTCGTCCTCGACCAGCAGCAGGTGGGCGCCGCTCACAAGCCCCGCTGCTCTCTCACGGCGGGGATGCGGATCCGGATGCTGAGGCCACCGAGATCGCTCGGCGCCGCCGCGATCGTCCCGCCCATCGCCTCCACGAAGCCCTTGGCGATCGCGAGGCCGAGGCCCATCCCGCGGCGCGCTCCCTCCGGGCCCGACCGCACGCGGTAGAAGCGCTCGAACAGGTGCGCCAGGGTATCGGCCGGCACACCCGGACCCGCGTCGTCCACCGCCAGCAGCACCCAGCCCGACCCCTCGGCGCGGGCCGTCGCGCGCACTCGCGCCTCGGCGGGCGTGTGCGTGATGGCGTTGTCCACCACGTTGCCCAGCGCGACGTCGAGCAGCACGGCGTCCGCGAGCACCGGCGGCAGGTCGTCTGGGACCGCCACCTCGACCTCCCGCCCGCCGGGGCCAGCCGCATGGTGGCGGAGCGTCGTCTCGACGAGCTCCGACAGCTCGTATGGCTGCAGGTCGGGCCGGATCCCGCCGGACTGGATGCGGCCCATGTCGAGCAGGCCGTTCACGATCCGGCCCAGACGGTCGCCCTCCGCGTCGATCTTGACGGCCATCTCGCGGACGTCCGCCGAGCCGAGGCCGGGTGCCGCGTCTGCCAGCACCCCCGCGAGGGCGCGGATCGAGGCGACCGGCGTCCGCAAGTCGTGCGACACGGAGTCCAGAATCGCGCCGCGCAGGGCGTCGCCCTCCCGTGCGACCTCCGCTGCAGTGAGCTCCTCGCGGAGCACGTCACGGCGGTGGGCGATCGCCAGCTGGTCGGCGGCGAGGGCCAGCAGGCGCCGCGCACCGCGGCCCGGGCGCGGCTGTCCGGGGCTTCGCAGCGCGTGGATCCACCCCGTCCGCTCATCGCCCGCGTCGATCGGCACCACGTAGTGGGCCGACACGTTGTCATCGTCGGCCACCGCGGCGGTGCCCTCGTGGAGCCGAAGCCACTCGGATGTGCCCTCGGACTCCGAGCGCACCAACGTCCACGGGCTGCCGGCGGCGAGCGGCAGGGCCGGCACCGTCCAGGCCACGGCCTGACCGGGCGTCGCGGCCCGCTCCACCCAGACTTGGTCCATCTCCGCGTCGGCCTGCAGGCGAAGCGCGATCTGCGCGGCCGCCTCCTCGAACGTCGTCGCCAGCGCCACGTCGCGGCTCATCGCCACCAGCGCCACGCCCTCGCGAACGCGTCGGTGGGCCTCGTCCGCTCGATCTCGCTGCAGGGCCGCCAGCCTGCCGACAACCACCGCCACGACGAGGAACAGCAGCAGGCTCAGCCACTCGCCGGGGTCGGAGATGGCGAACGTGAAGCGCGGCGTGGTGAACAGGAAGTCGTAGACTAGGAAGGCTGCGCCCGACGTGGCGACCGCCGCCCCCGTCCCGAGCGTCGAGGCGGCCACCACAACCGCGATCAGGTAGACCGGCGACGCGTCCTGCAGGCCGGCGCCCTGCTCGAGGCCCACGGCGGCCAGCGTGGCGAGCAGGAAGGTTGCCGCCACCAGCCCGACACGGGCGGCGAGGTCTCGGGGCGAGGCGGGATCGAACGCCGGGGCCCTACCCGCCATCGACATGAGCCGACCTCGCGTGCGCGCGTCCACAGTCCTCCAGCCTACCCCGCCACGCGCCGGCCCGCCCGTCAGGCGCGCCGACCGGGGCGCGCCGCGCTCAGGACCCCAGGGACCGGGCGATGGCCGCGACGTGCACCGCGGTGGTGCCGCAGCAGCCCCCGACGATGGTCGCGCCCATATCGGCGACTCGGCGCGCGTACGCGGCCGCCTCGTCGGGCGTGCCGGGATACGTGGTGACGCCGTCGGCCGTGCCGGACGGGATGCCCGCATTCGCCTTGGCCACGACGTGGAGACCGGGCGCGTGCTCCACCAGGATCGGGATCACCGCCTCCACCGGCGCCCAGCCGTCGCCGCAGTTGGCCCCGATCCCGGCGACGCCGAGCTCGACGAGCCGGTCGGCCGCCTCCTCCGCCCGGTTGCCGAACATCGTGCGGTTGCGCGCCGCGAACACGAGCGTCGCGACGACGGGCAGGCCGGGCGCCCCCTGCCGGGCCCCCTCCACCGCGGCGACCGCCTCGTTGAGGTCCATCATGGTCTCGACCCAGATCACGTCCACGCCAGCCGCGGCGAGGGCCGCGGCCTCCTGCGCGTAGGCGTCGCGGACCTCGCCCGCGTCCAGCAGGCCGTACGGGACCAGCAGCCCGCCCGTCGGGCCCATCGACCCGGCCACGATCCGGTCCGGCCCGGCGGCGGCACGCGCGGCCGCGACGGCGGCTCGGCACACCTCGGCGGTCCGGCCGGCGATCTCCGAATCCGCGATCCGGATGGCGTTGGCGCCGAACGTGGAGGTCAGGATCAGCTCGGAGCCCGCCTCGACGTGGCTGCGGTGGACCCCCTCGACCATGGCGGCGCCGTCGGGCGTCAGCAGCCAGGCCTCGGGCGCCTCCCCCACCGGCATGCCGCCGGCGAACAGCGCGGTGCCCATGGCACCGTCGGCGATGATCGGACGGGTGAGCGATGCGGGCGCGGGCAGGGTCGGCATGGGGCGAGCATCCCGGGTGCGGCGCGAACCGTCAAGGCGGAGCTGCTCGGCGCGGGGCGGCGGCACTGCCCCGTGCGCACCCGGGGTTCGCGCAGCAGCGTCAGGCAGCTCCCGCACCGCGGCGGGCCCTGCGCCGTCCGGGCGCACCGGGGCTCCCGCGGCGGGCCTGCGCCGCCCGGGCACACCGACCGGCCTATCGGAGCCCCGCGGTCTGGGTGGGCCGCTGCATGCCGCACCGGGCCACATGGCACACCTCGAAGCGGCACGACGCGGACCCCCCGGGAGCGTCGCGCTTCCGTGAGGCCGGCTGATTCACGCGCCGCGGGCGGCTGCGGCGCACGCACTCCGCAGGGTCGGCTGGCCCAGCGGTCACGGCCGGCGGAGCACCGCGGAATCGCGACGGCCGGCCCCAGGAGGAGCCGGCCGTCGGCGTCAGTCGCGAGCGCGGGCCGTCAGCCCTTGACGGCCTGGTCCGCGATGTCGAGCGCGCGGTCGATGATCGCGAAGCCCTCCGCCAGCTGCTCCTCGTTGATGCACAGCGGCGGGTTGGTGTGGATCGAGTTGTTCGAGATCATGGTGTACAGCCCGTTCTCGCGGAAGAACTTGCCGATCGCCTTCATCTCGTCGGAGGTGCCGTTGAACGGCGTGATCGGCGTCCACGGGTCCTGCGAGCGGACGAGGTCAAGGATGCCGAACAGACCGATGTTGCGGTGGGCGCCCACCGACGGGTGCTTCGCGGCCAGCGCCTCGTGGTGCCTGCGCAGCACCTCGCCCATGCGCGCCGCGTTGCCGATGAGGTCGTCCTCCTCGTAGACCTTGATCGTCGCCAGCGAGGCCGCCAGCGAGACCGGATGCGACGAGTACGTCAGCCCGCCGTAGAACATCTTGGTGTCCATGGCCTGGCTGACCCAGTCGCGCATCGCGACCGCGCCCAGCGGCAGGTAGGACGACGTGAGGCCCTTGGCCATCGTCATGAGGTCGGGCACCACGTCCCAGTGGTCCACCGCGAACCAGCGACCGGTGCGGCCGAAGCCGGCCATGACCTCGTCGGCGACCATCACGATGCCGTACTTGTCGCACAGCTCCCGGACGCCCTTGAGGTAGCCGTCGGGCGGGATCAGGATGCCGTTGGTGCCCACGACCGTCTCGAGGAAGATGGCCGCGATCGTGTGCGCGCCCTCGTACTTGATGACGTCCTCGAGGCCGTTGAGCGCCTCGTCGGCGCTGCGGGGCTCCTTCTCGCCCCAGCGGTGCGTGTCCGGGTAGCGGACCACGCCCACGATGCCCGGCTCGTTCGCCCAGCGGCGGTAGTCGCCGGTGAGCGTCATCGCCCCGGCCGTCGCGCCGTGGTAGGCGCGGTACCGGGCGAGCAGCTTGTACTTGCCGGTCACGTGGCGGGCGAGCTTGATCGCGTTCTCCACGGCCTCGGCGCCGCCGAGCGTGAAGAACACCTTGTTCATGTCGCCGGGCAGGATCTCGGCCATCTTGGCGCCCAGGCGGGCCCGGATCTCGGTCGCGAACGCCGGCTGGACGAACTGGAGCCGCGAGGCCTGCTCGTTGATGGCGTCGATGACCCGGCGGTCGCCGTGGCCGATGTTGACCGACATCAGCTGGGCGTTGAAGTCCAGGATCCGCCGGCCCTCGGGCGTGTAGAGGTAGACCCCCTCGGCCCGGTCGATGGCGATGGGGTCCAGCTGCCCCTGGATCGACCAGCTGAACATGGTGTGGGCGCGGGCCAGCGAGACGATCTCCTCGCTGGTCATGCCCGGCGCGGCGCTGATGCCCATGAAACCTCCAGTCGGGCCGCGGTGCGGGCGGCCCGTGCGGTTGCGACGAGGCGCGATGCAACCCATTACAGCACAGCGCGGCGTTGCCAGACGGGACGAGGCCAGCGGGGAACCTCCGACCCCCGCCCGTCCGTGGGGCTTCGGGTGCCCGCAGCCGTCGTGGGCACCGTCCGGGCCGCCGCGCTCGGAATCGGCTTGCCCGCGCCGGCCGCGGGTGGCACCCTAGCCTCGGTCGGGGCGACCTGCCCCGCCGGGAGGGGATCACGAACCGCCGCGCTGCAGCCCTGGTCCTCGCGCTCGCCCTCGCAGCACCGGGGGCCCGGCCGTCAGCCGCGTCCTCCCTGCCCGCGACCACCGACACCGGGGCCGCGGCCCCCGCCATCACGACCGCCCCCTTCGCCTCCACCCTCGAGGAGGCCGCCGCGCCCGGCGTCGTCCACCGCCACGGATGGTGGACCACCGACGACGGGCCGCAGGCCGTGGACCTGATCGACGTCGCGCCGCTGATCGCGGGCATCACGCTCGAGGCCAGCGCACCGGCGGCCGGCGTGTCCAGGCTCCAGACGGTCCCCGGCCAGGCCGGGGCGGTCTCGCGCGACGGCCACCGCGTCGTCGCGGCCGTCAACGGCGACACGTGGACGACGAGCGCCGCCTCGGGCCTGTCCGCGCCCACCGGCCTGCTCGTCCACGGCGGCGAGCTGCTGAGCGGGTCGCGGTCCGCCCGGCCCACGTTCGGCCTCAACGCGAGCGGGAGCGCCATGTTCGGCGACGTCGCGGTGACCACGGCGGTCACCCTGCCGGGCGGCGCCACGCTCACCGTCGACCGGATCAACAAGCTGCGCGTGGCCGGCGACCTGGACCTGTACACCCTCAGCTGGGGAGCCAGCACCGGTACGGGCGGCGACGGCTCCGAGGTGGTCCTCGCGGTGCCCGGGCTGCCACTGCGGGCCGGCGGCAGCTGGGCCGGGACCGTCACGGCCGTGCGGACGGGTGCCGGCGGCGCGCCCCTCGCGGCCGGCACCCTGGTGCTCTCGGCCCAGGGCGACGACGCTGCGGCCCTCGACGCCCTGCCGGTCGGCGCACTGGTCACGATCACCACGACCGTGCCCGCCGGCTGGGCGGGTGTCGCCGAGGCGGTGAGCGGCCGCGAGTGGCTGGTCAGGGGCGGCCTGGCCGGCGTCTCCCCCGTCTCGTCGGTGACCTGGGCCACCCACCCTCGCACCGCGGTCGGCGCGCGGCCGGACGGCACCCTCGTGCTCGTGACCGTGGACGGCCGGCAGCCGGGCGAGAGCAGCGGGGTCACCGACGACGACCTGGCAGACCTCCTCGTCGCGCAGGGCGTCCAGACGGCCGTGAACCTCGACGGCGGGGGCTCCACCACGGCGCTGGCGCGACACCCCGGCGACATCACGGCGACCCTGGTGAACAGCCCGTCGGGCGGAAGCGCGCGCGCCGTGGCCGACGCGCTGCTGGTGGTCTCGAGCATCCCCACCGGCCCGCTGGCACAGCTCGTGGTGCGGACGGGCGACACGACCGTCATGGCCGGCGAGAACGCCGCGTTCACCGCCCGCGGCACCGACAGCTCGCTCAACGCGGTTCCCGTCCCCGCGTCAGCGGTCACATGGAGCGTGGCCGGGTCCGGCGCGACGATCAGCCCAGCTGGGGTCGTGGCCACCACGGCGCCCGGCAGCGCCATCGTTACCGCGACGAGCGGCAGCGCCAGCGGCCGGGCGACCCTGACCGTGCTCGCCGACACCGTCGCGCCGACGCCCGTCGTGCCCACGGCCACCCTGACCAACGCCGTCGTCGCCTCGAACGGCGACGTGGCCGTCGCGGTGCGCTGGACCGCCGCGACCGACATCGGCGAGGGCGTCGCGCGCTACGAGCTCCAGCGACGGATCGGCGGCGGCGCGTGGACGGCGGTGGCCCTGCCCGCGCCGCTCTCGAGGTCGATCGCGCAGCGGCTCGGCCCGCGGGGGTCGGTCGAGTACCAGGTCCGCGCCGTCGACCGCGCGGGCAACGCGAGCCCGTGGCAGTCCACCGGCGCGTTCGGCCTCCAGATGGCGTCGGAGCGATCCGCCAAGTACACGGGCCGGTGGCTGTGGCAGACCGGCAGCCTGTTCCTCGCGCGGGCGGACCGCGCCTCGAAGACCGCCGGGTCGACGGCCAGCTTCACCTTCACCGGCAGCCAGTTCGCCTGGATCGCCCCAAAGGGCCCAACGCGCGGGTCCGCGCGCATCTATGTCGATGGCGTTTCGGTCGCCGCCGTCAGCCTCTACGCGACCTCCACGCAATCGCGGCGGGTCGTGTTCACCCGCACCTGGCCCTCCAGCGGTCGCCACCAGGTCACGATCCGGGTCTCGGGGACCGCCCGCCACCCCTGGGTCGACGTGGACGGCTTCGCCGTCATCACCGCGGCGGGCTGACCGCTCCTCTCGCGGCCGCCGGCGACCGCGGGCGGGCCCGGCCCGGGCCCTACCCTGCCGGGATCGCAGCCGCGACCCGGCGCACGACCTCGGCGCAGCGGTCGATGTCGCCGGCCGTCGTCCGCCAGCCGGACACCGACACGCGCATCACCCGCTGCCCGCGCCACGTGGAGCCGCCGGCCCACAGCGTGCCGTCGGCCTGGATCGCGGCGATCACCGCGGCCGTCCTCGCATCACCGGCCGCGGTCGCACCGGAGGGGTCGTCGAAGCGGACGAGGGCCTGGTTGAGGACCACGTCGTTGAGCACGCGGATGCCGAGGCCGGGCGCGCCGTCGAGGCCGGCCGCGAACCGCCGGGCGAGGTCGCAGGTCCGGCCGACGAGCTCGGCGACGCCGTCGCGCCCGAGTGAGCGGATCGCCGCCCAGACCGGGAAACCGCGGGCGCGCCGCGACGACTCGGCCACCCAGTTGTACGGGTCGCGCTCGCCGCCGCCGGTCTCCACGTAGTACGCGGCGCCGAGGGTCATCGCCGCGTGGTGCGCGGCGGGCCGGGCGCAGAACACGAGGCCGGAGTCGTACGGGACGTTCAGCCACTTGTGGGCGTCGGTGGTCCAGCTGTCGGCCCGCTCGACGCCCGCCACGAGGTGCCGTCGCGCCGGATCGGCCGCCGCCCACAGCCCGAACGCCCCGTCCACGTGCAGCCAGCCCGCGTTGGCGCGGACGAGGTCGGTGATCTCCGGCAGCGGGTCGAAGGCGCCCGTGTTGACGTTGCCCGCCTGCGCGCACACGAGCGCGGGTCGCTCGAGCCGCGCGAGCGCCTCGGCCAGCGCGTCGGCGCGCATGCGGCCCTGGCCGTCCACGGCCACGCGCGTCACGCGGTCGCGGCCCATCCCCAGCATCTGGAGGGCCGCGTGGATGGTGACGTGCGCCTCCTCGCCGACCAGCACGGGGACCTCCGGGGCGCCGAACAGCCCGAGGCGCTCCACGTCCCAGCCGGCCGCCTCGAGCAGGGCGTGGCGCCCCGCCGCGAGCGCCGTGAACGACGCCATCGTCGCGCCCGTGGTGAAGCCGACCGACACGCCCTCCGGCAGGCCGAACAGCTCCGCCGCCCAGCGCCCAGCCACCTCCTCCGCGACGGCGGCCGCAGGCCCCGCGGCGGAGAGCGCCGCATTCTGGTCCCAGACGCTCGCCAGCCAGTCCGCCCCGACGGCGGCCGGCAGCCCGCCGCCGATGACGAACCCGAAGAAGCGCGGGCCGGCACTCGCGACCAGCCCGCCCTCGGCGCCGGCCGCCAGGGCCTCGACCGTGGCGACCGGGTCCTCGCCGTGCTCGGGGAGCGGGCCGCCGAGGCGGGCGCGCAGCTCCTCGACCGTGGCCGTCGGCCCCACCCGGCGCTCCTCCAGGCCGGCCGCCCAGTCCCGGGCGAGCGCGGCCGCGCGGGCGAGGGCGGCGTCGGTGCGGGTGCGCGCGGTCTCGTGGTCCATCGTTGCTCCCGGGCTGAGGCCCGCGTCCGGGCGACGGGCCGGGACGGGCACTCGCCAATGATGGCGCATCGGGAGGGCGCGGTCCGAGGGCCCTGCCAGCCGGCCCGAACGGCCCTCCCCGCGCTGGGCCACCGGCGTATGCTCAGCCCATTCATGCGGCGGGCGCCCATCGCCCGCGGGCACGGCCTCCCCGACGGCGGGTCGGCCGCGCCACAGCGCGACGCTGTTCGAGGAGGCTGTTCGCGATGCCCCGTATCGTCCGAGGCGCACTCCTGCAGGCAACCTGGACCGGCGACAAGGAGTCGATGATCCAGAAGCACGAGCAGTACGTGCACCAGGCGAAGCAGCAGGGCGCCCAGTTCATGCTCTTCCAGGAGCTGTTCTACGGGCCCTACTTCTGCCAGGTGCAGGACAAGAAGTACTACTCGTACACCGAGCTCATCCCCGACGGCCCGACCACCAAGCGCTTCCAGGCGCTGGCCCGAGAGACGGGCATGGTCCTGGTCGTGCCGATGTACGAGGAGGACAGCCAGACCTCCGGGATCTACTACAACACGGCCGCGGTCATCGACTCGGACGGGAAGTACCTCGGCAAGTACCGCAAGACGCACATCCCGCACGTCGACGGCTTCTGGGAGAAGTTCTACTTCCGCCCCGGCAACCTGGGCTACCCGGTGTTCGAGACGGCCGTCGGCAAGATCGGCGTCTACATCTGCTACGACCGCCACTTCCCGGAGGGCGCCCGCGCGCTGGGCCTCAACGGCGCCGAGATCGTCCTGATCCCGAGCGCGACCTCGCGCGGCCTGTCCGAGTACCTGTGGCGCGTGGAGCAGGTAAGCCACTCGCTCGCCAACGGCTACTTCGTCGGCACCATCAACCGCGTCGGCGTGGAGAAGGAGATCGGCCCGGACGACTTCTACGGGCAGAGCTACTTCGTGGACCCGCTCGGCCAGTTCGTGGGCGCGGTGGGCAGCCCGTACGACGAGGAGCTGATCATCCGCGACCTCGACCTCGACATGATCAGCAAGGTCCGCCAGACGTGGCAGTTCTACCGCGATCGGCGGCCCGACATGTACGGAGACCTGATCAGGCCGTAGGCTTAGGGCCCGCGCCGTCGGGTCGGCGCTGCGAATGCGCGAAACGTCGCCGGCCCGGCATCGGGTATGATCCCGCGCGGCTCGGCTGCCAGGAGGAGGGCAGCCGAGCCGTTCGATTCTCCGGGGCGTCCCCCCGGGCGGAGGATGCGATGCAGTTCGGGTTCACGCTCAAGCCGGAACACTCGATCGAGCGCACGCTCGCCCTCACCAGGCAGGCCGAGGCGGCCGGCTTCAGCCACGGCTGGCTGTTCGACTCCCACGTGCTGTGGCGCGACCCCTACCCGCTGCTGACGCTGATGGCGCAGGCCACCGAGCGGATGCGGCTGGGCACCTGCGTGACCAACCCGGCCACCCGCGAGCCGTCCGTGACCGCGTCGGCGCTGGCCGTCCTCCAGGAGCTCTCGGGCGGGCGGATGGACCTCGGGATCGGCCGCGGCGACTCGGCCCGCCGGGTCCTGGGCAAGACGCCCACGAGCATGAAGGACCTCGAGCTGGCGGTCCACGTCATCCGGGCGCTGGCGGAGGGCCGCTCGATCGAGTACGAGGGGGCGATGCTCGAGCTGCCGTGGGCGAGCAGCGGGCACAAGCTCCCGGTCTGGATCGCGGGCTACGGGCCCGTGGCGCTCAAGCTCACCGGGCGGATCGCTGACGGCGCCATGCTCCAGATCGGCGACCCCGACCTCATCCGCTGGTTCGTGTCCCAGGTGCGCTCGTCCGCGGAGGCGTCGGGCCGCGATCCCGCCGCGGTCAGGGTGATGGCCGCCGCGCCGGCCCACGTGGGCGACCTCGCCGACGGCCGCGACCGGACCCGTTGGTTCCCCGCCCTGGTCTCGAACCACGTCGTGGACCTGGTCAACAAGTACCCCCGCCAGGACCTCCCCGAGGAGCTGACCACCTACGTCCGCGACCGCGAGGGGTACGACTACCTGCACCACGCCGAGGTGGGCTCGTCCAACGCGGCCTTCGTCTCCGATGACATCGTTGACCGCTTCTGCCTCGTGGGCTCGGTCGAGGACCACATCGCGCGGCTCCGCGAGCTGGCCGACGCCGGCGTGGACCAGTTCAACCTCTACCTCATGAACGGGGACGAGGAGGAGCAGCTCGAGATCTACGGGCGCGAGATCATTCCGGCGCTCCGCGACTGACGCGCCGACCGGGCCGCCCTGGCGGGCCGTCGGAGCCCCGGACTCGGTACTGGGACGGAGGTCAGTCTCGCCTTCCGGGCGCGCGTCGGGGACAATCTGCGCGGAGGTTGTCCCCATGCCGTCGCTTCGCCTTCGCCGTCGAGATCCACGCTGGCAGGAGGACGGGCCGGCCGCCCGGCGCGAGCACCGTCGGCGCCGGACGCGAGAGGTGGCCGCCTTCCTGACCTCGCTCGCGGCCGCGGTGGCCGCCGGCGGGCTGCTCGCCTTCCGGCTGGGCACGGCGCTCGTCGGACGCGGCTGACCCCTGCCCGGTCCGGCCGGCGTCAGATCCGCCCTCGCCGGCGCCCGATCCGTCCTCGCCGGCGCGAGGTCCGTCCTCGCCGGCGCACAACTGCCAGTGGTAGCGCGCATCGCCTGCCGGGCGCCCCGATCCGTCCTCGCCGGCGCCTGATCCGTCCTCGCCGGCGCGAGGTCCGTCCTCGTCGGCGCACAACTGCCAGTGGTAGCGCGCATCGCCTGACGGGCGCCCCGATGACCTAACCCCGCGGATACAACCAGTGGTTGTGCGGAAGGGGTCAGACCACGGCGGCTGCCCGCGGATACAACCAGTGGTTGTGCGGGAGCGGCCGGCGGTTGTGCGGAAGCCGCCATGACGCGGTTCCCGGCCGTCCTCGCCGCCCGCTACAACCGGTGGTTGTGCGGGCAGCCTGGGCGGTGCGCGCGGCCCGGGGCATCGGCCGCTGGCACCGGTGTGTGCGCGGTGGTTGTCGCGAGGTGCCGCCGCCGAGCCCAGGGCGCCGCCGCCCAGCGCCGAGTGTCCCGTCCCTGCACGCCGCACGGACCCTCCGACGCCTCCCCGCCGGGTCTACGATGGCCCCAAACGTGCCACCCCGTCGACGGGTGTTGCCGGCGGGGCTCCGGATGCAAGGAGGCAGGATGCGCACCCTTTTCGCCCACGGCACCGTCGTCACCGCCGAAGGCTCCTACGCCGCGGACGTGCTGGTCGACGGCGAGACGATCGTCCAGATCGGCGCCGACCTGGCCGCAACGGTGACCGCCGACGAGGTGATCGACGCCACCGGCAAGTACCTGATCCCGGGCGGCATCGACGGGCACACCCACATGAAGCTGCCGTTCGGCGGCACGTTCGCGAAGGACGACTTCGAGACGGGCACCCGCGCGGCGGCGTTCGGCGGCACCACGACCATCGTGGACTTCGCGGTCCAGAACAAGGGCCAGACCCTGCACCAGGGCCTCGACACCTGGTTCGCCATGGCCGAGGGCATGGCCGTGACGGACTACGCGTTCCACATGATCATGTCGGACGTCACCGACGCCAGCCTGGCCGAGATGGACCAGCTGGTGGACGAGGGCGTCCCCGACTTCAAGCTGTTCACCGCCTACCCGGGCGTGTTCTACTCCCCCGACGACCACATCTTCCGGGCCCTGCAGCAGTCGGCCAAGAACGGCGGCCTCATCCTGATCCACGCCGAGAACGGCCCCGTCATCGACATCCTGGCGGCCGAGCAGGTCGCCAAGGGCGTGACCGACCCGATCGGCCACGGGCTCGCGCGCGACAGCCGGATGGAGGGCGAAGCCACCAACCGCGTGATCCGCCTGGCCGAGGTCGCAGGGGCGCCGGTGTACTTCGTCCACATGTCCGCCAAGGAGGCGCTGGCAGCGCTCATGGCGGCCCGCGACCGCGGCGCGATGGCGTGGGCGGAGACCTGCCCGCAGTACCTCTACCTCCACCTCGACGACCTGGGCAACGGCTTCGAGGGCGCCAAGTTCGTCTGCTCCCCGCCCCTCCGCACGCCGGACCACTCGGACGAGCTGTGGGCCGCCCTCAAGCGCGGGGACCTCGCGCTCGTCGGCACCGACCACTGCCCGTTCGACTTCCACGGCCAGAAGGAGCTGGGCCGCGGCGACTTCCGCAAGATCCCGAACGGCCTGCCGGGCGTCGAGGAGCGGGTGGACCTGATGCACCAGGCCGTCGTGGACGGCAGGTACACCAAGGAGCGCTGGGTGGAGCTCGTGTCCACGGCGCCCGCCAAGATGTTCGGCATGTACCCCAAGAAGGGTGCCATCGCGGTCGGGTCCGACGCCGACATCGTCGTCTACGACCCCAACCGCAAGCACGTCATGTCGGCCTCCACGCACCACATGGACGTGGACTACAGCTGCTACGAGGGCATGACCGTCCAGGGCGGCTCGGACATCGTGATGAGCCGCGGCTCGGTCATCGTCCGCAACGGCGAGTTCACGGGCCGCAAGGGCGCCGGCAAGTTCATCAAGCGCGGCCGAGCCGACTTCGCCCGCAGCCACTGACCCGCACCCGCACGGCGGCCCCCGCAGGAGCATCCCGCGGGGGCCGCGGCCTGTCCGGGGCCGATCGCCCGCCCCGCCGCGGCCCCCGCTCGCGGTCCCCGCACGCCCGCCGCGGCCGGCCCCTCGGCGTCCGACGCGCCCGACGGCGCCCCGCGGGTAGTCTGGACGGCAACGCAGCCGCAGCCGGAGCCCACGATGTTCGTCACGCTCGTCCACTGCCACGTCAAGCCCGAGGCGGTCGGCGCCTTCGTCGACGCCTGCATCGCCAACCACGAGGGCTCCACCCGCGAGCCGGGCAACGTCCGGTTCGACGTCATCCAGCTGGCCGAGGACCCCACCCGGTTCGTGCTCTACGAGTGGTACGTCGACGAGGAGGCCGCCAAGGCGCACAAGGAGACGCCCCACTACCTCGCGTGGCGCGAGGCCACCGCGGACATGTTCGCCGAGCCGCGGATGGGCGTCCGGTACATCGGCCTGGCGCCGCAGGTGCCCGAGCCGTGACGATGGCTGCCGCAGGGGGTGGCGGCTCGATCGGTCAGGTCGCGGTCGGCAGGCTGCCCCGGATCACGTTCGGGGCCGGATCGCTCGCCCGGCTGCCGACGATCGTCGGCGCCCACGGCACCCGGGCGCTCCTGGTCCGCGGCTCGCGCTCGCTCGGGGCCGGCGGCCGGCTCGAGGCGCTCCGGGCGGAGCTGGCGGCGGAGGGCGTGGTCCTGGCCGGCGAGGCGGAGGTCTCTGGGGAGCCGTCTTCGGGCGTCGTCGACGCCATCGCGTCACAGTATCGGGGCCGAGGCGTGGACGTCGTGGTGGGGGTCGGCGGCGGCTCAGCGCTCGACGCCGCCAAGGCGGTCGCCGGCCTGCTGCTCGTGGACGCGCCCGTCGCGGACTTCCTCGAGGGCCTGCCCGGCGCGCGGCCGTGGCCCGGGCCGTCGGTGCCCCTGGTCGCCGTCCCGACCACGGCCGGCACCGGCAGCGAGGCGACCCGCAACGCCGTGGTCAGCGAGCGCGGGCCCGCGGGCTACAAGCGCTCCTTCCGCGACGAGCGGCTGGTCCCCGCCGACGCGGTGGTCGACCCCGACCTGCTGGCCGGCCTGCCGCCGGACCGGATCGCGGCCAACGGCATGGACGCGGTCACCCAGCTGCTCGAGTCGTATGTGTCCCTGCGCGCCGGCGCCTTCACCGACGCGCTGGCGCTGGCCGGCCTGGCGGCCGCCCGCGACGGGCTGCTGGCCTGGCACGCCGACCCGGACGGGCCCGGCGCGCCGCCCGCCCGCGAGCGCATGGCGTGGGCGGCCCTGCTGTCGGGGATCTGCCTCGCCAACGCGGGCCTGGGCGCGGTGCACGGGCTGGCCTCGCCGCTGGGCGCCCAGTTCCCCGTCCCCCACGGCGCGGCGTGCGGCGCCACGCTTGCCCTCGCCACGGCGGCCAACCTCGCGGCCCTCGACGCGCGCGACCAGGCCTCGCCCGCGCTGGCGCGGTACGCCGTCCTCGGCCGCCTGCTGGCCCGCCTGCCCGACGCCACGCCCGACGACGAGGCCCGCGCCGCCGTCGCCGCGACGCTCCGAGACTGGACGGCCAGGCTGGGCATCCCGGGCCTCGGGGCGTGGGGCGTGACGGCGGAGGCCGTCCCGGGCCTGGTCGCCGACGCGCGGGGCAGTTCCATGCGCAGCAACCCCATCGTCCTCACGGACGAGGAGCTGGCCGGCGTCCTCCGGGCGGCGCTGTAGCGCGTCGACCGCGCCCTGGCCGATCGCCGGCGGGCGCGGGACCCTACCGGCCGGGCCGGGCCGGGGCCTCCCCCCACCCCCGCGCCGCGTCGGCGCCGTCCTCGTCGGGCAGCGCCCGTCCGCGGGACGCGGCGGCGAACCCGATCACCACCAGGGCGCAGAAGGCCGCCAGGCCCAGGGCGAGCAGCTGCGCGGCGGACAGCGGGCCGACCACCGCCGGGTCGCGCCACGTGACGGCCACGAGCGCCCGGGCGAGCGCCCAGAGGCCGACCGCCAGGAAGAACGCCGCGCCGTTCCGCCGTCGGAAGACGCCAGCGGCCATGAAGAACCACGCGACCCCGCCCGCCAGGACGGTCGCCAGCGCCTCCATCGCCTGGGCGGGCCAGGAGGCGATCCCGGGCGCCAGCGACCCCCACGGGCCGGGCCCGATGTAGCGGGTGGCCAGGGAGAAGTCCGCGGGCGCGCCCTGACCCGAGCCGCCGATCAGCATCGCGAGCTTGATCAGCCCCAGCAGCACCAGGAGCGGGATCGCCAGCGCGTGCAGCCAGCGGCCCAGGGGCGCGCCCAGCAGCAGCGCCACGATCGACGCGGTGAGCGTCCCGCCGACCACGCCCATCGAGAGCTCCAGGCCGCCCCGGCCGATGTCGAGGAGCGCGCCCGGGTTGGCGTTGTAGTAGTCGAGGTGGATCAGCGCGTAGCCCAGGCGCCCGCCGGCCAGGGCGCCCGGCAGCGCCGCTACGGCGATGTACAGCAGGTCGTCCGCCCGGAGGTGGTTGGGGCCAGGCTCGTCGGGGTCCGGCGACGGCCAGTCGGCCGGCACCGAGACGTCGATCGGGGTGCTGCGGGCGGCGGAGAGGGCCAGCAGCAGGACCACGAGCACGGCGGCCGCGCCCACGGCCGTCTCCCACCGGACGTTCAGCCCCCCGACCGCGAAGGTCGCCGGAAACTGGAACGTGATGACGGCCGGGAGCGTCGCGAGGGTCTCCACGAGGCCGGAGTCTACCCTGCCGGCAGGCTGGGAATCGCGAGGCCCCCGGCGGTGCCGGGGGCCTCGGGAGGGAGCGCGAGCGGGCGGCGGCGCGCCGCCCGCCGCGCGTCGAGTGCTAGGGATCGACCCGCACGATGGTCGGGTTCGGCATCCCGGCAGCGCCGCCATAGGCGACGGAGCCGAGGTACTTGGTCCCGGCCGTGAGGCCGGGGAAGGCGAGGTTGATCGTGCCCGTCTCGCCGAGAGTGGCGGTCGCGGGCGCGGTCACCGTCATGTTGCCGGCGTCGGCGGAGCCGAGCACCCAGGTGAACAGGGTGAACGCAGAGGGGTTTCCGGTGGCATAGCCGTCGACGACGACCGTGTAGGTGGCGGCGGCCGGGTTCAGCAGGTTGACCTCCTCTTCCGAGGTGCCGCCGCCGCTGACGCCCACCAGCGTGGAGCCGCGGTAGACGTAGAGGTCGAGGTCGCTCGCCGGCGACACGTTCACGTCGAAGGTCGAGAAGCGCGCGTATGTCGTGCCCGCCGGGACGACCACGTCGTAGGCGAGCTGCTCACCAGTGTTGATCGAGCCGGTAAAGGTCGTGGCCGGCACGAGGCCGCGGGCCGTCGCGCTGAAGTCTCCCGTGTAGCCGAAGGTGACGTTGTAGCTGATGTCGCCGCCGGTGCTCGACACCTGGGCCGGGGCGGCGAGCGCGACCGGCTTGGCGACGAGCGGGATGCGGACGATGTGGCCCTTGCTGCCGGTCCAGGTCAGCTGACCGCCGGAGTAGGCGTTCAGGGCTGCGCTGAGGTTGGTGACCGTGATCGCCAGCTTCTTCGTCGCCCCGGGGGCGATCGTGAAGGTCGAGGGCGAGACGCTCACGTTGAGGCCAGGCTGCGCGGTGTACGCGAAGCTGTACGTCTCGGCCTTCGAGCCGACGTTGGTCACCGTCCGGGTCACCGTCTGGGAGCCGGCCAGCGCGCCGATCGCGACCGAGGCGACGTTGTAGTCGCTCAGGTCGGTCGAGTAGCCCATCGACTTGAGCGTGTCGCAGGTGGACGTGCCGACGGCCGTCGTGCCGCCGCACAGGAACGCCAGCCAGTCGTTCCAGCCGGCGTTGAACACCAGACCGGGGTCGGCCGCGCTGTTCGGCCGGATGTGGCCGGCGCCCTGCCGGAAGATGACGAGCGGGTTCGTGTCGGGCCCGTCGAGCACGTCGTAGGCGCTGGTCATGAGCGCCGACTTGACCTCCATCGGCGTCCAGTCGGGATGAAGGTCCATCAGCAGCGCGGCAACGCCGGCCACGTGCGGGCTCGACATCGACGTGCCGCTGTAGAGGTTGAAGCTGAGGCCGCCACCGCTGGCCGGGCTGACCGCGGCCAGGATGTCCTGGCCTGGCGCGATGACGTCCGGCTTGAGCAGGTCGCCACCGCCCGCGCGGAGCGGACCACGGGACGAGAAGTCAGCCGTGTACGGGGCCGGCGTCGAGTAGTCGATGGTGGCCTTGCTGATGGTCGCGGTCGCACCGGCGGTGGCCGCGTAGGCGTGGACGGCCGCGTAGTCCGTGTTCTGGAGATGGACGGTCGGGACGGAGTGGAAGTCGGCGTTGAGCGAGCTGGCACTCACGTTCACGAGGATCATCCCGACGCCGCCAGCCTCGTAGACCGCCAGGCTCTTGTTCACGCGTGCCGTCACGCCGCGGTCGCAGACCACGATCTTGCCGGCCACCTTGGCCGGGTCGAGCACCGGCTCCCCGCCGTTGTCGATGGCCGCATAGCAGAGCTGCACGGCTGTCGCGTCCGCCCCGGGCAGGCCGGCATCGGAAGCGCTGATCAGGGGCGCAGTGACCTCCTTGGGGGAGGTCGAGGCGCCGGTGTAGACCGCCCCGTTGCCGAGGGTCACCGTGCCGAGGGCGCTCCGGTTGTGCGTGCCGGCCGCGACGGTCGTCGTCCACGGCGACGGATGGGCCACCGTGCTCGTCGTCGGTCCGTCATTGCCGGCCGACTCGGACACGAAGATGCCCGCCCGGGCGGCGTACATGAACGAGATCTCGACCGGGTCGGCGAAGTTCGTCAGGGTACCGCTGATCGAGTAGTTGATGACGTCCACGCCGTCATGCACGGCCGTGTCGATCGCGGCCACGAGGTCGGACGTGGCGCCGCTGGCCGTGGAGGCGTCCTGCGTGGACCACAGGGCCTTGTACATCGCGATCCGGGCCCGCGGCGCCATGCCGCTGACCGGGCCGAAGACGGCGGCCGGGCCGGTGGTCGGCACGTCGTTGTTGCCGCCGGCGGTGGACGCCGTGTGCGTGCCGTGCCCGTTGTAGTCGCGGACGGAGGTGAACTCCCACGGGCGCTGCGCCTCGATGCCGGCGTCGCCGCCCCAAGAGGCGTCGAACCACTGGGCGCCGATCAGCTTCTGGTTGCACATCGAGGCGTTGAACGCCTCGCCGGGCGTGCACTTGCCGTGCCAGCCGGGGATCTGCTGGTAGACGAGCTTGGCGGTCGGGCCACTGCTCGGCACGCCGTCCTTGTCCACCCGGTCCGTGAAGCTCAGGCTCTCGGGCCAGATGCCGGAGTCGATGTCGCCGATGATGATCCCCTCGCCGGCGCTCGTGGTGCCGCCGAGCTGGTCCCACAGGCCGCCCGGATCGGTCAGGCCGAGGAACGTGGGCGTGGACGAGGTGTCCACGGTGACCATCTCGTCGGGGCTGACGGCCAGGACGCCGTCTGTGCCGACGAGCTTGTTCGCCTGCGCTGCGGTCAGCTGGGCAGCGAACCCGTTGAAGCTGTAGGTGTAGTCGTACAGCTTCGTGCCGCCGACGTTGTTGAGCACGCCCAGGTGCTTGCCGTTCAGGTAGCCGACGTAGGCGACCACGGCCGGGCTGTGCGGGTCGATCTTCGCGCCGGCGGCCGGGGCCGTGGCCCTCAGGCCCTTCACGCCGCCCGTATAGGCGACGACCGGCTCGTCGGCCATCTGGACGATGAAGTTGCCGCCGTCGGTGAACGGTCCCTTGACCCCAGGGGCGGCGATCACGGGCCCCGGGATCAGCGAGGCGAGCAGCAGCGCGCCTCCGAGCAGTGCGGGAATCCTGCGATTCATGGTCCTCCTCGCCCTCCGCGGCGGACGCCCTCGCCCGGTCCCTCCCCGAGGCGAGGCGACATGCCGACGTTCCCTTCGCGGGAGCGGCTGCTCCCGGTGGCCAGAGGGTTGGGTCTGGGGCCGGCGCGCGGAAGGGCTGTGGCGGCACGGATCCATGTGACCAACGGCGCATCCGGCGGTGCGCGCACGCACCAGCCGATGGTACGGGGCCCGACGGCGCCAGCGCGGTCCGGGGCGCCGCCGCGGCGCACCACGCCGGGAATCGCGAAGCCCCCGGGGCGGCCCGGGGGCTTCGGTGTGCGGCGGGGCGGGCTCAGGCCGGGAGGACCTTCACCAGCTCGCGGACCGCGTTGGCGGACTTCTCGAACGCCGCCTGCTCGTCGGCGGTGAGCTTGATCTCGAACACCCGCTCCACACCCTTGCGCCCGAGCACCGCGGGGACGCCCACGAACAGGCCGTCCACGCCGAACTCGCCCTTGAGCATCACCGCGCACGGGAGGACGCGCTTCCGGTCGCGCAGGATCGCGTCCACCATCTCGTGGGTGGAGGCGGCGGGCGCGTAGAAGGCGGAGCCGGTCTTGAGGAACGCCACGATCTCGGCGCCGCCGTTGGCGGTCCGCTCCTCGAGCGCCTTGACGCGGTCCGCCGGCAGGAGCTCGGTGATCGGCACGCCGGCCACGGTCGAGTAGCGCGACAGCGGGACCATCGTGTCGCCGTGGCCGCCCAGGACGAACGCGTGGACGTCCTTGACGGACACGCCCAGCTCCATCGCGATGAACGTGCGGAAGCGGGCGGAGTCCAGGACGCCGGCCATGCCGATGACGCGCTCGCGCGGGAAGCCCGACGCCTGCATCGCGACGTGGCACATCACGTCGAGCGGGTTGGTGACCACGATGATGATCGCGTCGGGCGACACCGCGGCGGCGGCCTTGACGACCGCCCCGACGATCCCGGCGTTGGTCGAGATGAGGTCGTCCCGGCTCATGCCCGGCTTGCGGGGGATGCCGGACGTGACCACGATGATGTCGCTGCCGGCGGTGTCGGCGTAGTCGTTGGTGCCCACGACGCAGGCGTCGTGGCCCACGACCGGGGCCGCCTCGGCGAGGTCGAGGCCCTTCCCCTGGGGCAGGCCGTCCACGATGTCGACCAGGACCACGTCGGCGAGGCCTGACTCGGCGATGCGCTGCGCGGTGGTGGCGCCGACATTGCCGGCGCCGATGACGGTGACCTTGTTCCGGGCCATAGGGCGATGCTCCTCGGTGGGCCGATTTCGGGCGCGGGACGGGCGCCTGTTGACAGGGTTTGGCCGGATTCTAGGCCGAGCGGTGGACGCGCCGGGGCCCTGTCGGCACGTCCGCCGGCGGCTTCAGCCCTCGGCGCCGAAGTCGGGGTCCACCGGGATGGGCCCGGCGCTGCGCACCGCCTCGGACACGCCGTCGGCGTACTTGGCGAAGTTGTCGTGGAACAGCGCGGCGATCCTGCGGGCGGCCTCGTCGTAGGCGGCGGTGTCAGCCCAGGTGTGGCGCGGGACGAGCACCTCGTCGGGGACGCCCGGGACGTGCGTCGGCACCGCAACCCGGAACACCGGGTCGACCACGGTCTCGACCCCGTCGAGCTCGCCGTTGATGGCCGCCCGGACCATGTTCCGGGTGTGGTTGATGTTCATCCGGTGGCCGGTCCCGTAGGGCCCGCCGGTCCAGCCGGTGTTGACCAGCCAGACGGGCACGCCGGTCTGCTCGAGCCGGTCCACGAGCATCTGGGCGTACTCGCCCGGGTGGCGGGGCAGGAACGGGGCGCCGAAGCCGGCGCTGAAGGTGGGGGTGGGCTCGACCACGCCCACCTCGGTCCCGGCGAGCTTGGCGGTGTAGCCGCTGATGAAGTGGTACGCGGCCTGCTCGCGGGTCAGCCTGCTGATCGGCGGCAGGACGCCGAACGCGTCGGCCGTGAGGAACACCACGTTCTTCGGTCCGGGGGCGACGCCGGTCGGGTCCGCGTTGCCGATGAAGTGGAGCGGGTAGGCGGCGCGGGTGTTCTCGGTGAACCGCTCCGAGTCGAGGTCCAGGTCGCGCGTTCCCTCGACGAAGTCGGTGTTCTCGAGGATCGTCCCGAAGCGCTTGGTGGTGGCGAAGATGTCCGGCTCGTACATCGGGGACAGGCGGATCGTCTTCGCGTAGCAGCCGCCCTCGAAGTTGAAGGTGTAGCCGTCGCCCCAGCCGTGCTCGTCGTCGCCGACCAGGCTACGCAGCGGGTCCGCCGACAGCGTGGTCTTGCCCGTGCCCGACAGCCCGAAGAAGACGCAGGCGTCGCCCTTCTCGCCCACGTTGATCGAGGAGTGCATCGGCAGCACGCCCTCGTCGGGCATCAGGTAGTTCATGACCGTGAACGCGGACTTCTTGATCTCGCCCGCGTACATGGTCCCGACGATGATGATCTCCATCCGCTGCAGGTGGAGCAGGATCGCCGTGCCGGTGCGCGTGCCCTCGGTGGCCGGGTCCGCCTGGAAGCTGGGCACGTCGATGATGGTGAAGTTGGGGACGAACGACGCCAGGTCCTCGCGCGCCGGCCGGCGGAACAGGTTGCGGGCGAAGATGCTGGCCCAGGCGGTCTCGGTGTACACGCGCAGGCTGCGGCGGTGCGCCTCGTGCGCCCCGATGTACATGTCCTGCGCGTACAGCTGCTTGTCGGCCACGTAGCCCATCAGGCGCGCGCGGAGCCGGTCGTAGTGCTCCTCGCTGATCTCGTGGTTGACGTCGCCCCACCAGACCTTGTCCTGGCTCCACGGCTCGCGGACCACGAACTTGTCCTTGGGCGAGCGGCCCGTGTGCTGGCCGGTGCGGACCACGAGCGGGCCCTCCGCCGCGATCAGGCCCTCGCCGGCGCGGACGGCGCGCTCGTAGAGCTCGGCGACGGGCAGGTTGGCGAGCACGCTGCCGCCGATTCGGTCAGTTGGGGCTGGGGTGGAGACGGCCATCGCTCGGGTACCTCGACTGGGACGCGGGGCGGACTCGCCCGCGAGTTGCTCGTGACCGGCCGCGCGTGGCGGGCGCCTGCCCGGGAGTCGGCTTCCACAGTCAAGGTTGCGATTCGGTTGCCGGCGATTGTAGCCGAGGCCGGCGGGACTGTCGTGCAGGTGCATCCTCGACTGCGCTCGGGGGAAGCCGCCGGCTGTCCCCTCCTGCGGCCGTCTCAGCCTGACGTGAACCACCAGTCGAACAGCGTGCCGTGCCAGGCGGGCGTGGTGTCCGGGCCGCCGGGTCCGGCGATGAAGGCGCGTGTCCCGTCAGCGGCGACGGCGACCACGACCGTCGAGATCTCGACCGGCGTCCGGTAGGCGGGGAGCTCCAGGCGCACGCTGGCGTCGGCCGCCATCGGCGCCGAGGCCGTGGCGATCGGCGCCGGGCCGAAGACGAGGCGGCCGTCAGCGTGCGACACCGGCCACGCCTCCAGCTGAAGCGTCGGGTACCTGCGGGCGAAGGCGGCCGCCTCCGCCGGGCCGCCGATCTGGAGGCTGGCCGTCGCCGTCCGGCTGCCCGGGCCGCCGCCCCAGTCGATGGAGTAGCCCCCCTCCAGGGGGGGCAGGCTCATCGGGTCGACGCCGATGTCCGCCAGGTCCGCCTGCCAGCTGCCGTCCCGACTCGGCGTGACGGTGAGCAGCCCGACCGCCGCTGCCAGCAGGATGACCGCCAGTGCGATGCCAGCACGCTGGCGACGGCTCGTCTCGGGAAACAGGGACGGTCCGCGGTTCGGTCGCTGCGATGCGATCAGGAACGCGACCGGTCCGAGCGGCAGCCCGATGGCCAGCACCGGGTCCATGTCCAGCTCGACCCAGGCCCAGATCGCCCAGGTCGCGAGCGCGAAACCCACCACGCCGACCGCCGTCTGCACGCCGCGGACCGAGCGGTTCGCCGACCGCGCGACGCGTCCGGGCAGCACCCAGCCGACCCACGCGAACCAGAGGACGGTGATGAGCACGGTGCCCAGGCTGGCGACCGGGCCGGTGAACCATCCCGAGGCGGAGCCGCCGAGCGACGAGTACGCCCACCAGGCGAGGATCCCGCCGAGGAGCATGAGCCCGCCCGCGACGAACCACAGCGAGAGATAGGCCCAGATCCCGAACACGACGGTATGGAAGGCGGCGCCTCCGACCGCGGCCAGCAGTTGCCGGCGTTCGTGGTGCGCCCGCCCGAGTTCACGGCCGAGGGCATAGGGATCCCCCAGGCCCCGGACCGCCCGTCGCTCCGCGTCGTCGGGGTCCAGGCCGGCATCCCTCCATGCAGCAGCCGCGTCGGACAGGTGGCTGTCGAGCTCCTCGACGATCTCGCCGACGTCGTGCGGCTGGAGGTCCACCGCATCGGCGACCCGTCGCAGGAAGGCGACGCGATCCGGGACCTCAGGCACCGGACGGCTCCGGGCGGGCGGCGACACGATGCACGGCAGTGCTGAAGGCCGCCCACTCCTCCTCGAGCTGCGCCAGTCTCGCCACGCCCGCCGGCGTGATCTGGTACCAGCGGCGCCGAGGGCCGCGCTCACCGTCACGCCAGACCGCCTGAAGACTCCCCTCGGTCTCGAGGCGGTGCAGCGTCGGGTAGAGCGACCCCTCGGACGGGGCGAACGCGCCCTCGCTCCGCTCCCGGATCCTCACGGCGATCTGGTAGCCGTACAGCTCGCCTTCGCGGAGCACCGAGAGCGCGAGGTACGCCATGGCGCCCTTCATGAGCTCGGTTCGCAGCGGGTCGCGTCCCATCGTGTCTCCGGCAGTACCCCGCCGTTCGTGGCAGGCTGCTACATCTGACTCCGATGTACACAAGATGTCAAGAGCCGCGCCGCCGTCGTGCGCGGGGCGGCAGCGCGCCTCGACCGCCGGGGCCGGCCGATGTCCACACGCGCCGGCGAGGTGCCGCGGTGCGGCAGCGGCCATCGTGCCCGCTCAGCGGGCGTCCTGGCGCGGCTGCCCTCCTGGCGGGCAGCACGGCGCGTGACGGTGGCCGGTTCGGCCCGGCGGCGTCCCGTTCGTGCGCTCCTCTGCCCGCTGGCCGGGCATGTGCATCGCAGTGCCCGCAGAGCGGGCGGCGGGCGAGCAGCCGGACAGCGGGCAGCCGGAAAGCGGGCGGCACTCAGCGGAACAGGCGCGTCAGGCGCGTCAGGCGCTTCTTCGTCCCGGGCGGCGGCTCGGCGGCCCGCCACGCCCCGTCCACGGCCCCGGCCGTCGCGGCCCGGAACCCCTCGGCGACGGCGTGGGCGGCGGCCCGCTCCTCCCGAGAGCCCGGTGCGGGCGGCGGCGCACCCGGCGCCAGGCCGGCCAGCGCGAACGGGTCCAGCGGCGGCAGCACCCGCACGACGATCCGCCGCCCCCAGTAGAGCTCGTGGTTGCCGCCGATCACGACGGGGACGATGGGCGCCCCGGAGCGCAGTGCCGCGTAGCCCAGGCCCGCGGCGACCGGCCGCGACGCCTCGACCGGCGAGGGCGGGCCGTACTCCGGGAACAGGCAGAACGACATCCCGGACCGCAGGCACTCCCCCGCCCCCTCCAGGTGGGTGGCGAACGCCCGGGGCCCGCCGTGCGACGGGATCGGCAGGACGCCGCCGACGCGCCGGACCACCCAGCGCCGGAGCGGCGAGCGCGCCATCGTCCGGGCGTCGCCGAAGAACGCCAGCCGCGGCTCGGCGGGCAGCCAGCCCCAGGGCAGGAACGGGTCGATCCAGGTGCGGTGCGGAATGCCGGCCAGCACGTAGCCGCCCGTCAGCCGCCCGGACGGATCGCGCGGCAGGTTCTCGAGCCCGCTCACACGGATGCGGAACCCGAGCGCGAGCGCCGCCAGCCGCCACAGTCGTCGCAGCACCCGGTAGGCGATCCCGGGCCGCGGCGAGGCGAGGCCGACCAGCCCGGCCGGCAGCTCCGGGATGCCGGGCGGGTCGGGCTCGGGCGCGCGCGGCATCTCGGCAGCTCCCGGCTCAGGCCACGGCGTCCGAGCCGGGGTCGTCCCGGTCGAGGCGACCGGGACGCAGGAACAGCCAAGTCAGCGTCCGGCGCAGCCGCCGTGGGTGCCTCGGCGGGTCCACCGTCGCCGGGTAGATGGCCTCGACCGTCGGCCCGAGCAGCTCCTCGAGGCGGTCCGACAGCCGGTGGGCGAGCTCCAGCTCCTGGCGCGAGCCCTCCGCCGGCGGCACGCCGTCCCAGGCGTCGCCGAGCAGTTCGCGGGCGGAGGTCGGCGGCAGCACCCGAGAGGCCATCCGGCGGCCCAGGTAGAGCTCCTCCGTCCCGGCGATGGCGAGCGGCACGATCGTGGCGCCGGTGCGCAGCGCGATCAGCGCCGCCCCGCTGCGGAACGGCCCGATGCGGCCCGGGGGCCCGGACACGGTCCCCTCGGGCATCTGCGCGAACACCGCGCCGTTCCCGAGGACCGCCCGGGCCGCGGCGACGTGGCCCTCGATCCCCACGCCGCCGCGCCACACCGGCAGCAGGCCGCCCAGCCGGTGCACGAACCGCTCGCGGGTCCGGCTGGTGAACGTGGACGGCCCGCTGCCCAGGAACCAGACCCGCGGCTCGGCCGGCAGCGCGTGCATCACGAGGAACGGGTCCATCCAGCCGCGGTGCGCGGCGGCGATCAGGAGGTAGCCGCCGCCCCCCGGCAGGTGCTCCTGCCCGGACGTGGCGATGCGCATCCGGCACAGGCCGAACAGGACGAACCGCGCGAACAGCCGGACCGCCCGGTAGAAGGCGGACGCACGGGCCTCCGGCGGGCGGCCGAGCCACTCGAGGCCCTCCCTGCCGGTGCCGGCGCTGAGCACGCCGCGCTCCAGGCGCGAGGGCGGCCGGCGGCGCCGAGCACTCCCGGTCGAGCGGGCCGGGGCGGCGTCGCCCGGCGCCGTCGGGTCAGCGGGGCCGGTCGGAGCTGGCCGGTCCGCGCCCGTCGGCGCTCCCATCCTCGGCGCCGTCGGGCCCGGCGTCGTCCTGGTCGTCGGCGTCGGCGCCTTCGTCTTCGGGTCCGTCGTCATCGGCGGGCGCCTCGTCCTCGTCGTCGTAGAGCTCGTCCTCGTCCTCGTCGTCGTAGAGCTCCTCGTCGGGCACGGGCGGCTCCCCCCACCGCTCGTACACCGCGCCCGGCCGGTGCCGGTAGGCGAGCAGGATCCCGGCCCCCACGAACACGACCGCGGACACGAGCATCGCCGTCGGCACGCCGAAGAACGTCCAGTTGCCCTCGCGGAAGGTCTCGAGCCAGAAGCGGACGGCCGCGTACCACATGGCCCAGATGATGAACAGGTCCCCGGGCCGCATCCGCGGGCCCCAGCGCCGGGCGAGCCAGAGCAGGACGAGCAGGCCGAGGACGCCGGAGACGGACTCGTACAGGAACAGCGGCGTGAACCCCGTGGTCTCGAACGGGTACTGCGTGCACGGCCACTGCGGGATCCCGTGGTCGCCGATCCGGTGCGCGCAGTCGATCTGGATGCCCCACGGCAGGGTCGTCGGCGGGCCGTACAGCTCCTGGTTGAAGAAGTTCCCCCAGCGGCCGATCGCCTGCATCGTGAACAGGGCGGGCGCCACCACGTCCGCCCACTTCCAGAACGGCTGCTTCCAGCGGCGGATGATGTAGATGGCCGCCAGCGTGCCCGTGAGGATCCCGCCGTAGACCCCCAGCCCCGTGTACGGGGGCAGGAAGATCTTGAGGATGTTGTCCTGGTAGAGGTGCCACTGGTCGATCACGTGGTAGGCGCGCCCGCCGACGAGGGCAGCGGCCGCGACGATGATGATCCCGTTGTCCACCAGCCGCGCGTCCAGGCCGCGCCGGCGCGCCTCGTGGGTGACCACGAGATATGACGCGGCGAGGCCGATGGCGTAGCAGACCCCGTACCAGTAGACCGGGATGGGGCCGAGGTGGAACGCGATCGAGTCGGGGGTGATCGCGATCATCGCCAGGAAGGGGAGCGTCAGGGTGGGCATGTTGCCGAAGTGTAGCCGGAGCGGCCGAAGCGGCCGTGGGCTACGCTACAGCGCGATGACGACGTCCGCCTTCGGGGAGCGATGACCGTGGGGTCCGAGTTCAGCATCTGGCTGCTGATGGTGGGCCTGGTGGCCGGCGGCGCGCTTACCTGGCTCGTCCTGGGCGAGCTCAGCCGCCGGGACGAGGAGATCGGGGAGCAGGAGCTGCGCGCCGAGGCGACCTGGCTGGCCAGCACGGTCAACCGCGAGGGCTTCGACGCCGCGCTGGCCGAGGACGTGCTCCGGGCCCACCGCCGGTACCTGGGCTTCCCGCCCCCCGACGCGCTCATCTCGCCGGAGGAGCTCGCCGCGCTCGAGCGCCAGGCCGCGGAGCCTGCGCAGGCTGAGGCCTGACCGCGGCCCCCGCAACCCCCGACCGGTCCCCGGCGCGCACGGGGCCGTCGTCGCCCCTGCCGGCCTGACGTCCCGTCAGCCGTCCAGCGGATCCGCCGGAGGAGCGGATTCCGGCGAATCCCCGGCAGGCCGCCCGAGCGGGAGCGGACGCCGCTCGAAGCCGGTGCTGAACACGACGTCGGTCTGGGTCGTGAACACGTTGGGGATGATCTGCACCCGGCGGATGACGTCGCCGAGGTGCTCCATGTCGCGGGCGCGGATCTTGAGGATGTAGTCCGCCTCGCCCGCCACGTGGTGGCACTCCTCGATCTCGGCGACCTCCTCGAACCGGGGCATCAGGTCCACCGTGATCGTTCCCGGGGCCTGCGTCACCCAGGTGAACGCCAGCACGCCCAGGCCGACGGACCGCGGATCCACGTTCGCCGAGTAGCCGACGATGACCCCGCGCGCCTCGAGCTTCTTGACGCGCTCGTGCGCGGACGGGCCGGCCATCCCGAGGTCGGCCCCCAGGTCGGCATAGGAGCGGCGGCCGTCCACCTGCAGGATCCGGAGCAGGCGCGCATCGGTCTGGCTGACAGGTTCGTTCTTCGCCACAGAGCACCTATTCGTTAGGCCGATTGGATTGCTTGCCTCTCGTTCTTAGGCTAGAATGCCAGTACCGTCACAAATGGGTGACCTTCGGGCACCCGCCACGCAAGGAAGGTGCACCATGGTCCTCATTGCCGCGGTCGCACTCCTCGCGGTGTTCTCGATCGTCGCCATCGTGCTGAGCGCCGAGGACACGCGGGAGTACCGCGATCCCCGCGAGAACCCTGTGCTGTGGCGCCTCATGAGCGGTCACTGAGCACCATCACAGCCTAACGCACGCGACGCCCCGGCTCCGGCCGGGGCGTCGCGATTCCCTCCCCCCGACCCGGTGGCGCTCGGGTCCGAGCGGGCCGGTCCCGGCGCTATGCTGGGCCTTCACTCCGAACTCCCGAGGGAGCCTTGTTGGACCTGTCACGCCCGCTTCGCCCACTGCCGGCCACGAGTCTGCGGCCCTGGGCCGGGTCGCGGCTGGGCCAGGGCGTCGGCGAGGTCTGGGTGGCCGGTCCGTCCTCGTCCGTGGAACTGCGCGACGGCCGTGTGCGGACCCTCGACGGGCTGGCCGCCGAGGCTGGGGCGTCGCTGGTCGGCACGGCGGGGATGGCGATGCTCGGCCCGCGCTTCCCGCTGCTCGCCAAGCTGATCGACGCCGCCGAGTGGCTGTCGCTCCAGGTCCACCCGGACGACGAGCTCGCCCGGGACCTCTACGGTCCGCAGGCGGTCGGCAAGGACGAGGCCTGGGTCGTGCTGGAGGCGGCTGCCGGCACGCGCATGGTGGTCGGCCCGGCTCGCACGCTCAGCGCCGCCGAGGCGATGGCGCTGGTCGCCGGCGGCGCCATGGGGCTCGAGTCGTGCGAGGTCCGCCCGGTCCGGCCGGGCGACACGCTCGACGTCCGCGCGGGGACGATCCACGCGATCGGACCGGGCGCCTTCGTATACGAGCTCGAGCAGCCGTCGGACCTCACCTTCCGGATCAGCGACTGGGGCCGGCCGCCCACCCCGGAGCGACGCCTGCACCTTGCGGAGGCGGCGCGGGCCGTGGAGCCCTCGCTCCACGCCGAGCTGGCCGGAACCGGGTGGCGGCTCGACGGCGGCGCCCTGAACGGCCGGCGCATCCGCCTGGAGCTCGTCGCGTCCGGCACCGCCGCGCTCCGACGGCCCGCCGGCCGCTCGCCGGAGGTCGTGACCGCGGTCGCGGGTCCGGTCACGCTGGCCGGCGCGGGCTTCCGCGAGCAGTTGGCGCCCCTCGAGACGGCCGTCCTTCCGGCAGCGGTGGACGCCTGCGAGATCGTGGCCGACGACGGCGCGGTGGCGCTGGTGGGGTCGCTGCCGCGCTGAGCGGGCCCCGACGGTCGGCGCGGGGCGGCCTACACTCCCCGAGATGGACCAGCCTCCGCCGCTCCGCTACCTCTCGGCCTCGGACGTGGCGGCCGCCATGCCCTCGCTGCCCGAGCGCCTCGAACTCGCCGAGGCGACCCTGCGCGGGCTCGCCGGGCCCGCCGAGCTGCCCGCCAAGATCGCCGTCCACCCGCGTCCGGACGGCTCGTTCGGCCACGCCATGCCCGCGTTCCTGCCCGGCGGTGCGCCCGACGGGTCGGCCGACCGGCTGGGGATGAAGTGGGTGCTCGGGTTCGGGGCCAACAGTGCTTTGGGCCTGCCCGCCATCAGCGCCACGCTGCTCCTCAACGATCCGCGTACGGGGTTCGCCATCGCCATCCTCGACGCCGGGCCCATCACCGCCCAGCGCACCGCGGCCGTGTCCGGCGTGGCCGTGCGGGCGTGGGCCGCCCCCGCTGACCCGACGCGACCGCGCGCCGCGCTGATCGGCACGGGCGTTCAGGGGAACAGCCACCTGCCGGTTCTGGCGCACGTGCTGCCGGGCGCCGAGATCGCCCTGTTCGACCGTGACGCCGCGCGCGCGGAGGCCCTGGCCGACGTCGGGCGCCGCCTGCCGGGCGTCGCCAGCGTCCGAGTCGCGGCCACTGCCCGGGCCGCGGTCGAGGGTGCCGACGTGGTGGTGACCGCCGCCTCGTTCGCGCCCCCCTCCGAGCGCCAGGCGATGACCGGCGACTGGCTCGCCCCCCAGGCGCTGGTGGTCCCGGTGGACTACGCGACGATGTGCTCGGCCGAGGTGGCCCGGGGGGCTGCCCTGTTCGTCACCGACCACACCGAGCAGTTCCTGGCCAACCGCGATGCCGGCCAGTTCGACGGCTACCCCGAGCCGCACGCCATGATGGGCGCCGTGCTCGCGTCGGGGTCGCCCCGCCCGGCCGGGCGCGTGGTGGCGACGCACCTGGGGACCGGTCTCGCGGACGTGGTGTTCGGCACGGCGATCCTGGCCCAAGCGCAGCGACGCGGCCTCGGCACGCTCCTGCCGCGTTGACGCGGGCGCGGCGCTGCCGCGCTGAACGCGCCGCGGCCGAGGCGGCGCCGCGAGACGGCCTCCCGCGCCGCCTCCGCGTCGGGCAGACTGGCGGGCACCCTGAGCACTGAGGAGCGGAGGACCGATCATGGGGCGCAAGACGCGGCGTGGCCTGGCGGTGGTCGCGGTCGTGGTGCTGGTGGTCCTGGCGCTCGCCGTCGGCAGCGTGGGCTGGGTCACCGCCGTCTCCCAGCCGGTGTCTGCCGGCACGCTCTCGGTGGCCGGCCTCCACGGGCGCGTCCAGGTGGACCGCGACCTCAACGGCATCACGCAGATCACGGCCTCGGACAGCCACGACCTGTTCTTCGCCCAGGGCTGGGTCCACGCGTCCGAGCGCCTGTGGCAGATGGAGGTGTGGCGGATGGCCGGCGCCGGCCGGCTGGCCGAGATCCTGGGCAAGGCCGCCCTCAAGCAGGACGAGTTCATCCGCACGCTCAACTGGCGCGGCGCGGCCGAGCGCGACTACGGGGCCCTGTCCGACACGGCGAAGGCCGTCCTCCAGGCCTACAGCGACGGCATCAACGCCTACATCGACGGCCACCCGGATCCCCTCGGCGCGGCGTTCGAGCTGGTCGCCCTCCAGTACGGCCTCGGCGACGCGCTGCACGGCTACCGGCCCGAGCCCTGGGGGCCGCTCGACGTGCTGACCTTCGCGAAGGTCGAGGCCTGGAGCCTGGGCGGCAACATGGACACCGAGATCTTCCGGATGCTGGAGGACCAGCGCCTGGGCGACCCCAAGATCACCGACGAGCTGTTCCCCGCCTACCCCGCCGACCGGCCGGTCATCGCCTCGCCGCAGCAGACCGGCATCACGACCTCGTCCATCTCGCCGCCGGAGGCCACCCCGTCGGCGAGCGCCCCGGCGCTGATCACCGCCGCCAGCGCGGGCGCCTGGGCCGACCTCGCGCAGACCGCGGGGGGCATCGGGGCCGAGCTGGGGATCACGCAGGCCCGGGGCATGGTGGGCATGCCCGGCATCGGCTCGAACAACTGGGTCGTGGACGGCAGCTACACGAAGAGCGGCAAGCCGATGCTGGCCAACGACCCCCACCTGGGCTTCAACATGCCCTCGATCTGGTACGTGAACGGCCTCCACTGCGCCCAGGTCACGCCCGCCTGCCCCTACGACGTGACCGGCGTGACCTTCCCGGGCACGCCCGGCGTGATCGCGGGGCACAACGAGCGGATCAGCTGGGGCGTGACCAACGTCAACCCCGACGTCCAGGACCTGGTGATGGAGAAGGTCGACCCGGCCGACCCGACCAGGTACCTCACCGCGACGGGCTCGGCGCCGTTCACCGTCCGCACCGAGGACATCAAGGTGGCCGGCGGCAAGGACGTGACCCTGACCGTGCGCGAGACCAGCCACGGCCCCATCGTCAACGACGCCGACGCGCGGCTGGCCGGCAACCCGACGCTGTTCGCGCTGCGCTGGACCGCCACGACCCTGCCCGACCGCGTCCTGGAGTCGTTCCTCGACATCGACACCGCGGGCAACTGGACGCAGTTCCGCGACGCGCTGCGGCTGTACGGCGCGCCGTCGCAGAACTTCGTCTACGCGGACGTGGACGGGAACATCGGCTACCAGATGCCGGGAGCCATCCCGATCCGCACCAGCCCGGCGGACCACGGGCTGCGGCCGGTGCCGGGCTGGGACGGCCAGCACGAGTGGACCTCGTACATCCCGTTCGACCAGCTGCCGTCGGTGTACGACCCGCCGTCGGGGCGGATCGTGACCGCGAACAACCCCGTGGACGCGGGCTCGCTGTTCATCGGCGCGGAGTACGACCGCGGCGACCGGGCGGCTCGCATCACAGCGCTGCTCGACGCGGCCAAGGGCACGGTGACGGAGCAGACGATGGCCGCGATCCAGGGCGACACGACGCTCCTGCGGGGCGCCCGCATGCAGGCGGCCCTGCGCTCGATGGACCCGCACCCCGCCACGGCCGACGGGCAGGCCGTGCTTGACCAGATCCTCGCCTGGGACGACACGTGCCCGGTGGCGTCCACCGGCTGCACCTCGTTCAGCGTGTTCGAGCTGGCCGTCGAGCGGGCGATCTTCGACGACGACCTGGGGCCGTGGGCGGCGTACTACGTTGGCTCTGACTGGGCGAACGACCTGGCGGCGACGCTGATCGGGACGCCCGACGGCCGGGCGTCCGCCTGGTGGGGCGACCGCAAGTCCGGCACCGGCGCGGACGCGGCCGCGGTCACGGCCCGGGCGCTCGACACGGCGGGCAGCTGGCTGCGCCGCGACCTGGGCGACCCGACCGTGTGGACGTGGGGGCGGATCCACCGCATCGCGTTCCGCGAGGCCACGTTCGGCTCGGCCGGCATCGGCCCGCTCGACTGGTACTTCGACACCTCGCCCGTGCCCGTGGACGGGGCGGCCGGCGCCGTGGACAACACGTACTACCAGTGGTCGGTCGCCTACCCCGACCCGGTCGACGGCACCCCGCCGGCCGCGACCACGCTGGCGGGCATCTTCGCCGTCACCAACGGCCCGTCGATGCGGGCGATCTACGACATGGGCGACCTCGACGCCTCGCGGATCGTGACCACCACGGGCCAGAGCGGCGTCCCGTTCAGCTCGCACAACACGGACTTCATCGCCAAGTGGCTGGCCGACGAGACGGTGCCCCTGCCGTTCTCGGCACAGGCCGTCTCGAAGGCGTCCGCGGCGAAGCTCATCCTCCAGCCGGCTCCGTGACCCCCGCGAGCAGCGCTTCCGCCGTCCGGGGGCGCGAGTCCCTGACCGGCTCGCTGGCCGCCGTCGTCGCGGCCATGATGTTCGGCATGCTCGGCCCGGTCACGCGGCTGGCCGGCGACGCCGGCCTGCCCGGCATCGGGATGACGGCCTGGCGCGCGCTCCTCGGCGTGGCGTTCCTCGCCGTCGTGATCGCCGTGACGGGCGGGGCCGACGAGTTCGCGGCCGCGATGCGTGGCCTCGACCGGCACGGCGCGGCCGCGCTGGCCACCGCGGCGGTGTCGGGGCTCGTCCTCAACGCGGCCATCTTCACGGCCTTCGGCCTGGCCCCCGTGGCCCTGGTCCTGATGATGTTCTACACGTACCCCGCAGGCGTGGCCGTCGTGGACATCCTGATGGGCCACGAGCGCATGACGCGCTGGCGGGCGTCGGCGCTCGCGCTCTCGATGGCCGGGGTCGTGCTCGTGCTGGCCGGCGGCTCCCCCACCGCCGAGGCCGCGCCCAACGTGGCCGCCGGGGTGCTGCTCGGGCTGCTCGCGTCGGCCGCGCAGGTGCTGTTCGTGACCGTCAGCCGGAACGGGTACCACTCGGTGCCGGCGGCGGGAGCGTCGGCCGTGATCATGTCCGTCGCCGTGGTCGGCGCGGCGGTCATCGCCATCGCGGCGGGCCAGGGCGCGGGGCTCCTCGTGCCCTTCGACACGCTGGGCGTGTGGCCCCTCATCCTGCTGGCCGGCGTCGCGGCCGCGGGCGTCTCGTCGTGGCTGTTCCTGGTGGCGATCCGGCGGATCGGCGGGACGAGGGCGGGGATCCTGATGCTGTTCGAGCCGGTCACCGGGGTCGTCCTCGCCACGGTCGTGCTCGGGGAGTCCATGACCGTCGCCCAGATGGCCGGCACGGCGCTGGTGCTGCTGGGGGCCCTGGTCCTGCAGCGCGGATCCGAGCCGGCGCTCGAGCCGCTGGTGGAGACGGCGGCCGGTCCGGTGGTCTGAGGGGCGCGGCCCGGGAGCGCCTGCCTCCCGGCCACGCGCACGACCCCGCGCCGGACCGCCCGGCCACCGCTAGTCCAGTCCGGCACAGGGTTCCGGGTAGTTCCGCGATTTGCGAACGATGCGGAAACGGGCTCCCCACAGCGTGCCTTCGGCCGCCGGCCGGCGCCCGAGCATCGGCCTCAACCGAAAGCGAGCGCGGCGCCGACCGGGCAGGCCCCTCGACCCGTGGGCTATGGTAAGGACCCGTCGTCCGGCGCCGGCCGGCCACGCGGATCGTGTGCGGAGGCCATCGCCCATGGTCAGGGTTGAGGGGCTTGAGGACCGGGTCGCGGTCGTGACCGGCGGCGGGCGCGGCATCGGACTCGCGATCTGCCGGCTGCTGGTGGAGAACGGAGCCCGCGTCGCGACCCTCGACCTCACCCCGCCAGACGAGCCGGGCATCCTGGGGATCGAGGCCGACGTCTCCGACGAGGCCTCCGTGAACGCCGCCTTCGACGAGCTCGAGGCGAAGCTCGGCCGGGCCACGATCCTGGTGCTCAACGCCGGCATCCTGCCGCTCGTCCCGCTCGAGGAGACCTCCACCGAGCTCTGGGAGCGGACGCTGGCGATCAACCTCACGGGCGGGTTCCTGGTGGCCCGCCGGGCGCTGCCGGGCATGCAGGCGCTCGGCTACGGACGGGTCGTGGGCCTGGGCGCCGCGGCCGGCAAGTCGGGCGGGGCCAGGTCGGCCGCCTACGCGGCCTCGAAGGCCGGCCTGATGATCCTGGTGAAGTCGATCGCCGCCGAGTACGCCCGCGACGGGATCACCGCCAACATCGTCGCGCCGGCGCTGATCGACACCCAGCTGCTGGGCGCCACCCGCGAGGTGGCCCGGCGTGTACCGGTGGGCCGGTTGGGGACCGCCGAGGAGGTGGCCGCCGCCGTGGCGTTCCTGGTCTCCGGCGAGGCGGGGTACATCACGGGCGAGGTCCTCGACATCAACGGCGGCACGCTCATCGACTGAGCCGCCGCCACGCGCCCGTCGCTCCGACCGCCGCCCGAGCCCCGACGCCCAGTCTGCCTAGTCCTCGTTCACCGCAAGCGGCCCGTCCGGCACCTCGATCAGCACCCGCCCGCCCTCCTCCACGACGGGGTAGACGGCGAGCGGCAGGTCGGCCGGCGGGTCGAGCGCCGTGCCGTCGCCCAGGTCGAACCGCGACAGGTGCAGCGGGCAGGTCAGCGTGCCCCGGGTGAGGAACCCTCGGTCGAGCTCGAAATACTCGTGCGAGCAGGTGCCCTGGAGCGCGTGGAGGACCCCGCCCGAGCGGACGACGAGCACCGGGCTCGCCCCGCCGTCCACCCAGACCATCTGCATCTCGCCCTCCGCCACCGCGTCGGCGGCGAGGAGGTCGATCCGCCGCGTCACGCGGCCGAGGCGCTGCCGGCCGGGCCGAAGCCCGCCGCCCACTTCGCCTCGAGGGCCTCGCGCAGGCGGTCCTGCGCGTCCTCGAGCGGGACGCGCGCGACCACGGGCTCGAGGAACCCGAGCACGATGAACTTGCGCGCCTCCACGGGGTCGATGCCGCGGCTCTCCAGGTAGAACAGCTGGGCCTCGTCGATCGGGCCCACCGAGGAGCTGTGCGCGGCGCGGCGGCAGTCGGGCTGGTCGATCTCCAGTGACGGGATCGCGACCGCCCGCGCGGTCTTGGACAGGTTCATCCCGAACTCGCCCAGGAAGCTGTCCGTGCCGACTGCGGTCTTGTCGATCGTGATCAGGCCCTTCATGTAGCTGCGCGCCCGGTCGAGCAGCGCCCCCTTGGACAGCAGCTCGCCGGTGGTGTCGCGGCCGACGTGGTGCGTGTAGGAGGTGAGGTCGTGCAGCTGGTCGCCCGCGCCGAACACGATCTCCACCTGCTCGACCACGCTGCGGTCGCCGGCCAGCACGTTGTCCACCCGCGAGCGGACGAGCCGCCCGCCCAGCTGGGCGAGCGCCCACCGGAGGTCGGCGCCCTCCCCCAGGCGCGCGGTGCGCTGCTGGAAGACCACCTGGTCGGGCCCGGTCTCCTGGAGGCTGGCCAGGGCCAGGCGGCTGTGGGCCCCGAGGCGGATCTCCGTGGTCAGCGAGAGCAGCGCCTGGGCGCCGGGCAGGGCCCCGCTCGAGGCGACGAGTTCCTCGACGACCGACGCCTCGGCGCCGTCCTCGAGCACGATGAGCGTGCGGCCGACCAGGGTCCGCGGCGCGCCCACGGCCCAGCGCAGGACCACCGGCCGCTCCACGCGGACGCCGGCGGGCACGTGGAGCACGACGCCCTGGGACCAGGCGGCCCGGCCCAGCCAGGCCAGCTTCTCCTCGCCCGGGAGCACGGCATCCTCGGCCAGCAGCGCCCGGGCGAGGTCGGGGTCGCGGCGCACCAGCTCGCCCAGCGTCATCAGGCGGACCCCCGCCTGTGCAGCCGCGGCGTCGATGGTGGCGGCGCCGGTCCCGTCCTCGACCAGCTCGAGCAGGCCGGCGGTGGCGTCGTCGGCGCCGTGCGCGCCCTCGGCCGGCACGGCGGCGGCGTCGGCGGCGGAGTTGTACGGGGACGCCGCGTCGAGCGAGGCGGCGCGCAGGTCAACGTACGGCGTGTACAGGCGGTTCGCCTCCACCTGCAGCGCGTCGAAGCGGGCCAGCGCCGCGGCGCGGTCCTCGCGCAGCCAGTCGGGCTCGCCGCGGGCAGCGCCGATGGCCGCGACGAGCGCGGCGTCGACGAAGCTGAACGGTAGATCGTCGGGGGCGCGACGAGCGGCGCGCGCCGGGCGCGCCTGCGTTGACGTGTCGGGCGCCTCCGTCATCCGAGCGATCCCTCCATCTCCAGCTTCACGAGGCGGTTGAACTCGATCGCGTACTCCATCGGCAGCTCCTTGGTGAACACCTCCAGGAAGCCCTGCACGATGAGGTTGGTCGCCTCGTTCTCGGTCAGGCCGCGGCTCATGAGGTAGAACACCTGCTCGGCGGAGACCTTGCCCACGGTGGCCTCGTGGGTCATCGTGGTGTCGTCCTCCCCGATGTCGATGTACGGGTACGTGTCCGAGCGCGACAGGTCGTCCAGCATCAGGGCGTCGCAGCGGACCGACGCGGTCACGCCGGTGGCGCCCGGGGACACCTTGAGCTGGCCGCGGTAGGTGGCCCGGCCGCCGTCCTTGGACACCGACTTCGAGACGATGCGCGAGGTCGTGTTGGGGGCCAGGTGGATCGCCTTGGCGCCGGTGTCCTGGTGCTGGCCCTTGCCGGCGACGGCGACCGAGATCACCTCGGCGGTGGCGCCCTCGCCGCGCAGGTAGATCGCGGGGTACTTCATCGTGAGCCGCGAGCCGGTGTTCGCGTCCACCCACTCCACGGTCGCCCGCTCGTGCGCGTGGGCGCGCTTGGTCACCAGGTTGTAGACGTCGTTCGACCAGTTCTGGATCGTCGTGTAGCGCACCTTGCTGCCCGGCAGCGCCACCACCTCGACCACCGCCGCGTGGAGCGAATCGGTGGCGTAGATCGGCGCCGTGCAGCCCTCGATGTAGTGGACCTTGGCGCCCTCGTCCACCACGATCAGCGTCCGCTCGAACTGGCCGGTGTTCTCGCCGTTGATCCGGAAGTAGGCCTGGAGCGGCAGCGGCACCTCGACGCCCTTGGGCACGTACACGAAGCTGCCGCCGGACCACACCGCGCTGTTGAGCGCGGCGAACTTGTTGTCCTCGGGCGGGACCACCGTGCCGAAGTGCGCCCGGAAGATGTCCGGGTACTCCTTGAGCGCCTGGTCGGTGCCCATGAACACGACGCCGATCTTGGCCAGCTCCTCGCGCACCGAGTGGTACACGACCTCGGAGTCGTACTGGGCGCCGACGCCGGCCAGGAACTTGCGCTCGGCCTCCGGGATGCCCAGCTTCTCGAACGTCTGCTTGATCTGCTCCGGGACGTCGTCCCAGGACTTCTCCTCGCGCTCGGACGGCTTGCGGTAGTAGACGATCTTGTCGAAGTCGATGTCCGCCAGGCGCCCGCCCCAGGTCGGCATCTTGCGCTTGACGAAGTGGTCGTAGGCGCGCAGGCGGAACTGGAGCATCCACTCCGGCTCGTCCTTGAAGCGGCTGATCTCCTCGACCGTCTCGCGGGTCAGCCCGCGCTTGGTCTCGGCGAGGTAGACGATGTCGTCGTGGAAGGCGTACTGGTCGCGTTCATCGCGGACCAGGTCGCGGGTTGAGCTCATGGCTGCTCCGGTTCGTGCGGCGGGCGCCGCTGCGGGCGATTGTGCAGGGTGCGGCTGGTTGGCGCGGGGAGCGCCCCGGGCCCGATGGGGACGCGGCCCGCAAGTCAATCCCGAGCAGAATTATCGGAATTAGCGGCCGATACGTCAACGAGCCAGGTACCAGGCGGCCGCGTCTGGGGGCAGGGGGCCGTCCGCGCCCGTCCCGTCGCTGCGGACGAGGACCGCGGCGCCGGCCGGGAGCGGGAACGGGTCGGGTCCGAAGTTGACGGCGCAGCGGAGCCCGGACTCGCGCTCGAACTCGAGCACGTCGTCGCGCTCGCCCCCCACCCACCGGAACGCCGGCCCGGCCAGGCCGGGATGCGAGCGGCGGAGGGCCAGCGCCGTCCGGTAGAGGGCCAGGGTCGACCCGGCGTCGGCCCCCTGGGCCTCGACCGACAGCGACGCCCAGGCCCGCGGCTGGGGCAGCCACGGCCTGGTCCCCCGAGGCCCGAAGCCGAACGGCTCCGCCTCGCCCGACCAGGGCAGCGGCACGCGGCAGCCGTCCCGGCCCCGGAGCGTGTGGCCGGAGCGCTCCCAGACCGGGTCGGCCAGCACGTCGTCGGGCAGGTCCTCGACCTCCGGCAGCCCGAGCTCCTCCCCCTGGTACAGGTTCGCGACGCCCGGCAGGGCCAGCAGCAGGAGCACCGCCGCCCGGGCCCGGCGCCGGCCGAGGTCCACGTCGCAGGGCTGCCCGTCGTCGATCGCCCGGTCCCGGATGCCCGTGGAGGGGCGGCCGTAGCGGGTCACCGTCCGCGTCTCGTCGTGGCAGTTCAGCACCCAGCTCGGTGTCGCGCCGACGGGCGCCAGCGCCTCGAACGTCTCGTCGATGACGCGCCGCAGCCGGTCCGCCTGCCAGGGCGAGCGCAGGAAGGGGAAGTTGAACGCCCCGTGGAGCTCGTCGGGGCGGAGGTAGCGGGCCAGCCGGCCGGCGTCCGCCACGTGCACCTCGCCGAACAGCACCCGCGGCGGCTCGGCCGCGTCCGCGATGGCGCGCCACGTGCGGTACAGCGCGTGCAGGCCGCGCTGGTCGAGGGTCGGGTGGTCGGGCGCGACGTAGCGCCCGGACGCGGGGTCGGGCGGCGGCGGCATCGCGGGCGTCGAGTAGTCCTTGAACAGGCCCGAGGCGACGTCGATCCGGAAGCCGTCGGCGCCCCGGCCGAACCACGTCCGCAGCACGTCCTCGAACGCGCGGCGGACCTCGGGCGAGCCCCACTCCAGGTCGGGCTGGGCGGGGTCGAACAGGTGCAGGTACCACTCGCCCGGCCGGCCGTCGGGCTCGACGACCCGGGTCCAGGCCGGCCCGCCGAAGATGCTCGTCCACGCGTTCGGCGGCTGGGATCCGTCGGCTCCCCGGCCCGGCCGGAACACGTAGCGGCCGCGGGCCGCGGATCCCGGGCCGGCCGCCAGGGCCTCGCGGAACCAGGGGTGCTCCGACGAGGTGTGGTTGGGGACGAGGTCGAGCAGGACGCGCAGGCCGGCCGCGTGGGCCTCCGCGAACAGCGCCCCGGCCTCCTCGACCGACCCGAACAGCGGGTCCACCCCCGTGTAGTCGGCCACGTCGTAGCCGCCGTCGCGCATCGGCGACGGATACCAGGGCGTGATCCAGATGGCGTCGACCCCCAGGCTCCGCAGGTACGGCAGGCGGGAGCGGATGCCGGCCACGTCGCCCACGCCGTCGCCGTCGCCGTCGGCGAAGCTGCGGATGTAGACCTGGTAGATGACGGCCGTCCGCCACCACGGCGCGGGGGCGGTCGGCGACAGCGCGGTTCGGGTCACAGGAGGGGTCCCATGCTGGACGGCAGCGGTGGTCGGCTGGCTACGGTAGCGCGCCCGGCCCGATTTGACCGCCGCACCCGCATCGGCCAAAGTCGCAGCGTGACCGATCCCTGCGTGTACCTGCGCCACGTCTACGACGACCTGCCGGGCGAGCCCGGCACGGCCCGCACCTACCTGTACGAGGTCCTGCCGAGCGGCGAGGTCCCGCGGGAGGTCGCCCTGGACCGCGACGGCCGGCCGACCCTCATCACGCGGCCCGGCGACTACCCGATCACCGACTATCCGGTGCCGCCGGGCTCGGGGTCGTTCGCCGAGACGTTCGCCGGCGCCGAGCCGATCACGCAGGAGGAGTTCGAGGCGGCGTACGCGGCCGCTGACGCCGCCCTCCGCTGAGCCGCGCCCGGGCCGACGGGGCCAGCCTGGGCCGCAGGGCGGCGACGAGGTCGCGGTGCCGGGCGGTCCGCGGCAGGACCACCCGACTGGCGTCAGCGAACGCGGCGTGGGCGCCGAGCGCCTCGGCCAGGGCGTCGAGGAAGCCGGCGTGCGCCTCGTCGAGCGGGTCGAAGCCGGCCTCCCACCACAGGTCGAGGACCCGGAGCGCCTTGGCCCTGCGGTCGATGCGGGGCTCGATCCGCCCGACGATCCGGTCGCCGTACAGGAGCGGGAGCACGTAGTAGCCCCAGCGGCGCTTGTGCACTGGGACGTACACCTCCCAGCGGTAGTCGAACCCGTACAGCCGGAGCAGGAGGTCCCGGTCCCAGGCGAGCGGGTCGAGCGGAGCCAGGAGCGCGACGCCCGGCGCCATGCCGCCCGGTCGGCCGACCGACCACGGGTGGGCCGGCTCGCCCTCTGCCGCCAGCTCGGCCTCGGCGGCGTCGAGCAAGGGGAGGGACGTGGCCGGGATGTAGCGGTGGCCGCGCAGCCCCTCCACGCCGACCGCGACGAGGTCGCCCCGGTCCTCGAGCTCGGCCCGCAGTTCGTGGCGGTGCGGGGTGCTGTGCGCGACGCCCGCCCACAGCGCGGCCTCGCCCGTCGCGCCGAGCAGGCCGTTCGCCTGGTAGCGCGAGCGCAGCTTGTGGAGGCGCTGCGCCGCCTCGGGCGGCCGCTCGGCGAGCAGGCCGGGCGGGAACAGGCGCTCCGTGAGGTCGTAGACCCGGCGGTTCCCCTCGCGCCGCGCGATGGCGATGATGCCCGCCTCGGCCAGCGCCTCCAGCAGCGCCCGGACCTGGTTGGTCGGCCGCCAGTACCAGTCGATGGCCGCCCGCGGCTCGAGGTCCGTGGAGCTCAGCGGCCCTCCGTCCCGGATCCGGCCCAGGAGCTCCTCCACCAGCGGCGCGTGCTCGTCGAACGGGCCGCGCTCGTGCTCGACTCGGATGCGGTCCCAGGCGATCCGGTAGTAGGGCAGGTCGGCGGTGGGGACCAGCGAGAGCATCTTGTTGTACGTCTCGTAGAGCACGCGCTCGCGGTACAGCAGGTCGTCCGTCCAGGCGCGCCGATAGCCGGCGATGCGCGCCAGCAGGACGAGGTCGTGGTTGCGGCCGGCCACCTCGAGCGGGTCGAACTGGAGCGAGCCGACGCGGTCGATCACGCGCAGCACCGATGCCGGCTCGGCGGGCAGCCCGCGAGGGGGCGCCAGCAGGTGGTGGTGCGCCAGGTAGCGGCGCGCGGCGCGCGCGGAGACGTGGCGGGGCTGGTGGCTCACGGACGCATCGTAGAGGGCCGTCCGCGGTCCCCGCCCATCCGGGATACCCTCAGGCGCGAATGCTTCGGTGTCAGCGAAGCATTGGATGCAGCCGAAGGATCCCAGCCATTCACCCGAACGACCGCGCCGCCGCCACCGAGGAGATCATCGCCCGCTACGAGGAGCTCATGCACCGCATGGCCGGCAGCCACGCGCCGGAGTTCCTCGAGATCGCCGTCACCATGCCGCAGGCGAAGCTGCTCTACCTCCTGGGCGCCGCCGGCGACCTCCACATGTCGGAGCTGGTGGGCCGGCTCGGCGTCTCGCTGTCCACGGTGAGCGGTCTCGTGGACCGGGTGGTCGAGGCGGGCCTCGCCTCCCGCCACGACGACCCGTCCGACCGACGCCAGGTCGTGGTCGGGCTGACGACCGCCGGCACCGACTTCATCGACCGCTTCCGGGAGCTGAACGCACGCCAGATGCGCGAGCTGCTGGACCTGCTCGACGACCACGAGCTCGAGGGCGCCCGCGCGACGCTCGCCGCGCTCGCCCGGGCGGGCGACCTGCTCGCCGCCCGCTCCGACACCGCCGCGACCCCCGCCCCGGGCGTTCCGTCGCCCGCTCGAAAGGACCCCGCATGAGCCGCCTGTCCGAGTTCGCGGTCGGCAAGCGGAGCGTCACGCTCCTGCTGGCCGCCGCCCTGTTCATCGCCGGCATCTCCGCCTGGGGCAGCCTCCAGCAGGAGCTCCTGCCCGACATCCAGCTGCCGGTGATCACGGTCATCGCCCCCTATCCGGGGGCTGGCGCCAGCGACGTGGCGGAGTCGGTGACCAAGCCGATCGAGCGGGCGATCGGCGGCGTGCCGCGCCTCGACAGCCTGTCGTCCTCGTCGGCCAACTCGATCTCGCTCGTGATCGCGCAGTTCTCCTACGGCACGGACGTCAAGGCGACCCAGGCGGCGATCGAGTCGAACCTGCAGCAGGCCAAGCTGCCGTCGGGCGTGGCGCCCCAGGTGAGCGCGCTCGACATCAACGCGTCGCCGGTGATCATCGCCGCGGTGGCCGCCAAGAACGGCACCTCGCTCAGCGACGCCGGGGCGATCGTGAGCAAGGAGATCCAGCCTGCACTGCTCGGCCTCGAGGGCGTCGCGTCGGTGGACGTGGCGGGCGGCGAGGAGCAGCAGGTGGTGGTCACGCTGGACCCGGCCAAGATGGCCGCGGACGGCGTGACGGCCGCGCAGGTCACCGGGGTCCTGACCGCGAACAACCTGACCGTCCCGTCCGGCCAGATCACGGGCGGCGGGCTCCGGATCCCGGTGTCGACGATCGGCGCGCTCACGAGCGTGGACCAGATCAAGCAGCTGGTCGTGGGCGTCAAACTGCCGGCCGGGGCCGGCAGCGCCGGCGGCCAGGGCGGCGCGAGCGGCCAGGGCGGCGCGAGTGGCCAGTCGGCCCCAAGCGGCTCGCCCACGTCGTCCGCCCCCGCCGCGTCATCCGCGCCCGGATCCCCCGCCGCCTCGGCGCCCGCAGCGTCGGCAGCTCCGGGCGCATCGGCTCCCGCCGCCTCGGCGCCCACAGCGGCGCCCACGCCCATCACCATCGCGGACGTCGCCGACGTCGCGCTGACGGGCGTGCCCACCACCGGCTACGCCCGCTTCGACGGCAGCCCCGCGCTGTCGATCTCGGTCAGCAAGACGTCCACCGCCAACACGGTGACCGTCGCCGACGAAGTCACCGCCAAGCTCAACGAGCTGGGCGCCAAGCACGCGGACCAGATCCAGGTCACGGTCGTGAACGACCTGTCCACGTTCATCAAGCAGTCCACCGACGGCCTGCTCCACGAGGGCCTCACCGGCGCGATCTTCGCCGTCCTGACGATCTTCCTGTTCCTGTTCAGCCTGCGCTCGACCGTCGTGGCGGCGGTCAGCATCCCGCTCTCGCTGCTCACGGCCCTCGTGATCATGGAGGTGGCCGGGATCACGCTGAACATCATGACCCTGGGCGGCCTGGCGGTGGCCGTCGGCCGGGTCGTGGACGACGCGATCGTCGTCCTGGAGAACATCTACCGCCACCGGTCGAAGGGCGAGAGCCGCCTGACGGCGTCCATCAACGGGCCCCGCGAGGTGGCCGGGGCCATCACCGCGGCCACCGTGACCACGGTCGGGGTGTTCCTGCCGCTCGGCTTCGTCGGCGGCATCGTGTCGCAGTTCTTCCTGCCGTTCGCGCTCACCGTCACGTTCGCGCTCGTCGCGTCGCTGTTGTGCGCGCTGACGGTCGTGCCGGTGCTCGCGTTCCTGCTGATCCGCAAGGTCCCGGCCAACGTGGACGAGGACGGCGAGCCGAAGAACTCGCTCTGGATCCGGCTCTACACGCCGACCATCACGACGGCGCTGCGGAACCGCTGGACCAAGCTCGGCGTGGTGGGCGTCGCGGTCCTGCTGTTCCTCATGACCGGCGTCATCGCGCCGATGCTGCCCACCGCGTTCATCAACGCGGGCGGCGAGAAGATCCTCCAGGCGACGGTCGCCCCGCCGTCGGGCACCAGCAGCCAGGCCGTGCTCGACCGCGCCTCGCAGGCCGAGCAGATCCTGCGCGGGGACCCGATGGTCCAGCACGTGGCCACCTCGATCCCGGGCGAGTCGGACACCGGGTTCCAGACCGTGGTTGCGGCGCAGAGCGGGCTGCCCGCCAACTCGGCGCGGCTGACGATCCGGCTCGACCCCTCGGTGGATCTCAACGTGTACAGCCAGAAGCTCTCGGACGAGCTGGCGCCGGTGAAGACCGGCGGCTGGGACGTGGCCGTGGCGCAGTCGGCCGGCTTCACGTCCAACAACCTCACCGTGGTCGTCTCGGGCGAGGACCCGGCCAAGGTAGCCGCGGCCAACGACGCGGTCATGGCGGCGCTCGCCGGCAACCGCGATCTGCTCAACCTCAAGAGCGACCTGTCCAAGGGCACTCCCGAGATCGAGGTCACCCCCGACCCCAACAAGGCGATCCTGGTGGGCATGACGACCGCCCAAGTGGCGCAGGCCGTGCGGGCGATGCTGGTGCCGAGCACGGCGACCTCCGTCACGCTCGCCGGCCAGACGACCGCCACCCCGGTCGTCGTCCAGGTCGACCCCAAGGCCGTCACCTCGGTGGACCAGCTCAAGGCGATCCCCGTGGGGACGACGACCCGGCTGCCGCTGGGCCAGATCGCCACGGTGGAGCAGGTCAACGCCCAGGGCACCATCACCCGCGTCGACCAGTCGCCCGCCGCCACCATCTCCGCCGAGATCACAAGCGTGGACACGGGCAAGGTGAGCCAGGACGTCCAGGCGCAGATCGACCGGCTGGTCGCCGCCGGGACCATCCCGGGGGGCGTGTCGGTCAAGCTCGCGGGCGTCACCCAGCAGCAGGCCGATGCGTTCTCGGGGCTGTACGTGTCGATGGGCGTCGCCGTCCTGGTCGTCTACCTGGCGATGGTGCTGGCGTTCAACTCGCTCGTCACACCGTTCATCATCCTGTTCAGCCTGCCGCTCGCGACGATCGGCGCCTTCCCGGCCCTGCTGCTCACCGGCCGGCCGCTCGGCGTCAGCGCCCTGATCGGCTTCCTGATGCTGATCGGGATCGTGGTCACCAACGCGATCGTGCTCCTCGACCTGGTCGAGCGGCTGCGCGCCCAGGGCCTGTCCACCCATGACGCGCTCATCGAGGGCGGGCGCACCCGCGTCCGGCCGATCCTGATGACGGCCATCGCGACGATCCTGGCGCTGATCCCGCTCGCGGCGGGCTTCAACCAGGGATCGATCATCGCCGCGGAGCTCGGCACGGTCGTCATCGGCGGCCTGTTCAGCTCGACCTTCCTGACCCTGCTCGTGGTGCCCGTCGTGTACTCCCTCGTGGACGGGCTCCGCTCGCGGTTCAGGCGGCCCGGCGCGGAGGACGGCCCATCGGCCGGCCCGTCCGCCGAGCCCGCCGAGGCCTGAGGCGCGCCGCGGCCGGCCCAGCCGCATGCTGCGCCGACCCGTGGCACGCTAGTGGCCCGCACAGCCAGTCGCGCGTCCCGCCGACCCGCCCAAGGAGGAATGCAATGGCGATCACCCGCTCCGCCGACGTCACCTGGTCCGGCAGCCTGCTCGAGGGCGCCGGCAGCATCGACTACGTGTCCTCGGGCGCGTTCAGCCGCCAGCCCGTCACGTGGGCCTCGCGGACCGAGGACCACAACGGCCGCACCAGCCCCGAGGAGCTGATCGCCGCCGCCCACGCCTCGTGCTTCTCGATGGCCTTCTCGTCCCGCCTCGCCAAGAACGGCACGCCGGCCGCCAAGCTGTCGGTGAAGGCCACGATCACGTTCGACAAGACCGACGCCGGCTGGGGCATCGCCCGGTCCGACATCACGGTCCGCGGCGAGGTCCCGGGGATCGACCAGGCCAAGTTCGCCGAGCTGGCCGAGGACGCCAAGAACAACTGCCCGGTCTCGCAGGCGCTCAAGGGCAACGTCGCCCTGTCCGTGGAGGCGAAGCTGGCCTGAGGCGCCCTCGCCCCGACCGCTGCCCGGAGCCCAACGGCTGCCCGAAGCCCCGGCCCTGCGCCGGGGCTTCGCCGTGTCCGGGCCGACGCCCGCCGGCCGGGGCGAGCCGCGACGCGCCCTGACATAACTCCTTGTCGAAGGCCCGATCATCAGACGGACCTTCGCGGGGAGACCGGTTCAGCCCTATCCGGCAGATGACCGTTGCGGCTAGATGCCGGCCCTCGCCCTCTGGCTCACAACGGTGATCGGGATCCGGCGGCGCTGACCGGTGATGGATTTCGTCAGGAGACGTGGGGCGGAGACGCGGGGACCCCGCCGGTCGAGGAGGACCACTTGGCGACCGTCGGGATCGACATCGGCGGGCACGGCCACGTCGCCGCGCGTTGTCGGGATGGGCAGGCGAGCGCGGACCGCAGGATCCTCCGGTTGAGCCAGAGCCGGGAGGGCTTCCGCTCGCTCGACGCCTGGCTCGCGGCCGAGCAGGAGCCCGTCTCGCTCGTCGTGATGGAGTCCTCGGGCCACTACTGGATGCCGCTCGCGGCGCACCTCCGGCGCTCGGGCGTGCCCGTGGCGGTGGTCAATCCCCTCGCGGCCCGCTACTTTGCCAAGAGCCGGCTCGTGCGCACCAAGTCCGACCCGGCCGACGCCCGGAGCCTCGCCGAGATGGCCATGCGCGACACACCAGCGGCTCGCGACCCGCTCGCCGGCGTGGAGGTGCGCCAGGCGGCGAGGTTCGCGATGACGCTGGTGGCCGAGCAGGCGAAGGTGTGCCAGCGGCTGTACCGGCGCATCGAGCTGGGCTTCCCGGAGCTGCGCGAGGTCTTCGAGGACCCCACGTGCCGGACCGCGAGGGCCGTCCTCCGGATCGCCCCGACTGCCGCGGCTGCGACCCGCCGGCGAACCGCCACGCTCGCCAACGCGAACGCGGGACCGGGTCGTCGGCGGCTCGGACACGCCAGGGCCGAGCGGCTCAGGCAGCTCGCGGCAGACTCGATCGCCGTGCCCGAGCTCGACGCGGAGGCGAGCTTCGAGGTCGGGCTCCTGCTCGACCAGTTCGATCTGCTCGAGCGCCAGATCGAGGCCGCCGAACAGCGGGTCGCAGGTCTGCTCGACGGCGAGCTCGCCCGGCGGCTCCAGACGATCCCAGGCGTCGGGCCCGCCATCACCGCCACCCTCATCGCCGAGATCGGCGACATCGCCCGCTTCGACGACTTCGACGAGCTCCTCGCCTTCGCCGGCGTCCATCCGGCCGAACGAAGCTCAGGGCGCAAGGGCGCGAATCCCGAGACCTCCTGGCACATGAGCAAGACCGGCAACAGCTACCTGCGCTCGGCCGCGTACCGGATGGCCGTCGTCGGCCTCCAGCACAACCCGGTCATCGCCGCCCACTACGCCCGAAAGCGAGCGGCCGGCAAGAGCTCGATGAACGCGCTCGGTCACTGCATGCGCAAGGCGCTCAGCATCGTCTGGGGAGTCTGGCGCAGTGGACAGGACTTCGACCCCAGCTGGGGGCGCGAGGCTTGACAAGAACCTATGGGATCTAGCCGATCGTCAGCACCCGCCGCGGGTTCGCGACGGTGAGCGCGTCGATCTCCGCGTCGCTGACGCCCCGGTCGCGCAGCCGGGGCAGGAACGTCGTCTGGAGGTACGTGTAGCCGTTGCCCTCGTAGCGGCGAAGCTGGCTGTTGTGGCACACGTCCTGGCTGAGCAGGATGCGGTCGCCGTAGCCGCGCGACAGCAGGTCCAGCAGCAGGTCCACCACGCGCGCCTCGCCGTGCTTCTCGGTGGGCTCGAAGGCCATGCCCAGGAAGTCGAACTCGATCGAGGCGCCCCGCTCGAGCAGCCCGAGGTAGTGGTCGAGCCGCGGGTACGAATCCGAGTGGCCGATGACGATCCGCCCCGGGTCCGCGCCCTCCTCCTCGAGGATGTCCAGCTGGATCGTCCCGACCGGCGACTGGGCGGCGTGGGTGGAGATCGCCAGGCCCGTCCGCCGCGACGCCCGGGCCACGGCCCGGAAGACACGCTCCTCGGCGGGGTTGACCCAGGGCTTGTCGCTGCCGATCTCGCCCAGGATGCCGATCCTGACGCCCGTCTCCTCCACCCCGGCCGTCGCCTCCACCACCAGCTCCTCGGCCAGCTCGTCGGTCATCCGGCGGTCGATCCGGGCCTCGGGCGGGTAGTACGGACTGCGGTACCAGCCGCCGCCCATCACGATGTTCAGCCCCGACGCCCGGGCGATGGCGGCGAGCCACGACGGGTCGCGCCCGACCCCCGGCAGGGTGAGGTCCGCCAGGGTGGACCCTCCCGCCTCGCGGAACAGGCGCAGCTCCTCGAGGATCACGGGCTCGTCGCGGGTGAGCTCCCAGTAGTCGTACCGCCCGGGGATCTGCCACAGGGCGATCTGCGTGTGCTCGTGGGGGAGCGTGAACCCGAGGACCGACGGGTCCACGGGGCCGAGGACGGTCATGACGTGCGGCATGCGCCGATCGTAGCCCCCGTGCACCGCCGCGCGCCGACCGCTACGCTCGTCCCACGACGAGAAGGAGCGCCTGATGGGCCAGCAGCACGGTGAGCCCCTGCGGGGCGATGTGATCGACGGCGGCACCCGCAGCTACAGCTGGGAGTGGACCGACATCGGCGGCCCGCGCGGCCGCGGCCGGGTGCCGTGGTTCGGCATCTTCCTGGTGGTCTTCGGCGGCCTGCTGCTGCTCCAGCAGGCGCTGCCGGACTTCAAGGCAGCCGGCTCGATCCTGTTCCTCGCCCTGGGGGTGGCGTTCCTGGTGTCGTGGGCCGTCAACCGCGGCACGGGCTCGCTCTACCTGGGCTCGATCATCACGGCGCTGGCGGCCCCGGGCCTGCTCGAGGCGGCCGGGGTCGCGAGCGGCCCGGGCCTCGGCACGCTGTGCCTGGGCGTCGCCTTCCTGTTCATCGCGCTCGTCCGCGCGGCGAGCCGGGCGGGCTGGGGCTGGCAGGCGGTCCTGGGCGTGCTCTTGGTGGCCGTCGGCGGCCCGACGCTCGCCATCCCGGGCATCAGCGACCTCATCTGGCCGCTGCTGCTGGTGGTCCTGGGCGTCGTCGTGCTGGTCCGCTCATCCAGCCGGCGGCGAACCTGGTAGCGGGACGCTAGGACAGCTCGGCGACCGCCGCGTCCAGGGCCTCGCGCAGGCCGTCCGCCACGCGGGCCAGCTCGTCCCCCGTAATCACGAACGGCGGCCCCAGCAGCACGATGTCGCCGTCGGTGCCGTTCGCGTTGCCGGTGCCCGAGTAGAGCAGGAGACCGTGCTCGCGGGCGATCCGGAGGACCGTCTCGACCAGCCTCGCCGGGCGCGGGTAGGGCGCCCTAGTGGCCCGGTCGCGGACCAGCTCCACGCCCACCATCAGCCCGCGGCCGCGGATGTCGCCCACGGCGGGGTGGTCGTCAAGGCGGTCGTGGAGCAGGGCCTGGAGCTGGGCCCCCTTGACGAGGGAGGCGCCCACCAGCGATTCCGCCTCCAGGATGCGCAGCACCTCGCCCGCCACCGCGGCAGCCGTGGGCTGGTGCGAGTAGGTGAACCCGTGGGTGAAGCCGCCCCCCGAGCGGATCGTGGCGTGCACCTCACCCGAGGCCGCGGCGAAGCCGAACGGCCAGTAGCCGCTCGTGGCGCCCTTGGCGGCGACCAGGATGTCGGGGCGCACGCCCCAGTGGTCCACGCCGAACCAGGCGCCGGTGCGCCCGAACCCCGTCATCACCTCGTCGGCGATCAGCAGCACCCCATGCCGTCGGCAGACCTGCGCGATCGCGGGCCAGTAGCCCTCGGGCGGCTCCACGGCGCCCAGCGAGGCGCCGACGATGGGCTCCGCCACGAACGCGGCCACGTTCCGCGGCCCGGCCTCGACGATGGCGGCGTCGAGCTCCTCGGCCAGCGCCTCCGCGCTGCCCAGGGCGTTCGCGCCCGGCTCGCCGGCCCGGTACGGGTACGCCGCGGACACGTGCCGGAACCGGCCCAGCCACGGCTCGTAGGGCCGCCGCAGCGGCCTGCGCCCCGAAAGGTCGAGGGCGCCGAGCGTGTTGCCGTGGTAGCTGCTCCAGCGGGCGAAGACCACCGTGCGGTCCGCCTCGCCGCGGGCGAGCTGCGCCGCGCGGGCCATCTTGAGGGCCGTCTCGATCGCCTCGGAGCCGCCGCTGACCGGGTAGATCGCCGGCTCGTCCATCGGCAGGCGCTCGCCCACCGCCGCGGCGTACCGCTCGAGCGGCTCGCTCGTGAACACGGACCCGTGGGCGTAGGCGACCCGGGCCGCCTGCGCCGCCATGACGTCCGCCACCTCGCGCCGGCCGTGGCCGATGCCGACGACGATCGCCCCGCCGGCGGCGTCGAGGTACTCGCGGCCCCCGGCGTCGACGATGGTCGAGCCGTGGGCCGAGGCCGCGACGGGCGGTTCGGGCGAGGAGGCGCGGGCGAAGACGCGGCCGCTCATCGGGTGCCCGGGCGGCGCGGGGGGTCCAGTCGGTTCACCCGACGATTGTAGGTGGCCGGCGGGCGGGAGCCGGGCAGCGGCGACGGTGCCTCCCCCGGAGAACCCGACGACCCCGGCGCCCTCAGCGGGCCGGGGTCGTCGGGGCGCGGGAGGAGGGCGCTAGACGCGGCCGCGGGGGACGGTCCGCCAGTAGGTCTTGTTGAACATGATCTTGCCGATGTGCCACAGCTGGCTAGGCTTGGGCGGCCTGGGCGGGTGGTTGTAGTCGAACTGGAGGAGCGTGCCCTTGCCGTCGCCCACCTCGAAGAAGCACATCACCTTGCCGGTGTAGCTCGCCTCCCTGCCCTCCGGCTCGCGGCCCTGGATCCCGGCGGCGACCCGCTCCGCGATCACGGGGGCCTCGAAGTGGGCCGTCGACCCGGCCTTGGACAGCGGCAGGTCGGTCGTGTCGCCCAGCGCGTAGACGTTCGGGTAGCGCGGGATGTCCTCGTCGGGGGTGCCGGGCGTGGGCTTGGCAACCTTCTTGACCTGGAGCGTGGCGCGGTCCGTGGGCAGCCAGCCCGACTTCGGCGCCAGGCCGCTGTCGATGAGCACCTGGGGGCCCTTGTGCGGCGGCACGCAGATCAGCAGGTCGTACGGGTGCTCCTCGAAGGCGTCGGTGACGACCACCTTGCGCTCGGCGTCGATCTCGCTCACGCCGGCGAGGAGCTCGAGGCGGATGCCCTTGTCCTCGAAGATCGGCGTCGCCATGTCGGACACGCTCTCGATGGTGAAGGCGCGGTTGATGGGCGACAGGAAGGTGAGCTCGGTCTTGTCCCGCAGGCCCCGCTCGCGGAGCTCGGAGTCGACCAGGAAGGCCACCTCGAGCGGCGCCGGGGGGCACTTGTAGGGGATGCCCGCGATGCCGATCACGATCCGTCCGCCGCGGAACGCGTCGAGGGCCTGGCGCAGCCTCGCCGCGGCCTCGGGGGTGTAGAAGTGGTGGGCCTCCGCCTCAAAGTTGGGGAGCTCGCCGGGCAGGATCCGGGCGCCGAGCGCGATGACCAGCTGGTCGAAGGTCATCGTGGCCCCGGAGGCGAGGGTGACGGAGCGGCCCGGGGCGTCGATGGCGGTGACGGCGTCGATCACGAGCTCGACGTTGCCGTCGAGGAGTGACTTCTCGGGCCTGACCAGCTTCTGGGGCTTCTCGTGGCCCATCGCGATGTACATGTAGCCCGGCTGGTAGGCGTGGCTGCCGGTGGCGTCCACGACCGTCACCTTGGCCTGCCCGGCCGCGATCTCCCGCTTGAGCTTGCGGGCGATGAGGTTGGCCGCCAGCGTGCCCCCGACGCCGCCGCCGAGGACCAGGACGCGCTTCATGGCGGGCCTACCGGGTCTTCTCGACGACGATCTCGTCGTAGCCGTCGCGGGCGAACACGCCGATCAGCGCATGGCCGGCCTTGCCGACCCACTTGGGGATGTCGCTCTTGCTGCCCTTGTCGGTGGACAGCACGGCGAGGACGTCGCCGACCTCGGCCTCCTTCATGCCCCGGATGAGCTCCATCAGGGGGCCGGGGCAGAAGCTCCCGCGGGCGTCGATCGTGGTGGTGACAGGGGCGGGTTCTGCAGACATCTCGAAGTCCTTTCCACGGGCGCGGCGGGCGGGGGCGCGGGCGGGACGGCCCGCGCCGGGCTCGCCAAGGAGTGCTGCGGGGCTAGATGAACAGGGCCGAGCTGCCCTCGGAGAGCAGGCCGATCACGGTGGCGGCGCCGACGGGCTCGCCCAGGCCGTCGATCATGTCCTCGCGCTTGAAGCCGAACATGTCCATGGTCATCTGGCAGGGCATGACCTCGACGCCCAGCATCTGGGCGACCTCGAGCAGCTCGGCCGGGCTGGAGACGCCGTAGCGCTTCGCGAGCTTGCGCATCATCCACGGCCCCATGCCCAGGAAGTTCATGGTCGAGAGCTTGCGGTGCGCGATGCCCGGGCGCTTCATGGCGGACATCATCCGCTGCATCCAGTTCTCGCCCGTGATCCGGACGCCGGGCTTCACGAACGAGGGCAGGCCCCAGAAGGTGACGAAGATGCGGGTCTTCACGCCCATGGCGGCGGCGGTGGAGGCCAGGATCATCTGCGCCCACACCTTCTCGAGGTCGCCGCTGTAGGCGATGATCAGGAAGTCGCGCTGCTTGACCTCGGGCTCGGGCTCGACGGCGGGCTCGGGCTCGGTGGCGAGAACGGGTGCCTCTGCGACAGTCATCGTGAGCCCCTACTTCTTGCGCATGACGAAGCGGAACACGCCGCCATCCGTCGTCTGCTCGATGATCTCGTTGCCGGTTGTCTTCGACCAGGCCGCGAAGTCCTTGACGGACCCGGGGTCGGTCGCGAGCACCTCGAGGGTCTGCCCCGAGGCGAGGCCCTTGACCGCCTGCGCCGTCTTGACGATCGGCATCGGGCAGTTCAGGCCCCGGGCGTCCACCGTTGCGTTGGCCATGGTGTGTGCTCCCTGTGGTGCGGCACCGCGCCGCGCACGCTACCTAGATGAAGACGATCTGCCCCTCGCCCGCGTTGAGGTAGAAGGCGGTGACGCCCTCAACCCCGTCGACGAGTGGGTCCAGGTCCTCCTCCTCGAGATGGAGGAGGTCCATCGACAGCGAGCAGGCCTGGATGTCCACGTCGCCCAGCTCCTTCGCCTGGCGGAGGGTCTCGGCCCAGCTGGCCTGGCCCGCCCGCGCCAGCGCGTCCACGGCGGCCCGTCCCTCGTCGCCGGCCTCCGGGGCGAGCCCGTGGTCGCGGCCGATCTTGGCCTTGGTGAACGCGTCCAGCGCCCAGTACTGGAGGAACAGGTTGACCTTCCTGCCCAGCGCGGCGGCGCCGGCTGAGAGCACCGCGACGGCCTGCAGCTTGTCGTCAGTGCCGGAGAACACCACCAGGTTCAGGCTGTCGTCCACGGGTCGATCCCCTTACTTCCTGGCTACTGGAGCTCGACCAGCTCGTCGTTCGCGGCGTCCATCGTGGACAGCCGGCCGAGCCGGGTGAGGCGCCGCTGCAGAACCTGCCGCATCAGCCCGCACGCGACCATCACGTCCGGATCGATGAGCCGGTAGCGGACCTCGCGGCCGTCCCGCTCCGCGTCGACGATGCCGGCGGCGCGGAGGACGGCCAGGTGCTGGGAGATGTTCGGCTGGGACGCGCCCAGGTCCTCGGCGAGGCGGCGCACCTCGCACGGTCCGACGACCAGGCGATGGAGGATCTCCAGCCGCCGGGGGTTGGCGAGGGTCTTGAGCACCTCTGCCTGCAGCGTCGTGATCTCGTCCATGGCGCAAGCATCGACATATTCGAAGATGCGCATAAGTGCCGACTCTCCCCGCCGGGTCAGGTCGATGGCCTGCCGGCGGGGGCCGAGGGGCCCGGGCCGCTCGGCACGGCGCGCAGCGGGCCCCAGCCGCCGGGACTCCCGCCCTCGCGGGGCCACAGCCCGCCCGTCAGCGCCATCCAGTCGGCGACCCGCCCGCACAGCGAATCGAGGTCGCCGTCGCTGGTGTCGAGCTCGAGCACCGGAAGACTGGATTCGGCCGCCAGCCGGCGCAGGAGCTCCTGCTCGCGCCGGAAGACGTCCAGGTCGTCGTACTGGGACGGCTTGCCCGACACGAGCAGCCGCTCGGCCCGCGCCGCCTCCCAGGTCCCCTCGCGGCGCGTGCACAGCACCAGGTGCACGTCGAGCGCCCGCAGCCGCCCCTCGAGCTGGCGGAAGTCCAGGTCGTGCCCGTGCGCGGTCAGCTGGTAGGCGCGCGCCGAGAGGTGGAACCGGTCGATGATCCAGGAGTAGTGGGGCTGGAGCTCGATCAGCCGGACCCAGGTGTCGAAGACCGCGAGGGCCCGCGCCTCCTCCTCGCCGCCGGGCTCGAAGTTGATCGGCCCGCGGCCCCAGGGGAAGGGCGTGAACCCGCACCACTCGGCCGAGATGATCGGCGAGTGGTAGCGGGAGCGGCGCGGCCCCACGATCCGCGGGTGCTCGTTGAGCGCGAACGCGAGCTCGGTCTTCCGGGTCAGCCGGGTGCCCTCGAGGATGATCTTGGGCGTCAGCTTGGGCATGCGCCGAGCATAGCGGCCCGGCGCGGGGGTTCCCCCGACAGGGACGGGACGTCGTGCGGAACGGCCCATCCGCACGTGCACCTTGGCCCTGTCTGCTAGTCCAAGTCGGGAACATATTCCGGTTCGGAGGTGCCGCTGATGGCCATGCACGCACCGCTCGTCGACGCGCCACTCCGCCGTCCCCCGAGCGGTACATCCCCGTCCTTCCGACCCGTCCTGGTGGCGATCGAGCGGTGCAAAGGCTGTGGCCTGTGCGTCGACGTCTGCGCCCCGCACGCCCTCGTGCTGGACCCGGTCCACGTCAACGCGATGGGCCACCACCCGGTCGTCCTGGTGGACGCGGACGCCTGCACCAGCTGCGCGAAGTGCGCGCGGATGTGCCCGGACGCCGCCCTCTCCATCTTCGCCCGTCCTCGCGGAGCCTGAGGCCATGACCGTTGTCGATCGGCCGGCGTCTGCCCGGCCCCACAGCGCGGCCGCGTCCCGCGCGCACGGCGGCGACGCGGAGGACGCCCCCCAGCGCGTGCTGATGAAGGGCAACGAGGCCATCGCCGAGGCCGCGGTCGCGGCCGGTTGCGACGCCTACTTCGGCTACCCGATCACCCCGCAGGCGGAACTGCTGGAGTGGATGGCCCGGCGCATGCCCGAGGAGGGCCGCGTCTTCGTCCAGGCCGAGAGCGAGCTGGCGGCCATCAACATGGCCCTCGGGGCGTCTGCCGCCGGCGCGCGCGTCCTCGTCAGCAGCTCCAGCCCGGGCATCAGCCTCATGGCCGAGGGGATGTCCTACATGGCCGGCTCGCGGCTGCCGGTGGTGCTGGTGAACGTCATGCGCGGCGGCCCCGGGCTGGGCAGCATCGGCGCTGCCCAGGGGGACTACCTGCAGGCGACCAAGGGCCACGGCCACGGCGACTACCGGGTGCCGGTGCTGGGGCCGTCGTCCATCAGCGAGGCCATCGACCTCGTCCGGGAGGCGTTCATCCTGGCCGAGCGCTACCGGACGCCGGTGATGATCCTCGCGGACGGCATCCTCGGCCAGGCGATGGAGCCCGTCGCGCCGACCTTCAAGACCCTCGCCAAGCGCCAGCCCGACTGGATCCTCGACGGGGCTGACCACCGCGAGCCCCGGGTCCTCAAGTCGCTGCACCTGCGGCCCGAGGACCTCGAGGCGCACGATATCGAGCTCCACGAGGTGTACCAGCAGATCGCAGCCAACGAGATCCGCTGGGCCGGCGAGCGGCTGGAGGACGCGGACGTGCTCCTGGTCGCCTACGGCACGGCGGCGCGCGTCGCCCGAACCGCCGTCGAGCGGCTGCGGGACGAGGGGGTCAGGGCGGGCCTGTTCCGGCCGATCACGCTGTGGCCGTTCCCGGCAGCGGCGCTGCGCGAGGCCGCCACCGGCGCCCGGGTCGTCATGGCCGTCGAGATGTCCGCCGGCCAGATGGTCGAGGACGTGCGGCTGGCCCTCGAGGGCGCGGCGCCCGTGTTCCACCACGGCCGGATGGGCGGCATGGTCCCCAGTCCGGACGGCGTGGTGGACACCATGCGGCGCGTGCTGGCCAGCAGCGAGGAGGCTGCGCGATGACTGCCGCCGAGCCGGTCACCGAGCAGGAGGGGCGGACGATCTACCGCCGGCCGCTGCTGCTCTCGAACCCCACCAGCTACTGCCCGGGCTGCGGCCACGGCATCGTCCACCGGCTGCTCGCCGAGGTGCTCGAGGAGATGGGCCTCGGCGCCAAGACGATCCTCGTCGGATCGGTGGGCTGCTCCGTGTTCGCCTACGACTTCCTGGCGCTGGACTCGGTGGAGTCGCCCCACGGACGCGCCGCGGCGGTCGCCACCGGCGTGAAGCGCTTCCGCCCCGACAAGGTGGTGTTCACCTACCAGGGCGACGGCGACCTCGCGGCCATCGGCACCGCGGAGATCGTCCACGCGGCGGCACGCGGCGAGCGGTTCACGGTCGTGTTCGTCAACAACGGCATCTACGGCATGACCGGCGGCCAGATGGCGCCGACCACGCTGGCCGGCCAGAAGACCACCTCCAGCCCCCGGGGCCGCGACGTGGCCACGCAGGGCTACCCGCTGCCGGTGACCGAGATGCTCTCGCTGCTCCCCGGCGTCCACTACGCGGCCCGCGTGTCGGTGGCGGACCCCGGGCACGTGGGCAAGGCCAAGCAGGCGCTCCGGCGCGCGTTCGAGGTCCAGCTCGAGGACAAGGGCTTCTCGATCGTCGAGGTCCTCTCCACCTGCCCGGTCGGCTGGGGCCTGACGCCGACCGAGGCGATGGAGCGGCTGCGCGACATCGTGATGGAGGCCTACCCGGTGGGCACGTTCGTCGACCGCGGCCGCGGTATCGCCCCTGCCCTGCCGCAGCCGGGCGCTGCGCACCGCTCGATCACGGAGGGGTTCTAGATGGAGCTCTCCACCGTCATCGCCGGCTTCGGCGGCCAGGGGATCCTGTTCGCCGGCAAGGTGCTCGCCCAGGCCGGCCTGCTGGAGGGGCGCGAGGTCCTCTGGATCCCCTCGTACGGCCCCGAGATGCGCGGCGGCACCGCGTCCTGCACGGTGATCATCGCGGACAAGACGATCGGGTCGCCGATCGTCGACCGGGCCGACCACGCCGTCGTGCTGAACCCGCCGTCGATGGCCAAGTACGCCGCGGTCGTCGCCCCGGGCGGCCTGCTCGTCGTGAACACCACCCTGATCGAGGCCGAGGCGGACCGGGACGACATCGACGTGCTCGAGGTGCCGTGCACGGCCGTCGCCAAGCAGGCGGGCGACGACAAGCTCGTCTCCGTGGTCGCGCTCGGCGCGCTGGTGGGGCGACGCCGGTTCGTGGAGCCCGAGACGATCCACCGGGCGCTCGCGGTCGTGCTGGGAGACCGCCACGCCGACATGGTGGAGGCGGACATGGCCGCCTTCGACGCGGGCTACGAGGCCGGGCTGGAGGAGGTCATCGCCTAGCCGGGGCAAGTCTGACCGGACCGGTCCGCCCGGCGCCCGGCGACCCCGGCTCCGGCACCGCGCTCAGCGCAGGCCGCGAACTGCCCAGGGCTCAGCCGGGCACGCGGGCGAGGCGCGCCAGCTCGGCCGCGATCTTCTGCTGGAAGCCCGGCATGGCCAGCCGCACCGACCGGGACAGCGGGCGGCCGTAGCCGAACCGGCGGCCGCCGATGCCGATGAACGTGCCGCGAGGCAGCCCTCCCGCCCGAAGCGTGGCCGCGAGGCTGAGCACCTGGTCGATCGGGAGTTCGTGCGACGAGCGCGGAGCGGGCGTGCCCATGGTCGGCGCGATGTCGGCGAGCGCGACGGCCACGACGTGGCCGGGCGGCACGCCGACCGCGGCGTCCACGACCACGGTGACCTCGTCAGGAGGAACCTCGAGCAGGTCCTCGACCCGCAGCTGGCCGCAGCGGCGCACCTCGAGGCGCGCCAGCAGCGGGCCGGGAAGGGTGGGCAGCAGCGTCGCGACCGCGGACAGGGCGGCTCCGTCGTCGCCCCGGTCCGCGTTGCCGCAGACGAGGAGGCGGACGCACGGCGGTGCCAGGTGCGTCATCGTGCCGCCTCCCCCGTCGCCGGCGCGCCCCGCCGCGGGCCGTCGCGTCGCACGGCGGGCCTGCAGAGCGCGCTGAACGGGCGAGTGCCGCCCTGCGGGACGCCTTCGGTCGTGACGGGAAGGCTCATCTGAGGCTTGACCTCGGCTTGCCGGCCGGTTCGGCGCTGGGGGCTCCGGGCTTGCCCGGAGCCGGACCTTGGCCTACATGCTGGCCTGCCACGGCGCGCAGGTTTAGGGCCGTCCGTCGCGGGAGCACCGCTCGGAGCGCCCGCTGGGCCGGGCCGGACGGCCCCGCGGCGGCGGGACCCAGCGGGGCTGGATGCCGGCGGGCGGGCGGAGCCGCCCCAGCGCCGACGCCAGCCGGGCCGGCACCGCGCGCGTCACCGGAGAGCCCACCCGCGTCCCGGGCCCACGATCCGGAGGTCCAGGAAGTGGGTCGCGCAGCTGATGCACGGGTCGTAGGCCCGGACCAGCATCTCGAGGCGATGCGTCGCCTCTGCGTGCGGCAGGTCCAGGACGCTGGGGGCGAATGCCGCGAGGTCGGCCTCGATCGCCTCCTGGTTCTGGCTGGTGGGCGGGACGATCTGGGCGGCTGTGACGTGGCCGTCGTCGTCCACCTCGTACCGGTGGTGGAGCAGGCCCCGTGGCGCCTCGGTCGACCACGCGGCCACGCCGGCGCGCGGGGTCCACGGCGCCCGCGGCGCGCTCGGCTCGCGGTAGCCGTCGATCAGGTCGCGCGCGTCGGCGCACGCGCCAAGCAGCTCCACGGCGCGAGCAACGATCGAGCGGTGCACGTTGGTCCGGATCTCGTCGGCGAGGCCGGTCGCCGCCAGTGCCTCGGCGGCGATCGGATGGAGCTGGTCGGCGTCGAGCGCGATGCGCGCCGTCGGGCCGAGCTGGTAGGCGCGACCGTCGCGCGTCCGGGCGTGGAGCGCGTTCGAGCCCTCCACGTGGTGCTCCTCGAACGCCTCGCTCCAGGCGCCGGGCGCGAGGTCGATGCCGTCGGTCGACACGATCCGCCCGTCGTTGTACGGATACTCCCGGGGATGGCGCAGGGCGACCAGCGGCTGGGCGTGGTTGAACTGCGGGGGATCCCATGAGGCCACCAGGGCGACGGTCGCGCGCGCCATCTCGACCGCCTCGTCGAGGTCGGCGCGGACGCCGTCGAGGTCGCCGCGCCGGGGGGCCCGCGAGAACCCCCCGACCCGGACCGAGATCGGGTGGACGGACCGGCCGCCGAGGGTGGAGATCAGCCGGTTGCCCAGCCGCTTGATGGCCAGCCCCTGCTCCACCACGGGCCGGTGGTCGCCGGCCATGGCCAGGACCGACGGGTAGCCCAGGAAGTCCGGCGCGTGGAGCATGAACACGTGGAGGGCGTGGCTCTGGATGTACTCGCCGCAGTACAGCAGCCGCCGCAGCGCCCGGACGGCGGGCGCCACCTCCACGCCGTACAGGTCTTCGAACGCGTGCGTCGCGGTCATCTGGTAGGCGATCGGGCAGATCCCGCAGATGCGCGCGACGATGTCGATGACCTCGTCGCCCGTCCGGCCCACGACGAGCCGCTCGAAGTAGCGCGGCGCCTCGAAGATCTTGAGCCGCGCCTCGGCCACCTGGCCGTCCTGCACCCGCAGCACGAGCGAGCCCTCGCCCTCGACGCGGGTGATGTAGTCGACCTTGAACTCGCGCCCGGCGACCGGCGCCGGCGCGGTCGAGATCCCGTCAGTCCCGTGCATCGTCCGGGCCTCCCTTCGGCTCCGCGGGGACGGCGTACGGGATCACGCCTGGCGGCCCCCCATATGCGGCGGCCACCGACCGGAACGTTCCCGACCATCCGGTGAAGCCGGCGAACAGCCGCGCGACCTCCGCGTCCTGGCGGCCGGTCCACGCGAAGGCGCGGGCCAGGCTCACCGCGTTCGCCTGCTCCTTGGGTCCATAGCAGCCGTAGCAGCCGCGGCCGAACCTGGGGCACAGCGCGCCGCAGCCGCTCTGGGTCACCGGGCCGAGGCACGGGATCCCCTGCGAGACCATCACGCACACGACGCTGCGCCGCTTGCAGGCCAGGCACACGGATTCCTCTCGGATCTGGGGCCGTCGCCCGACCGAGACCGAGACCAGCAGCTCGCGCAGCTGGTCCGGGCTGATCGGGCAGCCGTTCAGCTCCGCGTCGACCGTGACCAGCTCGGACACGGGCACTGACTGGGCGAGCGAGGCGACGTACTCCGGGTGGGCGTAGACGGCCGCCCGGAACGCGTCGTGGTCGGACCAGTTGCGCAGTGCCTGGATGCCGCCGTGGTTGGCGCAGGCGCCGATGGTCACCAGCCGCTTCGCCTGCTTGCGCAGCTCGACGATCTCGGTGGCCTGGTCCGGGGTGCTGATCGAGCCCTCGACCAGCAGCACGTCGTACGGGCCGGCCGAGCGCACGGAGCTGGCCTCCGGGAACTCGACGATCTCAAACCGCTCGGCGAGCGGGAGCAGCTCGTCCTCGAGGTCGAGGAGCGTCAGCTGGCAGCCGTCACACGAGGCCATCTTGACGATGCCGACCCTGAGCCGGGGCCGGGCGGCGACGGTCGGCATCAGATGCCCTCCCTGCCGAAGATGTCACCAAGCTGGGCGAGCGCGAACACGGGGCCGTCGCGGCACACGAACAGCCGGCCGATCTGGCAGTGGCCGCATAGGCCGATCCCGCACTGCATGTGCCGCTCGAGGGTCACGAAGATGCGGTCCGGCGCCAGGTCGCGCGCCTCGAGCGCGTCGACCGTCGCCTCCATCATCCGTTCCGGGCCGCACACGAAGGCGACCGACCGGGAACCGTCCCAGGTGGCCCGGTCGAACAGGTGCGTCACCACGCCCACGGGACCGGTCCACGCGTCGTCCGCGCGGTCGACCGTGAGCTGCACGTCGATGTCACCGCGCGCCCCCCAGCCGCGCAGCTCCTCCTGGTACAGCTGATCGGACGGCGTGCGCGCCCCGTAGTACAGCCGGATGGCGTCGAACTGGTCGCGCTGCGCGACCAGACTGTCGATCAGCGGCCGCAGCGGCGCGAGGCCGATGCCGCCGGTGACGATCACCACGTCGTGGCCCATCGCGCGCTCGATCGGCCACGAGGTCCCCAGCGGACCGCGCAGGCCCACCTCGTCGCGAGGACCCAGGGCGGTCAGCGCGGCGGTCGCCGGCCCCGCGGCCCGGATCGTGAAGTCCACCGTGTCGCGGCCGAACCTCGAGATCGAGATCGGCAGCTGGGGGAAGGACGGCAGGTCGAGCATCGCGAACTGGCCCGGCTGGCCGGCCAGGAAGGCGTCGTCCACGTCGCCCACCGTGAGCGTCGTCACGTCCGAGGTCTCCTGCCGCACCGAGACGACCCGGCCCGAGACGTACCAGCCCGGCGCGGCGGCGACCGGCCGCGGAGCCGCCGGCTCCCGGCCGGGGGTGAGCGGCGGCGCGATCGCGAGCAGCTCCGCCCGCACGTCGATGCCCACCGGGCACCACGTGATGCACCGCCCGCAGCCGACGCAGCCGAAGCTGCCGAACTGGTCGACCCAGGTCGCGAACTTGTGGGTCAGCCACTGGCGATAGCGGTCCCGCGGCCGGCTCCGGAAGTTGCCGCCGGCGACCCTCGCGAAGCCAGCCGTGAAGCAGGAGTCCCAGATCCGCTCCGAGGTCGACGTCGAGCCGTCGAGCGCGGACTGCTGGATGACCGTGTTGCAGAAGCAGGTCGGGCAGACCATCGTGCAGTTGGCGCACGAGAGGCAGCGCTCTGCGATCTTGGCCCACTGCGGGCTGTCGAACTGCGCCATCAGCCGGTCGTGGAGGCCGGCCGACGGAACCGGGTCGCCGATCCGCTTGGCGACCGCGGCGACCGCCTCGGCGGCGCTGGCCCGCTGGTCGCCGTCGGCCGCCCGCACCGGCAGGCGGGCCAGGAGGTCGGCCCCGGCGGGCGACCCGATGCGCACCACGAAGCCCTCGTCGAGCTCGGTCAACGCGAGGTCGTAGCCGCCGCGCGCCGCGGGCCCGGTCCCCATCGAGGTGCAGAAGCAGGTCGACGACGAGGTGCTGCAGTTGACCGCGATGACCAGCGCGCCCTGGCGCCGGGTCCGGTAGTCCTCGTCGGTGTAGGGGCCGCCGAGCATCACCCGGTCATGGATGCCCAGCGCCGCCAGCTCGCAGGCGCGGACGCCGATGAACGCGAGCCGCGGCGTCTCCGTCGCCACGCGCTCGAACGTCACATCCCGACCGTCGCGGGTGCCGACATTGAGCGACAGCGGGGACGGGAAGGTCCAGCGCTTGGGGCTGAGCGGCCCGACCGTGTAGTCGAACGCGCGGCGGTCGCCGCGCTCGACCAGGCGGTAGTGGCCGGGCGCCTGCTCGTCGCCGACGCCGATCGGCAGGTCGTCGGCCGATTCGATCTCGGCGTACGTGATCGCGCCGTCGACGACCCGCGGCCCCACGACCGTCCGGCCGTCCGCCCGCAGGGCATCGATCAGGACCCCCAGGTTGGGGCGCGCGAGGAACCAGTCGGCGCCCAGCTGCGAGCCGCCCGTCTCCCCGGGCCGGAACGCCTGGGCTGCCAACGAGGCGGGCTGTCCGGAGATGGGGGGCTCGCTCGCTACCACGGCTGGATCTCCTTCCGGCTCCACTCCTCGCGCGCGAACAGGTCGAGCAGCTGGAGTCGGGTAGCGGCCAGGCGGCGGGCCACGGCTTGCAGCACGCGCGGATAGACCGACGCCGCCAGCGCGTTGTCGGCCCGCAGCAGCTTGCGCAGGGCCTCGCCCGGCAGCTCGAGCATGCGGACCGGCTCGATCGCGATCGAGGTCGAGGTCGCGCGGTGGGGCGGCACGATCGCCGACCAGCCCACGATGTCACCCGGCTCGACGGTGAGGATGGTCACCATCCCGCGCTCCGGCACCAGCGTCCGCAGGGCGATCCGGCCGGTGAGCACGATGCACAGGACGTCGGTGACCTGTCCCTCGCGCATGAGCTCGGTCTCCGGCTCGATGTCGCGCAACCGGGCAATCGCGGCCAGGCGCGCGATGGCCTCGGGCGACAGACCGGTGCCAAACCAGGACGCGGACAGGGCCGCGGCCGGGTCGGACAGGGATTCGTTGGGGACGGGAAGGGTCATCGCAGGCAGGACCTCAGTCGCCGGGCAGGTCCGCAGGTCTCGCACCGGGGGGGGCGCGCGGTCCGTGCCCACCGTCATGCTGGCCCGCGGGGGCCGTCGGCGGGAGTGCCGTCGGTCGCGGGTGGGCTGCACGGAGCGACCGCGCCCGCGGGCCGTGCGGCCCGCGTCGTCGGGACCGTGCGGCGGTGTCCAGCGTCGGGCGAACCCAGGAACTGGCGCACTCTCACGACTGTAGCGGCGGTCGCGCGACAGCCGTACGCTTCGGGCATGCATGCGATGGTTCTCCGCTCCCCCGCGCCGGCCGCGTCAGGCCCGCTCTCGGATGAGGAGCGCCCCCTGCCCCAGCCCGGCCCCGGCGAGCTGCGCCTGCGCGTCGCCGCTTGTGCGGTCTGTCGCACGGACCTCCAGATCTGCGAGGGCGACCTCGCGGCACGAACGCTTCCGGTCGTCCCCGGTCATCAGGTGGTCGGCGTGGTCGACGCCATCGGGGAAGGTGTGGACGGCTGGGCGGCCGGCGACCGAGCCGGGCTCACCTGGCTCGCGGGCACCGACGGCACCTGCCGGTTCTGCCAGTCGGGTCGCGAGAACCTCTGCGAGGCGGCGACGTTCACGGGCTGGGACCGGGACGGCGGCTACGCCGAGGCCGTCACCGCGCGCGCCGATGTCGCCGTCCGGCTGCCCGCCGGGTATCCGGACCGCGCCGCCGCACCGCTGCTCTGCGGCGGCGTGATCGGCTTCCGGTCGCTGCGCGTGGCGGGCATCGGCGCCGGGTCCGCCGGGGCACGTCTCGGCCTGTACGGGTTCGGAGCCTCAGCGAGGCTGGCCATCCAGGTGGCGCGCGCCTGGGGCGTGGAGGCGTACGTCGCCACGCGCGCGGCCGCAGAGCGGGACCGGGCGCTGGAGCTCGGGGCGGCGTGGGCAGGTGACTACGGAGACACGCCACCCGTCGCGCTTGACGCAGCAGTCACGTTCGCGCCGGTCGGCTCCGTCGTGGCCGCGGCAGTTCGCGCCCTCGACCGTGGCGGCGTGGTGGCGATCAACGCCATTCACCTCGACGGCCTCCCGGCGATGCCCTACGAGGACCTGTGGTGGGAGCGGTCCGTCCGCAGCGTGGCCAACGTCACCCGCGACGATGCCCGTGACTTCCTGGACATCGCGGCCCGCATCGGGATCAACACGGACACGGAGACGCATCCGCTGGCGGACGCCAACCTCGCGCTGGCGCGCCTGGCAGCGGGCGAGATCAGCGGGACGGCGGTGCTGGTCATGGACGGGCGCCCGGCCTGACGGCTCGGGCGCCCTGTCGCAAGGCGATGCTCAGCGGTCGGCGACCGCAGTCCGCGCCCGCTCGGCGATGGCGGCGATCGGCCCGTCGAGCGAGCCGCTGACCGGGTCCAGTTCGTAGCGGACGCGGACGATGGGCTTCCGGGTCGTGAGCACGCGGGTCAGGTCGATCGGGGTGGCCGCGAGGACCACGTCCGCCGGGGCGGCGTCGAGCGCGAGCTGCAGCTCGTGCACCTGCTTGGCGCCGTAGCCCATCGCCGGGAGCAGCCGCTCGAGCCGCGGATACGCGGCGAGCGTGCCGGCAAGCTCGCCGGCGGCGTAGGGCCTGGGGTCCACGATCTCCGCCGCGCCGAACCGCCTCGCGGCGACGACGCCCGCGCCGTAGGTCATCCCGCCGTGGGTCAGCGTCGGGCCGTCCTCGACGACCACGACGCGCTTGCCGGCGACGTCGCCGCCCTCGAGGGCGAGCGAGGAGCGGGCCTCGACGACTGCCGCCCGCGGGTTCGCGGCGGCGATGTCCGCCCGGACCTGGGCGAGCGCCTCCGGCGTGGCCGAGTCGATCTTGTTGATGACCACGATGTCGGCCATCCGCAGGTTGGCCTCGCCGGGGTGGTACTTGAGCTCGTGGCCGGGCCGGAGCGGGTCGGCCACCACCACCATCAGGTCCGGCCGGTAGAACGGCAGGTCGTTGTTCCCGCCGTCCCAGATCACGACGTCGCTCTCGCGCTCCGCGGCGCGCAGGATCTCCTCGTAGTCCACGCCCGCGAACACCAGGCGGCCCGCGTCGAGGTGCGGCTCGTACTCCTCGCGCTCCTCGATGGTGGTGTTGTACCGGTCGAGGTCCGCGTAGCTCTCGTAGCGCTGGCAGCGCTGGGCCACGAGATCGCCGTACGGCATCGGGTGCCGCACCACGGCCACCTTGAGGCCCTGCGCCTCGAGCGCCCGGGCCACGAAGCGGCTGGTCTGGCTCTTGCCGCTGCCCGTCCGGACGGCGCACACGGCCACCACCGGCCGGCTGGACGCGAGCATCGTCGCGTCGGGGCCCAGCAGCTTGAAGTCCGCTCCCGCGGCCAGCGCCCGGCTCGCGGCGTGCATCACCTGCTCGTGGGAGACGTCGCTGTAGGCGAACACGACCGTGTCCACCTCGTGCTCGGCGATCAGCGTCTCGAGCTCGGCCTCGGGCCGGATGGGGATCCCGGCGGGATAGCGGTCACCCGCGAGCTCGGGCGGGTACCGCCGGTCGGCGATGCCGGGGATCTGGGTCGCCGTGAACGCAACCACCTCGACGCTCGGGTCGTCACGGTAGACGACGTTGAAGTCGTGGAAGTCCCGCCCGGCGGCGCCCATGATCAGCACGCGTTCGGTGCGCATGATCACCTCGAAGGAGGGGCACCCCGGACGCCAGCGCCGATCCGCCGGACCAGCAGGCGGGCGTGGTCACGCCGCCTCCGCACCTGGCGATGATGGCCTGCCGGCTCGCGCCGGTCGTCGGTCGTGACGCCCCGTACAGAGGGCCGCAGGTCCTGCGAACGTGGTCCGATCGGCACTCACCGGAATCTGCGACCGACGCGACTATGCATGCGAGGTGGGTGCCGGAGGGGACGCCCGGCACCCACCCGTAACTCCCCCGCAGCGGCGGGGGTTCTTGTGTTTCTGGGGGTCTTCTGCCGGGAGCCGCGGCGCGATGACTTCGCGGGGCGAGCTCAGAGCTCGTGGTGGCGCCGGGCCTGGGAGGTCAGGAAGTCGCGGTGGTCCGGGTGGGCCACGGCGATCAGCGCCTTCGCGCGCTCCCGCAGGCTCTTGCCCCAGAGCTCGGCGACACCCCACTCCGTCACGACCGTGCGCACGTGGGCGCGCGTCGTGACCACGCCGGCGCCCTCCTTGAGCGACGGCACGATCCGGCTCTGCTCGCCGTTCTGCCCGGCCGTGGACGGCATCGCGATGATCGCCCGGCCGCCGGGCGCGAGCGCCGCGCCGCGCATGAAGTCCATCTGCCCGCCCACCCCGGAGTACATCCGGTACCCGATGGAGTCGGCGACCACCTGCCCTGACAGGTCCACCTCGATGGCGGAGTTGATCGCCACCATGTTGTGGAGCGAGCGGATGACGTGCGTGTCGTTGGTGAACTCGACCGGCCGCATCTCGACCATGGGGTTGTCGTGGACGAAGCGGAACAGGCGCGACGTCCCCATCAGGAACGTCGCGACCAGCTTGCCGCGGTTGCGCACCTTGCGGTCGCCGGTCACCACGCCCGCCTCGACCAGGTCCACGATGGCGTCGGTGAACATCTCGGTGTGGACGCCCAGGTCCCGCTTGTCGCCGAGCAGCTCGGCGGTGGCCGCGGGGATCGCGCCGATCCCCAGCTGGAGGGTGGCCCCGTCCGGGATCAGGTCCGCCACGAAGCCGCCGATCTGCCGCTCGACCGGCCCGATCGCCGGGCGGGGCGACTCGAATGGCGGCTGGTCCGCCTCCACGGCCAGGTCGATCTGGCTGACGTGGATGAACGACTCGCCGAGCGTGCGCGGGATCGAGGGGTTGAACTGGACGATCACCGTGCGCGCCGCGTCGATGGCGGCGTGCATCGCCTCCACGGACACGCCGAGCGAGCAGAACCCGTGGGAGTCGGGCGGCGTGACATTGGCCAGGACTGCGTCGAGGGGGTAGGCGCGGCTGCGGAAGAGTGCGGGGATGTCCGAGAAGAACACCGGCACGAAGTCGGCCCGCCCCTCGTTGACGGCTTGGCGGGCGTTGGGGCCGATGAACAGGGCGCGATGGCGGAAGTGCCCTGCCATCTCCGGCCGGAGGTGAGGGCCGGGGCCCTCGAGGTGCAGGTGGGTGATCCCGACGTCGGACAGCTCGGGCGCGCGGGCGACCAGCGCGTCGAGGAGGGCCGTCGGTGTCGCGGCGGCCATCTGGATGTAGACCTGGTCGCGCGACTTGATGCCCGCGACCGCTTCCTCGGGCGAGACGATACGCATGGGCGGAATCTGGCAGAGGCCCTTGGAGGCGGGCCCGGCCGGATGGCACGGACGACCGGGCCGCGGGGCCCGACGGTGTCCTGCAGATGTCCCGGGCTGACTACCCCGTCAGTCGACGAACCGCACCCCGAACGCCGGGCCGCTGCCCAGCCCCTCGGATGGCGTGCCGTACTTGAGGATCAACGCCCGGACCGCGGCGGCGCGCTCGTCGCCCTCGAGCTCGCGCGCCACCGCGGACCGGCGCAGCGTGCCGATCGTGACCTCGCAGCGGGGATCGGCGAGCAGGTTCAGGGCCCAGTCCGCGCGCGGCGACCCGGCCGCCAGGCACAGGGTCCCGTCCGGCTGCTCGACGAACCCGACGACGACCCGGACGGGGCGCCCCGTGACCCGACCCCGCGTCTCGACGCGGGCGATCCGGCCCCAGGCGACGAGATCGTCCTCCACGCTGCTTCGGCTGCCAGCGGGCCCTGGACCGAAGGGGCGCTACGCCCCGCCGCGGTCGAGGCGGTGCTTGGCGACGAAGGCGGCGGCCTGCGCGCGCCGCTCGAGGTTCAGCTTGGACAGGATGGAGCTCACGTAGTTCTTGACCGTCTTGTCCGAGAGGAAGACCTCGGCGGCGATCTCCTTGTTGGTCTTCCCCTCGGCGACGAGGAGCAGGATCCGCTGCTCCTGCGCCGTGAGCTGCGCCATCTCGTCCGTATAGGCACCGGTGGCGATCCGCCGCACCCGCTCCAGCACCTTCTCGGTGACCGCCGGGTCGAGCAGCGATTCGCCGCGGCCCACGGACTCGAGGGCCGCGACGAGGTCCCGCGCGCGGATCTGCTTGAGCAGGTAGCCCGAGGCGCCGGCGACGATGGCCGACAGGACGGCTTCCTCGTCAGGGTATGAGGTCAGCATCACGACGCGCGTGGCCGGCAGCTCCGCCCGGATCTCCCGGCAGGCCTCGATGCCGGACCCGTCCGGCAGCCGCACGTCCATCACCACGATGTCGGGCTGGAAGCGGCGTGCCTGCTCGATGGACTCGGCGGCCGAGCCCGCCTCGGCGACGACCTGGAACCCCTCGCGGCGGTCGAGGAGGGCGACGAGGCCCTGGCGGACCACCTCGTGGTCGTCGACGACCAGCAGGCGCATCGGACGCGAGCTCAGATCAGTCACAGTTACTCAGTCTCCGACCCTGAAGGAGGGACGCTCCCCGGTGCCTCGCTGGACAGCGGCACTCGCACGATGATACGCGTGCCAGTGCCATCGGGCCGCTCGATTACGAACGAACCGCCCATCCCGACGGCGCGGTCGTTCATGTTCTGCAGCCCCTGATGGCGGCCGTGGCGGTCGGGTCCGGCCTGGCTGGCGGGATCGAAGCCCCGACCGTTGTCCTCGATGCACAGGACCAGCTGATCCGCCTCCCGGGTGAGCACGAGCTGCGTGCGCGTGGCCCCGGAGTGGCGCGCCACGTTGGAGAACGCCTCGCGCGCGATGAACAGCAGGTCCGAGGTCCGGTCCGGGGGCATCGAGCGGAGCGTCGCGGCCCCGTCGTCGAGGTCCAGCTCCAGGTCGATGACCGCGGTCATCCCCAGCTCCTCCCCCAGCCGCGCCAGCGCCTCGACCGGGTCCTCCTCGCCGCCCATCATCGGCCGCAGCCGGAGGATGTAGGAGCGGATGTCGGCGATGACGAGGTTGAGCGCGTCGATCGCCCGGTCCACGCGGGCGACGGCCTCGATGCGGCCCTGGGCGTCCTCGACCAGCTCCGGCACGTCCTCGAGCGAGAGGCCGACCGCGTAGATCGCCTGGATGATCCCGTCGTGCAGGTCCTTGCCGATGCGCTCGCGCTCCTCAACCACCGCGAGGCGCTGCACCCGGTCGTGGAGGCGTGCGTTCTCGATGGCGATCCCCGCGTGCAGGGCGAACATCTCGACGAGGTGCTCGTCCTCGGTCGTGAACGCCTCGCCGCTGCGCTTGTCGGTCAGGTACAGGTTGCCGACCGAGTGGCCCTTGACCCACACGGGGGCGCCGAGGAACGAGGTCATCATCGGATGGTGGGGCGGGAAGCCGTACGCGGTCGGATCCTGGCGGATGTCGTCCACGCGCAGGGTCCGGCCCTCGCGGATGATCCGTCCCAGGAGGCCCATGCCGTGGGGCACTGGGCCGATCCTCCCCCGCTGCTCCGGCGTGACGCCGCTCGAGATGAAGCGCTCGATGCGGCCCCGGCCGTCGGCGATGCCCAGGGCCGCGAAGCGGGCGTCCACCAGCTCGCGCACGCGCTCGACGATGACGTTGAGCACCCGGTCGATGTCCAGCTCGGCGGCGACGGCGCGGGTCGCCGCCTCGAGGGCCGCCAGGCGCTCGGCGCGCGCGTGCACCTCGGCCCGGGACCACGCGGCGTCGACGGCCACCTCGAGCATCCGGACCAGCGCCTCGGCGGTGCCGTCCGGGGCGTCGAGGACCAGGCGGCCGAGGGCGCGGCCCCCGTGATCGGACCCGAGGCTGAACACCGCCAGCCCGGCGCGCTCCGCCTCTGCCGAGGCCTGCGCCAGCGACCCGGCACCGACCTCGAGCCGGGGCAGGGGCGGCGCGCTCACCTCGAGCACCGCGCCCCGGGCGCCGACCACCCCGAGGACCGCGCCCAGGGCCGACCCCACCGCCTGCCGGGATTCCGGCGAGGGCTCTTGCTGCCATCGATCCAGCGCCTCGAGGACCGGCACGAGCGGGAACGGTCCCGAGGCGTGCTCAGCCTGCGTGCTGCTGGTGGGGCTCTGAGCCTGTGACACGCGGTGAGCCTACCAGTCCGACGCCAGCCACGGGTCACGCCGCCCGTGCCTTCGGGCCATTGGTCACTTCGCAGGCCGGGGCGCGTCCCCGGACCATTCGCCCATCCGGGTATGAACCCGTCCATCGGAGGGCCTGCGGAGCCTGCTATGTCGTCCCACCCCACGCCCGCCAGGAGCGCATCGGTCGAGCAGCGCCGCCAATCGCGATACGGGTTCCGCGCCGGCCATGGCATCGTCATCAGCGCCGGCGTCACCGCCGTCTGCAACCCCCTCACGGCGTAGGGCTGCGCAGTCGATGGCGCTCGCGACGACGCGCACCGGCCAGGCACCGGCCCCGAGGCCGGAGCCGGGTGCGCCCGCCGCAAGCGGCCCGGGGTCGCACATGAAGAAGCTGCTCCTCGCGACGGACCTGACCGACGCGTCTGCATCCGCCACCGACGAGGCATTCGAGCTGGCCAGCCGGCTCGACGCCTCGCTGCTCGTGGTGTCGATCATCGACCCCGGCTCGCTGCTGCTGCCGGGCGGCAGGTTCCGCGTCCGGGTGGACCAGGTCCGCGAGCGGCGCGAACAGCTGGCCCAGGAGCTCGTCGAGCGGGGGCGGGCCGCCGGGATCGAGGTGTCGTTCCTGATCTGGACCGGCGATCCGGGCGACATGATCATCGAGGCCGCCGAGGCCGAGCACGCCGACATGATCCTGGTGGGCAGCCACGGCCGCGGCGCCGTCGGCCGCCTGTTCCTGGGCAGCGTGTCCGAGCACGTCGTCCGCAACGCGCCATGCCCGGTGCTGGTGGTCCGGCCCCGGGAGGGACCGGTCAACTAGCCGACACCGCCCCCGACTCCGCCTGCCCCGACGACGCCCGGTCGACTCTCCCCCGACCGGGCGTCGTGCCGCCCGGGGCCTACTTGGTGTAGATGCCGCCCGGGTCGAGCTCCTCGCGGACGAGGCGCAGCTCCTCCGCGGTCGGCGGCGGCGTGGTCTGGAGATCGGCGCTGACCTTCGGCTCCCAGGCGATCGTGGCACGGACCTCCTCGAGGGTCGCGCCGGGGTGCAGGGAATCGAGGCGCATCTCACCGGTGTCGTCGAAGTGCCAGATCCCGAGGTCGGTCACGACCACGCTCGGCCCGCGACCGTTCCAGCCGCCCGCTCTCCGGATCGCCTCGGACTGCTCCGCGCCGCCCAGGTTGCCGGGCGACGTCCGGAAGTCGATCCGGTCCACGAACGAGCGCTTCGACTGGCGCATGATCACGAACACCTCGCGGGCGTTGATCGCGATCTCGCAGGCGCCGCCGGACCCCGGCAGCCGGGTCCTGGGCCGCTCGTAGTCGCCGATGACCGTGGTGTTGATGTTGCCGAAGCGGTCGATCTGCGCGGCGCCCAGGAAGCCGACGTCCACCAGCCCGCGCTGGAGGTAGTAGCCGAACAGCTCGAACATCGAGACCACGGCCGTGGCGCCGGTGACGATGGTCGGGTCCCCGATCGAGAGCGGCAGGCGGGCGGGCCGGGCGCCGAACACGCCGGCCTCGTACACCATCTCGAGGTCGGGGGCGACGGTGCGCTTGGCCAGGTTGACCGCGATGTTGGGCAGGCCGACGCCCACGAAGCAGACGCGGGCGGTGGCGAGCTCGCGCGCAGCGGCCGCGATCATCATCTCGCTCTTGGAGAAGCCGAGCTCGCTCATCGGTAGCTCCCGTAGTCCACCGATCCGGACGGGGCCGGACCCGGGCGGAGGGATGCGATGCGCTCGGCGCCCAGCTTCTCCACGTAGGCGGCGCGGTCCGGCAGGTCGTAGACCCACTCGCGCAGCCAGGCCTGGACCTTGTCCTCGTCGCGGCTGATCGGGTCCCAGTCGAGGTAGAAGCGGTTGTCGCGGTCGTAGGCGCCCTGGACGTAGGATGGGTGGGCGCCGAACGGCTCCACCACGACCGCGTCCACGATCAGGCCGGGGATCACCGTCCGGTTCGGGTCGGCGCGGACCACGCTCTCGTCCACCAGCTCCTCGACCACCACGATCACCCGGTCCGCCGCGAACGCCGCCTCCTTCTGGCAGCCGAGCAGACCCCAGATCTGGGTGTCGCCGCTGGCGTCTGCCCGCTGCGCGTGGATGATCGCCACGTCGGGGTTGAGGGGCGGGACGCAGTAGAGGACCTCGTCCGAGTACGGCGACTTGATCGGCCGGATGAGGGGGTTCGCCTTGGGCAGGTCGGACTCGAAGTAAGAGCGGAGGGGCATGAACGGCAGGTTGGTGGCGCCCGCCGTGTAGCGGGCCACCATGCCGAAGTGGCTGTACTCCTCGATCTCGAGGGGCGGCTCCCCGGCCAGGGACGCGGGCTCGATCCGCCGGCGGATGGCGTTGAGGCCGCCGACCCCCGGGTTGCCGAGCCACGAGAAGATCAGCTTGCGGGCCACGCCGCCGGCGATCATCTGGTCGTAGATCACGTCCGGCGTCATCCGCGCGAGCACGAGGTCCCGCTTGCGCTGGCGCACGATCTCGTGCCCGGCCGAGAAGCCGATCAGGTGCGTGAACCCCTCGATCGCGACCGTGTCGCCGTCGCGGACGAGCGCCGCCACGGCATCGCGCATCGAGGTGACCTTGCCCGTCATCCGAACTCCGCTCCTGCCGGCCCCGGCTGCGCGGGCCGGCGCGTGCAAACAGGGTCCTGCAGCCAGCGTGCGGCGTGGGCCGTAGTGTACGGCTGGCCCCGGGGGCCGAAGGCCGCCCCGGCCCGTGGGCGGCCCGCCTGGAGCGCTACCGGCCGGACGCCCCGAAGCCGTCGCCGGCGAGGCCGGAGCGGATCGCGGTCTGCGCCTCGTCGAGGTCCCGCTCGCGGTGGGCGGCCACGTGGGCGACCGATTCCGCGAACAGCCGGACGGCCGTCGCCGCCTCGGCCTGCGACACGACCAGCGGCGGCGACATCCGGACGCAGGTGTCGCCCGCCTCGAGGACGAGCAGCCCGCGCCCGAACGCCTGCATCTGGACCGCCTCGGCCGTCTCGCCCGAGTCGAACTCGACCCCGATCATCAGGCCCTTGCCGCGGACGTCGCGGACGAGGCCCGGATACCGCTCGGTGAGCGGGCGGAGGCCGTCCATGATCTCGCGGCCGCGGATCGCGGCGTTGGCGATCAGGCCGCCCTCGAGGAGCCGGATCGTCTCGAGCAGCGCGGCCAGCGCCACCGGGTTGCCGCCGTACGTGCTGCCGTGCGCGCCGGCGCCCCAGCTCATCACCGCCTCCTTGGCGATCATGGCGCCCACCGGCATGCCGGAGCCGATCCCCTTGGCCGTCAGCAGGATGTCCGGCTCCACGTCCCAGTGCTGGATCGCCCACATCTTGCCGGTGCGGCCCGCGCCCGACTGGACCTCGTCCGCGATGAGCAGGATGCCGTGGCCGTCGCACAGCTCGCGCAGGCGGGGCAGGAACTCCGGCTCCGGGACGACGTACCCGCCCTCCCCCTGGATGGGCTCCACGATGACGGCGGCGAACTCGTCGGCGGGCACGAGGCGCTTGAAGATGCGCTCCTCGATCTCGGCCAGCCCGGCCAGCCCGTACGGGACGTGGTAGACGCCGGGCAGCATCGGACCGAAGTGGGCGTGGTACTTCGCCTTCGACGCCGTGAGGCTCACCGCGCCCATCGTGCGGCCGTGGAAGGCGCCCAGGAACGCGATCACGTTCTGGCGCCGGGTGTGGTAGCGCGCCAGCTTGAGGCCCGCCTCGACCGCCTCCGCGCCGGAGTTGCCGATGAAGACCTTGGTCTTGCCCCGCATCGGCGCGATGCGCGCGAGCTCGGCGGCGGCCTGCGCGTAGATGGGCAGGTAGAAGTCGCTGGCGCTGAAGTGCTGGAGCTCGGCAGCCTGGCGCTGGATCGCCGCCACGACGTCCGGGTGGCTGTGGCCGGTGGAGTTGACGGCGATCCCGGCCGCGAAGTCGAGGAACACGTTGCCGTCGATGTCCTCGATCGCGCAGCCGAGGCCGCGCACCGGCACCAGCGGGTAGGCGCGCGGCAGCGACGGACTCGTCCAGGCGTGGTCGAACTCGATGTGCGCCCTGGCCTTGGGCCCGGGGAGCGCGGTCACGATGTCCGGAACGGGGCGCGCCTGGAGGTCGGTCATTGGGTTCCTCGACAGAGCTGCTGCGGGGCGCGACGAGACGCCGAACGCATAGATGTTATGCAGAGTGAATATGACTGTAGCAGAGCGGGCAGGGCGCCTGGAAGGCCAAACGGCCCGAGGACGGCCTACCCGCCGAGCAGGCGGTCCAGGTTGACGAGGTCGAGGCCGGCGGCGGTCAGCCCGTCCACGATCCGCGGCAGTGCCGCATAGGTCTCGTACCCGCCCAGGTGCATCAGCACGATCGAGCCGCCCTGCGCGTTCCCCAGCACCTTGGCCACGATCTCGTCCGCGGTGGGGCCCGGCGGGTCGTTCGCGATGGGCCGCCAATCGATGGTGTCGACGTCCCACAGGACCGTCCAGCGGTAGCCGGCGGATCCGACGGCAGCCAGCACCGCGGTGCTGTAGCCGCCGTACGGCGGTCGGAAGAACGGTCGCGGATCCTGCGAGCAGTACGGCGCGAGCGCCGCCTCGGTGCGCCGCAGCTCGCCGGCCATCTGCGCGGCGGTCAGCGTCCGGAAGTCGGGGTGGGTGTACGAGTGGTTGCCCAGGGTGATCAGGCCCGGGTGCGCCGCGATGACGGCCAGCACCTGGCGGCCGGCGTCCGTGTTCGTGTTGTCGGCCATCGCGCCGGTCATGAACACCGTGGCGTGGACGCCGTGGCCGACGAGCCAGTCCACGATCGCCACCGCATCGCCGACCCGACCGCCCATGTCGAACGTGAGCGCGACGTCGTTGCCGCTGCGCGAGCCGTGCCGGACCGCCGCGCTGGGGGCGAGCGTGGGCGGCGGGGTCGCGGGGGGCTTGGCGGTGGGCGGTGGCGTCGCGGTCGGCCGTGAGGTCGGCCTGGGGGTGGGTGCCGGAGGCGGCGTCGGCGTCCGGACGACCGTCGGGCCGGGGGTCGCGGACGGCGTCGGGCTGGCGACGGCCGAGGGCGAGGCGGAGGGAGCCGCGGGCGTCGCCGTGACCGCCGCGGCCGGCGACGCGGTCGGGCCGAGGGACGCCGGCGTCGCCGAGCTCGGAGCGATGGCGCCGCACGCCGCGACCAGCAGGGCCGCCGCGATCAGCGCCCCGAGCCGGCGGGCCGCCGGTCGGTCGCGGACGCTGGATGCCGGGTGCGTCCGGCCAGCCATGTTCTCCACGGCGCCATCGTCCGCGCCCCGGGCGCCCGGGGGAACGGCTGTTGGTGCTGATCGACGCTGTCGCGGGTCACGATCGGCGCCGGGACGGTGCAACGGTGATCCCCGCCTGACTCCCTCCGAGCAGCCGGCCGGGTCGCTCCGGCGGTCCGCGGGGACTGCGGCACGTGCTCAACGGGACGGGCGACCCGTGCGTGCGGGCGGCTCGCAGGCGCATGCTGACGACGTGGAGGCCCTCTTGACCACCGTTGCGGCGGTCGTCGTCATCTCGCTCGGGCTGCTGCTGCTGGCTCGCCTCTGGCCGCACTCGTCACGGCGCACGGGGTACCGGATCTCCGGTCAGGACAGGGCCGGCGACGAGGCGCCGTCAGTCCCGGAGGACGACGACGCCCGATGGCGCTGGAAGGGCCAGTAGGGGTCCCCGGGTCCGGGGGCGCGCAGGGTCGCGCCCCCGTGGGTGCAGCGAGCCCCCGGGTGACCCCGGGGGCTCGTGGCGTGCCCAGGACGCCGCCGTCAGTCGACGACGGTGTGGCTCTGCTCGCGCAGGAACTGGGCGACGTAGTACATCGAAAGCCCGGCCTTGCCGGTTGAGCCGGAGCCCTTCCAGCCGCCGAACGCCTGGACGCCCGGCCAGGCCCCGGTGGTCGCGCCGGCGCGGCGGTTGACGTACAGCACGCCCGCCTCGATCTCCTCGAGGAAGCGCTGGACCTCGGCCGGGTCCTCGCTGTACACGCCCGCAGTGAGGCCGTACACGTTGTCGTTGGCGAAGCGGAGCGCCTCCTCCAGCGAGTCCACGGCGCACACCGCGGTGAACGGCGCGAACAGCTCGTCCTGGAACAGGCGGTGGGAGGCCGGCAGGCCGTCCACGACCGTGGGCTCCACGTAGTAGCCGCGGGCGAAGTCGCCGTCGGTGAGGTGCTCGCCGCCGGTGAGCACCCGGCCGTCGCGGCGCGCCTCGGCGACCGCCTGCTGGTGGCGGTCCACGGCGCGCTGGTCGATGACCGGGCCGAGGAACGCGGCGCGCGGCAGCGGATCGCCGACGACGAGCTTCTCGGTCTTGGCGACGAGCTGCTCGACGAACGCGTCGTGGACGTCGCGGTGGACGTAGACCCGGCTGTTGGCCGAGCACTTCTGGCCGCCGAAGCCGAACGCGGCGCGCAGCACGCCCTCGGCCGCCTCCTCGAGGTCGGCCGAGGCCATGACGATGGCCGGGTTCTTGCCGCCCATCTCCACGATGCACGGCCGCGGGTACTTCTGGCTGAACCGCTTGTAGAGGGCGAAGCCGACCTCGTAGGAGCCCGTGAACACGATGCCGTCGATGCCCGGGTTGACCTGGAGCTCGTCGCCGACGGTGTCGCCGGGGCCCATGACCAGGTTGAACACACCGTCGGGCACGCCCGCGTCGCGGTACGCCTCCATGATCGCGATCGCCGTCATGGCGCCGGCCGAGGCCGGCTTGAACACCACGGCGTTGCCGGCCATCATCGCGGCCGACGACGGCCCGACGGCCAGCGCCATCGGGAAGTTGAACGGGCTGATCACGGCGAACACGCCCATCGGGCGCAGGATCGTCCGGGTGTGGACGGCGGCGTCGCCGAGGCTGTCCATCGGGTGGTCGTAGAAGCTGTTCGCCTCGGCGACCTTGCTGTAGTAGCGGATCAGGTCCGCCGCCTCCTCCACCTCGCCCAGCGCCTCGAGGCGGGTCTTGCCCACCTCGATCGCCATCAGGCCCGCGTACTCCATCTGGCGCTCGGAGATGAGCTCCGCGGCGCGGCGCAGGATCTCGAGCCGCTTCTCCCAGCCGAGGCGGAACCAGGCGGGCTGGGCGCGGCGGGCGGCGGCCACGGCGTCCTGGACGTCGGCGCGGGTGCCCTTGGCGAAGGTGCCGACCAGGATGTCGGTGTCGATGGGCGTCCGGACCTCGAACGTGCCGTCGCCGTCGCGCTCCTTGCCGTCGATGAAGTTGCGGTGGTACTGGCCCATCCGCGCCTTCGCCTTCTCGAGGCCAGCCTCGTACAGCTGGTGGAGCGTCTCGTTGTTCGCTGACAGCGTGGCGTAGGTGATCTTGATGCGCTCAGCAGTCATTGGCAGCTCCCGTGTGGCGCATGGCCGGAGGTGGGCCCGGCGCGGTCCGAGGTCGATCGTTGCAGCCAGTCTAGTCCCGGTTCAGGGGAGTTGAGGGCCGGGCTGGCGCGGGGTTGCGCGCCATGGAGGGCACCCCGGCATCCACCGGTCTTGCGTGTCAGCCTATAATGCATGTCACTTGCATTTGTGTGTAACTTGCATACGGAGGCACCCGCCATGTCCACCGCGGCGCATCGGATCCCGGGCCGGTGGCTGGCCCTCGGCGGGATCAGCCTGGGCCTGCTGGCCGTCGGCCTCGACATCACCGTCCTCAGCCTTGCGCTGCCCACGCTCGCGACGGCGCTGGGTGCCAACGAGAGCCAGCTCCAGTGGTTCGTGACCGCCTACACCTTGGCGCTGACGGCGGCGATGCTGCCCGCCGGGCTGGTCGGAGACAGGCTCGGACGCAAGCGGACGATCCTCGGCGCCCTGGTCGTGTTCGGCGCAGCCTCGGCCGGGTGCGCTCTGGCATCCGACAGCGCCTGGTTCATCGCCGCCCGGGTCGTCCTGGGCCTAGCGGGCGCGGCGATGGTCGTGATGGCGCTCTCCCTCATCACCGTGCTCTTCGACGAGGCTGAGCGCCCTCGCGCGATTGGCGTGTGGGGCGCCGCCAACTTCCTGGCACTGCCACTCGGCCCGATCGCAGGCGGCTGGATGCTGGCCCATCTCTGGTGGGGCTGGGTCTTCCTCGTGAACGTCCCCGTCGTGCTGGTCGGGATCGTCGCCGTGGCGGCCCTAGTCCCGGAGTCGCGGAGCGCCAATCGTCCGGCGATCGACTGGTGGGGCGTCGCCGGCTCCTCGGCGGGCCTCACGCTGTTCATGTACGGCGTGATCGATACGGGGCGCGCCGGCTGGGGCGACCCGGGCACGATCGGCCCCCTGCTCGGCGGAGTGCTCGTGATCGCGGCCTTCGCCGTCTGGGAGCGGCACGTCGCATCGGCTGGCCGCGCACCGCTCGTGGACCTCTCGCTGTTCCGCTCGCGCCCGTTCACGGGCGGGGTCGTGCTCGCGGGGATGGGAATCTTCGGTCTCTCTGGGCTGCTGTTCGCGATGCCCCAGCTGTGGGAGGGCGTGCAGGGCCTCGACGCGCAGGGCGCTGGACTCCGGCTCCTCCCGGTCATCGCGGGCATGGTGATCGCGGCTGTGGCCGCCGACCGGATCGCCGCCAGAATCGGCGCCCGCCTGTCCGTGTCCGTGGGGCTGCTGGTGCTGGCGACCGGCCTGGCCGTCGGCTCGACGGTCACCACGGCCAGCACCGACGCGTTCACGGCTTCCTGGATGTTCGTCGCCGGGCTGGGGGCCGGCTTCGGGCTCGCGACGTCGGCATCGGCCGCCATGGTCGAGCTCGACGCCGAGCGAAGCGGGGTGGGCTCGGCGCTCGTGCAGGCGGTCATCAAGCTCGGGCCCGCCTTCGGCGCGGCCGTCCTCGGCAGCGTCATGAACGACGCCTACCGCAACGGCGTGCCCGTCGCCGGGCTGTCCGCGAGCACAGCCTCGCTCGCACGGTCGAGCGTCTTCACGGGGCTGGCCGTCGCCCATCAGCTCGGCTCGGACGCGCTCGCCCTCGCGGTCAGGGTCGCCTTCGTGGACGCGCTCGGCCAGGCGCTGCTGGTCTCGGCGGCCATCGCGCTCGCGGGCGTGCCCCTCGCGCTCGTCCTGCTCCCCGGCCGGGTGGCAGCGCGACCCTCTGGCGCGGCACAATCAGCCCATGAACGAGCCGTCGTCGGAGGGTGAGGCCCGTCCCGGCCTGCGCGAGCGGAAGAAGGCCAGGACGCGCCAGGCCATCCAGGAGCATGCGCTGCGCCTGTTCCGCGAGCAGGGCTACGAGCGCACGACCGTCGAGCAGATCGCCGACGCGGCCGAGGTGTCGCCGTCCACCTTCTTCCGCTACTTCCCCACCAAGGAGGACGTCGTCCTGTATGACGCGCTCGACGCGCCACTGATCGATGCGTTCCGGCGCCAGCCGACCGGCGTCACGGCCCTGCGGGCGATGCAGGAGGCGATGCACGAGGTCTGGGGCGCGCTGTCCCCCGCCGAGATGGACGAGCAGCTCGAGCGGGGCCGGCTCGCCTTCCAGGTCCCCGCCCTGCGCGAGCGCTACGTCATCGAGATGGTGCGCACGGTGGGCGTGATGGTGGACCTCGTGGCGGAGCGCCTCGGGCGGGCGCCAGACGACTTCGAGGTTCGGGTGGCAACCGGGGCCGTCATGGGCGGCATCCTGGCCGCCATGCTGCCGATGTACGAGTCGAGCGGCAGCCTCGACGCGATCGCGCTGGTGGACCGCGCGGTCGAGGTGCTCGAGGGCGGCTTCGCCGGCCTGTAGGCCCGGGCATCACTACCCCACCAGCGCCGCCACGACCTCCGCGATCGACGGCGCCACCGCGTCCGGCCGGTAGCCTCGGGCGCCCGACGCCGCCAACGCCAGCTCCGCGTCGCCGTGCTTGCCGGTGCGCACGAAGACCGTCCGCAGCCCGGCCCGGCGGGCCCCGCCGATGTCGCTGAACGCGTCGTCCCCGACCATGGCCAGCTCGTGCCGGCGCAGCCTGGGCTCGCCTCGCGCGGCCGCCTCGGCCGCCAGCCGGTCCGCCGCGACGCGGAAGAACGCGCGGTCGGGCTTGCCCACGGTGCGGGCCCTCCGCCTGGTCGCCCACTCGAGGCCCACCAGGAACGTGCCCGCGTCGAGGGTCGGCCCCTCGGGCGTCAGCCACCACGGGTTGCGGTGCATGCCGATCAGCGCGGCGCCGCCCAGCACCAGCCGGAACGCACGGTTGAGGTTGTCCCGGGTCAGCTGGTCCGGCGAGTCGCCGAGCACCACGGCCGCGACCCCCTGCGGGTCGGCGTCCACGGCCGGCCCGTCGAGCACGTTCAGCCCGGCGAACTCGCGGCGCGCATCGTCCGAGGTGACCACGAAGACGGGCCGCTGGCCGAACTCGCGGCGGACCAGCTCGGCGGACGCGGCGAGGGCGGACTGGAACCGGCCCGCGGGCGTGGGGAAGCCCACGGCACGTCCCCAGGCGGCCAGCGTCTCGCGCGACATCAGCGAGGTGTTGGTCACGACCAGGTACGGGAAGCCGGCCCGCTCCAGGGCCGTGAGCGCGTCGGGCGCGCCGGGGATCGCCGCCCCTTTGAGCACCAGGACCCCGTCGAGGTCGAGCAGGAGGCCGCGGACTCCGTGCAGCGCTGCACGGAGGGAGTCATCGGGCGCGGGCAGGTCGGGCATGATGCGCAGCGTACCGAAGGAGGACCTGACCGAGATGGGACTGCTCGACGGGCGCAAGGCGCTCGTGTTCGGGGTGGCCAACGACCACTCCATCGCCTGGGGCATCGCCAAGGCGCTCCACGCCGAAGGCGCCACCATCGGCTTCTCGTCGGTCGAGAGCCTGATCGAGCGCCGCGTCCGGCCGCTCGCGGACTCGCTCGGGTCGCCGTTCGTGGAGGCCTGCGACGTCACCAGCGACGAGGACGTCCGCGCGGTGATGGCCAAGTGGGGCGAGCAGCAGGGGCAGCTCGACATCCTGGTCCACGCGATCGCGTTCGCAAAGCGCGAGGACCTCTCCGGCAGCTTCCTCGACACGTCGCGCGACGGCTTCGCGCTGGCGATGGACGTGTCCGCCTACTCGCTCGTCGCGCTGGCCCGCGAGGCGCGACCGTACCTGCACCGCGGCAGCTCGGTCCTGACCCTGTCCTACTACGGCGCCGAGAAGGTGGTCACCCACTACAACGTGATGGGCGTCGCCAAGGCGGCCCTGGAGGCGTCGGTGCGGTACCTCGCCGCCGACCTCGGGCCGGAGGGGATCCGCGTCAACGCGATCTCCGCCGGGCCGATCCGGACGCTCTCGGCGGGCGGCATCGCGGACTTCCGCAAGCTCTACGGCCCGTTCGACCAGGTCGCCCCGCTGCGGTCGCACATCACGATCGAGGACGTGGGCCGCACCGCGGTCTACCTCGGGTCCGACCTGTCGTCCGCGGTCACCGGCGAGGTGGTCTACGTGGACGGCGGGTTCAACATCCTGGGCGTGCCGACCCTCGGCTGACCGCGACCGCCGCAGCGGCTGGCCGGTGCGACGCGGTCCACGGCGGCGGCCGGCCACGGCGGTGCCGGTCAGTGCCCGGCCGCCCCGCCCTGGTCCCGGGAGTCCTGCGCCTGGGCCTCGGCGATCAGCTCGCGGCGCAGCACCTTGCCCACGTTCGAGCGGGGCAGGCTGGCCCGGACCTCGATGACGGCCGGCCGCTTGTACGAGGCGAGCTCCGCCGCGCAGAACTCGTGCAGCTCGTCCACCGTGGTCTCGGCCCCGGGCTTGAGGACCACGAACGCCTTGGGGACCTGGCCCTTCTTGGCGCTCTTGATCCCCACTACCACCGCCTCGGCGACGCCGGGGTGGCAGACCAGCACCTCCTCCACCTCGCGCGGGTAGACGTTGGCGCCGCTCACGATCACGACGTCCTTGATCCGGTCCACGATCGCGAAGTAGCCGTCGGCGTCCACGGTCGCGAGGTCGCCGGTGTGGAGCCAGCCGTCGCGCAGAACCCGGCTTGTCTCGCCGGGCCGCTCGAAGTAGCCGGCCATGACCTGGGGGCCGCGCACCCACAGCTCCCCCACCAGGCCGGGCCCGCTGACGTCCTTCCCGGTGGCCAGGTCGACCAGCCGCGCATCGGTGCCCGGCAGGGGCAGCCCGATGGTGCCGGGCTTGCCCCGCCCGTGGACGGGGTTGACGTGGGTGACCGGACTGGCCTCCGTCAGCCCGTAGCCCTCGCACAGGCGGCCGCCCGTCAGCGCCTCGAACTGCTCCTGCACCGGCGGCGGCAGCGGAGCGGCCCCGCTGATGCACGCCTCGATGGAGCGCAGGTCGTGCTCTCGGATCCTGGGGTGCCCGTTCAGGGCCGCGTAGAACGTCGGCACGCCCGGGAAGTAGCGCGGCTTGTGGCGGTCGATCGCCTTGAGGACGACGTCGGGCTCGAACCGCGGCAGCAGGACCTGGGTCGCGCCCAGGGCCAGGGCGAAGTTCATGGCCACCGTCAGGCCGTAGATGTGGAAGTACGGGAGGGCGCACAGGACGGAGGCCGGGGCGTCGGCCTCCCCGGCCAGCACCGCCTGGCACTGGACCGCGTTCGCGACCAGGTTGCGGTGGGTCAGGACGGCCTCCTTGGGGATCCCGGTCGTGCCGCCGGTCCCCTGGAGGACGGCGGGGTCGGAGGGCCGGGCGGGCGAGTCCACCCGCGTGGTCGGCGCCGCCGCCAGCAGCCGGAACAGGTTGGGCGTCGAGGGCGTGTGCGGGACGGGGTGCCAGCGCCCGAGGCGCCGCTGCTGGATCGGGTAGAGCCAGCGCAGCGGGACCGGCAGCGAGTCCTGGATTCCGGTGGTGATGATGCCGGCCAGGCCCTCCGGCGGCTTGAGCAGCTCGCCGAGCTCGGCGCGCGCGGCCGACACGCGGGGTAGGAGCACGTCGAGCGCCACCGACAGGCGCGGGCGCGTCTGGCCGACCATGACCGACAGCTCCCGCTCGACGTAGAGCGGGCTCATCGCGACCGCGACACAGCCCGCCCGGAGGGTCCCCAGGAAGGCGATGACGAAGGCTGGCGACGTGGGCAGGTGGAGGCTGACCGCGTCGCCGGGCCCCAGGCCGGAGCGCTGGAGGAGGCCGGCGAACCCGTCGACCAGCCGGTCCAGCTCCGCGTAGCTGGTCTGGTGCCCGTAGAAGTCCATGGCCACGCGGGACGGATGGGCCTCGGCGGACCGCCGGAGGAGCCCGTCGACGGTGATCTCGGGGACCTCCACCTCGGCGGGAACGCCGGGGTCGTAGCTGGCGAGCCACGGCCGGGCGATCCCTCCGCCACCTGCGCGCTCGGGAGACTCGATCACGATGCCGCTCCCTTCTGGGGCTCTCGGCGGAGCGCCCCGCTCGCTAGACGGGGTAGCCCCCGGCTGCCATGACAGACGCCGCCGCCTTCCTCGCCATCGGCACGCGGTCCACTGGGTCGGCCCGCAGGAGCCGCCGGACGCCGGCCTGGAGCAGGCGGGCGTCATCGCCCTCGGCGACGCTCGCCGCCAGCGTGCGCGCAGTGAGCTCTGCCGGGCCGACCCGGTCGGCCACCGCGAGCCGCGCGAGGACGGCGTGGTCGTCGGCCCGCGCCGGCGCCTCGACCGCGGCCTGCTCGGCCCGGAGCACGACGGTCTCGAGGGCGAGGACCGCGATGGCCAGGTCGGCCAGCCCGGCCAGCACCTCCTGCTGCTCCTCGAGCGCGGTCCCGAACCGCTGGACCGCGGCGCCGGCCAGCAGCAGGGTGGCCTGGCGCAGGCCGTCCACGATGCGGTGCTCGGCCGCGAACGGGCCGCCCGGGCCGGCGGCGTCCCCCGACGGCCCGGCGAGCAGCGCCTCCTGCGCGCGCCTGGCCGGGCCCAGCAGGTCCAGCCGGCCGGTCATCGCCCGCTTCAGGAGGGTGCCCGGGATGAGCAGCCGGTTGATCTCGTTGGTGCCCTCCCAGATCCGGTTGATCCGGGCGTCGCGGTAGGCCTGCGCGGCCGGGTACTCCTCGATGTAGCCGTAGCCGCCGTGCAGCTGGACGAACTCGTCGACGACCGCGTCGAGCTCCTCGCTGGCGAGGACCTTGGCGATGGAGCACTCGACCGCGAGCTCCTCGAGGGCCACCCGGACGCCGTCCGGGCCGGCCGATTCGGCGCTCTCCAGCCGGGCGTCGATGAGCCCGGCGATCCGGTACACGACCGACTCGGTCACGTAGGTGCGCACCGCCATCTCGGCCAGCTTGCCGGCGACCAGCGGGAACTCGGCGATCGCGCGCCCGAACGCCCGGCGCTCCGAGGTGTAGGCGGCCGCGGTCCGCAGCGCGGGCTTCATCGCGCCCAGCGCGGCGGCGGCCAGCTTGAACCGGCCCACGTTGAGCACGTTGAAGGCCACGCGGTGGCCCTTGCCGACCTCGCCCAGCAGGTTGCCCGCGGGGACGACCGCACCGTCGAAGGTCAGCGGGCAGGTGGACGTGCCGTGGATGCCGAGCTTGTGCTCCTCCGGCCCGATCGAGAGGCCCGGCGTCCCCCGCTCCACCAGGAACGCGGAGAACTGCTCGCCGTCCACCTTCGCGTACACGGTGAACAGGTCGGCGAAGCCGGCGTTGGTGATGAACTGCTTGCTGCCGTCCAGCCTCCACGAGCCGTCGGGCTGGCGGGTGGCGCGGGTGCGGATCCCCTGGGCGTCGGAGCCGGCGCCGGGCTCGGTCAGCGCGTAGGCGGCGACGGTCGTCCCGGCGGCCAGCCCGGGCAGGTAGCGGGCACGCTGCTCGTCGGTGCCGAAGAACACCAGCGGCAGGGTCCCGATCCCGGTGTGCGCGCTGAACGTGACGGCGAACGAGCCCGCCGCCGCGATCGCCTCGGTCACCGCCACGCTGGTCGTCTTGTCCAGCCCGACGCCGCCGTACGCCTCGGGCACGTCGATGCCCAGGTAGCCGTCGCGGCCGAGGATCGCGAGCAGGTCGCGGTGGGCGGCGTAGTCCTTGGCCTCGAGCGCCTCCCGGCGCGGCACGGCCTCGTGCTCGACGAGGGCCGCGGCGGACTTGCGGATCGCCCGCTGCTCCTCGGACAGCCGCTCGGGCGTGGGGATCTCGCCGACCGCGGCCGGCGCGACCAGGAATGCGCCGCCGGGCCGCGGGCTCACGGCCCCGCCCGCGGGCCGACTGCCGGTCTCCGCCGCCATCATGCCGCCTCCTTCGTCGCGTCGCCGCCGCGGTCGCCCGAGGCCGGCTCCTGTTCCGAGCGGCGCTCCGACTGCCGCCCGCCCAGCCACTCGATCACGCCCGCGGCCCCCTGCCCGCCGCCCACGCACATGGTCACGAGGCCGTACCGCGCCTCGCGCCGGGCGAGCTCCGACAGGATCTGCGTCGTCAACTTCGCCCCCGTCGCCCCCAGCGGGTGCCCGAGCGCGATCGCGCCGCCGTTGGGGTTCACCCGGGCCTCGTCGAGGCCGAGCCGCCGGACGACCTCCACCACCTGGGCCGCGAAGGCCTCGTTGAGCTCGATGACCGAGACGTCGTCGAGCGTCAGGCCGGCCTGGGCGAGCGCCTTGGGAACCGCCTGGACGGGGCCGACGCCCATGATCTCCGGGTCGACGCCGACCGTCGCGTAGCTCACCAGCCGGCCGAGCGGGGTCAGCCCGAGGGCCGCCGCCCGGGCGCCGCTCATCACCACCAGGGCCGCGGCGCCGTCGCTCGTCTGCGAGCTGTTCCCGGCCGTGACCGTGCCGCCGACCCGGAACGCCGGCTTGAGCGCGGCGAGGCGCGCGGCGTCGGTGTCGAGGCGGATCCCCTCGTCGAGCTCGAACGGGCGCTCCTCCACCCGGGGCCGCCCGCCCTCGACGACGGTGGCCCGGGCCGTCACCGGGACGATCTCGTCGCGGAACCGGCCCGCGGCCTGGGCGGCCGCCGCAAGCTGGTGGCTCCGCAGCGCCCAGGCGTCCTGCGCCTCGCGGTCCACGCCGAAGCGGACGGCGACCTCCTCGGCGGTCAGGCCCATCGACAGGAACACGCCCGGCCAGGAGCCGGCCAGGCCGGGGTCGGGCTCGTAGTGCCAGCCGGTCATGGGCACCGAGCTCATCGACTCCATGCCCGCGGCCACGACCACGTCCGCGCTCCCGAACGCGACCGCCTGGGTGGCCAGCGCGAGCGCCTGGAGGCCCGAGGCGCAGAACCGGTTGACGGTCATGGCCGACACCCGATCCGGGAGGCCCGCGCCCAGCCCGACCATGCGGGCGGCGTTGAGGCCCTGGGCGCCCTCGGGCATGGCGCAGCCGAGCACGAGGTCGCCGACCTCGCCCGGGTCGAGGCCGGGCGCGCGGGCGAGCGCCGCCCGCACCGCGGCCATCGCGAGCGCCTCCGGCGGCGTCTCGCGCAGCGCTCCACGGGGCGCCTTCCCGACCGCCGTCCGGGCGGCACTGACGATGACGGCGTCCTGCATGGTGTCCTCGCTTCCCGGGCTAGTTGCGCAGCGGCTTGCCGGTCTTGAGCGTGTGGCGGATCCGCGCCCGGGTGAGCGGCTCGCCCAGGAGGCGCAGGAACGCCTCCCGCTCCAGGTCGAGCAGGTGTGCCGCGGCCACGGGCGTGCCCTCGGCCACGTCCCCGCCGCTCATCACCCGGGCGAGCGCCATCACGATCTTCCGGTCGTGCTCGCTCATGTAGCCGGCCTTGAGCTGGTTGTAGGTGAGGGTCTCGGCGGCCGCGATGCCGCGCCGCCCGACCACCCGGACCGGGCCGTCGGCGGGCGGACGGTAGCCGACCTCCGCGAGGTGGCGCGCGGTCGCCGCGGCGTCGGCCCACTGGCGGTCGGGGTCGGCGGTGACCGGGTCGCCCGCGGCCAGGATGCCCAGCTCCACGGCCTCCGCCGCCGAGGTGGCGACGCGGGCCATGGCGATGGTCGTGAGCGCGGCCGAGAAGAACGCGAACCGATCGCCGTCAACGCCGTCGGGGACGGCCTCGGCGGCACGGCGGGCCATGGCGGTGGAGCCCCCGCCGGCCGGGATCAGCCCGACGCCGGTCTCCACGAGGCCGATGTACGTCTCGGTCAGCGGCTGGCGCCGGTCGGCCGCGAGGCACAGCTCCGTGCCCCCTCCCAGCGTCCGGCCGCGCGGGGCGGCCACCACCGGCACCGGGGCGAGGCGCATCGCGGTGGCGATGCCCTGGAACAGCCGGACCGTCCGGTCGAGCTCGGCCCACTCGTCCTCCTCGGCCTCGAGCAGGAGCAGCGCGAGGTTCGCGCCGGCCGAGAAGTCGGCCGCACGGGTCCCGATGACGAAGCCGTCATAGCGCGCGGTGGCGAGCTCGAGGCCGCGCCGCAGCAGGTCGAGCGTGTCCAGCCCGATCAGGTTCAGCTTGGACGCCAGCTCGCAGCCGAGGATCCCGTCGCCGAGGTCGACGAGGCTGCCCGCCGCGTTGGATGGCAGGCCGGGGGCGGCGGCGCGCCGCGCGTCGAGGTCGAGGCGCCCGGGCGGCTCCGGCGGCGAGGCCAGGCCCAGGGTGCCGAAGTCCAGCGCCTCCGGTCCGCGGTGGAACCGGTCCAGGCCGGCCTCGCGGGTCCGGCGCACGAGGCCCGGCAGCACGATGCCGGCCGCCGCCAGGCCGTCGGCCACCGCTCCGTGGCCGAGCGCGTCCCACTGCTCGAACGGGCCGAGCTCCCAGCCGAACCCCCAGCGCATGGCCCGGTCCACGGCCTCCGCCCCGTCGGCCACCTCCGGACCGATCTCGGCGGCGTAGGCGAGCTCCGACGCCATGGCGCCCCACAGGAACGCGGCGCCCGGGTCGTCCCCGCCTCGGCCGGCGGCCGCGGCCAGGACGCCGAGCCGGCGCCGCAGGTCGGGCTCGGTCCGGGCCAGCTCGACGGCTGGCGAGCGGAGGCGCCGGCGCGGCCGGTACTCCAGCGTCTCGAAGTCGAGTGCGAGGATCTCGCCCGCCTCCTTGCGGAAGAAGCCGCGGCCCGCCTTCTCGCCCAGCCTCCCGTCCGCGATCAGCCGGCGCAGGAGGTCGGGGACGGCGAACGCCGCCTTCTCGGCCTCGCCCTCGAGCGCGTCGCGGCAGTGGTCCGCCACCGCCACGGCGACGTCGAGCCCGACCAGGTCGAGGGTCCGGAACGTGGCGCTCTTGGGGCGGCCGATCAGGGTCCCGGTGATGTCGTCCACCTCGTCCGGGCCGAGGCCGAGCTCCTGCGCCAGCGAGATGGCCCGGAGCAGCCCGTGCACGCCCAGCCGGTTGGCGATGAACGCCGGGCGGTCCTTCGCCCTGACCGTCCCCTTGCCCAGGTGCCGGCTCGCGAACGCCTCGACCCAGGCCACCCGGGCGGGGTCCGTGTCGGCGGTGGGGATGAGCTCCAGCAGGCGGGCGTACCGCGGCGGGTTGAAGAAGTGGGTGCCCAGGAAGCCGGCCCGGAAGCGGTCGCTGCGACCCTCCGCGAGGCTCGCGATGGGGATCCCCGAGGTGTTCGAGCTGACCAGCGGGCCCGGCGCTGACGACCCGAGCGCCGCGAGGGCCCGGTCGACCTGCTCGAACAGGGCGCGCTTGGGCTCCAGCTGCTCCACCACGGCCTCGAGGATCCAGTCGGCGTCGCGGACGGCCGAATCGAGCTGGTCGAACCCGCCGGTGGCGATCCGCGCGCGGTCGGCGGCCGTGTACAGGGGCGACGGCCGCAGGCGGGCGACCCGGTCGAGGCCGGCGGCCGCCGTCGGCGCGTCGAGGTCCAGCAGGCGGACCCGCGACCCGGCGCCGGCCAGCAGGCACGCGAGCTGCGCGCCCATGGTCCCGGCCCCGAGGACGATCACGTTGGCTGCGCGCGGGATCATGGGTTTGCCTTTCAGCTCGGTCGGGAGAGGAACAGGTCCGCGAAGCGGGCGGCGATGTCGGCGACGCCGAGCGGCCCGTCGGGGCGGTACCACTGGGTGAACCAGTTGCAGGCGGACAGGATGGCGATCCCGGTCAGCCGGACGTCGGTCGGGCGGATCGACCCCCCGGCCACGGCCTCCGCCAGCACCGCGCGCCAGCAGCCCTCGTAGGCGTCCCGCCGGGCGACGAGCTGGGAGCGGCGCTCGGGCGAGAGCGAGCGCAGCTCGACCTGGACCAGCGACATCTCGTCGGCGTTGTCGGCCGCGAACGCGAGGTGCACCCCGATGGCGCCCCGCAGCCGCTCGGCCGGCGGCGCGTCCGACTCCAGGACCGGTTCCACCCGTGCCCGGAGGGCGTCCATCGTGTCGGCCACGATCCACCACAGGAGGTCGTCCTTGGACTCGATGTAGTGGTACAGGCTGCCCCGATTCATGCCCATGGCCTCGGCCAGGTCCTGCATCGAGGTGGCGTGGAAGCCCCGCTCGCGGAACAGGCGGGTGGCGGTGCGGCGCAGCTCGGCCTCGCGGGGGCGGGCGGCCTCGCGGGGGCGTAGGGCGGGGCTGCGCATCTCGCTGGAGGCCATTGGCCCGACCACCTCCGGTTCGGCCGACGTTCAAACGAACGTTTGGTGGGCCGTACCATACGACGGCGCGCGGCCCGGTGCAAGCGGGGTTCGGGGTCGGGCCGTCGCGTGGGCCATCCGTCCCATCGCGCCCCCGCGGCGGCGGCCGTAGAATCGCGGCCGCAAGCGACCCACGGAGAGGCGCGACGTGTCCCTGAGCAGCCGGATCGAACAGGCGCGGAAGCGGGCCGAAGGCGAGCCCGCCGAAGCGCTCGCCCCTGTCCCGTACGAGGGCGTGCGCCGCGCGACCTCGCTGGGGCGCGAGCAGCAGCTGCGGGAGGTCCGCGACGCGCTCCAGCGCGATGTGGTCGCGTCGTCCAAGGAGCTGTTCAGCGCGGCGGACGGGGACGAGCTGCGCACCCGCATCGGCGGCATCGTGGACCGGATGCTGGCCGCCAACGGCTTCGCCGTGACGCGCGAGGAGCGGCTGCGGCTCATCGACGAGGTGGTGGCCGAGGTCACCGGCCTGGGGCCGATCGAGCCGCTCCTGCGCGACGACACCATCACCGAGGTGATGGTCAACGGCCCCGACCAGATCTACATCGAGCGCAAGGGCAAGATCTCGCGGGTCGACACCTCGTTCATGGGCAACGAGCACGTGCTCCGGATCATCGACCGGATCATCGCCCCGCTCGGCCGGCGCATCGACCAGAGCAGCCCGCGCGTGGACGCGCGCCTGCCCGACGGCTCCCGCGTTAACGCGATCATCGAGCCGCTGTCGCTGATCGGCCCGGTCATCACGATCCGCAAGTTCGCGGCCCGCCCGTACACGGTGGAGGACCTGATCGGGTTCGGCACGGCCAGCCCCGAGATGTTCGAGTTCCTGCGCTGCTGCGTCGAGGCGCGCCTCAACGTGTTCATCTCCGGCGGCACGGGCTCGGGCAAGACCACCACGCTCAACGTGGTCTCCTCGTTCATCCCCGAGGGGGAGCGCATCGTCACGATCGAGGACGCGGCCGAGCTCCAGCTCCGCCAGGAGCACGTCGTGACGCTCGAGGCGCGGCCCCCCAACCTCGAGGGCCTGGGCGAGATCACCACCCGCGACCTGCTCCGGAACGCGCTCCACATGCGGCCCGACCGGATCATCGTCGGCGAGTGCCGCGGCGGCGAGGCGCTGGACATGATCCAGGCGATGACCGTGGGCCAGGAGGGCTCGCTGTCCACCGGCCACGCGAACAGCGCCCCCGACATGCTCCGGCGCCTCGAGACCATGATCCTGATGTCGGGCTACGAGATGCCGCTGCGGACCATCCGCGAGCAGATCGCGTCGGCGGTGGACTTGATCGTCCACACGGCCCGCCTCAAGGACGGAACCCGCAAGGTGATGAACATCACCGAGGTCTACGGCATCGAGGACGACGTGATCCTGACCCAGGACATCTTCGTCTTCGAGCAGACCGGCGTGGACGAGCGCGGCAAGATCGTCGGGGAGCTGCGGCCCACCGGCGAGCGGCCGACGTTCATGCCCAAGTTCGCCGCCAGCGGCATCGTGCTGCCGCCGGGCGAGTTCGGCATCCCGCCCGAGGACCCGGCGCGGCCCGTGAAGGCCCGGGTGGGCAAGGGCCGCTCCATCGGCATCGACGGCGGCAGCGACGCGAAGCACCGCCGACTCGACTTCGGCCTGGGCCGCGCGCACAGCGCGGGCGGCATGGTCTACGTGTCCAGCGTGGGGCCCGTCGTGCCCGATTCCGGCCGGCTGGTGGGCGATTCCATCAGGGCCCAGGCGCAGCAGTGCATGCAGAACCTCAAGGCCGTCCTCGAGCGCGAGGGCACCTCGCTGGACCGGATCGTGTGGGCGAACTGGGCCCTGCGCGATCCGTCCGAGTTCGAGGAGTTCCAGGAGGAGTGGGTCAAGTGGTTCGACGGCGACGTGCCCGTCGGCCAGGGCACGCTGCTGCCGCCGACCCACCGGCGCGCCGGGTTCCGTGTGTCGCTGGGGGTGATCGCGCAGGCGTAGCGCCGCTGCAGGCGTGTCGCAGCGCCCGGCCGCGGCAGGGCCGGGGCCGACCACGATCCGGGCCCCCTCCCCGCCGCCGCGACCCGGCCGTGCCTGCGCCGATCGCCACCGGAGCGCGATGGGCTCACCGCGCGGGTGCGGCGTCGCCGGATTGGGCAGGCGCGGTCGAGGATCAGGCCGGAGGCGGGCCGGACGGCTGGCTCGGTGCCGACGGCGTGCCCGACGGGACATCGAGGTCGAGCGCGAACAGGTACAGATGCCCCGTCCTGCGCTGGTAGTCGTCGTAGGCGGGCCACATCGCGGCGAACCGGGGCCACATCGCCCGGCGCTCCTCCTCGGCCAGCAGCTGACCGCGACCCTGGTAGGTCCGCCTGCCGAGCTGTACCGAGGCGACCGGGTTGGCGAGCAGGTTCCGGTACCAGTCGCCGCGGATGCTGGTGACGAGGTAGACCCGGCGCCCGTCTCGTTGGTAGAAGAGCGGGAAGACTCGCGGCTGGCCGCTGCGGCGGCCGGTGGTCGTGAGCAGCAGGGTCGGGATGTTGGCGGGCCAGGTGCTGGTCAGCCGGCCGCCGGTGCGCGGGTACAGGTAGCGGTCGATGCGGGTGGTGATCGGGATGCCATGGCGCATGAAGAAGGCCGTCCGCCCCACCTGCCGCAGGAGCCAGCCGTACGGGCTGGCGATCTTGTCCGCCAGGCGACCGGGCATCGCGGCAATCCCCGTGGGCCGGGTCCGCCGGGAAGCGTGCACGCTCATCCTCAACGCTCCAGCTGCGTTCAGCGCGATGCTCGGGGCCACTCGCCTACGTGTCGAGTGCCGGTCCGCCCGATCCGCCCGCGCTCGACTGCCGTCCGGGGACGTCGCCGGCGTGGACCTGCCGATCCGCCGCTACAGGTAGTAGTCGAAGTCGCGCTCGGAGCGGGCCCAGCGGCGGATCACGAACACGTTCGCCTGGTGGTGCTTCGGCCCCAGCTCCACGTAGTTGCGCGAACCGTTCCAGAGGTAGCGGGCGTCGTTGAGCACGTCGTGGACCTGGTAGGAGCGGGTCCCGTCCAGGCCCAGCTCGTCGAGCGGCAGCTCCACGAACCCCGACTGGACGTGGTGCGGGTCGAGGTTGACCACCACCAGCACCTGGTTGGCGCCGTCGGGCGACGCCTTGGAGTACGCGATGAGCTCCGGGTTGGTCACCGGGTGGAACGTGAGCGCGTGGTTGGCCCGGAACGCCGCGTTGTCGCGGCGGATCGCGTTGAGCCGGGCGAGCAGCTCCGAGAGGCTCCCCTCGGCGTCCCAGTCCCAGTGGCGGACCTCGTACTTCTCCGAGTCGAGGTACTCCTCCCTGCCCGGCGCGAGCGGCTCGGCCACGCACTGCTCGAAGGCCGGCCCGTACAGCCCGTAGCTGGGGCCCAGGGTCGCCGCCAGCACCGCGCGCGCCATGAACGCGGGCGGCCCGCCGAACTGGAGGTACTCGGGGAGGATGTCGGGCGTGTTCGGCCACAGGCTGGGCCCGAAGAACTCGCGCACCTCGGTGGTCGTGAGCTCGGTCAGGTAGCCGGTCAGCTCGGCCTTGGTGTTGCGCCACGGGAAGTAGTTGTACGACTGGCTGAAGCCGAGCTTGGCCAGCCGGTACATCACCTTGGGCCGCGTGAACGCCTCGGCGAGGAAGATCGCCTCCGGGTAGTCGCGCTTGACGTCGGCGATCAGCCACTCCCAGAAGTCGAACGGCTTGGTGTGCGGGTTGTCCACCCGGAAGATCCGGATCCCCTGCTCGGCCCAGAACCGGACCACGCTCCGCAGCTCTGCCCAGAGCTCTCGCCAGGCGGGCGTCTCGAAGTCGAACGGGTAGATGTCCTGGTACCGCTTCGGCGGGTTCTCCGCGTACTGAATCGTCCCGTCGGGGCGCAGCCGGAACCACTCCGGGTGCTCGGCCGCGTACGGGTGGTCCGGCGCGCACTGGAACGCGATGTCGAGGGCGAGCTCCAGCCCGGCCGCCTCGGCCGCGTCGCGGAGGTGCCGCAGGTCGTCGAGCGTGCCGAGCTCCGGGTGGACCGCCTTGTGGCCGCCCTCCACGCTGCCGATCGCCCACGGGCTGCCGGGGTCGCCGGGCTGGGCGTCGGGGTTGTTGTTGGGCCCCTTGCGGTTGACGCGGCCGATCGGGTGGATCGGCGGCAGGTACAGCACGTCGAAGCCCATCGCGGCGATGGCCGGCAGGCGCGCCTCCACGTCGCGGAACGTGCCGTGGCGCCCGGGCTCGAGCGCGGCAGAGCGCGGGAACAGCTCGTACCAGGCCGAGAACCGGGCTCGCTCGCGGTCGACCACGATCTCGAGGTCGGGCTGGTGGCGGGTGGCGAACGGACGGTCGCCGTGCCGCACCATGAGCGCGGCGAGCCCGGGGTCCAGCGCCGCGCGGGCGAGGGCGGGGCCGCCGGAGCGGAGCATGGCGGCGGCCGCGGCGAGGCTGTCGTGGTCGGCGCCCGAGGCGCGCTCGGCCGCCGCCTCGATCAGCGCCACCCCGATGAGCAGCTCGACGCTGACGTCCTGGTGCGCGTCGAGCCGCTTGCCCAGGTCGCGCGCCCAGGAGCGGAAGCGGTCCACCCAGCCCACGACCGTGTAGTGGTGGCGGCCCGGCTCGCCGACCCTGAACTCGGCCTGGAACCGGTCGTCGCCCAGCGGCTCCATCGGCAACTCGGTCCAGGCCTCGTCCTCGGCGCGCCGGTGGAGCACCACCGCCGACACGAGCTCGTGCCCGTCGGCAACGATCGCCGCGTCCACCGTCACGGGGTCGCCGGCGATCCGCTTGATCGGGAAGCGGCCGCCGTCGATGCGGGGCGACAGGCGCTCGATCGCCACGCGGCTCCAGGGCTGGGTTTCCGGCATCGCCTCGTCCACCTCGTGCTCGTCCGCGCCCGCCGGCGCCGGGCCGGAGAGGGCGTCGGTCGGCCGCGCGTGGGCCGCCGTCTTGCGCCGCTTCGCCTCGTCCTTCCTGGTCACGGTCGTCCTCCGCTCGGCCCCTCGCCTGCCTCCGCCTGCCCCAGCAGCGTCCCGTACAGATCGAGCGTCTGGCGGGCGATCGACGCCCAGCTGAAGTGCTCCTCCGCCCGGCGGCGGCCCGCCTGGCCCATCCGCACTCGCAGCGCCTCGTCGAGGCCGACGCGGTTGATGGCCTCGGCCAGGCCGCGCGAGAACGCGGCCGGATCGGCGGGGTCGAACGTGCCGGGCTTGATCGCCGGGTTGACCAGCACGCCGGTCTCCTCGGGGACCACGACCTCGGGGATGCCGCCGACCGCCGACGCGACCACCGCGGTCTCGCAGGCCATCGCCTCGAGGTTGATGATCCCGAACGGCTCGTACACGGACGGGCAGCAGAACACGGCCGCGTGCGAGTAGAGCTGGATCGCCGCCTCGCGGGGGAGCATCTCGCGGATCCAGGTCACGCCGCCGCGGCCCGCGCTGACCTCGCCCACGCGCTGGGTCATCTCGGCGCCGATCTCGGGCGTGTCGGGGGCGCCGGCGGCCAGGACCACCTGCAGCGCGGGGTCGATGTCCGGGATGGCGTTGACCAGGTGGATGATCCCCTTCTGGCGCGTGATCCGGCCCACGAACAGCACGTAGGGGCGCGCCGGGTCCACGCCGTACCGGACGAGGAAGTCCGTCGCGGCGTCGGGCCGGTACTGGTCGAGGTCGATCCCGTTGTGCACCACGTGGACGCGGGCCGGGTCCACCTCGAAGTGGCGCAGGACGTCGGCCCTCGTCTCCTGCGACACCGCGATGATCGCGTCCGCGTCGAGCAGGGTCGTGCGCTCCATCCAGCTCGACAGGTGGTACGCGTTTCCCAGCTGCTCGACCTTCCAGGGGCGGAGCGGCTCGAGCGAGTGCGTCGTCACCACGAGGGGGGTCCCCCACAGCCGCTTGGCCAGCACGCCGGCCATGTCGGCGTACCAGGTGTGCGTGTGGACGACGTCGGCCGCGAGCGTGTCCTTCGCCATCGAGAGGTTGCGCGAGAACGCGTCGAGGGCGCCCCGGAACTTGGGGTCGGTGTCGTGGGTCGCCTCGGCCCACGGACCGTAGCCGCGCACCCGAAGGTTGGGATCGCGCACGTTCTGGTCGCCGAAGCAGCGCACCTCGACCGGGACCAGCCTCGAGAGCTCCCGCGCCAGGTACTCCACGTGGACGCCCGCCCCGCCGTACACGTACGGCGGGTACTCGTTGGTGAACAGGGCAACCCCGCGGAGCGACGACACGGCGTTCGGCCTCCCAGCTGTGCAGTCCGCCGGGCCTCGCGGGCGCGGCCTGCGGCTGATGGTAGTCGCTCGGCGCGCCCGGCCGCTGCGGCCTCGCGACCCGACCCGCGTCGGAGGCCGAGGAGGACCGCGTCTTGGGGAGGAACGCCCGTGGGCATAACGCACGGGGCCCGATAGCGTTCTTACCAGCAGCGGGAAGCGTTGACGCGCGGTTCCACATCTCGGCCGCCGCGAACCGCGCCAGCCACTGGCGAGACCGGCCCGCTCCGAAGATCCACGCAGGTGGAGGCTGTCCAGTGAAGCGAATCCTTCTTGGGGCGACCATGCTCGCCCTCCTCCTGGCGCTGCCGGCGGCGAGCGTCTCGGCGGCCCCGGCTGGCAAGACGACGATCTGTCACAAGGGCGTGACGATCACCGTGTCCAACAACGCGCTCAGGGCACACTACAGGCACGGCGACACCGAGGGTGCCTGCGTGGTGCCGACGTCCACGACGGCCACGCTCCGCGTGCTCGCGGACACCGTTCCCGCCGACAGCTCCAAGTGGAGCTTCGTCGCCACCAACGGATCCACGACCACCTACAAGTCCTGGACCGACCAGGCGACCCCGTTCCACTCCGGCGCGATCAGGATCACGAACCCGACGGCGATCGAGATCGACGAGTGGGCGGGCACCGGCTTCGACATCGCCGCCTACACCCCGTCGGTGGCCTGCACCGACAACGGCAAGGCGATGACGCCCACCACGGCGCAGTTCTACAACCCGCCGGTCTCGCCGCAGCGGTACTACGTGTACTTCCCGGCCAAGGCGGGCCACGCCTACGCCTGCACGTTCACGAACACGCGCAAGGTCTCCACGCTCTACAACGTGACCGCGACCCCGACCGCGTGGTCGTGCACCGCCGGGACGACCAACACCACGCTGCCCACGGCGAGCACGGTCCTGTGGCGCAAGGTGGGGACGACCGTCCAGGCCACGATCACGCTCAGCGGGGCGATGGCGAACACGACCTTCAACGTCTGGGTTGAGCAGAACCCGGGCACGTGCCCGCCAGGGACGAGCACGCCGTCCAACCCGAACGCCGTCACGACCAATGCCTCGGGCAACGGGACCGCGACGATCTCGTTCACGCCGATGGCGGGCGCCGTGAACTTCTGGCTGACGGCCTGGGCGCCGAACATGGCGCAGGGCCTGCGCACGCTCGCGACGACGCCGCTGCCCTGAACCGAGACGCCGCACGCTGAGGCGTGCGCAGGGGGAGCGGGCGACGGCGTCGGCCGCCTGGGCTCAGCGTCGAGCCGTCGCCCGGAGGGGAGTGCGGAAGGAGGGCCGGGTAACCCGGCCCTCCTTCTCGTGCGGCGAAGACGGTTCAGTAGCGGACCGTGTTCGAGTAGTCCGAGTACGCGCCGGTGCCGGCCAGGTTGGTCGCGGCAACCCTGAACGCGTAGCTGCCGGAGCCGGGGAACACGAACTCGGGCAGCTGGAGGGACGTCGACTGGGCACCGGCTTCGATCGTGTTCACCAGCGTGTACCCGCCCGGGCTGTGCCTGCCGCTCCGCTGGTATGCGTACACCTCGATGGAGTAGCCGGTGATCTCGGCCCCGCCGTTGTCGGCTGGCGCATCCCAGGCCAGGGACACGGCCTTGGTGCTGTTCCTGCCGCGGCCGCTGGTCTCGACGGAGGCGACCACGTTGGTGGGGGCTCCGGGGGCGACGACGTCGATCACCTCGACCGTGGTGCAATCGCCCCCGGCGCTGGTATTGCCGGCGGCGTCCGTGCCCCGGACGCAGACCGTGTGGTCACCCGCGCTGAGATCGCCTGGCAGCGTCGCCCACACGTTCTCCGTCGGGGTGTCGAAGCTGTCGTCCTAGGCGGTCATCGGCTGCCATGCGCCGCCGTCGATCGAGTAGTCCGCGCTGGCGATCGCCGAGTCGCCGGTTGTCGAGTCGTCGATTGTGGCCGACAGCGTCGCGCTGTCTCCCATCGGGACCGGACTCGGATAGGCGGACACGTTGCCCACCAGCGGCGGCTCCGTGTCCGCGACGGCCTCGAGCGTGGCGGCGATCGTCAGGGTCGCATTGCCCTGCGCATAGTCCGTGGTGACGGTGCTCCCCGTCCACGGGGGCTCCGTCGCCTGCCAGCCGTTGGCGACGGACGGGCCACCCGTGGACAACGTCGCCCCCGGCCGGGCCGCCCCGATACCGTGCCGCCACGGGGGCCGGTACGGTATCGGGCCCCCGTACACGGGGCCGCGTCCCCGTACCCGATGCCGTACCGCCACGGTGGCGTCGGCGGCGGAGGGCGTCTCGAGCGCATCGACCGAGGTCGGCTCCGGCCGCGACTGCAGCGGGGCCGCCGGCCTTGCGGCCGACGGCCCCTCCTGTTCTCCCGGCGCCTTAGGGCGCTAGTTGATGGCCCGGGCTGGGTGCTGCCAGGTCATCGTGACGGTGCCGGTGACCGATGCCGGTGGGGTCGTGTACGTGCCGCCCAGCCCGCACTGCACCGTGAAGAACAGATGGACATCGCTGCTGGGGGTTGTTGAACTGGGAGTCAGGGATAGGGTGACCGGCGTGTCGCCCGCGCTGATGTTCAGGACCTGCGCGACGTCGCCGCCCGCGTAGTTCTTCGACCAGCCGACCATCGCGAGACCGTTGGCGCAGCCCGTGACGGTGATCGACCCGCTCACGCCGGTCAGCGTCGAGCCGGCCTCGATGAGCGTCGCCGTCGTCGCCGTCGCCGCGAGGCTATTGGCGGTGAACACCGGGGTCCACGTCACCGTCTCCGTGACGTCGCCGCCCACCGGTCCGGCCGGCCCTGCAGGACCCGTCGCGCCGGTCGCGCCGGCAGGCCCCTGCGGGCCAGTTGGTCCCGTGGCGCCGGTGGCGCCGGTGTCGCCTTTCGGCCCCTGGGGGCCCTGCGGGCCGGTAGGCCCGGCAGGCCCGGCGGGGCCTGTCGCGCCCGTTTCGCCCTGGGGCCCCTGGGGGCCCGTCGCGCCCGTGGCGCCGGTCAGGCCCTGCTCGCCCTGCGGGCCCTGCGGGCCGGTGGCGCCGGTGGCGCCGGTGGCGCCGGTGTCGCCGCTGTCGCCCTTCGGGCCCTGGACACCCTGCTCGCCCTGCGGGCCCTGGGGGCCGACGAGCGACGCGAGCCACTCGGACAGCGAGCCCGAGTAGCCGCCCGCGACCGCGAGCTCGTAGGCGCTCTGGCCGTCGGCGCCGGCCACGCCCTCGGGGCCCTGGGGGCCAACCTGGTTCCAGGAGACCGGACCGTACCAGTTCTTCGGACAGCCAGCGTTCGCGTCGGCAACGAAGCGGACGCTGCCCGAGTTGTCGAAGCAGGCCCAGTAGACCCCATTCGAATCCGGGACGCTCAGCGAGGACCCTGCGAGCGCCGAAGAAACCAGGACGAATGACACCGGCAACGCGGCGAAGGGTGCGATACGTCGCCTCACGCAGAACACTCCCGGGACACTTCTCCCTGCGGGCCGGTCTCGCCACTGGCTCGGCGCGGCGGAGAGGCGACCTGGGTCACCCGCCGCGCGTCATCGCCCCCCGCGGTTGGGGCCCAGCGTCGCCCCCGGCCGGGCCGCCCCGATACCGTGCCGCCACGGGGGCCGGTACGGTATCGGGCCCCCGTACACGGGGCCGCGTCCCCGTACCCGATGCCGTACCGCCACGGTGGCGTCGGCGGCCGTCGTCGCTAGAGTCGCCCGCATGGACCGCACCGACCGCCCGGGGCCGCGGCTCGCGGCCGGCGAGCCCCATCCGGGCGAACCGGCCGAGGCGCTCATGGACGCCGGCCAGATCGTCGCTCGCGCCGCGGCCGACGAGGCCGAGGCTGACGAGGCGCGCGCCAGGATCCGCCGGGAGGGCCTGCCGGACCTCCCGCCCGACGAGCGCATCGCGCCGCTCCTGCAGCCGGGCGAGCGGGTCGTGGCGGTGCGGCACGCGGCGCTGCTCGACCGTCGGGAGCCGGCGCCCGGCGAGCGGCTCACGCCCGGCGTGGCCGGCGAGCTCTACGTGACCTCGCGGCGCCTGGTGCTGGTGGGCCGCCTGACGCTCTCGCTCGGCCTCGACGCGGTGGCGGACGCCGTCGTCTCGGGCGGGCGGCTGCTCCTCGTCCTGCGCGACGGGCACGGGGTCACCCTGCAGGCGGCAGGGCCGCGCCTGCTGTGGGTCGAGATCGCGGCGGCCCGGGCGGCACTCAAGGCCGCCGGGGACCACGAGTCCGGCGGCGGTCAGCGGCCGGCGGCGCGGTAGCGGCGGGCGGCCTCGGCCCGATTCCGCGCCCCGAGCTTGTGCAGGATGCTGCTCACGTGCATCTCGACCGTCCTCGGCGAGAGGGTCAGGGCGTCCGCGATCTCGTGGTCCGTCAGCCCGTCGGCGAGCCGCCCCAGCACGTCGCGCTCGCG
>JAJYLZ010000077.1 GCA_021787395.1 Chloroflexota bacterium
GCCTCGGCCCGGTTCCTCGCCCCGAGCTTGTGCAGGATGCTGCTCACGTGCATCTCGACCGTCCTCGGCGAGAGGGTCAGGGCGTCCGCGATCTCGTGGTCCGTCAGCCCGTCGGCGAGCCGCCCCAGCACGTCGCGCTCGCGGGGCGTGAGGGCGGCGAGCTCGGGGTCGTCGCCGGCGGGCCCGGCCGCGCCCGAGCGGGCGGACTCGACCAGGCGGTCCACCAGCCGGGCCGCGGAGCGGCGGGACATCGCGAGCTCGCCCTCCCAGGCGGCCCGCACGGCGCGGGCGAGGCCGTCCATCGAGAGGTCTTTGGTGAGGTAGCCGTCCGCGCCGAACCGCATCGCGTCGAGCAGGTGGCGGTCCTCGCGCGAGGCCGTGAGCATGACGATGCGGGTGTCCGGGAGCCTGGGGGCCAGCTCTCGCACCAGCGCGACCCCGTCCATGCCCGGCAGCTCGATGTCCACGAGGAGCACGTCCGGGCGGACCTGCGGCGCGAGCTCCAGCGCCTCCTCGGCGCTCTTGGCCTCGGCCACGACCTCCATGTCGGCAGTGTCGAGGGCCTGGCGCACCGCGCCGCGGACGAGCGGGTGGTCGTCCACGACCATGACTCGGACCCGCGGGCGGCGAGCGCCTGCCGTCATGCCGCCCCCGCCACGACCGCCGCGGCGGCGGCGACCGGCACGCGGAGGCGCACGCGCGTTCCCTGGCGCACGGCCGAATCGATCTCCAGCTCCGCGCCGATCTGGGCCGCCCGCTCACGCATCCCGGCCAGCCCATAAGTGCCGGGGCCGACCGAGCCGGGCTCGAAGCCGCGGCCGTTGTCGCGGACCTCGAGCACCAGGTGGCCGTCGTCCACGCCGCCCCGGACGCGCACGACGGTGGCGTCGGCGTGGCGCCGCACGTTGGTCAGCGCCTCACCAACGATCCGCAGCGCCTCGACCTCCGCGCGGGCCGGCAGCGCCGGCAGCTCCGGCGCGCAGTCGCACTCAACGGCGAGCCCGAAGCGGTCCTCGAAGTCCTCGAGGGTCCGCGCCAGCAGCTCGCGCAGCGAGCCGGCCGCCACGCTCGGGGCCCGCATCGTGGCCACGGCCTCGCGGGCCTCGGCGATCCCGGCGTCGACCGCCGCGACGACCTCGTCACTGAGCTCGCGCGCCTCCGCGTTCAGGCCGGGCTGCGCCGCGAGGCGCGTGGCCTTGAGCTTGGCCAGCCAGAGCTCCTGGGCCAGGCCGTCGTGGAGCTCGCGGGCCAGGCGCTCCCGCTCGCCGACGACGGCCAGGGCCCGCTCCCGCTCCATGAGCTGCGCCTCGACCCGACGCAGCGCGGTGATGTCGTGCAGCAGGACCAGCCGCCCGACCGGCCTGCCCTGCCAGTCCGCGAGCGGCGTGCCGCTCACCTCGAGCGTGCGGGGCCCATCGTCGGCGTCGAAGGCGACCTCTGCGGCCCCGTCCGCCGCGGCCACGGCCCCGGCCAGCGCAGGAGCGTCCGCCAGCAGCCCGGCCGCCGGCTGGTCGATGGCGGCCCGGCGTTCACGGCCGAGCAGGCGCATCGCGGCCTCGTTGAGGTCGACGACCCGTCCGCGCGCGTCGAGCACGAGCATGGCGTCCGGCATGCGCGCGAGGATCGTCTCGCGGGCGACCGGCAGCAGGTCGAGCAGCCGGAAGCCGAGGAGGGCGACGCCGTAGGTCAGCGCGACGAAGTCGAAGCCGATCACGCCGGTCACGATGTTCGAGACCGACGCCGCGCTGAACGCCATGAGCGGATACACGATCCGCGCGACGACCTGGCCGACAAGGATGATCGCCACCGGCAGCCGGTGCGCGGGGGAGCGCACGAAGAGGTACAGGAAGACCGCGGTCGTGAGCAGGAAGATCGCGATCGTGACGTCGGCGAGGACGATGCCGAGGGTCGTCCGGTCGCCTCGGATCGCCTGGTCCAGCCAGATCCTCTGCCACACCAGGCGGCCGCCGTCGATGAAGTCGAGGGCGAACGGCACCGCCGTGGCCACGACCAGGGCGACCACGACCGGACGCGCGAGCCAGCGCTCGAGCCCCGCGTACTCGAGGGCGAACCAGAGGATGACGGCCACGCCCGGCAGCAGGACCGCGTCGCGGAAGCGGAACCAGAACCCCTGTGCGGCGGCGTCGTTGGCGGCCACCTCGGCCGCGGCGCCGAGGCACCACAGCAGCAGCACGACGCCGGCGAGCGCGAGCTGGAGGGCCCCCTTCGTGTCGGACCTCCGCGGCCACACGTACAGCGCGAGCGCGCCCATGAACGCCGCCGAGCCGAGGGTCGGCCAGAGCATCGGGTCGTAGCTGTAGGCGAGCACGGCGAGGACCTGCGAACGCGCGGCTGGCCCGGCCCCGGGCAGTCAGTGGGCCAGTCGGCAGCCGCTCGGGCCAATCGTAGCCACCTCGACGGGTGCCGCGCGGCACCCGTCGCGCGCGGCCGCGCCCGAGCGCCGGCACGGATCGCCCTGGATCGGGCGCACGAGGATCGCAGACGGCACACGCTGGGGTGTGGAGCGGGAGACGGGGTTCGAACCCGCGACATGCAGCTTGGAAGGCTGCCGCTCTGCCAGCTGAGCTACTCCCGCCCGAGCACGGATCGGGCCGTTCCGGCCCGCGTCGCCGGCCGAGTGTACTGCCTCCCCACCGCCAGCGTGCTGCGGCCGGCCCGGTCTGCGGCGCGGAGCGGGGGCGGCGCGGGGGGCGGGTGTCGGACGGCTCAGGCGGCCTCTCGCTGGTCGGTCAGGCCCGCCGGCCGGTCGGTGGCGGCGAGCAGGTCGTCGTACCCCTTCCAGCGGTAGATGGCGGTGGACACGAGCCAGCTCGCGACGAAGATCGCGATGATCCCGACGCCCACGAGCCCGAAGTCGAGGCCCGACACGAGGTTCCAGATCCCGCCGGACAGGCCGAGCTGCCCTGCCGCGATGCTCAGCACCTCGATCCCGCCGATGACGAACGCGATGACCACCGAGACCAGCGTGATGTTGAGGTTGTAGTAGAGCTTGCGGATGGGCTTCACGTACGCCCAGCCGTACGCCCCGAGCATCAGGACCCCGTCCGTCGTGTCCACGGCGCACATCCCGGCCGCGAACAGGGCGGGCAGGATCAGGATGTACACCGCCGGCACGCCGCCCGCCCCGGACGTCGCCGCGAGGCCCAGCAGCGCGACCTCGGACGCCGTGTCGAACCCGAGCCCGAACAGGAAGCCCAGCGGGTACATGTGCCAGCTCCGGCGGATGAGCCGCAGCGCCGGCCGCAGGAGCCGGGCCAGCAGCCCGCGGTTGTTGAGGAAGTCCTCGAGGCTCTCCTCGCTGTACGACCCGCCGTCCCGGACCTCGCGGAACATCCGCCAGATGTCGAGCAGCACCACCAGGTTGATCACGCCGATGACGAGGAGGAAGGCGGCCGACACGCCGGTCCCGATCAGGCCCCCGATCCGCTGCGCCGCCGGCATGTCGCGCATGACGCCGGCCGACACGGCGATCAGCAGTGACAGCGCCGCCACGACGGTCGAGTGGCCGAGGGAGAAGAACGTCCCCACCGCCACCGGGCGCTGGCCGTCCTGCATGAGCTTGCGCGTCGAGTTGTCGATCGCCGCGATGTGGTCGGCGTCCACCGCGTGGCGGAGCCCGAACGTGTAGGCGAGGAAGGCGGTGGGCAGCAGGATCGGGTACGCCGCCGACGCCGCGAGGGCGAGGGCCCAGGCCGCCGCGTTGAACACGGCCAGGAACGCGTAGACCGCCACGATCCGCCGCCGCAGGCCGGGTGAGGATCCGAGGAGGCGGCGGAGGGCGGACAGCATGGCGGGCTCCCTGGGGACGAGGGTCGAGGCGTGGAAGCGCATGCTAACGCGCCTCGTCGCAATTGTCCTCGATGGCCCCTGGGCGGCCCGCCGCGGGCGGCCCGGTCGGCGGGTGTGCGATCATCCGCGCATGTCCGGCGCCGTCCGAGGCCCAGTCGATTCCGCGCTCGCCCGAGCGCGGGAGCAGCTGCACGCCCGGGGGATGCGCTGGACCCCGCAGCGGCGCGTGCTGCTCGAGGTGCTCCTCGCGTCGCGGGGGCACGTCACCGGCGTGGAGCTCGTCGAGCGGTGCCGCGCCGTGGACCCGGACACGACCCCGTCCACGGTGTACCGGAGCCTGGACGCCCTCGAGGAGCTCGGCCTCGTCCGCCACTCCCACGGCCACGACGGCGTGGAGGAGTACCACGTGCTCCCCGAGTCCGAGCACGGCCACCTGCGCTGCGAGGCGTGCGGGGGAACCTGGGAGATCGGCGCGGCCGAGGCGGAGGCCCTCACGCGGCCGCTGGCCGCCTCGCGCGGGTTCGAGGTCAACCTCTCCCACCTCACCGTGGTGGGCCGCTGCAAGGGCTGCGCGGGCGCCTGAGCGCGTCCCGCACGGCGCCGGCCTCGCGGGCGGGACGCTGCCGGGCCCCGCCGAGCGCGCCCTCAGGCGCCGAGGTCGCAGCCCGCCCGGGCGCAGTCGTCGGCGAAGCGCTCGAGCGCGCCCTCGTCGGCGGCCGACGCCCGGATCATCGTCATCACCCGGTCCACGCCCGCGTCGGCGTAGGCGCGCAGCAGGTCCACGCGCGGGCGGCCCTCGGGCGCCGACTGCGACCGCCCGACGTTCACCGACAGCCGCAGGGTCCGGGGCGAGCGGCCCACCTCGTCGCAGCGCGAGTCGATCACCGGGCGCGCCTCGCCGACCTCGGCCGGCGTCAAGCAGTCGAGGTTCAGCTCGTCGGCGTAGCGCGCTGCCAGCCGCCACGTCCGGTTGGGCCCGTTGCCGCCGACCATGATCGGCACCCGCGGCTTCTGGAGGCCCCGGGGGACGTTGATCGCGTCCTCCACGCGCGCGGTGGGCCCGACGTAGGTGGCCCGGTCCGGGCCGAGCATCCGGGTGGCGATCTCCAGGGCGTCCTCGAGCCCGGCCAGCCGCTCGCGCAGGGGCGGGAAGCCCCAGCCGTAGGCGACGAACTCGTCCTCCTTCCAGCCGGCGCCGATGCCGAGCTCGGCCCGGCCGCCCGAGACCACGTCGAGCGTGGCGATCATCTTGGCCGCCAGCGCGGGGTTGCGGTAGCCGGCGCACAGGACCAGGTGGCCCAGCCGCACGCGGGCGGTCTCGACGGCGAGCGCCGAGAGGCCCACGAACGCCTCGAACGTGATCTCGTCGGTCGGCACGGGCTCGGTCTGCAGGTGGTCGAACAGCCAGATCGAGTCGAAGCCGAGCGCCTCCGCCTCGTGCGCGACCGCGACCGTGCGCGCCCAGGCCCGCGACGGCTCCCAGCCGTCGTACTCGCCGGTCCAGCCCTGCGGGACGATGATCCCAACCCGCACCGCGACACCTCCTCCGTCGCGGACAGGGTACCTGCCGGCGGGCGGCGGACTCGGTGCGGGAGGGTCGGCGGCGCTCCGGGAGGGTCAGCGGCGCTCGAGGATCGGGCGAGCCTTCTCCGGGTCGTCCACGACGAACGCGAAGGTCGCGCGGTCGCTCCAGCGGCCGATGAACAGGTGGCCGAGCACGTTGACGCCCGCGTCGGAGAGCTCGCGCGCGAGGCGGGCCATGCCGCCCGGGCGGTCGTCCACCTCGGCCAGCAGCGACTCCCCCTCGAGGAACGTCCAGCCGCCGTCCTCGAGCACCTGCCGGGCGACGTCGTCGTCGGCGGTGGTCATGATGAAGTGGCCGGTCTCGCCGAGGCCGCCGCCGCCGATCGCGCGCAGGTCCACGTTGCGCGCCGCGAGCTGCTCGGCGAGGCGAGCCATCTCGCCGGGCTTGTTGTCAACCTGGACGACGAACTGCTTCGGCATGCGGGGCCTCCGGCGGCGCAAGTGCCGCTGCGTGGAACGGGTTCGGCTGGTGTGAGTTTCGCACGGGCGAGGGCTCGTGGCGAGGCCGCGGCGACCGGTTCGGGGCGCGGCGCTGCAGGCCCGCTACCCGCCCCGCAGCGCGGCCGCCCGCCGGTAGGCGTCGAGGTAGCGCGGCGCGGAGCTCGTCTCCCACCCGAAGTCGCGGGCCATCCCCCGCTCCTGGAGCGCGGCCCACGCCGCCGGGTCGCCGGCGCGCAGCCGGACCGCCCGCTCGATCGCCGCGGCGAGGGCGCCCGGCGTAGCCTCGTCGAACACGAAGCCCGTCCCCCGGCCCGGCTGCTCGTCCACGTCCACGACCGAGTCGGCCAGGCCGCCGGTGCGCCGAACCACAGGGGGCGTCCCGTACCGCAGCGCGATCATCTGGCCCAGTCCGCAGGGCTCGAAGCGCGACGGCATCGCGAAGATGTCCACGCCGGCGTAGATCCGGCGGGCCAGCGCGCGGTCGAACCGCTCCGCCAGGGCCACCCGGTCCGGGGCGGACGCGGCCAGCGCCCGGAACGGCGCCGCGATCTCCGCGTGGCCGTCGCCGAGGACCACCAGCCGGACGCCCGCCTCCAGCAGCGCCGGCGCCGCGTCGGCGAGGAGGTCGAGGCCCTTCTGGGGGTCCAGCCGCCCGATGCAGCCGACCACCGCCCCGCCGTCCGACGGGTCCATGCCCAGGCGGCGCAGCAGGTCGGCCCGGCAGGCCGTCTTGCCGGCCACGTCGCCCCGGCGGTACGGCGCCGCGAGGGCGTCGTCGGCGCCGGGGTCCCACACGCCGGCGTCGATCCCGTTGAGGATCCCGAAGAAGCGGTCGCCCCTGGCGGACAGCGCCCCGTCGAGGCCCATGCCGAACACCGGGGTGAGCGCCTCCGCCGCGAAGCCGGGCGACACGGTGTTCACCAGGTCCGCGCGCTCGATGGCGGTCAGCAGCAGGTCCAGGCCGAACGGGTTGCCGCCGGCCAGCGGGTCGCCCGGCGCCAGGCCCAGCTGGCCCAGGCCGGCCGTCGGCACCCAGCCGTGGTAGGCGAGGTTGTGGAGCGTCGCCAGCACCGCCATCCGCTGGAAGAACGGGTCGCCGGCGGCCTCGCCGCGGGCCCGCTCGAGCAGCGCCGGGGCCGTGTGCCAGTCGTGGACGTGGAGGACGTCGAGCGGCCTGCCGTCCCGCCGCAGCGCGGCCAGCGCGACCCGGCAGAAGGCGGCGAACCGCCACGGGTCGTCGGGGTGGTCGTAGACGCCGTCCCGGTCGAACGCCGCGGGGATGTCCACCAGCCGCAGGCGGTAGCCGTCGGCGGCCACGTCGACGATCCCCGCCGTGAGGTCCGCGCCCCCGGCCGGGTCGGCGACGCGGAGCGGCGGCTCGGCGCGGGCGGTGCTCGGCAGGGGCACCGACCGATACCGCGGGATGAGCACGTCGATCGGGGCCTCCAGCTCGCCCCCGGCCTCGGGCAGGCGCCCCAGGGCCCGGGCCAGCGAATCCACCACGTCCCCCAGCCCGCCGACCTTGGCCCAGGGCTCGCACTCGGCGGCGAGCAGTGCGACACGAACGCTCATCGGCCGATCCTAGCGAAGAGCACGGGGGCGCCGCGACGACTAAACCGGTTCACGAGGTTGGCTCCCTCCTCTATCATGGGGCGCCCATGGAACCGCTTGTCGAAGTCCCGGTCGCGCCGGGCGCGTCCTTCACCCTGCCGCCCAAGCTCGAAGGCCTGCGTCGGATGGCCTACAACCTGTGGTGGAGCTGGCACCCGCGTGCGCGGGTCATGTTCTCCCGGATCGACGCCGGCTCCTACGCGCGCCACCGGAACCCGGTGCCCGTGCTGGCAGGCCCCGTGGCCTGGTCGCAGCTGCTGGAGAACCCGGCCTTCATGGCCGAGTACACGACCATCCTGCGCGAGTTCGACCAGTACATGGCCAACGGCGCCGACCACTGGTTCGCGCGGGAGCACGGGAGCCGCCTCGACGGCCCGATCGCGTACTTCTGCGCCGAGTACGGGTTCCACGAGTCGCTGGGGATCTACTCGGGCGGCCTGGGCGTCCTCGCGGGCGACCACATGAAGACCGCGTCGGACATGGCGCTGCCGCTCGTCGGCGTCGGGCTGCTCTACCGGAAGGGCTACTTCCGCCAGACGATCGACGCGGACGGCCACCAGGAGCACGCCTACCCGGACTACGACCCCGCGCTGCTGCCGATCCGGCGGGCGCTCAGCCCCCTCGGCGAGCCGCTCACGGTGAGCGTGGAGCTGCCCGGACGCGACCTGCAGGTGGCGGTGTGGGTGGTGCAGGTGGGCCGGGTGCCGGTGCTCCTGCTGGACACCGACGTCCCCGACAACGACGACTCCGACCGCCCGATCACGCACATCCTGTACGTGCGCGGCCGGGAGATGCGCCTCCACCAGGAGCTGGTCCTGGGCGTGGGCGGCGTGCGCGCCCTGCGCGCCCTGGGGCTGGCGCCCGCCGTGTGGCACCTCAACGAGGGCCACTCCGCGTTCCTCCTCGCCGAGCGCGCCCGGGAGATGGTCGCCGAGGGCGCGGCCGTCGACGACGCCCTGGCCGCGGTGCGCCGCAACTCGGTGTTCACCATCCACACCCCGGTCTCGGCCGGCAACGAGCGGTTCGACGCGGACCTGGTCCGCAGGGTCGCCGGGCCGCTCCTCGACGGCGACGGCCGTCCCGGCACGGGCGGCGTCCCGCTCTCGACCGTGCTGGAGCTGGGGCTCGGGGTGGAGCGCGACGGCTCGCAGTTCGACATGACCGCGTTCTCGCTGCGCCTGACCAACGGCGCCAACGCCGTCAGCCGGCTCCACGGCCACACCGCGAACAGCACCTGGCAGGGCATCGCGCCGCACGAGATCCTGGGCCTGACCAACGGCGTCCACACGCCGACCTGGCTGGGCCAGCCCATCCGCGACGTCCTGGAGCGCCACACCGACGCCCGGTTCGACGCGATGGACGACGCCCGCGCCGGCGACCGGTTCTGGGAGCGCATCGGGCAGGTCTCGGACGAGGACCTGTGGGAGGCTCACCAGCGCCAGAAGCTGGAGCTGTCCATCTTCGCGCGCGGCCGCCTGCGCAACCAGTTCGCCCGCCACGGCGAGGCGCCCGCCGCCCTCGAGGAGCTCGAGGAGGTGCTCGACCCGAGCGCCCTCACCATCGGGTTCGCCCGCCGGTTCGCCACCTACAAGCGCGCCTCGCTGCTGTTCAGCGACCTGGACCGACTCGCCCGCCTCGTCTGGGACCAGGAGCGGCCGGTCCAGATCATCTTCGCTGGCAAGGCCCATCCCGCGGACCGTCCGGGCCAGGGCGTCATCCAGAACATCTTCAGCCGCTCGCGGAGCCCGCAGCTGCGGGGCCGGGTGTTCATCATGGAGGACTACGACATCCGGATCGCCCGGTTCCTCGTCCAGGGCGTGGACGTGTGGCTCAACAACCCGCGCCGGCCGCTCGAGGCATCGGGCACCTCGGGCATGAAGGCTGCCGCCAACGGCGTGCTCAACATGTCCGTGCTCGACGGCTGGTGGGACGAGGGCTGGACCGGCGACAACGGCTGGGCCATCGGCGGGCGCGAGACCAACCCGGACGAGGGCGCCCAGGACTGGGCCGACGCGCAGGACCTGTACCGGATCCTGGAGCAGGAGCTGATCCCCACCTACTACGACCGGGACGAGAACGGCATCCCGACGCGCTTCGTGCAGCTCATGCGCAACTCGATCTCCAGCACGATCTGGCGCTTCTCCACCACCCGCATGCTCCACGAGTACGTGGAGTGGCTGTACCTGCCGGCCGCCGGGGCCGGTCCCGCCGCTGCAGACCAGCGACCGGACTGACCGAGCTCGCCGCCCCGGCCCCAGGGAGGACAACGTGGCCCCGCGGATCTCGCTCGCCCTGGCGATCCACAATCACCAGCCGGTGGGCAACTTCGGCTGGGTGTTCGCCGAGGTCTACCAGCAGGCGTACCTGCCCCTGCTCGAGGCCCTGGAGCGCCATCCCGGCGTCCGCCTGTCGCTGCACTACACCGGGCCCCTCCTCGAGTGGCTGGGCGCCGAGCGGCCCGAGTTCCTGGACCGGCTCGGGGCCCTGGTCCGGCTCGGCCAGGTCGAGCTCCTCGGCGGCGGCCTGTACGAGCCCATCCTCGCCACACTGCCGGAGCACGACCGGATCGACCAGCTGACGCGCATGGCGGACACGCTCGAGGGCCTGACCGGCCGGCGCCCGCAGGGCGCGTGGCTCGCCGAGCGCGTCTGGGAGCCCGACCTGCCCACCTCGCTGGTCAGCGCCGGCTACCGCTGGACCATCCTCGACGACCAGCACTTCCGGGCGGCCGCCATCCCCGAGGAGGACCTCTGGGGCGCGTACACCACCGAGGACCAGGGCCAGCTGCTCGCCGTCTTCGGCACCGAGCAGGGCCTGCGGTACCGGATCCCGTTCGGGACGGTCGAGTCCGTGATCGACTACCTGCAAGAGCACGCCACCGAGGCGGGCGACCGGGTGGGGATGATGGGCGACGACGGCGAGAAGTTCGGCGCGTGGCCCACGACCTACGCCCACTGCTGGGGCGACGGGCGCTGGGTGGACCGCTTCTTCGAGGCGCTCGAGGCGAACAGCTCCTGGCTGAGCACCGTGACGCCCAGCGAGTGGCTGGAGCGGGAGCCGCCGATCGGGCGCGTCTACGTCCCCACCTCCTCCTACATGGAGATGGGCGAGTGGGCGCTGCCGGCCGACGAGACCGTCGTGTTCCACCGCCTGCTCCACGATGCGATCGAGCAGCACCGGCCGGACGTGCGCTGGCTGCGGGGCGGCTTCTGGCGCAACTTCCAGGTGAAGTACCGCGAGGTCAACGACCTGCACAAGCAGATGCTTCGGGCGTCGGCCAAGGTCAGCGCCATGGCGCCCGGCCCGGCGAGGGAGGCGGCGGCCGACCACCTCCACCGCGGCCAGTCCAACGACTGCTACTGGCACGGCCTGTTCGGCGGCATCTACATCTCGCACATGCGCCTGGCGACCCTCCAGCACCTGATCGCCGCCGAGGACGCGGCCGACGCCGCACTGGGCGTCGCGCGCGAGGCCAAGTTCGCCGACCTCGACATGGACGGCCGGGCCGAGGTCTACCTCGCCGAGCCGGGCCAGGTCGTGACGGTCAAGCCCGACGCAGGCGCCGGCATCGGCGCCTGGGACATCCGGGCGGCGCAGCACGCCATGGCCGCGGTGCTCCGGCGGCGCCCCGAGGCCTACCACGAGACCCTGCGGGCGCACGAGGCGAACGCGTCCGGTCCCGCGGACGAGGCCGCCTCAGGCGCCGCGCCGGCCTCCATCCACGACATCGTCCTGGCCAAGGAGGCGGGCCTCTCCGAGCGGCTCCACTACGACGACCACGAGCGGCGCTCCGCGCTGGTCCGCTTCCTCGACCCGGCCTCGACCCCCGAGCAGTACGCGACGGCCGGCGAGCGCGAGGTCGCCGACTTCCGCGACGGCGAGTTCAGGGTTGACCACCTGGCCCCGGGCCAGGCGTCCCTGTCCCGCGAGGGCAACGTCCTGGGCCAGCCGGTGACGCTGTCCAAGACCGTCCGCCTCGCGGGCGGTCGGATGGACCCCGAGCTGATCGTGGAGCTGGAGCTGCACCACCGGGGCACGGCCGCCGTCGAGGCGCGCCTGGGGCTGGAGATGGGGGTCCACCTGCTGGGCGGCGGCGGCAACCCGTCAGCGTGGTACGACGTCCGCGGCGATCGCAGCGCGCACGACTCGACCGGCACCGCCACCGCCGTGGACGCCATCGGCTACGGCAACGACTGGGTGGGCGTGGCCGTGACGGCCCGTCCGGAGCCCGCGGCCGACGCCTGGTGGAGCCCGATCGAGACGATCTCCAACTCGGAGTCCGGCTTCGAGCGCGTGTACCAGGGCTCGGCCCTGCTCCTCTCGTGGCCGGTCCGCCTGGAGCCCGGATCGACGCGCCGCTTCGCCGTGCGCCAGTCGGTTGAGGTGCCGTACGTCAGCTACGTGCACTTCGACGCCGTGGCGGAGCTGCTGCGCAGCGTCGACTGGAGCGTGGCCTCCTGCGGGCCGCGGGTGCGCGTGCCCACCGCCTGCGCCGGCTGCACCTACAACCCGAA
>JAJYLZ010000022.1 GCA_021787395.1 Chloroflexota bacterium
GCCCCGGGACGAGCGTCGCCGAGCCGCGCGACCGGGCGACTGGCGCTCGGACCCGGACCAGGCGGGCGCGCGCGCCGAGGGCTGGGCTCCATACCGCGAGGTGGTCGCGGCCCGCGAGGCGGCGCAGCGGATCCACCCGGAGTCGGGCGTGCTGATGCCCGAGCCGCGTCGCTTCGACCCGCGCTCCGACCACGACAGCGGCGCAAGCAGCGTCGCCCGCCTCGACCCGCCGCCGCCCGCGGGCGCCGGCCCGGAGCACCGCGGCTCGGTGGCGCACCTCTCGGACTGGGAGCGCTGGCTGGAGCTGTGCGCCCGCATCGACGGCTTCCCGCGCCACCTCTCGATCCACTCCGGCGGGATGCTCGTGACCGCGGCTCCGCTGATCGACATCGCGCCGGTGGAGCGCGCCACGATGCCGGACCGCGTCGTCGTCCAGTACGACAAGCGCGACGTCGAGACGATGAAGCTGATCAAGCTCGACCTGCTGGGCCTGGGCATGCTCGCCGCGATCGACGAGACGGTGCAGCTGGTCCAGCACGACTGCGCGGTCTGCCTCGACCTCGACCGGATCCCGGAGGAGATCCCCGAGGTCTTCGCCATGCTCCAGGCCGCGGACACCGTGGGCGTGTTCCAGGTGGAGAGCCGAGCGCAGATGCAGACGCTGCCCAAGTCGCGCCCGCAGAGCCTCGACGACCTGGTGGTGGAGGTGGCGATCATCCGGCCCGGCCCCATCCAGGGCAACGCGGTGCACCCGTACCTGCGGCGGAAGCAGGGCCTGGAGCCCGTGACCTACCTGCACCCGTCCCTCGAGCCCATCCTCCACGACACCCTGGGCGTGATCCTGTACCAGGAGCAGGTGATGAAGATCGCGATCGACGTGGCCGGCTTCACGGCCGCCGGGTCCGACGCGTTCCGCCGCGCGATGGGCACCTACCGCAGCAGGCGCGAGATGGACCGCCTCCACGACGAGTTCGTGGGCGGCTGCGGGCGGGTCCAGGGCATGCCCGCCGAGGACGCCGAGGAGCTGTTCCGGCGGGTGGCCGCGTTCGCCAGCTTCGGCTTCGCCAAGAGCCACGCCGCCGCGTTCGCGCGCACCGCCTACGAGTCGAGCTTCCTGCGGCTGTTCTACCCGGCCCAGTTCACGGTCGGGCTGATCAACGCCCAGCCGATGGGCTTCTACCCGGTGGAGGTGCTGGTCAACGACGCCAAGCGCCACGGCGTCGCGGTGCTGCCCGTGGACGTCAACGCGAGCGCGTACCGCACCACCACCGAGTGGGTGGGCCGCCCCGGCTGGGCGCTGGCGGGGGCGGCCGGCGACGGCGGCCCGCACGACGCGGACGCCGGCGAGGACCTGCCCGACGGCTGCGGGATCGGCGCCCGTCCTCGACCCGTGCGCTCGCCCGCGTGCTTCATGCCCTCGGCCGCCGCCCGGGAGAAGTGGGCCGCCGAGAGCGTGGCGGGCTGGGGGATCCGCCTGGGCCTGCACCTGGTCGGCGGCGTCGGCGAGGAGCACGCGGCGCGGCTGGACGCGGAGCTCGCCCGGGGCCCGTACACGAGCCTCGCGGACGTGGTGGAGCGGACCGGCCTCGCCGAGGAGGTCGTGGAGCGGCTGGTCCGCGCCGGGGCGCTGGACTCGCTGGGGCGCCCCCGCCGGGAGCTGCTCTGGCAGCTGCGCGAGGTGGCCGGGTCGGGCAGGGGGCGCGTGGACGGGCGGCCCGTGCGCGGCGCGGCGGGCGGCAGGGCGGCGGGCCGGCCGATGGACCTGCGGCTGCCGCCGACCGACGCGCCCGCGCTGCCGCCGATCAGCGAGACGGAGCGGCTGGGCGACGCCTACGCGGTGGTGGGCCTGGACGCCCGGCGCCAGGCGGTGGCGCTGTTCCGGGGGCCGCTCGAGGCGATCGGCGCGGTGACGAACGCCTCGCTCGCGGAGCGGCGGCCGGGCCCGGTCCGCATCGGCGGCCTGGTGGTGACGCGCCAGCACCCGATGACCGCGCGCGGGACGGTGTTCCTCGCGCTCGAGGACGAGACCGGCATGGTCAACGTCACGCTCTGGCCGGACGCCTGGCAGCGCTGGCGCTCCATCGTGCGGCGCCACGCGCTGCTCCTGGTGGACGGCGATCTCCAGCGCGAGGGCGAGGTGGTGAACGTGGTCGCGCGGCGGGTCGAGGGGCTGGTGGAGGCGACCCGGGAGACGGGCGGCCCGGCGGACCCCCGGGGGGTGCGCCAACTGGGCATGGCCGGGATGCGGCGGCTGGGCTAGCCAGATCCGCCGGGCACGGTGGCCGGAGGAGGGGGCCACCGCGGGAGGGAGCAGCGGCCGCGCGGGGCGGCCGCGAGCGGGGACACGGGACGCCGGGGCGCATCGGCGCCGCAGGCGGCTCGCTCCGGCGCCGGCGGCCCCGGGTCGGCCCGAGCTTCCGCCATGGGACCGCCGGCGTCGGAGCGAGGCGTGTCTGCACCTCGTTCGGACGAGTGGCCCAGGCGGATTGCGGATGGCCGACGGCCGAGCGCCGCGGACCTGGTGGCGGTGCCGCCGGCCATGGACGGGCCGGCGGCCGGGTCAGCGGCTGGAGCCGGAGAGGCGGTTGCGCGGCGCGTTGCCGCGGCCCTGCTGCGGCTTCTGCTGCTGCTTCGCGCGCTGGCCGCGGTTGGGGTTGAGCAGGTCGAGGAACCGCTTGTACCAGGCCATGCCGGCCGAGAAGAACATCGTGCCCACGATGCCCAGGACCCACGCGTAGACGATGGAGTCGGGCGCGAGGCCGGTCAGCTTGTCGGCGGGCTGGGCCAGGATGAACACGGTGAGGCACAGCGACGCGAGGACGCCGAACACCGCGCCGACGAGGTAGGTGCCGCGCGGCAGCAGGAAGCCGATCAGCAGCGCGGCGCCGAACGGCGGCGGGCCGACGAACAGGCTGACCAGGATGCTGCCGATGTAGCCGACCGTGGTGGTCGAGGTCTGCGTGCCGGAGGACCCGGACCCGGACCCGATCAGCAGCAGCGCCGTGCCCACGACGGCGAGGGCGGCCGAGACGAGCACGCTCCAGTGGACCAGGAGCCGGGGCAGGACGGCCAGGTCCTCCCGGATCTCGGGCGGGTGGTAGGCGCGGCGGGCAGAGCCCATGAAGCTGGGGCGCACCGGGCGGGGTCCCGCCGCGGGCGTGTCGCCGATGATCGCGATCGGGCGCGCGGCCCCGGTCCTCCGGTTCGCTGCGGGCGACCCGGAACCGGCCGGCCGGGCGAGCCCCTCGCCGTCCGAGACGCCGTCGGGCGCTGCCGCCTGCTGGGCCCGGTTGCGGCGTCGGGCATCGGTGCGATCGGTGCGCTTGGCGCGAGCCAAGGGGTGGCCTCCTGTCGTGCGCGCTGGCGCGGGTGTGGGCGCGCGGCCCGAGCATGGTACCGGGTCCGGGGCCATCTCCGGATGAGCGGGCGCTAAGTGGCGCCGCGTATCGTCGCCTGCCGAACCCGACCCGCCGCCGATCCCCGCCCTGGAGGCTATCGATGGCGCGTGTCCGGCCCGCGGTGTCCGCGGCGCTCCTCCTGGCCCTGCTCGTCGCGTCGGTCGTGGCGGGCATCCCGAGACGGCCGCCGCTCGTGCCGCTGGCGGCCACGGCCTGGCCGCCGTCGGGCGGGCTCGTCGTGGCCGAGGTCGTGACGGGCGGGGCGTCCGCCTCGGACGAGTACGTGGAGCTGGCCAACGCGGGCGCCGCCCCCGTGGACCTCGCGGGGCTCGAGGTCGCCTACGCCTCGAGCACGGGGACGACCGTGAGCAGGAAGGCGGGCTGGACGTCGTCGCTCGTGCTGCTGTCCGGCCAGCACCTGCTGCTCGCCAACGCGGCCGGCGTGTACGCGGCCGGCGCGGACGCCGTGTACACCGGCGGGCTCGCGGCGACGGGCGGCGCGGTCGTCCTGCGGGCCACCGGCGGCGCCACGGTCGATGCCGTGGGCTGGGGCGACGCCAGCAACGCCTACGTCGAGGGGTCCGCTGCCCCCGCGCCGGCGGCCGGCCAATCGATCGAGCGGCGGCCCGGCGGAGACGGCGGCAACACGCAGGACAGCAACGACAACGCGGCGGACTTCGTGGTGAACGCCGCCCCTGTGCCGCAGGGCATGGCGTGGACGCCGGCGCCGTCCCCCACACCGATCCCGTCCCCCACGGCGACGCCCGTTCCCACCGAGGCGCCCACGGCGACGCCGACCGCGGCACCCACTGCCACCCCCGAGCCTTCGCCCACGCCCACGCCGACCGAGGCGCCTTCGCCCACCCCGACGCCGACGCCCACTCCCACGCCCACGCCCACCCCGACGCCCGCGCCGACTCCCACGCCCACACCGACCCCGACGCCACTGCCCACCACTCCACCGTCGCCCTCGGCCTCGCCCGAGCCCACACCCGCCCCCGAGCCGGTGACCGCCATCGCCCTCGCGCGGGCGCTTCCCGACGGGTCGACGGTGATCGTGGAAGGCGTCTTCACGACGGCCCTCGGCGCGCTCGAATCGGGGCGGACCGGGTTCATCCAGGACGCGACCGGCGGCCTTGCGCTGTACCTCGACGCGGCGGCGGCCTCGCCCCTCCCGGCCGGCACGCTGGTGCGGGCGACCGGCACCCTCGGGTCGCGCTATGGCCAGCGCACGCTGCGGCTCTCGGGCGGCGACGTGGCCGTCCTCGGGATGGCCGGGCTGCCCGCGCCCCTGGCGGTCGCCGCCGGTGCCGCCGGCGAGGGTCTCGAGGGGCTGCGGCTGCGCGTGTCCGGCACGGTGACCGAGGCGCCCTCGATCCTGGCGGACGGGCTCGGGGTCATGCTGGACGACGGGTCCGGCGAACTGCGCGTGGTGGTCGGGCCGGACGCGCTCGGCGGGGCGTCGGTCACGACCGGGAGCGTGATCACGGCGATCGGCCCGCTGGGCCAGCGCGACAGCAGCGGCACCGGACTCGAGGGGTACCGCCTGTTCTCGACCCTGCCCGGCGAGCTCGTCCTCGAACCGGCGCCGCCTCCCAGCCCGAGCGCCACTCCCGAGCCGACCCTGAGCCCCGAGCCGACCCTGTCGCCGGAGCCGTCGCCGTCGCCCAGCCCGACCGCAACCGCATCGCCTGCTCCGTCCGACGCCCCGTCGCCCACCCCGACGGCCGCCCCGCTCGGGGTAGCCGAGGCTCGCCAGGCAGCCGTCGGGGAGAAGGTCACCGTTCGCGGCGTCGTGACCGCCGAGGCCGGGCGCCTGGGCACGCCGTCGCTGTTCGCCATCGGCGACGCGACGGGCGGCCTGCCCGTGCGGCTCGCGGACGGCATGTCCGCCCCGCCCCGCGGCACGCTGGTCGAGCTGCGTGGCGTGGTCGCCGACCCGTACGGCCAGACCGAGCTGCGCCTCTCGGCCGGGGGACTGGCGTCCGTGGGGATCGGTATCGTCCCGGGCGGGGAGGCGGTCTCGGCCGCCGCCGTCGGCGAGACCCTGGAGGGCCGCCTGGTGACCGTGTCGGGCAGCGTGACCACCGGCGCGACCAAGGCGACGAGCGGCGACATCGCGTTCGTCGTCACCGGCCTCGACGGCGCGACGGTCAAGGTGTACGCGGACGCGTCGGCCGGCATCGCCGCGTCCATGCTCAAGAAGGGCTCCGCAGGGGCATTCACCGGCATCGTGGGCCAGCGGGCCTCCAAGAAGGGCGCGCTGGACGGATACCGCATCTGGCTCCGCGACTCCGCCGACGTGCAGGCGACGGCCTCGCCCTCGCCCTCGCCCTCGGCCACGTCCTCCGCCTCCCCGCTGCCGAGCGGCGACGCGCCGGCGCCCGAATCCATCGCGACCGCGCGGATCCGCGACGGCGCCACGGTGACGGTCGAGGGCGTGGTCACCGTGGACGGCTCGCTCCTCGACGCGACGGGGCGCCTGGCGGTGGTCGAGGACGGGACGGGCGCCATCGAGCTGTACCTCCCCGCCCGTGACGCCGCGGTCCGGGTCGGGGCGCGGCTGCGCTTGACGGGGGAGATCGAACGGGCGTGGGGCGCGCCGCGCCTCCGGGCGAGCCAGGTCGCCGTGCTGGGCGCGGCCGTGCCCGCCGTGCTGGACCTGCGCGTCGCCCCCAGCGCCGCCACGGAGTGGCGGCTCGTCCGCGTCAGCGGCTCCGTCACCAGCGTGCACCGCACCGGCGGGCGCTGGGTGGCAGAGCTCGCGGCGGGGTTCGGCAACGTGCCGATCATCGCCCTCGAGGGGGCGGGGATCCCCGTCTCGGCCATCACGGCGGGCCGCACCGCCACGGTGGTCGGAATCGTGAAGCGCCCGTACCCGACGGCCTCGGACCGCCGGTACGCGGTGCTGCCCCGCGGAGCGTCGGACATCACCCTCGGCGGCGACGCTGCGGCGGGACCGGCGTCCGGAGCGGGCGGCGGGGCGAGCGGTCCCGCGACGGCGAGCGCCCCAGAAGCCTCCCACGGGACGCCGACGGTGGACCTCCGCGACCTCGCCGCTCGGGTAGGGGAGCGGGTTCGGGTGGGCGGCCTTGTGGCCGAGTCCACCTCGGGCGGCCTGCGCCTCGACGACGGTACCGCCACCGCGCTGGTCGTCCTCGAGGGACCGGCGGCCGACCTCGCGGAGCTGGTCGCGCCCGGCGATGCGCTGGACGCCGTCGGCTCGGTCGAGCTGCGCGGCGGGCCAGTGCTCGTGGTGCGGGACCCGGCGGACGTCACGCTCGTCGGGGACCTCGGCGCAAGCCCGGCGGACCCGCTTGCCGCCCCCGTGATCGCCCTCGACAGCGCGTTCCCGGCGCCCGCGCCGGGCGCCGTCGCAGGCGGCGCCGTGGGGCTCGGCGCAGCGCCCCTGGCCGGACTGCTCGCCCTGGTCGCCGCCGGCGCGGCGGCCATCGCCCGCCGCGCGCGCTCGCAGCGCCGGCTGCGGGAGCGGATCCGGCGCCGGCTGGAGGCGTGGACGGGCGCCGCCAGATCGGAGGAGCCCGGCGGTTCGTGCGCGCAACGGCAGGAGCAACCGAGCCCCGACTGCCCTTGACGCTCTCAGAATCGCGCCCCTATCCTCGGGCGAACCCGAGCGGCCCCACGCTCGCGACGCGGAGGAGACCCGTCCTTGTCCAGCGCTGATATCCGCGTCGCCGTGCCCACCGGGGATCGCCAGTACCACATCGACCTGGGGCCGGGGGATCTCGCCGAGTACATCCTGCTGCCGGGCGACCAGGATCGCGTCGAGATCGTGGCATCGCACTTCGACACCGTGGAGCTCCGCCACCGCCACCGGGAGTTCGCGACGGCGACCGGGACCTACCGGGGCCTGCGCGTCTCGTGCGTGTCCACCGGCATCGGGACGGACAACGTCGAGATCGTGCTGTCCGAGATCCTCGCGATCACCAACCGGCCCACGCTGATCCGCATCGGGTCCAGCGGCGCGCTCCAGCCGGGCATGGAGGTGGGCGACCTGGTCATCTCCACGGGCTCGCTCCGCCTGGAGACCACCACCAGCTGGTTCGTCCACGAGGGCTACCCGGCGGTGGCCCACCACGAGGCCGTCCTCGCGCTCGTCGAGGCGGCCACTCGGCTCGGCCACCGCCACCACGTCGGGCTGAGCGCCACGGCGCCGGGCTTCTACGGCGCGCAGGGGCGGCCCATCCCGCACCTCCCCATCCGTTACCCTGACCTGGCCGAGGAGATGGCCCGGCAGGGCATCCTCAATTTCGAGATGGAGGCGTCCGCACTCCTCGTGCTGGCTGGCCTGGGCGGCAGTCGTGCCGGCGTCGTGTGCGCCGTGTACGCGAATCGCCGCACCGGCCAGTTCGCCGAAGGCGACGTCAGGACCAAGGCGGAGGCCGCCGTCGTGGAGACCGGGCTCGAGAGCCTGCTCGTCCTCGCGGAGCTCGACCGCCAGACGGCAACGGCCGGAGCGGCGCGCTGGCGCCCGTCGCTCTGGTCCCAGCGCTGAGCGCCAGGCACGACGATGCGGCCCCGGAGGCGGTACGCTTCCGCGGATCACCAATTCGGGAGGAGGCAAGAACATGGCCCAGGCGTACTGCGTGAAGGACAAGGCCAAGGTCGAGGTCCAGAACCCGCAGCAGATCACGATGAAGAACGGCAAGCCCGCGCTCCAGGGCACCTGCCCCAAGTGCGGCGGCAAGGTGTTCAAGATCGGCGGCTGACGCCGCAGCGCGAAACGGTTCATTGAGCCCCCGTCCGGCAGGTCCGGCGGGGGCTCAATGGTGTTCGGCGCAGGTCCGCCCGGCCCCTGCCTACGGGCCGCTTACCGGGGGAGGCCGCGGGGGCCCCTGCTAAGATTCCCGTCGTACCCGATCCACTAGGCCTGAAGGACCCCGCCCTGCTCGCGTACCCCTGTACCCCCGACGACTTCGGAATCGCCGCCGCGTTCGCCCGCCGCCAGGCGGCCGCCGCCGCGCTCCCGACGTCGCCGGCCAAGGCCGCGTCGCGCGCCGGGCTCGGCCCGTGGCTCGTCAAATCGTCCCGTCGATCGCCCTCCCGGCGTTCGGCGCTCAGGCGTCCCCAGCCCCAAGGAGATCCGCGATGACCGTTCGCGTCGGCATCAATGGCTTCGGCCGCATCGGCCGCCAGTCCCTCAAGGCGCTCATCGAGCGCGTCCCCGAGGTCGAGGTGGTCGCCGTCAACGACATCGTCGACGTCCCGACGAACGCGCTGCTGTTCAAGCACGACTCGACCTACGGCGCCTACCCGGGGGAGGTCAGCCACACCGACGACGCCCTCGTCATCGACGGCAAGACCATCAAGGTCCTCCAGGTCAAGGACCCGGCCACCCTGCCCTGGGGCGACCTGGGCGTGGACATCGTGGTCGAGTCCACCGGCCTGTTCACCGACGCCGAGAAGGCCGCTGCCCACCGTGCGGCGGGCGCCAAGAAGGTGATCATCTCCGCCCCCGCCAAGAAGGAGGACATCACGATCGTCCTCGGCGTGAACGAGGGCGCCTACGACCCGGCCAAGCACCACGTCATCAGCAACGCGTCCTGCACCACCAACTGCCTGGCGCCGGCCGCCAAGGTCGTCCACGACCGCTGGACCATCAAGCGCGGCCTGATGAACACCATCCACAGCTACACCAACGACCAGCGCGTCCTCGACGTCGCGCACAAGGACCCGCGCCGCGCCCGCGCCGCCGGCCTCAACATCATCCCGACGACCACCGGCGCGGCCAAGGCGCTCGCCCTGGTGATCCCGGACCTCAAGGGCAAGTTCGACGGTTTCAGCCTCCGGGTGCCCACCCCGACGGTGTCGGTGGTCGACTTCACGGCCGAGCTCGAGAAGGACGTCACGCTCGAGGAGCTCAATGCGGCCTTCCGCGACGCCGCCGCCGGCCCGCTCAAGGGCATCCTGGGCGCCAACGATGAGCCGCTCGTCTCGACGGACTTCCGCGGCGACAGCCGGAGCTCCATCGTGGACCTGCCCTCGAACATGGTCCTGGGCGGCAACTTCGTGAAGGTGATCGCCTGGTACGACAACGAGTGGGGCTACAGCTGCCGGATCGCCGACCTCGTGAAGTTCGTCGCGGGGAGGCTCTAGGCCACGCCGTCGGATCGCTTGGTTACAGGCCCGGCGGCTGCGGCCGGCGGGCCCGGGGAGAGACGCATGGACAAGCTCACGGTCCGCGACCTGGACGCCGCGGGCAAACGCGTCTTCGTGCGCGTGGACTTCAACGTCCCGCTGCAGGACGGCAAGGTCACCGACGACTCGCGCATCCGCGCCGCGCTGCCGACGATCAGGCACCTCCAGCAGCAGGGCGCCAAGGTCATCCTGGCCAGCCACCTCGGCCGACCCGACGGCAAGGTCAGCGACTCGTTCCGGCTCCGCCCCGTGGGCGAGCGCCTGAGCCAGCTGCTCGGCAAGACCGTGCCGGTGACCGGCGATGCGCTGGGCGCCGGGACCGAGGACGCCATCAAGCGCATGCGCAACGGCGAGGTCCTGCTGCTGGAGAACCTCCGCTTCCACGCGGAGGAGGAGAAGAACGACCCCAAGTTCGCCGAGGCGCTCGCCTCCTACTGCGACGTCTACGTGAACGACGCCTTCGGCACGGCCCACCGCGCCCACGCCAGCACGGTCGGGGTCGCCAAGCTCCGGCCGGCCTACGCCGGGTTCCTCATGGAGAAGGAGATCGCCAACCTGGGCAAGCTCCTGGAGAACCCGGAGCGGCCGTTCGCGGCGATCATCGGCGGCGCCAAGGTCAGCGACAAGATCAAGGTCCTCAAGAACCTGCTGGCCAAGGTCGACATCATGGTGATCGGCGGCGGCATGGCCAACACGTTCCTGCTCGCCATGGGCAAGCCGATCGGCAAGAGCCTGGCCGAGCCCGACCGGGTCGAGGACGCGCGGGCGATCCTGGCCGCGGCCGAGGAGAAGGGCGTCAAGGTGGTCCTGCCGGTCGACGTGGTGGTGGCCAAGGAGGTCACCCGCGGCACCGAGTACAAGACGGTGCTGGCCGAGAAGGTCCCGGCCAGCTGGCACATCGTGGACCTCGGCAAGCAGAGCCTGGCCAACATCGAGGAGGCGCTGGCCGACGTCCGGACCGTGCTCTGGAACGGCCCGCTCGGGGTGTTCGAGATCCCCTCGTTCGCCCACGGCACCAAGGCGATCGCCCGGTTCCTGGCCGCCCGCGCCGAGCAGGGCGCGGCCGTGGTGATCGGCGGCGGCGATTCCGTGGCCGCGATCCAGCAGCAGGGCCTGGCCGACAAGATGACCCACATCAGCACCGGCGGCGGCGCCTCGCTCGAGTTCCTCGAGGGCAAGGAGCTGCCGGGTGTCACCGTCCTGACGGACCGCACGGAGGCCGCCTCGTGAGCGATACCACCATCGCCTGGGTCGATGCCCGGGAGATCCTCGACTCGCGGGGCAACCCCACGATCGAAGTCGACGTCGTCACCGAGGACGGCAGCCTCGGCCGCGCCGCCGTCCCGTCGGGTGCGAGCACCGGCGCCCACGAGGCCGTGGAGCTCCGCGACGGGGACAAGGCGCGCTTCGGGGGCAAGGGCGTCCTGACGGCGGTCGCCAATGTCACCGACCGCATCGGGCCCTCCATCCTGGGCTTCGACGCCGCCGACCAGTCCGGCATCGACAAGATCCTGCTCGAGCTCGACGGCACGCCGAACAAGGCGGAGCTGGGCGCGAACGCCATCCTGGGCGTCTCGCTGGCCTGCGCCCACGCGGCGGCCTCGAGCCACGAGGTCCCGCTCTACCGCTGGATCGGCGGCGTGGGCGCCCGGGTCCTGCCCGTGCCCATGTTCAACATCCTCAACGGCGGCAAGCACGCCCAGGACTCCACCGACTTCCAGGAGTTCATGGTGATGCCGGTCGGCGTCGCGTCGTTCGGGGAGGCTCTCCGGGCGGGCGCCGAGGTGTTCGCCGCGCTGCGCAAGATCCTCCACGACGAGGGCCACGCGACGGGTCAGGGCGACGAGGGCGGCTTCGCGCCCAGCCTCGCGTCCAATCAGGCCGCGGTCGAGGTGATCCTGCGGGCGATCGAGAAGGCCGGCTACAGGCCGGGCGACGAGGTGGCCATCGCGCTCGACCCTGCGACCAGCTCCATCCTGGTCGAGGGGACCGGCACCGAGGACGTCCCGGGACGGTACAGCCTGGCCAAGGAGGGGCGCGTCCTCGACGCCGGCGAGATGGTGGACCTGTGGGCCGACTGGGTCGCCCGCTACCCGATCATCTCGCTCGAGGACGGCCTCGCCGAGGAGGACTGGGGCGGCTGGCGGGAGCTCAACGCGCGCCTCGGCGACAGGGTCCAGTTGGTGGGCGACGACATCTTCGTGACGAACCCGACGTTCATCCGCCGCGGCATCACGGAGCGGTCCGCCAACTCGGTGCTGATCAAGCTCAACCAGATCGGCACCCTGACCGAGACGATCGACGCGATCGAGCTCGCCCGCCGCGCCGGGTGGTCCGCGGTCGTGTCCCACCGCTCCGGCGAGACGGAGGACACCACGATCGCCGACCTGGTGGTCGCGATGGGGACCGGGCAGATCAAGACCGGCGCACCCTCCCGCTCGGAGCGGGTTGCCAAGTACAACCGGCTGCTCCGCATCGCCGACGAGCTGGGCGACGACGCCCGGTACCTCGGCCGCGCGGCGCTGTCGGGGGCTGCCTCCCGCGGGCACTTCTAGGCCCCACCCGCTCGTCACGGCCCGCTCGGGGCGCCCGTAGCGCCCCGAGCGGGCGTGCGCCCGGGACTGGCCCGGATCGCCGCGCCCCGCCCGTGAATCGAAAACGCCCCGGTCGACGGACCGGGGCGTCTCTCGCGGTGCGAGTCGGCCGAGGTTACTCGGCCTTCTTGGTGGTCTTCTTGGCCGGCGCCTTCGCGGCGGCGGGCTTGGCGGCAGAGGCCTTCGGGGCCGCGGCCTTGGCCGGCGCCTTCGCGGCGGCGGGCTTGGCCGGCGCCTTCGGGGCTGCGGCCTTGGCGGCGGCGGCCTTCGCGGCGGGCTTGGCGGCCGATGCCTTCGGGGCGGCGGCCTTCGCCGGGGCCTTCGCGGCGGCGGCCTTCGCGCCGGCCCTCGCCGGCGCCTTCGCGGCGGGAGCCGGGGTCGTCGTCGCGGGGGCGGTCTCGGCGCGGGTGGTCCGCGAAAGGGCGGCCCGGGCCTTGCCGGCGGCCGTCTGGGCGCCCTTGGCCTTGACGGCCTTGCCGGCGGCGATGCGCGCCTTGGCGGCCTTCGCGGCGGCGGCCTTGCCGGTGCTCTTCGCGACGTGGCTGCTCACGACGGCCTGGCCGCCCATGGCGGCGTTGACCTTCTTCGCGAGGCGGCTCTTGCGGCGGGCCGCGGCGTTGGGGTGGATCGCGCCCACCTTGGCGGCGCGATCGAGCGCGGCGACGGCCTCAGCCAGGGTCGCCTGGACGTCGGCGCCCTCGGGCTGCGACGTGGCGGTGGTGAGGGCCTTGGCGACCAGGGTCTTCGCCGCGGACCGCCGGGGCTGCAGGATCGCGTGCCGGCGCTCAGCCTGGCGGACGCCCTTCAGCCCGGACGGGGTGCGCGCGCCCTGCCATTTCCGAGGCGTTCTGGCCAAGGTGGCAATGCTCCGTTCGGTGACTGCAGATGCAATGGGTGCAATGTTCGACGCGCGCGGAAGAGGACAGCCCGCAGGCGCGAAGGCGGATGGTAGCAGAGCCGGGCGGGAATCGGCCAACGCGAGTTTCGCCGCGCTGACGCCGGCGGACCGCCGGCCTGGGCGATCGACCCAGCGCGCACCCGCCCGATCGCCCTGCTGGCAGCCGCGGGCCCGCAGGCAGCCGCGGGCCCGAGCACGATGGGGTACGGTGCTCCGGGCTGCCGTCGACGCTGCCGGGATCGGCGCTCCCGCTGCAGCCGGGGAGCACGTCAATGCGCCGCGGAGGGGCCCGCTCGATGCAACCGCCTGACGCCCGCCGGCCCCGGCCCGCGCGGCTCGTGCTGCTGCGGCACGGCCACCCCGCCGCGCCGCCAGGGGTCTACCTCGGCTCCCGCCTCGATCCGCCGCTCGACGCGCTGGGGGTCGAGCAGGCGATCGCAGCGCGCGGCAGGCTCGCCTCGATCCACCCCGCGTTCGTCCTCACGTCGCCACTGCGGCGAGCCCGCGAGACGGTGGCGCTGGCGGCCGCCGGGCAGGCGATCGCCACGGCAGCCGACATCCGGGAGCAGGACCTGGGCGCGTACACCGGGCTCACCTGGAGCCAGATCAAGGGGCTGGGAGACGATGCGGCGCGGGCCTGGCGGGCCGGTGCGGCAGCGCCCGGAGGCGAGGACGCGCGGTCGATGTGGCGGCGCTCGATCCGGGTCGCGCTCGCGGCGGCGGAGCGGCTCGAGGACGGCGAGGACGCGCTGCTCGTCTCGCACAACGGCCCGATCCGGGGACTGCTCGCGAGTGCTCGCGGGCTGGCGCCCGAGGACGCCCGCCGCTTCCGGGTCCGCCACGCCTGCCCGAGGTCGATCAGGCTGACCCCCGCCGTCCTCGAGCGGTGGCGGGCGTTCCTGGCCGACTCGGCCACGCCGGAGGCCCGGGTGCCCGGGGACGGGGAACCCGGCCCGCCCGCGGAGTCCTGACCGGCGCGCGGGAGGCACCCTCGCGGCGACGCCCGCCGGATCCCGGCAGTAAGAGGGTTCTCATCGTCGCTTCATCCGTGCCTCCCCGACAGACCGCAGCCTGTCGCCCATGGACACGCTGACGGCCCCCGCAACCGGCGTCCTGCCGATCCATGCGATCACGACGGGCGCCCATCCTCTGCCGGACATCAAGCACCCCCAGCACCGCGAGCGCGGCGACTCGGCGCACCTGCGCCGCATCCTCCTCTACTCCCACGACACCTACGGACTCGGGCACCTGCGCCGCAACCTGGCCATCGCCGGGCACCTGCTGCGCACGATCGACCAGCTGCAGGTCGTCCTCGTGAGCGGCTCGCCGGTCGCGTCGCGCTTCCCCCTCCCCCGCGGGCTGCAGATCGTCAGTCTGCCGCCGGTCGTGAAGGTGGCGCCCGAGGCGTACGACGCCCGGGACCACGAGATCGGCTTCGGCGTCGTGAGCCGGGCGAGGGCCGCGATCATCGCGGACGTCGCCCGGCGCTTCCGCCCCGACGTGCTGCTCGTGGACCACGCGCCCCTGGGCATGAAGGGCGAGCTGCTGCCCACGTTCGAGACGCTGCGCCGCCACGTGCCCGGCGCGCGGATCGTCCTCGGCCTGCGCGATGTGCTCGACGACCCGGACGACGTCCGACGCGCCTGGGACGCCGAGGGGATCCTGGCCAGGATCGAGCAGGTGTACGACCGGATCCTCGTGTACGGCTCGCAGGACATCCTCGACGCGGCCAGCGCGTACGGGATCGCAGGCTCCGCCCGCGAGCGCGTCTCGTACTGCGGCTACATCTCCCGCGTCGACGAGCGGCCCCTCGCGTTCCCGCGGCCCGCCGCGCCGTCGGGCGCGGGGTACGTCCTGGGCACCGCCGGGGGCGGCGAGGACGGCTTCGAGGCCCTGCTCGCGACCGTGCAGGCCGCCACCGCGCTCGACCTCGACGCGCTGATCGTGGCCGGCCCCCTCATGCACCGCGAGGGCCGGGAGCGCCTGGCCGCCGACGCCGCCAAGGCCGGCGGCCGGGTGCAGGTCGTGGACTTCGTGCCCGACATGGAGGCGGCCATGGCCGGGGCGTCGGCCATCGTGACCATGGGCGGCTACAACACGCTGTGCGAGGCGGTCGCGAGCGGCGTGCCCACGGTCGTCATCCCGCGCACCTGGCCGCGGCGCGAGCAGGCGATCCGCGCCCGCCTGTTCGAGGAGCGCGGGCTCGTCCGCGTCGTCGACCCGGGCGACGATCTGGCCGGGCGGCTCGCCCCCCGGCTTCGCGAAGCCCTGGGGGACCGCCGGCGCCCGGTGCCCGGGATCGACCTCCACGGGGCGCGGCGCGTCCGCGAGGCGCTCCTCGACGAGGCCGCGGCCGCGGCGCGACAGCGGGCCGCGCTCAGCGGGCGGGCGTCCCTCGCCGCGCCGTCGCTGGCGACCGCATGAGCGGCGGGGTCGCGTACCTCACCAAGCGGTTCCCCCGCCTGTCCGAGACGTTCATCCTCGACGAGATCCTCGGGCTCCAGGCCGAGGGCGTGCCGCTCCGCGTGTTCTCGATGGGGGACCCGCAGGAGACCGTGGTCCAGCCTGACGTCGAGCGGGTGCAGGGGCCGGTGCGCTACCTGCACGGCCGCGGCGGCTGGCGCGAGCGGATCCGGAACGGGGCCCGCGCGGCGGCCGCGCACGGGCGCCGCCTGGGCCGGTCGCCTGCGCGCTACGCCGCCGTGCTCCTACGAGCCGAGCGGGAGCGCCCCGGCTTGGCCTCCATCCGCAGGTTCAACGAGGCGGTCCTCCTCGCCGACTGGGTGGAGGCGGACGGGTCCGCGCACGTGCACGCCGCGTTCGCCCACGGCCCCGCCGAGGTCGCGCGCCTCGTCCACCGGCTCACCGGGATCCCGTACAGCTTCTCCGGCCACGCGAAGGACCTCTACCTGACCTCGCCCGCGGCGCTCGCCCGTCGGGTCCGGGACGCCCAGTTCGTGCTCGTGTGCTCCTCGACCGCCGCCGACCACCTCCGCAGGATCGCCGCCGACAACGTCGGCGAGGCCTTCGCGGACAGGATCGTCCTCGCCCCCCACGGCGTGGACACGGCGCGGTTCAGGCCCCTCGCGGCGGGCCAGGCGCCCGGGGCGGCGGAGCAGGCGGGCGGCACGCTCCACGTGCTCGCGGTCGGCCGGCTCGTCGAGAAGAAGGGGTATCCGGTCCTGCTCGAGGCGCTCGCGCGGGCGCGGGCCCAGGGCCACGCGATCGACCTCACGGTGATCGGCGGCGGGGCGCTCCTGCCGCTCCTCCGGGCGAGGGCGGATGCGCTGGGCGTGGCCGGGGCCGTCCACTTCCTCGGGCCGCGCAACCAGCGCGAGGTCGTGGCCGCCTACCAGCGGGCCGACCTGTTCGCCCAGGCGAGCGTGGTCCTCCCGGACGGGGACCGCGACGGCATCCCGAACTCGGTGCTCGAGGCCATGGCCAGCGGGCTGCCCGTGGTGGCGACCCAGGCGGGCGGCATCCCCGAGGTCGTCGCGCACGGGGAGTGCGGCCTCCTCGCGGCACCGGGCGACGCGGGCGCCCTGGCGGCCCACCTGGCGGCACTCGCCGGCGACCCGCAGATGCGCCGCCACCTGGGGCGCGGCGCCCGGGCGCGCGTGGTCCAGGGCTTCGACCGCCAGAGCATGATCCGCGCCATCGCCCCGCTGTTCAGCGCGGCCTCCGCCGGCAGGCCCTGATGCGGATCACGTACCTCCTGCCCGACCCCGGGATCCCCGTGGGGGGCAGCAAGGGGGCCTCCGTCCACGTCGCCGAGGTGACCCGCGCGATGGCCTCGGCCGGGGCCACGGTCCAGCTGCTCGCGATGCGCTCGGCGCGGCCCGCCGCCACGGCCCCAGGGGGTCCGGGCGTGGAAGCCGGTCTCGTGGCCGGCGGCGTGGCCCTCCGGCTGTTCGAGACGGGCCCGCTCCCGCGCGGGCCGGAGGGAGATCCCGAGCGCCGCCGCGCCGTGGAGCAGTTCCTCGACTGGTCCGAGGGCGAGGCCCGGCGGTTCCAGCCCGACCTGGTCTACGAGCGGCTGTCGCTGTTCGCGGGCGGGGGTTCCCGGCTGGCGAGGCGCCTCGGCGTGCCCCGCATCGTCGAGGTGAACGCCCCGGTCGCGTCCGAGCGGGAGGCCCACGCCGGCCTCGCCCTCGCCGCCGACGCCCGGCGGGCCGAGCGCGACGCGCTGGCCGGCGCCCACGCGGTGGCCGTGTCGGCGGCCCTCGAGCCGTGGTGCCGCGCTCACGGCGCCGCCTCGGTCCAGGTCATCCCGAACGGGGTGGACACGCGCCGCTTCGACCCCTCCCCGCAGGCGGGCGCGGCGGCTGCGCTCCGGCGGTCCCTCGGCCTCGAGGGCGCGGAGGTGGTGGGGTTCGTCGGCAGCATGAAGCCGTGGCATGGCGTCGCGACCCTGCTCGAGGCGGCCGCGCTGCTCGCCCCGCGCCGCCCCGCCCTGCGCGTCCTGCTGGTCGGGGACGGTCCAGCGGCCGCCGCCGCCCGGCAGCGCGCCGCGGAGCCCGACCTGGCGGGCCGCTGCCGGTTCACCGGGGCGGTCGCCCCGGACCTCATCCCCGCCCACCTCGCGGCCCTGGACGTGGCGGTCGCCCCCTATGACGCCCCGGTGGCGGACGGGGCGTTCTACTTCTCGCCCCTCAAGGTGGTCGAGGCGATGGCCGCCGGGCGCCCCGTCGTCGCGTCCCGGTTCGACCCGGTCGAGGCGATGCTCGCCGGGACCGGGCTGCTGGTCGAGGCCGGCAGCGCGACCGCCCTGGCGGGCGCGATCGGCGAGCTGCTCGACGACCCGGCGCGCGCGGCGCGGCTGGGGGCCGAGGCCCGCGAGCGGGCAGTCTCCGGCTTCGGCTGGGACGCGGTCGTGGCGCGGATCCTCGCGGCCGTCCCGGCGCGGCCTGCGCGACCGGTCCCCGACTGGGCCGCGGAGGCCGTCTGAGGTGCGCCTCCATCGATCGCCAGCGGCCGCCCCGGCGGCCGGCCAGCCGTCGCGCGGCACCGTGGACGCGGCCGTGCCCGGGGCTCCCCGCGGGACGCAGGCCCTGCGGCGGTTCCTGCCCTTCCTGCGGCCGGTCCGCCGCACGCTGGCCGCCGGTCTCCTCGCCAGCGCCCTCCAGGCGGTCTTCCAGTGGCTGTCGCCCTGGCCGCTCCAGATGGTCTTCGACAACGTCCTCAACCACCTGCCGCTGCCCGCCTGGCTCGCGTTCCTGCCCGCGGCGCCGGACCAGCGGCTGGCGGTCCTGTCGCTCGCCGCGGTCGTCATCGCGCTCGGCCTCGCCGTCTTCGGCTACGCGTCGGCCTACCTGATCGGCAAGGCGGGGCAGGGCTTCGTGTACGGCATCCGCATCGCGCTGTTCACGCACCTGGAGCGCCAGTCGCTGGCCTTCCATGAGCGCAGGACCACCGGGGACCTCATGAGTCGGCTGAGCGGCGACGCCCAGGCCCTCCAGAGCGTGATGGTCGATGCGATGCCCTCGATGGTGAACAGCCTGTTCACGCTCACCGGCATCGCGGTCATCATGCTGATCGTCGACTGGCGGTTCGCGCTGCTCGTGCTCGGCCTGGTCCCGGTCCTCCACCTGAGCCTGAGCCGGTTCATGGGCGGGCTCAAGACCTCGGTCCGGGCGGCACGGCGCCAGGAGGGGGCCGCGTCCACGGTGGCCCAGGAGGTCCTCACCTCCATCGCCGCCGTCCAGGTGTTCGGACGGGAGGCGGACGAGGCGGAGCGGTTCGCCAACGCGACGTCGGAGGGGCTCGAGGCGAACCGGCGGGCGATCGCGCTCCAGTCGGCCCTGACCACGACGGCGAGCACGGTCATGGCCCTGGGCCTGGTGCCGATCGTCTGGCTCGGGGCGCTCGCGATCATCGACGGCGGCCTCACGGCCGGCAAGCTCCTGGTCTTCACGGCCTACCTCCGGGCCACCTACACGCCCATCCGCCAGCTCACCAAGCTGGCGATCGTCTTCGGGCAGGGCCTCGCCGCCTCCGAGCGGCTCGCCGAGCTGCTCGACGCCACCGACGAGCTGCCCGACGGCGGCGCACCGCACACCGGCCGGCCCGCCCTCGGGCGGCTGGTGTTCGACCGGGTCGGGTTCCGCTATCCGTCCGGCGCCGCGACCCTCGCGGACATCCGCCTCGAGGTCCCCGCCGGGGGCCGCCTCGCGATCGTGGGCGCGACGGGCTCGGGCAAGAGCACGCTCGTGCGGCTCGTCCCCCGCTTCTACGACCCGACCGCCGGGGCTGTGCTCCTCGACGGCGTGGACCTGCGCGACCTGCCGCTGGCCGAGCTCCGCCGCCAGGTCGGCATGGTGACCCAGGAGCCGTACATCTTCCGGGGCACGGTCTGGGAGAACATCGCCTACGGCGCCGCCGGGCCGCGCCTGTCGCGCGAGCAGGCGATCGCCGCGGCCAGGGCCGCGGGCGTCGACGGCGTGCTCGAGCGGCTCAGCGAGGGCTACGACACCCCGGTGTCCGAGCGCGGGGCGACGCTCTCTGGCGGCCAGCGCCAGGCGATCTCGATGGCCCGCGCCATGGCCCGCTCACCGCGCGTGCTCATCCTCGACGAGCCCACGACCGGGCTCGATGCCGGGTCGGAGGCCCAGCTGCTCCGGGCCCTCGAGCGGCTCGCCCGGGGGCGCACCACGATCATCGTCAGCCACCAGCTCGGCGCCGTCCGGACCGCCGACCAGATCGCGGTCCTCGACCGCGGCCGCGTCGTGGAGCTGGGCACGCACCAGGAGCTGCTGCGGGTCCGCGGCCGCTACTGGCGGCTCCACGAGGCCCAGCGGGGCAACGCCTCGCCCATCCAGTCCGGCCTGCTCGGCCTCTCCGCGCTGCTCGACGCCTTCCGCCCCCTCACCGGAGGATCCCGATGACCATTCCGTTCCGCCCCCGCGCCGTCACCCCCGTTCACCTCGCCATCATCGGCGCCGGCTACGTCGGCCTGACCGCCGCCGCCTGCATGGCGGAGTCGGGCCACGACGTCACCTGCGTCGAGGCGAGCCCCCGCCGGCTGGGCATGCTGCTCGAGGGGGTGATGCCCATCTACGAGCCCGGCCTCGAGGAGATGGTGGCCAGGAACGTCGCGCTCGGGCGCCTCCGGTTCACGAGCGACGTCGCCGAGGCGATGCGCGGCACGCGCCACGTCCTGCTGTGCGTCGGCACGCCGCCGCGGCAGGACGGCACGCCCGACCTGACGCAGATCTCGCGCGCGGCGCGCGAGGTCGCCGCGCAGGCCGCCTCGGACCTGGTGCTGATCGTCAAGAGCACGGTCCCGCCGGGCACCTGCGAGGCGATCGAGATCCTCGCGGGCGAGGCGGCGCGCCCCGGCGTCAGCGTGCACGTGGCGTCGAACCCCGAGTTCCTCCGCGAGAGCCGGGCGGTCGAGGACTTCTTCAACCCCGACCGCATCGTGGTCGGGTCGGACGACCCGGGGATCGGCCGCGAGATCGCCGAGCTCTACCCGGCCGGCCACCCGGTCGTCGTGTGCGACCGCCGCAGCTCGGAGCTCATCAAGTACGCCGCGAACACCTTCCTCGCGGTGAAGATCTCGTTCGCCAACGAGGTCGCCGGCCTGTGCGAGCTGCTCGGCGCCGACGCGGAGCCCGTCCTCCGGGGCGTCGGCCTCGACAGCCGGATCGGGACCGCGTTCCTGCGCCCCGGCCCGGGGTTCGGCGGCTCCTGCCTGCCCAAGGACCTCTCGGGCTTCCTGGCCACGGCCGAGTCGCTCGGCTACGCCGCCCCGGTCGCCGCGGCGGCGCTGGCCGTCAACCAGCGCGCCCCGGTCGCCGTGGTGGAGAAGCTCGAGGCGGCGCTCGGGCCGCTGGCGGGTCGTCGGATCGCCGTCCTCGGCGTGGCCTTCAAGCCGGGCACCGACGACACCAGGGACTCGCCCGCGATCGAGGTCGTCCGCGAGCTCGCGGCGCGCGGGGCCCGGGTGGCCGTCCACGACCCGATGGCGGCCGCCGACGGCCTGCCCGCGGTCACGATGCCCACGCCGCTCGACGCGATGGCCGTGGCCGACGCCCTCGTGGTCGCGACCGGCTGGCCCGAGTACGCGGCCGTCGAGCCGGAGCTCGCCCGGGACGCGATGGCCGGGAGCACGCTCGTCGATGCCTCCGGCATCCTCGACGCTGATGCCTGGGAGCGGGCCGGGTTCAGCGTCTACGGCGTGGGCGGGGGACTGCCCACCAGCGTCCGGCCCGTCATCTGGCAGCCGATCACCTGGGCGACCGGCGCCCGGGAGCCTGTCGCGGCGGGGTAGCGCAGGCCGCGTGCTACGCTCGGCCGGATGGCTGGAGAAGGCGTGACGGCTCGCTTCCGCGGTCGCGCGTGGTCGTCCCTCAGCCTGACCGCGCGCCTCATGGTCCTCCACGCGCTGACGCTGGTGGTGGCGATGGTCGCGGTCCTGGCCATCGTGGGGGTCACGTTCTCGAACACCTCGATGAACTCGATCGACCAGCAGATGGCCGACGACGTCCGCGAGTACCTCCAGGGCGCGGCGGCGCGCCCGGCGACCCAGAGCCTGCAAGACTTCACCTCGGCCTACCTCGCCCAGTTCCCCGGCCTGCTCGAGGGGTCCCACCTGGTGGTCGAGCTCGCCGGGACGCCCGCCGCGGCCAGCCCGAACTCGGCCGCGATCCTCCAGGACGCCCGCCTCGGCGCGATCCTGGCAGCCCCTCCCGCCGGGCAGCTCACCCAGGAGCTCGCGATCGCGTCGCGGCAGTACCGCCTGCTCGCCAGCCCGATCCTGCTCGACGGTGGCTCCGCCGGGACGGTGGTGGCCCTCCACAGCCTGGCCCGGATGCAGGGCCAGGTCCAGAACGTGCTGCTGCTCACCGGCGGGGAGGCCCTCGCCGCGGTGCTGCTCGCGGTGTTCAGCACCTGGTTCGTGCTGCGCCGCGTCGTCCGCGTCGTGGCCGAGGTCACCGACACGGCCGAGGCGATCACGACCCTCGGCCCGGACCGCCGGCTGGAGGAGCGGAGGCCCGACGACGACGAGATCGGGCGGCTCGTCCACACGTTCAACGGCATGCTCGACCGCCTGGACCGGGCCTCGCAGGCGCAGCGCCGGCTCCTGTCCGACGTGTCGCACCAGATGCGCACGCCGCTCACCGTGATGCGCGGCCACCTCGAGGTCGCCCGTCGGACCGGCGTGTCCGACCAGGCCGAGACGCTGGCGACGATCGACCTCGTGCTCGACGAGCTGGACCACACGAGCGCGCTGGTCGACCGCCTGCTCATCCTGGGCCGGTCGCTGGAGCCGGACTTCATCCAGTCGGAGCCGGTCGAGCTGCGGGCGTTCCTGGCCGACCTCCACACGGCCGTCCAGCCGCTGGCGCCAAGGCACTGGGCGCTCGACGCCGTCCCGGGCGTCGTCGTGCTCGTGGACCGCGAGAAGCTCCGGGGCGCGCTCCTCAATCTCGTCGACAACGCGATCAAGGCGACGAAGCCGGGCGACACGATCGCGATCGGGGCGGCCGCCGGTCCGGGCGGCACCGTGGTGCTCTCCGTCGCGGACAGCGGCAAGGGGATCCCGGTCGAGCTCCACGAGCGGATCTTCGGCCGCTTCGAGCGGGGCGCCCGGGCGGACGAGCGCGGCGCCGGCCTGGGGCTCGCGATCGTCAAGGCCGTGGCCGAGGCGCACGGCGGCAGCGTGGGCCTCGAGAGCGCGGCGGGCGCCGGCTGCACCATCCGCATCACCCTGCCGGCCGGACGGGTCATCCCGATGGGCGGCCCGGCGATGACCGACGAGGCGGTGGCCTGGTGAACGTGCTGATCGTCGAGGACGACCCCCGTATCACCTCGTTCCTCGCCAAGGGGCTCAAGGCCGAGGGGCACGCGACGATCGCCGTGGCCGACGGCGACGAGGCCTACGAGATCGCCGAGATGCCGGTGGCCGACTACGACCTGGTGCTCCTCGACCTGGGGCTGCCCGGGACGCACGGGCTGCGGGTCCTGGAGGCGCTCCGCCGGACCCATCCGGAGGTCCCCGTGATCGTCCTGACCGCGCGCGACGACCTCGACACCAAGGTCCGGGGGCTCGACGCCGGCGCGGCGGACTACGTCACCAAGCCCTACGCGTTCGAGGAGCTGCTGGCGCGGATGCGGGCGGCCGTGCGGGCGCGGGACCAGGCCGTGTCCAACCAGCTGGTCGTCGGAGACCTCCGCCTGGATCTGCTGACGAAGGTCGCCTGGCGGGCCGGGCGGCGGATCGACCTCTCGGTGCGCGAGTGGACGCTGCTGGAGTACTTCATGCGGCACCCCGACCAGGTCCTCTCGCGGGCCCAGATCCTGAACCACGTCTGGGAGGTGGACTTCGAGCCCGGCAGCAACGTGGTCGACGTGTACGTCGGGTACCTGCGCCGCAAGCTCAACGCCCCGGGGCTGACCCCGCTGCTCCAGGCGCTCCGCGGCGCCGGATACCGGCTGGTGCCCCCGGAGGGCTGAGCGCCCCCGGTTCCCCGCGCTCCGGGGCGGAGACGGCGCCTACGCGGCCGACCGTCGGGTCGCAGACGCGGCCGCGCCGCGCTCGCGGAGCCAGTCCACCTCCCGGCGGTAGCCGTCGAGGAACGTCACGCGCGGCGCCCAGCCGAGGAGCGTCCGGGCCCGCGAGCCGTCGGCGCTGGTGTGGCGGACGTCGCCGCGCGCGAAGGGCTGCCGGGCGATCTGCAGCGGGAGGTCGACGAGGCCCTGCAGCAGGTCGAACACCTCGAGCAGGCTGATCCGGGTCCCGCCGCCGACGTTGATCGCGAGGCCCGCCGCCCCCGGCGCCTCCGCGGCCCGGACGGTCGCGTCCACGACGTCGTCGATGTACGTGAAGTCACGGCTCTGGGTGCCGTCGCCCAGCAGCTCGATGGGCCGCCCCTCGAGCGCCGCCTCCGCGAAGCGCCGGAGGCCCAGGTCCGGCCGCTGGCCGGGGCCGTACACGGTGAAGTAGCGGAGCGCGACGGTCTCCAGCCGGGGTCCGTTCGCCTCGAGGCACAGCCGCTCGGCCTCGAGCTTGGTCCGCCCGTACGGCGAGATGGGCGCGGGGGTGCCCGATTCCCTGAACGGGAGCGGCGCGTCGCCGTAGACCGAGGACGAGGAGGCGTACACGAGGCGCCGCATCGAGGGCGCGGCCGCGGCACCGTCGAGCAGGCGGCGGGTGGCCTCCACGTTGTCGTGCCAGTAGCGGTCCTCGATCTCGAAGCTGGGGCGGACGCCCGGCCGACCGGCCAGGTGGAACGCGGCGGAGGCGCCGTCGAGGAGCTGTGCGAGCGGGAGGTCCACGAGGTCGCCCTCGACGTGCGTGTACCCGGGGCGGGCCGTGAGCGCGGCCGTGCGCTCGCGCTTCTCGCGCACCTCGTAGCTGTCCGTGTAGGCGTCGATGCCCACGACTCGGCAGCCGCGGTCGAGCAGGCGATGGGCGACCTGCGAGCCGATGAACCCGGCCGCGCCGGTCACGACGCAGGTGCTGGAGGGGCCAGTGAGGGCAGGCGGGAGTCCGCGCGAGAGGTTGTCCGAATCCATGGCCGTCACGGTGGCAGCCGGCGCTGAGCAGGCGATGAGCGATCGATGAGACGCCCCTCATGGACGCGGTCCCCGGGGGCGTCGCGCTCCGGCCCACGGCATCGGGCGGCTGCCGCACGGCGTCCGCGCCATGCTCGCAGCGTCGCGGGCGTTCTGCGAGGAGGTTCGGGCGGCGCCGTTCATCGAGCTGCTCGACGATCTCCTTGCAGACCCGCGGCCGGCCGCGGCGCGCGGCGCCCGGCCGCTTGACGCGGCGGGGCGCCCCTGACGCTCGCCGACCGCTACGCCCGCCGGCGCAGCACCCGATAGCGGCGGATCAGCGCGGACGTCGAGCCGTCGTGGCCGTCGGCGGCGGGGTCCTCCGCGGCCACCAGCTCGGCGTTGATCCGGGTCGCCAGCACCTTGCCCAGCTCCACGCCCCACTGGTCGAAGCTGTCGATGCCCCAGATCGCCCCCTGCACGAACACCTTGTGCTCGTACAGCGCGACGAGCGTCCCGAGGGTCCGCGGCGTGAGCCTGTCGGCCAGGATCACCGAGGTCGGCCGGTTGCCCTCGAACACGCGGGCGTTGACCTGGTGCTCGGGGACGCCGGCCGCCACCACCTCCTCGCGCGTCTTGCCGAACGCGAACGCCTCGGCCTGCGCGAACAGGTTGGCCATCAGCAGGTCGTGGTGCGGGCCGATCTCGGTGGTCGGGTTGATGAACCCGATGAGGTCGGCGGGCACGATGTGGGTGCCCTGGTGGAGCAGCTGGTAGTAGGCGTGCTGGCCGTTCGTGCCGGCGGTGCCCCACACGATCGGCCCGGTGGCGTACGCGACGCGCGACCCGTCGAGGCGCACGGACTTGCCGTCGGACTCCATGTCCAGCTGCTGGAGGTAGGCCGGGAACCGGTTGAGCTCCTGGCTGTAGGGCAGGACCGCGTGGCTCTCGAAGCCGAAGAAGTTGCCGTACCAGACGCCCAGCAGGGCCATGATGACCGGCAGGTTCTGGTCCAGGGGCGCGGTCCGGAAGTGGTCGTCCATGTCGCGGAAGCCCGCGAGCATGGAGCGGAAGTCGTCGGGGCCGATGGCGATCATCAGCGACAGGCCGATCGCCGAGTCCATCGAGTACCGGCCGCCGACCCAGTCCCAGAACCCGAACATGTTGGCGGTGTCGATGCCGAACGCCTGCACCTTGTCCGCGTTGGTACTGACCGCCACGAAGTGGCGCGCGACGGCGGCCTCGTCGTCGCCCAGGCCGGCCAGCAGCCACTCGCGGGCGGAGGTCGCGTTGGTGATCGTCTCGACCGTGGTGAACGTCTTGGACGACACGATGAACAGCGTCTCGGCGGGGTCGAGGTCGCCGACCGCGTCGCGCAGGTCGGTGCCGTCCACGTTGGACACGAACCGGAAGCGCATCGAGCGGTCGGAGTAGTGGCGCAGGGCCTCGGCCGCCATCGCCGGGCCGAGGTCCGAGCCGCCGATGCCGATGTTGACCACGTTCTTGATGCGCCGGCCCGTGTGCCCCCGCCACTCGCCGTCCCGAACGCGGACCGCGAAGTCGGCCATCCGGTCGAGCACCTCGTGCACCTCGGCCGCCACGTCCTGGCCGTCCACGACGAGGCGGGCGTCGCGCGGGAGGCGCAGCGCCGTGTGGAGCACCGAGCGGTTCTCGGTGACGTTGATGCGGGCGCCCGCGAACATCGCCTCGCGGCGCGCCTCGACGCCGGCGGTCCGGGCCAGCTCGAGCAGCAGCGGCAGCGTGTCCGCCGTGATGCGGTGCTTGGAGTAGTCGAGGAACAGGCCGGCGCCCTCGGCGGTGAACCGCGAGGCCCGCCCCGAGTCGGCGGCGAACAGGTCCCGGAGGTGGACGTCGCGAACGGCGTCGACGTGGGCGCGCAGGGCGGCCCAGGCGGGGGTCTGGTCGATGGGCAGGGCAGCGGAGGAGTCGGTCATGGCACGCCAAGCGTACGACGCTCGTACCGACTGCGCCCCCCGGCGTCGGGCGCCGCCGCCGATCTCGCGGCCGAGCGGCCGGTACCGCGCTGAGCGACTCGGCTCCGCCCGTGCACAGGCGGAGCCGAGTCACGTCGCGTTGGCTGCAGCGTTCCGAGCGGTCCTCGGGATGACCGCCGGACCGCGCCGCCCCTCAGGCGCCCGGGGCTCGGTAGGACGGCTTGTGGCCCGATGCGCGGTCGAGCTCCTCGGGCGTCAGCAGCACCGTGGTCCGCGTGTGGACGGCGCCGGTGGACGAGGTCCGCAGGGCGAGGGCAGCGGCGGCTGTGTTGTCCGGCAGCTCGCCGATGATGAAGAAGTCGTCGCTGCCGAAGGCGAAGTGGTACGACTCCAGCGTGCCGCCCACCGACGCGAAGCCGTCCCGGATCACCTCCACGCGACTGGTGCCGCCCTCCTCTGCGAGGCCCTTCGCGCCAGCTGCGGTGAAGGTGCCGGTGAACAGGTACTTGGGCATCGCCGACCTCCTGCCGCGGGGCATCCGATGGGACGCGAGCCGGGCCGCGGCCGGTGCAGCATAACGAGGCCCCCGGCCTCCGGGAACCCACCGCCGGCTCGCGCTTGCGGGCCACCGGCTCGCGGACGCAGCTCTGGCTCACGCCTGCGGGCTAACCCGGCCGATATCATCGGGGGCGCCATGGAGGCGCCGCTTCCCCCGGGGTTCACGTTGCGCGCGGCGGGCCCGGCCGACGTTCCCGCGATCGTCGGGCTGGTCTCCGCCTGCGAGATGGCGAACGATGGCGCGAGCGAGGCCGACGCCTCGGACGTCGAGCAGTCGCTTGCCGTGGCCGGGGAGCACGGCACCGTCGTGGTCACCGGGCGGGACGGGTCGCTCGCGGCCTGGGCGACCGAGGCGGGGGGTCGGGCGGAGGTGGACGTCCGACCCGGCGATCGGGGGCGCGGGCTCGGCGGCTGGCTGCTCACGTGGGCGGAGGACCGGGCGCGCGAGACCGGTGAACGCCGTGTGCGCCAGACCGTGACCGACGGCGACCGCGCGGCGCACGCCCTGTTCGCCTCGCGCGGATACCAGCGTGCCCACACAGCGTGGATCCTCGAGATGCCCCTCCCCGAGGCGCGGCCGCGGGTGGACGTCCCGCCGGGCCTCTCCATCCGGGCCTTCGAGCCGGGCGACGAGCCGGCCGCGTACCGTCTGGTCGAGGACGCGTTCAACGAGTGGCCGGGGCGCGAGCCGTCCACGCTCGAGTGGTGGGAGGCCAACGTGTTCGGCCACCCCGCGTTCTCGCCGTCGCTCTCGCGGCTGGCGTTCGACGGTGCGGACCTGGTGGGGGTCGCGCTCGCGGCCGACTACGCGGGGCTGCCGGACGGCTGGGTGTCCCAGCTCGCGACCCGGGCGAGCCACCGGCATCGCGGCATCGCCCGCGCCCTGCTCCAGGCGTCGTTCGCCGCCTTCCACGACCGCGGGCGCCGGATGGTGGCGCTGTCGACGGACTCGCGCACCGGGGCCCTGACCCTGTACGAGCGGCTCGGGATGCGGATCCGCCGGTCGTACACCAGCTGGACGAAGGACCTGCGCTGAGGCGCGCCAGTGTGCCGGCGGTCGCCGGTACGCCCCCGGCCGCGCCAGGCTCACCGGGCCGCCGAGCCGCCGGGCCGCCGAGCCGCCGAGGCCGCCGAGCCGCCGCCCCCGCACCGGCGCGCGGACGCGGCGACCCATCGCCGGTAGACTCCGGTCGCCGTGCCGATCCCCCAAGCGCGCCTGCGCAACTTCTCGATCATCGCCCACATCGACCACGGGAAGACCACCCTGTCCGACCGCCTGCTGGAGCTGACGCACACCATCGAGGCGCGCCAGATGACCAGCCAGGTCCTCGATTCCATGGACCTCGAGCGCGAGCACGGGATCACGATCAAGGCCCGGGCGGTGCGCCTCGAGTACACGGCGGGCGACGGCCTGACGTACGGCCTCAACCTGATCGACACGCCGGGTCACGTCGACTTCAGCTACGAGGTGAGCCGCAGCCTCCAGGCCTGCGAGGGGGCGATCCTCGTGGTGGACGCCGCCCAGGGCATCGAGGCCCAGACGCTGGCCAACGTGCACCTGGCGCTGCGCGAGGGCCTGACCATCATCCCGGTCCTCAACAAGATCGACCTGCCGTCGGCCCAGCCCGACGTCGTGATCGAGGAGCTGGAGAACGTCCTCGCGATCCCGCGCGAGGAGGTGATCCTGGCCAGCGCCAAGGAGGGGACCGGCGTCCCGGAGATCCTCGAGGCGATCGTGGCGCGCATCCCGCCCCCCAAGGGCTCGGCGGACGCGCCCCTGCGGGCGCTGGTGTTCGACAGCCACTACGACCCCTACAAGGGCGTCGTCTGCTACATCCGCCTCGAGGAGGGCACGCTCCACGACCACGACGTGATCCGCCTCATGGCCAGCGGTGCCGAGACCGAGCTCCTCGAGCTGGGCGTGTTCCGGCCGCAGCTGGTCCCGGTGAACAGCCTGCAGGCGGGCGAGGTGGGCTACGTGGCCACCGGCCTCAAGAACGTCCGCGAGGCCCAGGTCGGCGACACGGTGACCACCGTCGCCAAGCCGGCCGCCCAGCCCCTGCCCGGCTACCAGGAGGCGAAGAGCCTGGTGTTCGCGGGGCTCTACCCGGTGGCCGGCCCCGACTACCCGCTGCTGCGCGACGCGCTCGAGAAGCTCCACCTCAACGACGCGTCGTTCACGTTCGAGCCCGAGAGCTCGGTCGCGCTCGGCTTCGGCTTCCGCTGCGGCTTCCTCGGCCTGCTCCACATGGAGATCGTCCAGGAGCGCCTCGAGCGCGAGTTCGACCTGGACCTGATCGCGTCCGCGCCGTCGGTGGAGTACCGCGTCAACCTGACCGCCAACCGCGGCCAGCTGGTCGTGGACAACCCGGCCCGCTTCCCCGACGTGGGCGAGATCGAGTCGATCGAGGAGCCGTGGGTCAAGCTGGGCGTGGTGACCCCGGACCGCTACATCGGCTCGCTGATGGAGCTCACGACCAACCGCCGCGGCACATTCCTGACCATGGAGTACCTCGACCCCCAGCGCGTGCACATGCACTTCGAGCTGCCGCTCGCGGAGCTGATCGTGGACTACTACGACCAGCTCAAGACGCGCACCCAGGGCTACGCCTCGATGGAGTACGAGGAGGCGGGGTACCGCGCGGCCGACCTCGTGAAGCTCGACGTGCTGGTCAACGGAGAGCCGGTCGACGCGCTGTCCCTCATCCTCCACCGCGACCGCGCCCAGGCCACCGGCCGCGCGCTGACGACGCAGCTGCGCAAGCTGATCCCGCGCCAGATGTTCGAGGTGCCCATCCAGGCGGCCATCGGCAGCCATGTCGTGGCCAGGGAGACGCTCGCCGCGATGCGGAAGAACGTGCTCGCGAAGTGTTACGGTGGCGACATCACCCGGAAGCGGAAGCTCCTCGAGAAGCAGAAGGAGGGGAAGCAGCGGATGAAGCGCGTCGGCTCCGTCGAGATCCCGCAGGAGGCGTTCCTCGCCATCCTGCGCATGGACGAGGGCTGATGCGCCGCACCGTCCCCCGCTGACGCGCGCATGCCGACCGTCGACACGTCCAGCCTGCCCGGGCTCAGCGCCCTCCCGGACTTCCTGCGCGCGCTGATGGCGCTGGGGATCGCGCTGTTCCTGGTCATCCACCGCTTCGACGCCGAGCGGTTCAGCGCGGCCGAGTACGACGACGTGGACCGCTGGGGCAACCCGCCCTCGCTGTCCCGCCGGCTGGCCTGGTACCTGCTCGGCCTGGCGGGCATCCTGGCGGTGCTGGTGCTGCACCCGTCGCCCGGGACGGACCTCTACCTCGCGCTGGGCGACCGGCTGGGCGTACTGGTCCTCGGCCTGGCGTACGCGGCCGGCGGCACGGTCGCGGCGCTGGGCCTGGCGTACTGGCGCTACGGCTACGTGCGGCTGCCGGTCGTGCGCTCCTACCCGGGGGCCGTGCTCAACGCCGTGGCCACCGCGTTCGTCGACGAGGCCGTGTTCCGCGGCATCGTGTTCGGCTTCCTGATCACCATCGGCACCGACCCCAACCTCGCGAACGCCGCCCAGGCCCTCCTGTACGCGCTCGCCACCCGGACGGGCGCCCCGGGGCGGCCCAAGACGATGCTGCTGGTGATGCTCGCCATCGGCTTCGTCGGCGGCTGGCTCACCGGCGTCACGGCTGGCATCGGGGCGGCGTTCCTGGGCCACGCCATCACGCGGCTCGCGTTCTTCCTCACCACCGGGCACCCGGGGGGCGTGCCGGCGCCCAAGGGCACCGAGGAGGAGGAGATCGTCCGCCGGGCGATCCCGCCCAAGGGCTGGAAGGTCCTCGACGAGACCGAGGAGCCGGATCCGCAGCTGCCGAGGACCGGCTGGGAGGGCTGACCGCTGGACGGCCGCCCGACCGTCGAACCCGGAGCGCGCCCGGCCACGCTGCTCGAGGCCGGCCCTGCGGCCACCGCCGCCCGTCCCCCCGTGGCGCTCTACCTGCACGTCCCGTTCTGCGTCTCGCTGTGCCCCTACTGCGACTTCGTGGTCGTGGCCGGCGCCGCGGCGCGCGGGCCGGCGTCGCGGGTCGGCCCGTTCGTCGAGGCGCTCGCCGCCGAACTGCAGCTGCGGGCCGACGCGCTGGACGCCGCGTTCGGCGCCCCGTCGTCGGCGTCGCGGCCGGCCCTCGCGTCGGTCTACCTCGGCGGCGGGACGCCGTCGCTGCTGCCGCCCGACGACGTGGCGCGGCTGCTCGCGCTGGTGGACGCCAGGTTCGGCATCGGGGCCGGCGCAGAGGTCACCCTCGAGGCGAACCCCGGGCCGGACGAGCGCGGGGACGCGTGGGCGCTCGGGCAGGCCGGCGTGAACCGGCTGTCGCTGGGCGCCCAGGCGATGGACGCGGCGCTGCTGCGGCGGCTGGGTCGGCGGCACACGCCGGACGACGTGGCCGACGCGGTCGCGGGGGCCCGCGCCGGAGGGATCGCCAGCGTCTCGGTCGACCTGCTCTACGACGTGCCCGGGCAGACCCTCGAGTCCTGGGCCGACACGCTCGACGCCGTCCTCGGGCTGGGCGTGGACCACGTGTCCGCGTACGCGCTGACGCTCGACGACCCGGACGCCGAGGGCCTCACCGGGCCGCTCGGCGACCACCTGCCGACGCGGGCCGGCGCGCGGCGGTGGCGCCAGGCCGCGGCGCGAGAGCAGGACGACGACCGGGCGGCTGACCAGTACCGCCTGGCGTCCGCGAGGCTGGGGGCGGCCGGCTTCCGCGGCTACGAGATCTCGAACTGGGCGCGACCGGGCTACGAGAGCCGCCACAACCTGGCGTACTGGCGGCGACTGCCGCACGAGGCCGCCGGACCGGGCGCGCACGCGTTCGACGGCGCGGTCCGGCGCTGGAACGCGGCGCGCCTCGACCGCTATGTGGCAGCCCTCTCCGGGACGATGCCGACCCTGCCCCCCGGTGGGGCCGAGCCGGTCGACGCGCGGACCGCGGCGGCCGAGGCGGCGATCCTCGCCCTGCGCCTCGACACCGGCCTGGCGCTCACCGACGCGTCGGACCCGTCGTCGCCCTTGGCGCCCCACCTGGAGTGGGCGCTCGGCAGCGGCCTGCTGGAGGCGTTCGCGGGGGACCGCGGCGAGTCGCGCGTCCGGCTCACCACCGACGGCCGGCTGCTCTCGAACGAGCTGCTCGCGCGTCTGGTGTAGCGGCTGGACCGGCCCGCCTCGGCTCGCCGATGCGCCCTCCCGTGGCCGGTGGCGGCAGATGTCCCCCGGGAGGACGGAATGCGGTCGGGAGCGCTCGAGCAGGCTGCAGATGTCCACCCAGCGGGCAGTAGAGCCCCGAAGGTTGCGGAATCCAGCCTTGGAGTCGGCCCGCGCTGCCCTTCGGCCGCCCAAGGCCCACCGGGGGGACGTCTGGCAGGGAGGCGCGGCCCAGGGCGAGCCGGAAGCCGACCTGTTGCCCGGGCCGCCGAGGAGGAGGGCGAACCGGGCCTCCCCGGGCGCCGCGGCCGGGTACGCTCGCGGGATGAACGGCGCCAGCTCGATCAGGTCCGCGTTCCCGGAGTGGCCCCGGCAGGCCGGCCGTCTGCGCGACGCCGTCGCCGCCCTGACCGACGCGCAGCTCGCGATCGTCCCAGGGCCCGGGCGCTGGCCGCTGTGGGCGACCGTGGGCCACCTCGCCTGCCAGCGCGTGTTCTGGCTGTGCGACTTCGCGGGCGAGCCCGGCGCCGACGGGACGCCGTACCCGAACGCTGCCCACGACTGCCCGGGCGACGACGACCTCGAGCACGTCCTGACGGCACGGCAGCTCGCCGAGGGGCTCGAGGCGTCCTTCGCCATCGTCGAGCGGGTGCTGGACGCCTGGACTCCGGCGTCGCTGGCCCGGGAGATCAGCCACCCGGAGTGGGGCGCCGGCAACCGGGTCCACACCCGCGGCTTCGTCATCGAGCGCGTCTACGCCCATGACATCGCGCATATCGCCGAGCTCAACGAGGCGCTGACGTCGGCCGGCCTGCCGATCATCGACCTCTGGGGATAGCGTGCCGCCCCGGGGCCTCGCGACGAGGCGTCCATGAAGCGCCCCGACCTGCGGCTCCTGCGGAACTCGCGCTTCCGCCGGCTGTTCCTGGCCCGCTCGATCTCGGTGCTCGGCTCCTCGATCGGCAACTTCGCCCTGGCCTTCGCCATCCTCGCGCTGCCCGGCGGGTCGCCCACGGTGGTCGGGATCGTGCTGGGCACGATGTCGGCCGTCCGGATCGCCGCGACGCTGGCCGGCGGGGTGCTCGGGGACCGCTACCCGCGCAGCCTCGTCCTGGCCGCGGGGGAGGGGCTGTCCGGCCTCGGCTCGCTGGGGCTGGGGCTCGTCCTCCTGGCCGGGCGCGCCGAGGTCACGCTGCTCGCCCCGCTGGCGGCCCTGCTGGGCCTCGGTCTCGGGATCTTCTTCCCGCCGCTGTCGGGAATGGTGGCCGACGTCGTGCCCAGCGATGACCTCAAGAGCGCGAACGCCCTGCTGCGGCTCACGACCAACGTCGCCACGGTCGGCGGGATCGGGATCGCGGGCGCCCTGGTGGCGCTCGCCGGCGGGGCCGCGGCGATGCTCCTCGACGCCGCCTCGTTCTTCATCTCCATGGCCCTGATCTTCTCCGCGAAGACCCCCGCGATGACCCCGTCGGGCCAGTCGGCGCTGGCCGACCTGCGCGGCGGCTGGCGCGCCTTCACCGAGCGGCGCTGGGTGGTGGCGATCGTGGCCTCGGCGTTCGGGGTGAACGCGTTCGAGGGCGCCGTCATGGGCGTGTTCGGGCCCGTCGTCGCGAACGCCGAGCTGGGCGGGGCGGGCGCCTGGGCGGGGATCCAGATCGCCGGGACGATCGGGTCGATCGCCGGCACGGTCGTCGCCCTGCGCATTCGCGCCAGGCACCCCCTGTTCGTCGGGATGCTGTTCTTCGGGACCTTTGCGCTCGTCCCGCTGTCGCTCGGGCTCCGCCTGCCGGTCCTGCTGATCGCGGCCGTCTTCTTCCTGGTCGACGTCGGGCTGGACATCCTCTCGATCGCCTGGGACACCGCCCTGCAGCAGCACGTGCCTCGGGAGTCGCTGGCGCGCGTCTCCGCCTACGACTGGCTGGGCTCGATGGTGGCGACGCCGGTGGGCCTGGCGCTGGCCGGGCCCGCGCTGCTCGTGTGGGACGTCCACGGGATCCTCCTGGCGAGCTCGGTCCTGATCGCCGTCATGGCCCTGGCGCCACTGCTGGTGCGCGAGGTCCGCACGCTCGAGGCGGTGACCGGCCTGGCATCGGGCGCGACGGCAGAGGCGACCGGGCGCGAGGGGGCGATCGGCCCGACCTCGATCGAGCCCTGAGCCGCTGGCCGGCCGAGACGGCTGCCGGGCCTCCTCACGCAGGGCACGCGGGCCCGTTGACACCCCCGAGCGCGCGGCGCTAGACTGTCGGCGATCTCGTTAGCACTCTAACCTGTTGAGTGCTAACCGCTCCAAGGAGCAGCCGGATGGCGCGACGCCAGCGCACCAGCGGCCCCCTGGACCTTCGCTCCCAGGCGATCCTTCGGGCCGTCATCGAGGAATACGTCACCACCGCGGCACCGGTGGGCAGCGCGGCGCTCGTCGAGCGCTACCGCCTCGGTGTGTCCTCGGCCACGGTCCGCGCCGTCCTCGCGGAGCTCGAGGCTGCCGGGCTGCTCAGCCACCCGCACACCTCGGCCGGGCGCGTCCCCACGGAGGCCGGCTACCGCTACTACGTCGAGTCCATCATGGACAGCGTGCCGCTGCCGCCGGTGGAGCAGCTCATGATCCGCCACCAGTTCGGCCAGGTGGAGTACGCGAGCGAGCACTGGTTCCGGCTCGCGGCCACCACGCTCGCCACCCTGACCCGGGCGGCGGGGCTCGCGACGCCGGCCAAGCCGGCCGCGGCGCACCTGCGCCACCTCGACCTGGTGTCGATCAGCGATCGGATGGCCAGCCTCATCCTGGTCCTGCGCGAGGGGTCGCTGCGGCAGGTGGTGTGCGGCCTCGACGAGGCGATGGACCAGGACGGCCTCTCGGTCGCAGCGGCCCGCCTCAACGAGCTGCTGGCCGGCAAGACCGCCGAGGAGGCGGAGGCCGCGCTCGCCACGCTCCCGGAGGACGATCCGGGGGCGGAGCTGCCTCGCAGGATCGGCGAGCGCGTCGTCCGCGCCCTCACCGAGTTCGACGCCGGCGCCGTCGAGGAGCTGTTCAGCGACGGCCTGCTCAACGTGATGGCCGCCCCGGAGTTCGCCCAGAGCGAGAAGCTCCGCCGCGTGTTCGCCGCCCTGGAGGACCGCGCCTACCTCGCCCGGCTGATCGGCGGCGTCGCCGGGTCGGGCCGCATCCGCATCTACATCGGGAGCGAGAACCCCGCCGAGGAGATGGCCGACGTGTCGCTCGTGCTGGCCCCGTACGGCCAGCCGGGTCGGGCGGTGGGCGTCATCGGCGTGCTCGGCCCGACGCGCATGGCCTACCCGCAGGCCATCGGCACCGTCCGCTTCGTCTCTGGGCTCATGAACGAGCTCGTCGACCACCTGTACGCCTGAGATCGCCATGAACGACCCCCGCCGCCCCGCCATCCGCCGCCCCCGAGCCCAGGAGCGGATCGACGCGATCGACACGTCGCCCGCCGCCGTGGCCGCCGCCCTGGAGAAGCTGCGCGCCGACGCCGACGCCAAGGCCGCCGCAGCCCGGGCCGAGCACAAGGACGCCCTGGCCAAGGCCCAGGCCGAGCACGACGAGGCCCTGGCCAGGGTGCAGGCCGAGCGCGACGAGTACCTGGCCGCCCTCCAGCGCGAGCGCGCCGAGTTCACCAACTTCCGCCAGCGCACGGCGAGGGAGCGCGACCAGGAGCGCGGCCTCGCGGGGGTGGACCTCATCACCAAGGTCCTCGCCCTCGCCGACGACTTCGACCGCGCGATCGACAGCCGGCCCGACGCGCTCGCCGACTCGCCCTGGGCGGACGGCATCGCCGCCATCGACCGCAAGCTGCGGGGCCTCCTCGAGAGCGAGGGCGTCCGGGCGGTCGACGCCGCTCCCGGCACCGCCTTCGACCCCCGCGAGCACGAGGCGATCGCCAGCGTGGCCGGCACGGGCCAGCCGGAGGGGACCATCGTCGAGGAGGTCCGCCGCGGCTACCGGCTGCGCGACCGGGTCATCCGGCCCGCGCTCGTGGCCGTCGCCCAGGGCGGCGACGAGGCGCCCGCGGCGCGGCCCAACTAGCAGTTCACCCAGCCTACCCAGCACCCGAACCGCTTCCAGGAGACCCGAATGGGCAAGATCATCGGCATCGACCTCGGCACGACGAACTCGGTCGTCGCCGTGATGGAGGGCGGCGAGCCCACCGTCATCCCGTCGTCCGAGGGCAACCGCACCGTCCCGTCGGTGGTCGGCTTCGCCAAGACCGGCGAGCGCGTCGTCGGCCAGCTGGCCAAGCGCCAGGCGGTCACCAACCCGACCAACACCATCTACTCGATCAAGCGCTTCATGGGCCGCCGGTGGGACGACCCCGAGGTCCAGCGCAGCAAGGGCCTCGTCCCGTACACGGTGGAGCGGGACCCCAAGTCGGACGGCATCCGCGTGGTCGCGGGCGACCACCACTACTCGCCGCCCGAGGTCAGCGCGATGGTCCTCCAGAAGCTCAAGGCGGACGCGGAGGCGTACCTCGGCGAGAAGGTCACCGAGGCGGTCATCACCGTCCCGGCGTACTTCGACGACACCCAGCGCCAGGCGACCAAGGACGCCGGCCGGATCGCCGGGCTCGAGGTCAAGCGGATCATCAACGAGCCGACCGCGTCCGCCCTCGCGTACGGCCTCGACAAGAAGCACGACGAGAAGATCGCGGTCTACGACCTCGGCGGCGGCACCTTCGACATCTCGATCCTCGAGCTGGGCGAGGGCGTGTTCGAGGTCAAGGCCACCAACGGCGACACGCACCTCGGCGGCGACGACTTCGACCAGCGCGTCATCGAGTGGCTGCTCGCCGAGTTCAAGAAGGACCAGGGCATCGACCTCTCGCGGGACCAGCAGGCCCTCCAGCGCCTCAAGGAGGCGTCCGAGAAGGCCAAGATCGAGCTGTCCTCGACGATGTCCACCGAGATCAACCTGCCCTACATCACCGCCGACGCGTCGGGGCCCAAGCACCTCGTGATGACGCTGTCGCGCGCGAAGCTCGAGAGCCTGGTCGCGGACCTGATCGAGCGGACCAAGGGCCCCGTGCTCGCCGCCCTCAAGGACGCGGGCCTGCGGCCCAACGAGATCGACGAGGTGATCCTGGTCGGCGGCATGACCCGCATGCCGGCGGTCCAGGAGCTGGTCAAGACCGTGTTCGGCAAGGAGCCCCACAAGGGCGTCAACCCGGACGAGGTGGTCGCCATCGGGGCGGCCATCCAGGCCGGCGTGCTGGGCGGCGAGGTCAAGGACGTCCTGCTGCTCGACGTCACGCCGCTGTCGCTCGGCATCGAGACGCTGGGCGGCGTCATGACCCGGCTGATCGACCGCAACACGACGATCCCGACGTCCAAGTCGCAGGTCTTCTCCACGGCCTCGGACAACCAGAGCCAGGTCGAGATCCACGTGCTCCAGGGCGAGCGCGACTTCGCGAACGACAACAAGACCCTCGGGCGGTTCATCCTCGACGGCATCCCGCCGGCCCCTCGCGGCATCCCCCAGATCGAGGTGACGTTCGACATCGACGCCAACGGCATCCTCGACGTCCGGGCCAAGGACCGGGCCACCGGCAAGGAGCAGCAGGTCCGGATCACCGCGTCCTCGATGCTGTCCAAGGACGACGTGGACAAGATGGTCCACGACGCCGAGAGCCACGCCGACGAGGACAAGAAGCGGCGCGAGGAGGTCGAGCTGCGCAACCAGGCCGAGGCCCTCACCTTCCAGGCCGAGCGCTCGCTCAAGGACCTGGGCGACAAGGTGTCGGCCGAGGACCGGGCAGCGGTCGAGGGCGCCGTCGCGACCGTCCGCGACGCGCTCAAGAGCTCGGACGCCGACGCCGTGAAGCACGGCATGGACTCGCTGGTCGAGGTCCTGCAGCGGATGTCCACCAACGCCTACCAGGCGTCGCAGGCCGCGCCGGGCGAGACCGGCGAGGGCGGCGACGGGACCGGCGGCGGGTCGGGGTCCTCGGGCGCCGGCGACGAGACCGTCGAGGGCGAGTACAAGGAGGTCTAGCCTCCGCACGCCAGACGAGTTGACGCGGCCCGCCGAGGTTCCTCCCCGGCGGGCCGCTGCGATTCCCGGCGGTCCGCCGAGCACCGGCACGGTGCGGCGACGCCACTCTCTGCCACCCAGTCAGAGGACGACTGCTCGTCGCCGGATCGCTGCCAGATCCGCCGCTGGTGACTACCTGGTGGCGCTTCTCGTGACCGCGGCCCCGCCCCGTGCGCTGATGTCGGCCGAGCGCGGCGAAGCCCGGTGTCGAGCAGTCGTCCTCTGACTGGATGGCAGGACCAGGACGCCGGCCATGCTCGCGGCGGGATCCGACAGCCAGCGGCGGACCGCGACCGTGCGCGCGGGCAGCGCGGCGTCGAGCGTTGCCGCGTGCTGCGCCAGCCGCCGCCGAGCCGTCCGGTCGTCGGGCAGGACGAGGAGCCGAGAGACGCTCGTCGGGCGCCAGCCTCGCGCGGCGGCCAGGACGGGGGCGAGCCGCGCCTTGCGGTCGATGCCCGCCAGGAGGCCCTGCATGTCCGGCACCGCCGACTTCACCTCGACGACGAGCAGCGCTCGCCGGACAGGGTGGTAGGCGAGGACGTCCACCGAGCCGCGCTCCCCGTAGTGGTTGAACGTGGCTTCCGGGACCACCTCCCAGCCGTGCTCCCGGAGCAGTCGGGCAACCTCGTCGACCAGGCCCGCGTGCGCCGCGTCGAGCAGCCGGTCGAGCGCTTCGCCCTGCCACAGGATCCGGATGGCGGCCCGGGCGCCGAGGGCCTCGGCGACGGCGGCCAGCGTCCGCACTGTGAGGGACTCCGCCTCGCCTCGCTCGGCCCGCGACACGGCGGCCTGCGACACCCCGGCGCGCCGGGCGAGCTCCTCCTGGGTCCAGCCGCGGCGACGCCGGAGCGCGCGGATGGCGAGGCCGAGGCGGACGGGGTCCATGGGCCGTGATCATGGCGACGGCCACTGATCCGGCGCTTAGCGCCCGCTGGAGGCGTCTGCGCTACCATCTCGGTGCAACCGACCGACCAGTCGGTCGGTCACAGCCATCCCCCAGCGATCCGCCCGTGCCGCGTCCGCGAAGGGGATCGTGGCGACCACCGCAGCATCGACCGAGGATCCCGCCCCCATGCCCCGCCTTGACCCCGCCGAGCAGAGCCGCAGCCGCCGCGAGCGGATCCTCGACGCCGCCTTCTCGGCGTTCGCCAAGCGCGGCTACCGGGACACGGCCGTGGACGACATCGCGGCGGCGGCGGAGACGAGCAAGGGCGGGATCTACTTCCACTTCCCGAGCAAGGAGGCGATCTTCCGGGAGCTGATGCAGACGACCGCCGACAAGCTGGTCGCCCGCGTCGAGCGTGCGGTGGCCCAGGAGAGCGAGCCGGTCGCGAAGGCCGAGGCGGCCCTGCGCACCGTGCTGGCCACGTTCGCCGGCCACCGGACGATGGCCCGCGTCCTGTTCCTGGACCTCGCCGGAGCCGGCCGGGCCTTCCAGGCCGAGACCAACGCCCTCCACGAGCGGTTCGCCGGGCTGATCAGGGGCTACCTCGACGAGGCGGTGGCGACCGGGGCGATCCCGCCCCTCGACACCGGCATCACGAGCGTCGTCTGGTTCGGCGCCCTCAACGAGGTGGTCGCGCGCTGGCTGCTGGCCGACCGGCCCGGGCCGCTCGAGGACAGCTATCCGGCGCTGCGCGAGGTGCTCCTGCGGAGCGCGGGCGTTCCCGAGGCGCGGATCGCGCAGGGCGCCGCGTCCCCAGCCGACGGGAAACGCCCCCCCGCGGCGGCCGACGGCAGTCCGTCCCCGGCCCCCGAGGACGGGCAGGGCCGACGATGACGACGATCGGGATGTCCGTGGGGACGGGCGAGCACATCGGCTCCGCGGTGGCGCGGCTCCTGGCGAGGACGCCGGACGCAGCGGGCCGGCTCGTGAGCGCCGGCGTCGAGGCGCCGGCCATCGACCCGATCGCGCTGTTCGCGGCGGCGGGCGAGGCCGACCTCGAGGCGGCGCTGTGGCTCCGCCCCTCGGAGGGCCTGGCGCTGGTGGGCGTCGGGCGCGCTTGGGCGGCCGAGGGCGCCGGCCCGGCGCGCTTCCGCGATGCCGAGGCCGGCTGGCGCGACCTGGTCGACGGCGCGGCGCTCGAGGGCGAGGCGACGCCGACGCTGCTCGGCGGCCTCGGCTTCACGGGGCGCCGTCCGGCCGAGGAGGATCCGTGGGCGCCGTTCGGCCCGAGCTCGATGGTTCTGCCCAAGCTGCTGCTCGCGACGCGCGATGGCGCCTCCACCCTGACCGCGAGCGCGGTGGGCGCGCCGGACCCGCGCGCCGTGGACGCCCGCTGGGAGTCGCTCGCGGACCGGGCGCGCGCGCTCACGCCGCCGTCGGCGGGCATGGTGGCCCGGCCCGTGTTCGCGCCGCTGCACACCGACCGCTCCCAGCCCGACCGGCCGACCTGGACCCGGACCGTCGAGACGATGGCCGGCGCCGTCGGCCGCGGCCGTCTGGACAAGGTCGTGCTGGCCCGGCGGGTCGACCTGCGCTCGCCCGTCGAGCTCGACGTGCCCAACGCCCTCCGGCGGCTGGCGGCAAGCGCCCCCGAGAGCACGATCTACGCCTTCCGGCGCGCCGGCCGGACCTTCCTGGGTGCCACCCCGGAGCGCCTCGTCCGGGTGGACGGCCGCCGCTTCCGGACCGTGGCCATCGCCGGGACGATCGGTCGCGGCGCGGACGAGGCGGAGGACGCCGCGCTGGCGGCGGAGCTGCTGGCCAGCGAGAAGGACCGGGAGGAGCACGCGATCGTCGTGCACTACATCCGGGAGCTGCTCGCGCCCGTGGCGGCCGAGGTCACCGTGGCGCCCCAGCCCGCGGTGATGACCCTGCGCTTCGTCCAGCACCTGGCGACCGAGATTGAGGGCACCCTGCCCGACGACGCGGGCCTGCTCGCGCTCGGCGAGCGCCTCCACCCGACCCCGGCCGTGGGCGGCGACCCGCGCGAGGCGGCGCTGGCGATGATCGACGAGCACGAGGGGTTCGACCGGGGCTGGTACGCGGGGCCGGTGGGCTGGATGGACGCCGCGGGCAAGGGCGAGCTGTGCGTCGCGCTCCGTTGCGGGATCGTGGACCGGGCCAGGGCGAGCCTGTTCGCGGGCTGCGGGATCGTGGCCGACTCCGACCCGGCGCGCGAGTGGGAGGAGTCGCGGATCAAGCTCCGCGCCATCGTGTCCGCGCTGGGCATGCTGGAGGACGAGTCGTGAGCGACGCGGCCACCCTTCGCGCCCTCGTCGCCGAGCTTGCCGCCGCGGGCGTCCGCGACGCGGTCATCTGCCCGGGCTCGCGGTCGACGCCGCTGGCGCTCGCGGTCCGCTCCTGCGAGGCGATCCGCTCCCGCGTGATCCTCGACGAGCGCTCGGCCGGGTTCTTCGCGCTGGGCCTCGCCCGCGTCAACCGCCGGCCGGTGGCCGTGGTGGTCACCTCCGGGACCGCGGTCGCCAACCTCATGCCGGCCGTGGTCGAGGCCAACCTGTCGCGCGTGCCGCTCGTGCTGCTCACCGCCGACCGCCCGGCCGAGCTCCAGGACCGCGGCGCCCCCCAGACGATCGACCAGGTCCGAATCTTCGGGCGCCACGCGAAGTGGTCGAGCGAGCTGCCCCTGCTCGACGGCGAGGCCGCGACGACCGCGCACGTCCGCAGCGTCGCGGCGCGGGCCGTGGCGACGGCCGCCGCCGGTCCGGCGGGCCCCGTCCACCTGAACCTCCCGTTCCGGGAGCCGCTGCTCCCCGACGGGCCGCTCGCCCTGGGCGGGCGCGACATCCCGGCGCGGCCGTTCGCGGCCGTGGAGCGGGGACGGCCCGCCCTCGGCGCCGACGCGCTCGACCGGCTGGCGGCCCGGCTCTCGGCTGTCGCCCGTGGGCTCATCGTGGCGGGCCCGGACGACGACCCGCGGCTGCTCGACGCGCTGCCGCGGCTGGCGGCGTCCAGCGGCTTCCCGATCCTCGCCGACCCGCTGTCCGGGCTGCGCACCGGCCCGCACGACAAGTCGATGGTCGTCGTGCGCGCGGACCAGCTCTGCCGGCCCGGGCCCTGGCTCGACGCGCACCTGCCGGAGATCGTCCTGCGCACCGGCGCGATGCCCACGGCCAAGCCGATCCTGGAGCTGCTGGCCCGCGTGAAGCCGGAGCTGCTCGTGCTCGACGGCGACGGGGGCTGGCGCGAGCCCGCGCTGCTGCCCGCGACGTTCGTCCACGCGGACCCGGCCGACACGGCCGACCGTCTGGCGGAGCGGCTGGGCACCGCGGCCGACCGCGCCTGGGCCGGCGCCTGGCTGGCCGCGGACGCCGCGGCCAGCGCCGCGATGACCGCCTGGCTGGCTGGCCAGGACGAGCCGTTCGAGGGGGCGCCCTTCCCGGCCCTCGCCGATGCGCTGCCCGACGGCGCGGTCCTGTGGGCGGGCTCCTCGATGCCGGTGCGCGACCTGGACGCCTGGCTGCCGGCCGCCGACCGCGCGATCACCGTGCGCTCCAATCGCGGCGCGAACGGGATCGACGGCGTGCTCTCGTCGGCGCTGGGGGCGGCGGCGACCGGCGCCCCCACGGCCCTGGTCATCGGCGACGTGTCCTTCCTCCATGACGCCACGGCGCTCGGCACCGCGCGCCAGCTCGGGCTGTCGCTGGCGATCGTGCTGGTGGACAACGATGGCGGCGGGATCTTCTCGTTCCTGCCCCAGGCCCAGCCGGCGGCGGCCATCCCGGGCACGGGGCTCCCCGAGCACTACGAGGCGCTGTTCGGCACGCCGCACGGCACCGACATCCCCGCGGTCGTCCGGGCGTTCGGGGCGGGCTACCGGGCGGCGGGACCGCGCGACCTTCGCGAGGCGGTCGGCTGGGCGCTGGCCGCGCCGGGGGTGAACGTGGTGCACCTCCGGACCGAGCGGGCGCGCAACCTCGAGCTCCACCGCGAGGCGGCGGCGGCCGTCCAGGCGGCCCTCCGCCCATGAGGCCGACGCTGCTGCTGCTCCACGGCTTCACCGGGAGCGCGCAGGCCTGGGCCGGCCTCCTCCCGGAGTTGGAGCGGCGCTTCGAGGTGGTGGCCGTGGACCTGCCGGGGCACGGCGCCAACCGGGAAGGCGCCTCGGTGTCCGAGACGGCCGAGGCGCTCGCCCGTCGGCTGGCGACCGCGCCCGCCCACGTGCTGGGCTACTCGCTCGGGGCCCGGATCGCGCTCCAGCTGGCCCTCGCGCACCCGGAGGCGCTCAGGCGGCTCGTGCTCGAGAGCCCGTCGGCGGGGATCGCGGACCCGGCCGAGCGCGCGGCCCGCCGCGCTGCCGACGAGCGGCTGGCCGACGACATCGAGCGCGACGGCATCGAGGCCTTCGTCGAGCGCTGGGAGCGCAACCCGATCTTCGCGACCCACGCCGCGCTCGACCCCGCGGCGGCCGGACGCCAGCGGGCGATCCGGCTGGCCCAGAGCCCGCGCGGGCTGGCGGAGAGCCTCCGGCTGGCCGGTCAGGGGGCGATGCCGCCCCTGCACGACCGGCTCGCCGCGGTCCGGGCGCCGTCCCTGGTCATCGCCGGCGCCCTCGACCCCGCCCGCCCCCGCGCCGAGCTGGTCGCCGCCGGCATCCCCGGCGCCCGCCTCGCCGTCGTGGACGGGGCCGGCCACACGCCCCACCTGGAGCGCCCCGACGCGTTCCTCCCCCTCGTCATCGACTTCCTGCAGGAGGACGCCGCCGCGTGAGCACCAACGTCACCTGGACCACCGCCCGCGAGTACCGCGACATCCGCTTCGAGGTGTCGGGCACGGGCATCGCCAAGATCACCATCGACCGCCAGCAGGTGCGCAACGCGTTCCGGCCGCTCACCGTGCGCGAGATGATCGACGCGTTCAACCGCATCCGCGACGACGCGTCGATCGGCTGCGTGCTGCTGACCGGCGCCGGCGACGTCGCCTTCTGCGCGGGCGGCGACGCCAACTACAAGAGCCACGACGGCGGCTACCTCGACGAGGACGGCCTCGCCCGCCTCAACGTCCTCGACCTCCAGCGGCAGATCCGCTCGCTGCCCGTCCCGGTCATCGCGCTCGTCAACGGCTTCGCCATCGGCGGCGGCCACGTCCTGCACGTGGTCTGCGACATGACGATCGCATCCGAGAACGCGGTCTTCGGGCAGATCGGGCCCAAGGTCGGGTCCTTCGACGCCGGCTTCGGCGTGGGGCTGCTGGCCCGCCTGGTGGGCGACAAGAAGGCCAAGGAGATCTGGTTCCTGTGCCGCCGCTACTCGGCGCAGGAGGCCTACGAGATGAACTTGGTCAACAAGGTGGTCCCGCTGGCCGAGCTCGAGGCGGAGGGCGTCCGCTGGGCCGAGGAGATCCTCGACATGAGCCCGACGGCGATCCGGTTCCTGAAGGCCTCGTTCCTGGTCGCCACCGACGGGCTCGCCGGGATGCAGGAGTTCGCCGGCCACGCCACGGGCCTCTACTACACGACCGACGAGGCCCACGAGGGCTCGCAGGCGTTCCTCGCCAAGCGCCGGCCCGACTACCGCAAGTACCCTCGACGCCCGTGAGCAGCGCCCCGTCCTCATCGCCCGCCGCGGCACGGCCCTCGTCCGCGTCCATCTGGTGGCACGCCGCCCGGCCCAACACGCTGCCCGCGGCGCTGGCCGGCGTGATCGTGGGCCTCGGCGCCGGGCTCGGCGTCGGGGCGCCGCTCCGCGTGGACACCGCGGTCGGGTGCGTGCTCGTGGCGCTGCTCCTCCAGGTGCTGGCCAACTTCGCCAACGACCTGTCCGACTTCCGCAAGGGCGCCGACACGGCCGAGCGCCAGGGGCCGCTGCGGGTGGCCGCGGCCGGCCTCGTCACCGAGCGCCAGATGGAGGCGGGGATCGCGCTCACGATCGCCGCGTCGGGCGTCGTCGGGCTCTGGCTCGCCTACGTCGGCGGCCCGGTGCTGATCGCGCTGGGCGTGCTGGCGGTCGTCGCCGCGCTCGCCTACACGGGCGGGCCCTGGCCGTACGGCTACCGCGGCCTGGGCGAGGTGTTCGTGTTCCTGTTCTTCGGCGTGGTCGCGGTGGTGGGCACGGCGTACCTCCAGGCCGGCCGCCTGGAGCCCGTGTTCTTCGCGGCGTCTGTGCCCGTGGGTGCGCTCACGACGGCGATCTTGGTGGTGAACAACCTGCGCGACATCCCGACCGACCGCGAGGCCGGCAAGCGCACGATCGCGGTGATGGTCGGGGAGCGGGGGGCGCAGTGGGAGTGGCTCGCGTTCGTGGCGGCCGCCTTCGTGACGCCCGTGGCGCTGGTCGCGGCCGGCCGGTCCTGGGCCGTCCTGGCCGCGCTGGCGACCCTGCCGATGGCCGTGGTGCTGTGGTCCAGGGTCCGCGGGTTCACCGAGCGCCGGCAGCTCAACCTCGTGCTCAAGGGGACGGCGCGCCTGTCGCTCGCGTTCGCGGTGGTGTTCGCGATCGGCCTGGCCCTGGGGTCGCGGTGACGAGCGGGCCGGCGCCCTCGCCCCGGACGCTCCGGATCGACCGCGTCCGGGTGCCGTTCCGCCAGCCGTTCCGCACCGCGCGGGGCGACTGGGAGGCCCGCGAATCGTGGATCGTGCGGGTGCAGTTCGAGGACGGCGCCGAGCGGGCGGGCGAGGTCCCGGTGCCGTTCGGCGGCATGCCCGAGGCGGCACCCTCGGACGCAGCGCTCGAGGCGGCGGTCGCCGACGCGGTCGCGACGGCGTCGTGCCCCGTCGCGGGACCGGCCGCTGACGTCGGCGTGAACGCGACGATCGAGGCCGCCGGGGCCGACCGCCTCGCCGCCGCGGCCGTCCGGGCGGTCGGGGAGGGCTTCCGCACGCTCAAGGTCAAGGTGGGCGGCGAGGCGTCGTCGGCGGAGCTGGTCGAGCGGGTCCGCGCCGTGCGCGATGCCGTCGGACCGGCGACCCGGGTCCGCCTCGACGCGAACGGCGCCTGGGACGAGGTCACGGCGATCGAGCGGCTGCGCGCGGTCGCCCCGCTCGACCTCGAGCTCGTGGAGCAGCCGGTCGAGCCCGGCGACGCGGAGGCGCTGGCGCGAGTGCGGCGCGCCGGCGGGGTGCCCGTCGCCGCCGACGAGGGCGTGTCCTCGCTGGCCGACGCCGAGCGTCTGCTGCTGGCCGGCGCCGTGGACGCGCTCGTGGTCAAGCCGTCGCGCGTGGGCGGGTGGCGGGGCGCCTCGCGCATCGGCGAGCTGGCCCTGTCGGCCGGCGTCCCGGTGGTGGTGAGCACGATGTTCGAGACCGGGATCGGCCTCGGGGTCGCGGCCTGCGCCGCGGCACGGCTGGCCGCGATCACGCCGCCCGGGGTCCCGCAGCTCGACCACGGGCTGGCGACGGCGGACCTGCTCCTCGACGACCTGGCGGTCGGCCTGCCGCGGCCCGAGGGAGGCCGCCTGCGGGCCCTGGCCGCGGTCCCCGACGCCGACGCCATCGAGCGCTACCGCGTCGCCGCGCCGATCGTGCGGGAGCTGGGGGCGTGAGCGCCATCGGGGACCGGCTGCGGGAGCTGGCGGGCGCGGCGGCCGACCGACCGGCGGTGGTCGAGGACGGCGCCGTGACGACGTGGGCGGGGCTCGACGCCATGGCCGACGCGATGGCCGCCGGCGTGGCCCGGGGCGAGCTCGTCCCGATCGACGCGCCGCTGTCGGCCGCCACGATCGCGCGGATCGTCGGCGTGCTCCGGGCGGGCGGGATCGCGGCCCCGATCTCGCCCGCGATGACCGACCGGGAGCGGGCCGCCGTGCTGGCCGCGCTCCGCGACGGAGCCCCGCCGCCGGGCACGGACCTGGTGGTCATGACCTCCGGCACCACCGGGCGGCCGAAGGGCGTCGCGCACGACGAGGCGTCGCTGGGCGCGTCGGCCGGGGCGTGGCGCGCGGCGCTGCCGCCGGCGACCGGCTGGGTGCTGGCCCTCGGCCTCGCCCACGTGGCCGGGCTGGGCGTCGTGTGGCGGGCCGTCGCCGACGGCGTGCCGGTCCGGATCGCCCCTCCCGGCGACACGGCGGCGATCCTGGACGCGCTCCGCGAGCCTCGGATGTCGCACGTCTCGCTGGTGCCGACCCAGCTCGAGCGCCTGCTCGACCTCGTCGCCGACGCGCCGCCCCCGCCGGGCCTGCGGGCCGTCCCCCTGGGCGGCGGCGTGATCCCGGAGGCCCTCGTCCGGCGCGCGCTGGCGGCCGGCTGGCCCGTCGTCCCGACCTACGGGCTGTCCGAGATGGGCTCCGGCGCGACGGCGCTCCCGACGGAGGACGCAGCGCGGGCGCCGGCGAGCGCCGGGCGCCCGCTGCCGGGGGTCGCGCTCTCGATCCCCGACCCCGGCCCCGACGGCGTGGGCGAGATCGAGGTGGGGGGCCTGTCGGCGTTCCTGGGCTACCTGGGCGGCCAGCCGCGCGAGCCCGGGGCGCCGTTCCGGACCGGCGACCTCGGGCGGATCGACGACGAGGGCCGCCTGTACGTCGCCGACCGCCGGACGGACCGGATCGTCCGCGGCGGGGAGAACATCTCGCCGGCCGAGGTCGAGGCCGTGCTGACCGCCCACCCGGCGATCGCGGACGCGGGCGTGGTGGCGCGCCGCGACGCCGCCCTGGGCCAGGTCCCGGTGGCCGCGGTCGTGCTGCGCGGGGGAGCGGGGGACCCGGGCGACGCCGCCCTCGCCGCGCACTGCCGGGTCAGCCTCGCCGGCTTCAAGGTGCCGGCCGGCTTCGTGCGCCTCGACGTCCTGCCGCGGACCGCGTCCGGCAAGCTGCGCCGGCCCGAGCTCCGCGCGCTGGTCGACGGGGCGGCGGCGGGCCAGCTCGAGCGGCCGGGCGGCGACCGGATCGGCTGGCGGATCACCGGCGACGGCCGCCGTCCGCTGGTCCTCCTCCACGGCACCCTGTCGACCGCCGCCCAGCTCGACCGGCTCGCCCAGGAGCTGGCCGCCGCCTGCGCCGCCACGGTCCACGCGCTCGACCGCCGGGGGAGCGGCACGGGCCGGCTGGGCGACGTGCGGCCGGTGGACGTCGGCGTCCACGTGGCGGACCTGGTCGCCTACCTCGACGCCCGGGGGATCGAGCGGGCCGACCTCGTCGGCGTCAGCTTCGGCGGGGTCGTCGCGCTGGAGGCCGCCGCCCGCCGGCCGGATCGAGTCGCCTCGGTCGCGGCCTACGAGCCGCCGTACGGCGCGCTGGTCACGCCCGGGATGGGCGTCGACTTCCCGGACGGGAGCGGCCTCGAGGCGGCCTACGCGCGCGGCGGCCCGCCGGCGGCCGCCGAGGCGTTCATGCGCATGGTCGCGGGCGACGACGCCTGGGACGGGCTGTCGGACCGGAGCCGCTCGTTCCTGGAGGCGGAGGGCGCGCAGGCCGTCGCCGACGGCCTGCTGGCGGGCCTCAATCCCGCCGCGCTGTCCGGCATCTCGGCGCCGGTCCTGCTGCTGACGGGCGACGCCAGCGACGCGTTCTATGCCCCCCTCGCCGACGAGCTCGCCCGGCGCATCCCCGGCGCTCTCCGCGTTACCCTCGACGGGCTCGCCCACCCGGGGCCCATCGTCCGCCCCGGCCGCGTGGCCGAGGCCGTCCGCGACTTCCTGGAGTCTGCCCCCGAATGACCGACCTGCCGCCCGACTACACCCCCTCCGGCGCCTCGACCGGCGCGGGCAACGCCGCGGCCTCGTCCGAGGTGCGGGTCATGTTCGACCGGATCTCGGGCCGGTACGACCTCATGAACCTGCTGATCTCCGCGTTCCAGGAGCCGCGCTGGCGACGTCGCCTGGTGGATGCGGCCGGACTCGGGCCGGGCGGCTCGGCGCTCGACGTGGCGTCGGGGACCGGCAAGGTGGCCGCTGACCTCCAGGCGCGCGTCGGCCCGACCGGCCGCGTGCTGGGCGTGGACCTGTCGCCGGGCATGACCGCCGTGGCGCAACGGCACTACGCGAACCGGCCAGGGCTGGGCTTCCTGGTCGGCAACGCGATGGAGCTGCCCACCCGCGACGGCGAGTTCGACGCCGCGACCATCGCCTTCGGCATGCGCAACCTGCCCGACTACGGGCGCGGCTTCGCCGAGATGGCCCGCTCCGTCCGGCCCGGCGGCCGCGTGCTGTGCCTCGAGATCGCCCGCCCGCGGAGCCGCCTCGCCCGCTTCATGCGCTGGTGGTTCGACCGCGTGGTCCCGGTGCTCGGTCGGCTCGCCGGGCACGGCCCGGCCTACGGGTACCTGGTCCGGAGCGTGCAGGCGTACCCCTCCCCGGAGCGGATCGCGGAGGTCATGTCCGAGGCCGGCCTCGTGGACGTGCGCTGGACCGGCCTGACGGGCGGCATCGTGACGCTGCACGAGGGGACCGTCCCCGAGCGGTAGCGGGGCTGGCGCGCCGGGCGACCGGCGATTCGGCGCCCCGCCGGCGGACTGCACTGGGCTCGGAATCCCGCGCCCGGACGCTGTGATGTCACTCGCCGCCATGGTGCTCGCCGACCGGAGTGCACCGCTCGCCCGCCTCTACGATCGCTGGATCGAGCTGGCCACGCTCGGTCGGGCGGGCCGGGCGCGGGCGACCGTCCTGGCCGAAGTGCAGCCGGGCGATCGGCTGCTCGACCTCGGCTGCGGCACCGGCACGCTGGCGATCGCGGCCGCGGCGGCGGGCGCCCGCGTCGTGGCGATCGACCGCTCGCCGTCGATGCTCGCCGTGGCCCGGGAGAAGGCGCTGGCCGCTGGCGTCGCCGTGGACTGGCGCGAGGGCGACGTGGCGTTCCCGCCGCTCGCCGGCGAGCAGTTCGACGTCGCGACCAGCACCTTCGCGCTCAGCGAGGTCTCGACCGACCTGGTCGCGCTGGCGATCCGGAGGATGGCCGAGGCGCTGCGGCCGGGCGGTCGCCTGGTCATCGCCGACGAGGCGCGTCCGAGCTCGGCGTGGGCCCGCGTGCTGGTCGGCGTGCCGCGAGCCGTCGTCGCGGTCCTGTCGTTCGCCGTCCTCGAGGGCTCCTCGACCACCCATCGGCACGCCTGGCGGGCGCTGGTCGAGGAGGCCGGACTTGAGGTCGCGGCCGAGCGGCGAATGCCGGGCTCGCTCGTCCTCGTGGTCGCGACCCGACCGCCGGAGCTCCCGCAGGTGCGGCGGGCGGTCCGGCCCCTCGACGAGGTTCTGCCCGAGGGCGCCCGGGCCGTGGCCCAGCGCGTCGGCGCCTGGCTCGCCCTGCCGGTCGGGGTCGCCCCCGGCGTCTACCGAGTCGGCGACCCGGGACCGGCGTCGCCGGTCCTGCTGACGGGCAACTTCCTGGGCTCGGTGGACGCCGTCCGGGAGGCGCTGGCGGACCGCGACGCGTATCTGGTCGTGGAGGACAGCGACGGCTGGAACGTGTGGTGCGCGAGCGACGCCGGACGGTTCACCGCGGGGAGGGCCGCGGCGCTCATCGAGCTCTCGGGCCTGGGGCAGCGCACGCCGGTGCGCCGGATCGTCGTTCCCCGACTCGGCGGGCGGGCGGCGCGGCCGCTGGCCGCGCTCACTGGCTGGGAGGCTGTCGTCGGGCCGATCGAGGCCAGCGACCTGCCGGACTTCCTGGCCGACGGCCTCGGGCCGCAGATGCGCAGCCTCGCCCGGATGTTCGGGCCGCGCCAGCGCATCCGGGTGGGCGCGCTGACCGCGCTGCAGCTCGCCCTGTTCCTGCTGCCGCTGCGGCTCCTGCCGTCCGCCTGGCGCCGATCCGCCGCGCCGATCGCGCTCCTGGAGGGCGCGGCGCTGCCGCTCGCGCACGACCTCCTGCCTGGCCGAACCGGCGTCGTGAAGGGGGCGGTGCTGGGCGGCGCCACGGCGCTCGCCGGAGCCGCCTGCGGCCGGACAGGTCTCCGCGGCGCACTCACGACCCTCGCGCTCGCGCCGTTCGTGGGCTGGGTCTACCAGTCCTCGAGTCCGGTGGTGTTCTGGAAGCGCCTCCTGCGCTGATCGGCCTCGCACGGGCCCGCGCTGCTGGCGCGCCGCCGCCAGCCGCC
>JAJYLZ010000078.1 GCA_021787395.1 Chloroflexota bacterium
ACCGGGCGCGCCCACACCGGGCGCCTCACCCGCGGGCTGACCCCCTACCAGGCGCTCGTCGGGGCGCGCAAGATGAGGCCGAGATGACCGAGATGCGTCGCCACATCTCGGGGGCTGTTCAGGCTAGGGGAGGCGCCGCCACGCCCCCGGGCCGTGACCGGGCCACCAGCTGGCCCGCGGGGGTCGCCGGCCTGGCGCCGCGATATCCGGACGGAGCGCGCGAGACCGAGCGGGAACTACGGCGCGGCGACGTGGTCCGCCCAGCGGAAGGCGGGCGCGTAGCCGAGCACGCGACGCGCATGCTCGATGGACAGCAGCGTCTCGCGGCCGTGCAGCTCCCGGCGCAGCGGCACCTGCGGGAAGACTTCGGCCATCAGGTCCGCGGAGTCGCGGGGCATCACCGTGTCGTCCGCGGCGACGATGCAGACGTCGGCGCCCGAGACGTCGGCCGTGAGCCCGAGCCTGCACGCCTGCGCGACGTCGCGCGCGTCCACGTAGCCCCACAGGTTCCACTTGCGCAGCCGGGCATCGCCCCAGTAGGTGGGGAACGCGGCGTAGTCGCCGGGCTCCATGATGTTCGAGATGCGCAGGCCCACGTGCGGCACGCCCGTCCGGCGCGCGAACTGGACGGCCATCGCCTCGCCGGCCAGCTTCGACAGGGCGTATGAGCTCTCCGGCCGCGGCTCGATGGTCTCGTCGACGGGGGCGAACTGCGGCGGCGTGTCGAACGGCAGCCCGAGGACGGTCTCGCTCGACGCCCAGACCACGCGCCGGAGGCCGTTCGCCTCCGCGGCGGCGAACACGTTGTACGTGGACGTGGCGTTGATCCGGAACGTGTCCGCGGCGGGGCGGATGCCCGGGGCGGGGATGGCCGCGAGGTGGACCACGGCGTCGGCGCCGGCGAGGACCTCGACCGCCTGGCCGTAGTCGGTCAGGTCGGCGATGCGGCACCGATCGTCCCACTCCCACGGGTCGTGCCGCAGGTCCACCGACAGGACGGTGTGACCGTGCTCCCGCAGATCGCGCACCACCCAGCGACCCGCCTTGCCGTTGCCCCCCGTGACCACGATCCGCACGCCTGCACCTCCTCAGCCTGTCGTGCGCCATTGTGGCGCGGCCCGGGAACGGAAGGCGGCGGACCGGGGTCGCCGGCCCGCCGCCCGCCGCCGTCCGGCGACCGCCGGTCAGTCGATCAGGAACGACACCTGCACATTGATGGTGACGTCGGTCGAACCGGGCTGGACCGGGGTGGCCACCTTGTCGGCGGCGCCGCCCGCCGCCATGTTCGAGTAGCTCGGCGCGTACCAGACGGGCGTCGAGACCTGCTCGGACACCGACGCCACGCCGGTGATGGCGAGGCCGAGCGCCTGGGCGTACACGTCCGCCTTCGCCCGGGCGTCCTTGGCGGCCGCGACTCGGGCCTGGGCCTCGAGCGCCGTCCGGTCCGCCACGTCGAAGCTGATCCCGTCGACGGAGGTCGCGCCCGCGGACACCGCGTTGTCCACGACGTCGGAGAGCTGGCTCAGGTCGCGAACGGTGACCGCGACCTGGTTCGTCAGCTGGTACCCGCGCAGCACCCGGCTGCCGTTGGCCGGGTAGTCGTACACCGCGGCCAGCGAGACCTGGGTGGTCTGGATGTCCTTGTCGGCCACGCCCAGCTTCTTGACCGCGGCCACGACGCCGGACATCGCCGTCGCGGCGGCGTCCCGGGCGGCCTTCGCCGTCGGCTTCAGGATCTGGACGCCGAGCTGCACGTGGGCGAGGTCCGGCGTGACCGTGACCTTGCCCTCGCCCCCGACGGTGATCGTGTGCTCCGGCGCCGTCGTGTAGCCGGTGGTTGCGCTCGGGCTTGCGTACTGGTGCTGTGCGGTCACGCCGGCGAGGACCGGACCGGCCACGAGGCCCACGGCCAGGGCGGCCGCGGCCACGATCGCGAACCGGATCCCGGTGGAGCGGCGGCCGCCGCCGGAGGTGGAGGTGTCCATCGAAGCTGCCCCTGTGCATCCGGCCCCGGTTCCGTTGACCGGCGGGGCCCGTCCGGCCATCCGCCGCCCAGACGCCGGGCCGGGCCGTCCGGTTTCCTCGCGCTTTCGGGGGACGGCGAGCGCGCACGGGCGACGGCGACTCTGCTAGGGTCCGAAGCGGCGTCGCGACGGAAGGCCGGGCGCCGAGATCGCAGGGGGTGGCGGCATGCGGGACCCGGCGGAAGCGCTGGTCGAGGAGCGAGTCCGCGCCGCGCTGCCCGCCGAGGCGCGCGCCTACGCCAACGTCCGGATGCTCGCCCGGACGCGGCCCGCCGGCCCCGCCCACGACGGCGAGGCGGATCTGGTGGTGCTCCACCCGGAGCACGGCCTGCTCGTGATCGAGGTGAAGGGCGGCGAGCCGAGCCGAGACGCGCAGGGGCGGTGGTATGCCGGCGGCCGGCTGCTCGAGCGCTCGCCGTTCGCCCAGGCCGAGGCCGCCAAGCACGACCTCGTCCGGGGCATCGAGGGCCTTCCCGAGTGGCCGACGGGCCGGCCGATGCGGGCGGGCCACGCGGTCGCGTTCCCGCACGCGGACCTGGCCACCCTGCCCCGCGGGCACGCCCTCCTGGGGCCCGACGCCGCCCGCTCGATCGTGCTCGACGCCGCGGCCCTGGAGTCGCCCGCCGCCACGAGGGCGGCGCTGGAGCGGGCCTGGGCGATCTGGACGGCAGACGGCTCGAAGGGGGATCGGCTTGATCCTCCCCTGTTCTCGGCGGTCGACGCCTACCTGGCGCCGACGGTCGCCCTCCACCGCCTGGTCCGGCGCGACGTGGACGAGGCGAGGGACCGTCTGGTCGAGGCGTCGCGCGCGCAGCTGTACGCGCTCAACGTCGCCCGGTCCCTCCGCCGCGTGTCGGTGGTGGGGCCGGCGGGCAGCGGCAAGAGCCTGGTCGCGGTGGAGAAGGCGCGGCGGCTGGCCCGCGAGGGCTTCCGCACCCTGTACCTGTGCTTCAACGCGCCGCTCGCCACGAGCGTGCTCCGCGAGGTGGCCGAGGACGACCGCCCGCCGGCGCTGCGGCCGCTGGTCCACACGTTCCACGGCCTGTGCGAGACCCTCGGCCGGACCGCCGGCACGCTGCCCGACAAGCCGTCGGCCGGAGGGGCGGCGCTGTCCGAGTGGTTCGCCCGCCTGCCGGCCGCGCTCGACGCGGCGATCGGCCGCCTGCCGGACGAGCGGTTCCACGCGATCGTGGTGGACGAGGGTCAGGACTTCGAGCCCGGCTGGCTGCTGTCGCTCGAGTTCCTGTTCCAGACGCCCGAGGACGGCGTGCTGTGGGTGTTCCACGACCCGGGCCAGGCGCTCTACCGCGACGATGCGGTCTCGAGCCTGACCGGCCTCGATACGCTGGCGATGCCGGAGGATTTCCGCTCGCCGGCGCCCGTGGCCGAGCTGGCGGCGCACTTCTACCACGGTCCCGAGCCGCCGATCCCATTCGGCGCTGCAGGGTCCGAGCCCGTCATCGAGACGGCGGCGCCCGGCTCGGCCACGGTTGACGCCGTCCGGCGCCACCTCCACCGCCTCGTGCACGACGAGGGCGTTCGCCCCTGGGACGTGGCCGTGCTCAGCGGGACGTCGTCGGCCAGGAGCCTCGTCTGGCGTCAGCGGCGGTTCGGCAACCTCGAGCTCTGGAACGGAGCCGTGGACGCCGACGGGGTGTCGCTCGGGTACGCGGCGGCGGAGGTGCCCGAGGAACCCAAGGACGACGGCGTCGTCCTGTTCGAGACGGTCCGGCGGTTCAAGGGCCTGGAGCGCCCCGTGGTGATCCTGTGCGAGCTCCCGGCCGAGGGACGGCGGGTGGACGAGCTCCTGTACACGGCGCTCACCCGCGCCACGGCGCACCTCGTGGTCGTCGCCCCGCCCGCGCTCGCGGACCGGCTGGCGGCCGCGCGGGGCTCGTGACACGCAAGCTGGCACGCGGTTGGCGATGATGGGCGGCAGATGACCGAGCCCCTCGCCGCCCGTCCCGCCAACCCGACCCTGCTGCCCACGCCCGAGCAGCGGCGGATCATCGAGGCGCCCGACGGGCCCGTCGTCGTCATCGCCGGGGCCGGCACGGGGAAGACCGGCGTCATCGCGGAGCGGGTCCGCTGGCTGCTGGATACGTACGGGCGCCGCGCCCCGGGAGCCGGCGGCTGGATCGGGGCGGAGCCGGGGGATCGGCACGGCAACCCGTTCACGGGGCCGCTCGCGCCCGAGCAGCTGCTCGTGCTGACCTACAACGTGAAGGCGGCCGCGGAGCTGGCGGAGCGGCTGGACGCGGCGGTGGGCCCGGCGACCCGCGCGCGCATGACGGTCAGCAACTTCCACAGCTTCTGCCAGCACGTCCTGACCGAGAGCGCCGCCGACGCCGGCCTGCCGGCGGTCCTGGAGGTGCTCGACGGGCCCGCCCAGCTGCTCGTCCTGCGAGACCTGCGGCCGGAGCTCGGACTGCGCTACTACAGCGATCCCTCCTTCAAGGGGCTGGTGGACTTCATCAACCGGGCCAAGGACGAGCTGGCCACGCCCGAGGATGTGGCCCGGTTCGCCGATGCGGAGCGCCAGGAGTACGAGCGGCGATACGGCGGGCGCTTCGCCGACGTGGAGGCGCGCCTGCTGGCGGCCGGAATCCTCGAGCCGGTGCGCGCGGTCCAGCGGGCGTACGCCGCGACCCGGGCCGCCGAGCGGGCCGAGGAGCTGGGCCTGCCGGCCCGGGCGTCGAGGCCCGACGACCCGGCCCGGATCGCGGAGCGGGAGGCCCGGCGGACGATGGCCGGGGACGGGACGGCGCGGCCGATGGCCTGGTTCGCCGCCCAGGACGCACCGCGAATCCTCGCGCTCGCCGAGACCTATGAACGCGACGGTGCGGCGCTCGAGGTGCTGCGGCTGCGGGAGCTGGCCTCGGTCTACGCGGTCTACCAGGGCGAGCTGGCGCGGCGGGACGCGCTGGACTTCGGGGAGCAGATCGCGCTCACGGCCGGTCTGTTCAAGCGTCGCCCCAACGTCCTCCGCCGCTGGCAGCGCCAGTACCGCTACATCCTGGTGGACGAGTTCCAGGACGCCAACGTCGCGCAGATCGAGCTGGTGGAGATGCTGGGCCGCACGCCGGACCGGCCCGACAACGTCATGGTCGTGGGCGACGACGACCAGTCGATCTACCGGTTCCGCGGCGCCAGTTTCGCGGCCTTCAGCGAATTCATGGACCGCTTCGCCAGGCCGCCCGCCCACGACCCGTCCGCGCCGCCGCCCGGTCCGCCGCCGGTGCTGCGGATCCAGCGCAACTTCCGATCGGTGGACCGGGTCCTGACGCTGGCCAACCGGCTGATCGCCGGCAACTCGGTCCGCTTCGACCCGGGCAAGCGGCTCGACACCCAGCGCGAGTCCGGCGCGCCCGCGGTGCTCTACGTCTGCGCCAACGAGGAGGACCAGGCGGTCGCCATCGTGGACGCGGTGCGGGAGCTGGTGGGCCCCGGAGCCGGCCCCTCGGCCCGCCCCTGGCGCGATGTGGCGGTGCTCTACCGCAAGCACAAGCACCGCGACGCCATCATCGAACGGCTCCACGCGGAGGACATCCCGTACACCGTCGTCGGCGGGCTGGCCCTGTTCGAGACGCCGGAGATCCGGGACCTCGAGGCCGCGGTGCGCGCCATCGCCAATCCCGAGGACGATGCGGCGCTGGTGCGCCTGCTCACCGCGGGCCCGTGGCGCCTCGACGCGCTCGAGGTCCTCGCGGTCACGAGGGACGCCAACTTCGACCGTGGCCGCGTCGCCGCCTCGATCGAGCGGATGGTGGCGACCGGCGAGGCGATGCAGGACGTGCAGGACGCCGACGCGCCGTCGCCGGACCACGCGGCCACGCGGGAGCGGGCCACCCTGGTGGTGGCGGCCGACCTGCGCGCCAAGCTGCGCCGGGTCCGCGACCTGCTCGACGAGCTCAGCCCGCTGGCCTGGCGGGAGGGACCGTACACGGTGGTCGAGCGGTACCTCGAGCGGACCGGCGCCGTGCTCGACCTGCTCGCGACCGGGACGCTCGAGGCGCGCCGCGCGGTCGTGAACATCGCGAGCCTCCTGCGGTTCGCCTCGGAGTGGCAGCAGGCCAACCCGCAGCGCTCGCTGGCGGACTTCGTCGGGTACCTGGACGCCTACAAGGCGGCCGGGGGCGAGCTCCCCACCAGCGTCGAGCTCTCCGAGGACGCCGAGGGCGTGCGCCTGATGACGCTCTACCAGGCCAAAGGCCTCGAGTTCCCGGTGGTCGTGGTGCCGGACCTCGTGGACGGGGAGTGGCCCGTCAGGGAGCAGGGCGGGGGGCTGTTCCCGAGGGAGCTCCTGCGCGAGCAGGTGCCGGCCGGGGACCTCCACCTCGACGAGGAGCGCCGCCTCCTCTACGTGGCCATCACCCGGGCGCAGGACCGGCTGATCCTCGCCACGCATGAGCGCGACGGGACGCGGCAGGCGTCGCCGTTCGTGGACGAGCTGCGAGCCGGCTCCGGCGACGAGCTGCTGGTCGTGGACCGGACGCGGCGCGATGCGGCCGTGGCGCCGGCGCGCTCCGAGCCGGCCGAGGAGGGCGGCGAGGCGGACGGGGACGAGGCGGAGCTGACGGCCGCGATCGCCGAGGCGCGGCGGGTCATGCCCCTCCCGACGGCCCGCGAGCGCCGGCTCGCGCTGCGGCTGCGCGCGGCGGAGCTGGTGGGGCTGCTGGAGGGCACGGCTCCAGAGCAGCCGGAGGGTCCCGGTGCCCGGGAGGCGCTCGCGGCGCGCCTGGCCGACGTCGCGCGGAGCGCGGCGCTGCGCGCGGACCAGGCCCGGGCGGCCGGCCTGGACCCGTTGACGTTCCGCGACCTGGCGGCCGACTCGGCTGCCGGCGCGCGTCTGTTCGCGGTGGCCCCGCTGCCGCCGCGATTCTCCTACTCGTCGCTCGACGCGTACGAGCGGTGCCCGCTGATGTACGCCCTCGCCTACGTCTACCGGATCCCGGAGCCCGCCCGGCCGAGGGCACCGCTCGCGTTCGGGAGCACCGCGCACGCGGCGTTCGAGGCGTTCACGCGGGAGCGGCGCCAGCGTCTGGCGAGGGGCGAGCCCAGTCCCACCCGCGAGGACCTGGAGCAGATGTTCCGGACGCGCTGGCAGCCGCAGGCGTTCGGCGATCGTGAGACCGAGGCCGCCTTCGGGCGCAAGGTGGGCCAGCTCCTGGAGAACTTCTGGACCGGCGAGGTCGCCAGCGCCTCGGAGGCGCTCGCCGAGGAGGAGCAGTTCACGCTGGTGATCGACCCGGGGGACGGCACCCCGCCCGTGCGGATCTACGGCGAGATCGACCGGATCGACCGGCTCCCCTCCGGGGGCGTCGAGGTGATCGACTACAAGACCGGCAGCCCGCAGTCCCAGAAGAGCGTGCACGAGAACCTGCAGTTGACGATCTACGCGCTGGCCTGCCGTGACGCGCTCGGCCTGGGGACGCCCGAGCTGGTGACCCTCTACTACACCGAGCTGGGCCAGCGGATGTCCACCACCCGGACCGATGCGCAGCTCGACGCGGCGCGCGAGGAGCTGGTGGCTCGCGTCCGGCCCATCCGGGCGGGGGCGTTCCACGCCACCCCGGGCGCCGCGTGCCGCCGCTGCGACTTCACCGCGATCTGCCCGGAGCGGCTGTTGTGACCGGCCTCCCGGGTCGCGGCGGGCTTGCGGTCCGCTCCCCCGGCTGCCGGCCCAGGGCGGCCAGCCGCTCCCGGACGACGCCCTCGATCCGGGTGGCTGCCTCGACGGCGAGCGTGTGCTCCCAGAAGCGCAGGACAGTCCAGCCCTCCGCGGCGAGCAGCGCGTCCGTCTCGGCGTCGCGGGCCGCGTTGGCGGCGATCTTGGGGCCCCAGTAGCCGGGGTTCGTGGCCGGCAGCTGGAAGTGGTCGGGGCAGCCGTGCCAGAAGCAGCCGTCGAGGAAGACCGCCACCCGGGCGCGGGTGAACACCAGGTCTGCCGACCGGCGGACGCCGCGGACGGGCCGCACCGCGACGCGGTAGCGGAGGCCCCGCGCGTGGACGGCGGACCGGACCGCGAGCTCCGGCCGTGTGTCGCGGGATCGGTTCGCCTGCATCGTCTTGCGATTCGCCGCGGAGGACGCCCAGGACCCGTCGGGCGGCCGGTAGTTGGCCCGGCTGCTGCTGGCGGGCTGCGGCTTGGGCTTGCGGCGATGCTGCGGCACCCCTACAGCGTAGGGGAGCGGGGTGGCCGCCGGCCGGCCTCAGGACTCCCAGTGCGTCTCGGCCTCCTCCGCGTCGAGGTTGATCGCCGCGTCGCAGTCCAGGCAGATGGGCGGCTCCCAGCCGCCCGCCTCGGGCAGGTCCGTGCGCCCGCAGGCGGCGCACACGAACGTGTCGTGCGCAGGGGCATCATCGGGAGCTCGGTGCGCCATCCGCGGCGGCCACGTCCTGGGGGGCTCGGCGGCGCGGTGTCGCGAGATGGGCCATCGCATGCGGACACGATGCCCGGGGCCTGTGCCAGCTCGGCTGTCAAGCGGCTCGAGGGCTCCGCGCGGCGTCCCGGCCTAGACTTGCTCGATGAGGTACATCGACGTTGACGGTCTGCGGGTGTCGCGGATCGGGTTGGGGACCTGGCAGTTCGGCTCCCGCGAGTGGGGCTACGGCCAGCAGTACGCGAGCGAGACGGCGCCGGCGCTGCTCCGCCGGGCGATCGAGCTGGGCATCACGATGATCGACACGGCCGAGGCCTACGGCCCCGCCCGCTCGGAGGCGATCATCGGTGACGAGCTCGGCGGCCTCGTCGACGGGCAGCGCGCCGGGCTCACCGTCGCCACCAAGCTCATGCCCATCGCCCCCGCCGAGCGGATCGTGGCCTGGCAGTGCGCCGGCAGCCAGCGCCGGCTGCGGGCCGACCGGCTCGACCTGTACTACGTCCACTGGCCCAACCCGTTCGTCGCGCCCCGCCGCGTGGGCCAGGCCGTGCGCCCGCTGCTGGAGGCTGGCCGCGTGCGGCGGATCGGGGTGAGCAACCACACCGTCGAGCAGTGGCAGCAGTTCGAGCGGGGGCTGCGCGCCCGGGCGATCGCCAACCAAGTGCGGTTCAGCCTGGTCTCGCCGGGCCCGGCTGACGACCTGGTGCCCTATGCCGCCGAGCACGACCGTCTGATCGTCGCGTACTCGCCGATCGGGCAGGGGGTCCTCGCCGGCAGGTCGCCGAGCTCCCTGCCGCTCGCCCGCCGCTCCCAGCTCCGCCGCAGCAGGGTCCCCGACATGACCTCGGCGGTGGCCGCGCTGCAGCAGGCGGTGGCCGAGATCGCGTCCGCCAACGGTGCGACGCCGGCGCAGGTGGCGCTGGCCTGGGTGGCGTCCCACCCGAACACGGTCGCGATCCCCGGCGCGCGGACGGTCGAGCAGCTGGAGCAGAACGCCGCGGCGGCCGACCTCGTGCTCTCGGATGAGGAGCTGGCCCGCCTGGCCGAGGTCTCGCGGCCCTTCGCCGGGTAGGCCCGCGTCGCCGGCGACGGCTGCTCGATGACGGCGGCGTTGCCGGTGACGGCGGCGTTGCCGGCCCCGGCAATCCCGCGGTGAGCGCCCGCTGCTAGCCTTCGGGCGTGCCCCGACTGGACCCCGACGCCCTCCTCGCCGACCTCGACGCCGAGCAGCGCGACGCCGTCCTCGCCACCCGCGGCCCGGTGGCGATCCTGGCCGGGGCCGGCTCGGGCAAGACCCGCGTCATCAGCCGCCGGACCGCGTACGCCATCGCCACGGGCGTGGTCGGCCCTGAGCAGGTCCTGGTGGTCACGTTCACCGACAAGGCGGCCGGCGAGATGGCCGAGCGGCTCCGCGGTCTCGGCCTGCCCGGCGTGACGGTGCGGACGTTCCACGCCCAGGCCCGCAGCCAGCTGCGCCACTTCTGGCCGGACCGCCACGACGGGGACCCGCTGCCCGAGATCCTCGACTCCAAGCTGCCCGTCGTGGGCCGGCTGGCCAGACAGCTCCCGGGCCACTACCGGTTCACCCCGGCCAAGGACCTCGCCGACGAGATCGAGTGGGCCAAGGCCCATCGCGTGAGGCCCTCGGCGTACGAGGCCGCCGCCGACGCCGCCGGCCGCGAGCCGCCGATCCCGAGCGACCTGTTCGTCCGCGTCTACGGCGACTACGAGCGGGCGAAGGCGCGAGCGGGCCGCATCGACTTCGACGACCTGCTGCTCGAGACCGTCGCCCTGCTGGAGTCCGACGAAGCGGCGGCCGGGCTCGTCCGCGCGCGCAAGTCGTGGTTCAGCGTGGACGAGTACCAGGACACCAGCCCGCTCGGGCAGCGGCTGCTGGAGCTGTGGGTGGGGGAGCGCCGAGACCTGTGCGTCGTGGGGGACGAGGACCAGACGATCTACACCTTCGCCGGCGCGACCTCGTCGTTCCTCACCACGTTCGCCCAGCGGTGGCCCGGCGCCCGCGAGGTCGCCCTCGTGCGCAACTACCGCTCCACTCCGCAGGTCCTCGCGCTGGCAAACCGGCTGCTGGCGGGCGACGGCCGCGCGAAGCGGCTGGTCGCGACCCGGCCGGACGGCCCGGAGCCCGCCATCGTGCGCCACGCGACCGCGCAGGCGGAGCTGGACGCGCTTGTCGCCTGGACCGTCGCGCGCATCCGCGCCGGCACCCCGCCGGCGGAGGTCGCGGTCCTGGTCCGCGTGAACGCCCAGCTGGTGCCCCTCGAGGCCGCCCTGACCAGGGCGGGTATCGCCTACCAGGTGCGCGGCGTGCCGTTCTACGAGCGGCCCGAGGTCCACGGCGCACTCGCCGCGCTGCGGCGGCTGGCGGGCGCGACGGGCCGAGCGGCCCGGCTGCGCGGGCTTGAGCTGGCGGCCGAGGTGGCGGCGCGCTGGCGGCGGGACGTGGGCCTCGAGGACGAGGCGGCGGCCGCCCGAGAGCGCGGCGACGAGGCCCGCGAGCGCCAGGCATCGCTCGACACCCTGCTCGCGATCGTCGAGGCCGCGGTCGCCGCCGACCCGACGGCGGACGCCGCGGCCGTGCTCGCCGAGCTCGAGGCCCGGGCGGCCGCGGAGCGCTCCGGCTCGTCCGACGGCGTGAACCTGCTCACGTACCACCGCGCCAAGGGGCTCGAGTGGGACGCGGTGGCGCTGCCGTCACTGGAGGAGGGGCTGCTGCCCATCCGGGCTGCCGGCGAGGACGCGGCGGCGCTGGCGGAGGAGCGGCGCCTGCTCTACGTGGGCATCACGAGGGCGCGGGAGCACCTGCTGCTCTCGTGGAGCGAGACGAGGCCCGGGCGCGGCGGCGGAGAGGGACGCCGCCGGCCGAGCCGGTTCCTGGCCGGCCTCCGGCCGCCGGCGCGGACCGCGCCCAGATCCGGCCCGCCGTCGGGCGCGGCCGGGCGCAG
>JAJYLZ010000079.1 GCA_021787395.1 Chloroflexota bacterium
GTGGACCTGCACCGCGTCGATCGCCCGGATCATCCCGTTGACGAGGCCGACCACGGCGTTGATCGCCGACTTCACGGTGCCGGTGACCGCGCCGAACACCCTGCCCACGACGCTGCCGACCCCCTGCAGGGCGTTCGACACGGCCGGCAGCACCCGGTCGGTGAAGAAGGCGAAGCCCTGCCCGAGCGCCGGCAGGACGGTGTTGGCGACCCAGCCGAGCGCGGCGACGAGCGGCGGGAGCACGGTCCTCACGATCCAGTCGAGCGCCGCGCCGAGCGGCGGCAGGACGTTCCGCGTCACCCACTCGAGCGCCGAGCGCAGCGGCGGGATCGCGTGCGCGGCGACGAACGCGACGGCCTGCGCGACGGACGGGAACACGTCGTCCGCGAGCCACAGGAGCGCGACCCGCAGGGGCGGGATGACGGCCTTGGCGACCTCGACGAACGCCGGGACGAGGTACTCGATCACCCAGGTGGCGACCGTCCTGGTGACGGCCGCCAGGGCGTCGAGGTCCTCGTGGACGAGCTTCGCGATGACCGGCATGAGCGGCGCGACCGCGGCGCCGACCTGGGCGAACGCGTCGGACAGGGCCGCCATCCACCGGCCCGCGAGGTCGACGACCTGCGCGACGAACGGCGCCGCCGCCTGCGCGACCTGGCCGAACCACACGCCGAGCGCCTCGAGCCCCTTGAGCAGTGGCGGCAGGACCGTGGCGACGATCTGGTTGAGGGTCGCGCCCAGCCGCTCCTGCATCTCCTCGACCGCGACGCCCGCGACCGCGAGCGAGCCCGACATCGTGCCGGCGTACGCCTCGGCCTGCCCCTGCGCCGCCTTGTGGACCGCGGCGAGGGCCGCCGTCGCCGTCGCCTGCTTGTCGGCGGCCTGGGCGGCCTTCAGCTGGGCCGGCGTGTGCTTCTCGTGGGAGGCCTTCAGCGCGTCCACGTGGCTCGTTACCTGCGGGACGATGATCCCGAGCCTCCGCAGCGCGCCGACGTTGCCCTCCTGCGCCTTGATGACGATGTTCGTGGCGCTCGCGAGGTCGATGCCCCTGGCCCGTGCCAGGTCCTCGGCGACCGCCACGTCGTCCTGCGCCTGCTTCTGGCTCTTGGTGACGGTGACCAGCGCGGACAGGCTGGCCATCATCTCCTCGTCGGTGAACCCGAGCTTCATGCCGGCGCTGATGGCCCCCTCCATCGCCTCGGCCGTGCCCCTGAAGCCCTTCACGTTGTCGCGGAGCGCCGTCGTGAGCCGGGTCTGCACGACCTCCGCGTCCCGGGCGGCCGCGCTGCTGTCGCCCAGGAAGTCGACGAGCGTCCCGATGCCGTCGACCGCCAGCTGGGTCGCGCCGATGCCGATGCCCGTGAAGATCCCGTGGATCAGCGAGCCGGTCTTGCCCGACGCCTGCTCGGACTCGGCGAGCGCCTTCCGATAGCCGGTCGCGTCGCCGACGATCCTGACCTCGACCGTCCGCTTGTCCGCCATGGTCAGCCGGCCTCGAACCCGGCGTCGTGGAGCGCCTCGTGGACGGCCTCGCCGGCCTCGCGGGCGATCTCGCCGCTCATCTCGCGGATGGCCGGGTACAGGTAGCGCCCCTCGCCCCCGCCCGAGCCGCCCCTGCCGTACCACTCGCGCCTGACCGAGCCCGAGTCCGGGACGCCCGCGACGTGGCCGCGCCCCGTGCTGCCCCCGAAGTCGAGGAAGGCGTAGTACGGCGCCTTCGCCCCGCCCGCGGCGACGGACGCGCTCTCCTGGGTGGCCAGGGCGCGGACGGAGGACGCGGCGCGCCCGGTGCGGACCGGGACGCGCCCGGCGACCTCGGAGGCGACCAGGGTGGCGACGTCCTTCAGGCGGCGCTGGATGGCCTTCTGCGTGCCGTCGTGGGCGAGCCGAAAGGCGCGCTTCATCGCGATCAGGCCCTCGACGTCGACGCCGACTGCCCCGTCAGCCATGCTCGAGCTCCGCCACGGCGCGCCGGTACGCGAGGAACGCCATCCACTCGACGACCTCGGCGTTCGGGAGCGCCCGGACCTCGCCGAGGGAGCGCCCGAGCAGCTCGGCGAGGACGAAGTCGCTCACGTCGAGCTCCCCCTCGACGAATGCCCGCTCGCAGCTGCGTTTGGGTCCGTGCCGTCCTCTCCCTGGAGCCGCGACACGACGGCGATGTCGCGGACGAGCTTCTGGACGGCGACCGGGTCCGACGACTCCCACCAGGCCTCGGCCTCGGCGGGGTCGACGCCCGTGCCCTTGGCGATCAGGTAGACCTCGCCGCGCCGGTCGGCGTCGGGCTCCCCCGCCAGCGCGCGGAGCTCGAGCGCCTCGGCCCGCGTGAGCGAGCGGATCGGGACCTCCGTCCCGCCGACGAGGGTCGTGCCCACGGCGAGGGGGACGGGCGGCAGCGCGCCCATCAGTTGGACCCGAAGGTGACCGCGCCGGTCCCCTGGAACGCCGCGGTGAAGGTGACCTTGCCGCCGACCGGGCTCGTCTCCGCGTACCCGGTGAGGATGGCGGACACCGTCCGCTTGAGCTCGCCCGTCGCGGTGCCGGCCGGGTTGAAGACGACGGTCTTGGGGCCGCCGCCGATGAGCCCCGTGAGGACCGCGGCCGGGCCGCTCGTGACGGTCGGGTCGAAGTTGCCCTTGAGGCTGAACTTCGCCGAGGCGAGGCCCTCGATGAACGTCTTCCACGACGAGGAGAAGGTGGTCGTCTCGGCCGTGTCGATGCCGACGTCGATGCCCGCGTCGTCGCAGTACGTCGAGATGTCCACCGCGTTGACGGTGACGAGCGCCTTGGCGCCGTACCGGAAGCCTGTTGCCATCGTGTGCTCCTCCTAGCGGTTGCGGGCGTAGGCGAGGCCGAAGGTGACCGTCGGGGTCGTCCCGCCGACGACGGTCGCCACGTACCGGACGTACTGGCGCAGGGCCGCCCCGGGCGCGGAGACCAGGCGCTGCGCCGCCGGCGTGGTGGTCGCGCTGAACGCGCCGCCGGCGACGTCGGCCCAGGTCGTCCCGTCGGCCGAGTCCTGGAGCTTCACGGTCCAGGACGTCGGCGAGCCGGTCACCGCCGTCACGTGGAGGTGCGCCTGCCAGCCGGTCGCAGTCGCGGCGAGGTCGTTCCGGGTCGCGCCGGTCGTCGTGCCGGAGTCCGCCGCCAGCGGGTGGAGCGCCCAGCCCAAGCCCACCGCGGCGTCGCCCGCGAAGGCGGCCGAGACGAGGACGGCCCCGCCGACGGGGCTCGACTCGGCGACCGCGCTGTCGTGGACCCACACGAGGCGCGCCGGGTCGCCGACCGCGACGAGGCCCTGCGGGCCGTACGTCAGGACCGAGCCGCCGTCGCGGACGGTGCCGAACAGGGCGGCGTCGTTCGTCGCGTCGTAGAAGCCCTTGAGCGTGACCTTGGACGACGCGACGCCCTCGATGAACGCCCTCCACGCGGGGCTCGCGCCCGGCTGGAACGTCGTCGTCTCGGCCGTGTCGACCGAGATGTCGATCCCCGCCTCGTTGAAGAACGCCGACGCGTCGACCGCGTCGAGCCAGACGCTCGTGGCGGACCCGTACTTGGCCATCAGGTGGCGACCTCCACGTCGAGCTTGAGGGCGAGGTAGGTGATCGGCGTGACGCCGGCGATGCCGTTGCCGAGCACGACGGGCACGACCGAGGCTCCGAGCACGTGCGCGGTGCCCCAGGGGTGCGGCCCCTCGATGGCCGCGTACACGTCGGGGCCGCCGTCGACGAGCGCGGAGAGGGCGTCGCGGCCGGCCTCGGACAGGGTCTGCGCCGCGAGCAGGAGGACCGGGAGCTCGAGCGTGTCCGAGCCCCGCCCGAATGTGCTGGCGAGCTCGATCCGGGTCGGGAGGTCGACGAGGCACGCGGGCAGGGCCACCGCGCCGGGCGGCCAGCCGTGGGCCTCCCGGACGAGCCCCGTCGCGAGGACGGCGGCCGCCAGGCCGTCCATGATCTGGGCGAGGCTGAGCGCGCCCACGGCTCAGCCCGCCGGGACCGACGTGAGCGCAGGGCGCGTGTCCGCTGCGAAGTCGCGCACGAGCTCGGCGAGCTCGGCCGGCGCGATGCGCCGCAGCACCGCGACCCGCCCGTCCGCGCCGGCGACGACGATGTCGGGCGCGCCGTCGCCCCCGGCCCGGGCGCGCCAGCCGCGGACGACCGCGGTCGCCGCGAGCTCGCGGACCCGCGGGTGGACGGCGGTCGGCCCCCAGTTGGGCGCCGTCACCTTGACGACGTTGTACCCCGCGGTCGGCAGCAGGCGCGGCGCGGTCGAGTCGAGCTCGATGCGGGTGAAGGGCCAGCCGTCGCGGTAGGCGCCGCGCAGGTGGATCCCCCGCGCGATCGGGGTGTAGGCGCCCGACCCGTCGTCGGGCTGGTCGGCGTCGGCGACGCCGAGGTAGGTGACGGCGCTGACGCCGTCGTACACGGGGAGGACGCGGCCCCACTGGGGCATCCAGGCGGGCCCGAAGTAGCGCGGCGTGGAGCCCGCCATGTCGCCCAGCGACCGGACGAGGGCGCCGTCGAAGGTGCGCGTCATGGCGCCGCGCGGGGCGAGCCAGCGGCGGGCCTCGGCCTCGAACACCGCCGACACCGACGTGATCGCGGCGCTGAGCCAGGGGTCGTCCCGGGCGTCCGGGACGGCCCCCTGGAGCTTGACGTCGTCGAGCGTGCAGAGGTCCACGCGCGGCGCTAGGAGAGCACCACCGAGCCGAGCGTCGGCCGGAGCGCGCTGATCCCGTAGAGGATGTCGACGCCGTACCGGATCGCCCGGTAGTTGATGTCGTAGACGCGCTGGACGCGGACGGCGAGGCCGTTGTCGGGGTCGGTCGCGGTGAAGGAGTCGACGCCCGTGTTGGCGGGCACCGGCTCGAACGGGCGGACCGCGAGGATCAGCGCGTCGCGGTGGAGGGCGAGGTTCCTGTAGTTGTTGACGAGGCTCGCGTTGGCGGGCGTCGTGAGCGCCGAGAAGTCGGCCGCGAGCGCGTTGATGTTCTGGGCGAGGGCGGCCGCGAACGTCACCGTGAAGTTCGGCGCGGTGCCCGCCACGGTCGCGTTGCCGGCGCCGATCGTGGACAGGGCCTGGAGGGCGGTCTGGACGGCCGCCGCTGTCGCGTTGTACGCGATTCCCGACGCGGTCTGGCCGAGGTAGGAGAGCGCGAACGTGCCCGACGTCTGCGTGCCGAGGGCGATCGTCGCGGTCGGGACCGGGACGCGCTGGCTCATCCAAGTGTCGAAGCCGTAGAGGCGGCCGATCTGGCCCTCGGGGATGGCCTGGTTGCCCGCCCGGAAGGCGAAGAAGCTCTGGAGGTTGGTCGCGCCGAGGATCGAGATCTCGTCGCGGGCCGAGACGATCAGCGACCGGCTGCCCATCGGGGCGAGCGCGCCGTTGAGCGCCTGGCGTGCGGCGCGGATGGTGGCGTCGGTGATGGCCGTCCCCGCGGCGCCGCAGGAGACGCCGGTGAGGCTGCCGTAGAGGGCGAAGAGGTCGTCCTCGACCTGGTTGCCGAGGGCGATTACGGCCGGCGCCAGGTACTGGTCCATGAGCTCGACGCTCGACTGGGCCCGGGCCACATCCTCGATGTTGAAGTCGACGGCCTTGTGCTTGGACAGGGTGACCGACGTCGTCGCGCCGCCCGCGGGCGTCTGGACGCTGATCTGCGTGTCGGCGGCCTTGTCCTGCGCCGTGAAGGTGCCCGGGTACGGGATGTTGAGCGTCTTGCCCACCCAGCCGGGCTCGAAGTCGAAGTCCCGGCGCACGAACTGCGCGAGGACCATGTTGGCCCGCAGGATGGTGAGCGCCCGGCGGGCCCACGCCTGCGGGATGAAGCCGCTGGTGTCGGCGAGGGATCGGGTGATGTTCGCCACGTTGTCGTCTCCTCCCGGTGGGGAGTCCGCCCGTGCCGTCCCCCACCGGGGTCTCGGGACGGTGGCGGCGCCGGGCGCTGCCGGCCTCGTCTATTGCCTGATGCGGCCCTCGCGCATCGCGCGCATGATCTCGGCCTCGTTGCGCTCGAACTCGGCCTGGCTCATCGCGCCGATGGCCTCGGCCGTCCACGTCTGCGCGGGCGAGCCGCCCGAGCCGCCGTCGAAGTTGCCGGCCGCCGGTCGCGGCGCGGCGAAGAGGAACGGGTTCGCGGCCTTGAATGCCGCGACCGCCTTGTCCAGCCCCTCCACCCGGCCCTCCTCGCCGATCGTCAGCGCCTCGAACTCCGGGGCCCTCGACGCGAGGTCGAGCGACCCCGCGATCCCGGCCGCCTGGAGCTCGCGCCTCACCTCGGAGGTGCGGAGCCTCTCGCTCCACACCTTCTCCGTCTCGGCGGAGCCCTCCTTGCGGGCCTGCGCGATCGCCTTCTCGTGCTCGGTCAGCTGGGACGTGCGGAGGGCCTCGTTCTCGGCGTCCTTGGCCCGCGCGGCCTTCTCGGCGGCCCGCCTGAGCGACCGCTCCGACTCCAGGGCGCGCTTCAGCGTCTCGACGTCGCCCGTCGCGGGCGGCTGGGGATCGGCGGCCGTGGTGTCGTCGTTCTGTCCGGGCGTCGCGCCCGGCTCGACGGGCGTCGCGCCCGCGGACTCGTCGGTCATGGTGTCGGGGTCCTCCTATGTGCCCGACGCCCGAGCGCGTGCGCGGGCAGCGGGCGGGGGTGGCATGGGCGCCGGCGTGGGCGGCATCGGCATGGGCGTCGCCGGCGACTTGAGAGCGGCTGCGCTTGGCGCCGCCGTCGGCGCCACCGGCTGGCCGTCGACCGCGACCGGCGCGGTCGAGGCGCGCATCTGGGCCATCGCCTCGGGGTCGCCCGGCATCGACGGGTCGACGGGGCTGCCGCCGGCCGCCTCCGCTGCCGCCGCGGCGTCCTTCCAGGCGGCGATGAGCTGGGGCGAGACGCCGTACTGCTCCCAGAGGTACTCGAGCGGCATGCCGAGCGCCTTGAGCTTCAGCAGCGCGTCGACGTGCTCGGCCTCGGAGCGGACCTCGGGGTCCGCCCACTTCGTCTCCTTGTCCTCGATGTCCGCGCGCTTGGAGTCGCCGGCGGCCCGGAACGCGAGCGACACCGCCTCCTCCCAGGACTCGCCGAAGTCGCCCTGCCGGCGCTTCACCTTTGCCACGAGCCCGGTCTCGGTTGCCTTCAGGCTCTCGCCCGACGGGAAGGCGCCCGACTGGCCGAGCAGGTAGTGGGGCGGGGTGCGGGTCGTGGACGCGATGTGCTGCACGCACGCCTCGACCGCGCGGATGTACGGCTGGAGGTCGGCCGCGTCGAGCTGCCCGAACCGGACGGCGGGGTCGCGGGCCATGAGCATCCGGTCGTAGGCGAGCTTGAACGGCTGCACCGGCTTGCCGGTGTCGGGGTCGACCGGGATCTCGAGCCCGGTGACCCAGCGCTGCGGGAACGCGGTGTACTCGGCCGAGACGAGCATGTCGCTCATCAGCAGGTTCAGCGCGTTCTGCATCGGCAGCATCGCGCCGATCTCGCTCTGGCCGCGGTTGTAGAGGTCGGGGTCGTTGACGAGCGGCACGACCGGCACGACGCCGAGCGCGTGCGGCAGCGGCCACGGCTCGTCCGCGACCGAGCGGGCCCGCCAGCGGTTCCCCTCGGCGAGCTCGTACTTCTCGATGCGGTCGGGGAGGTACAGGTTGGCGAGCTTGCGGCCGTCGGGCGTGACCCAGCGGCGCATCGCGGCGGCGCGCTCGAGGTAGTCGTCGTCGTCCCAGGCGATGGCGAACTGGTCCGCCTCGTGCGGGCGGATCCGCGGCGCCCCGTCCGGGCCGGCGTCGACGACCACTGGGCACCACGACTTCACGAGCGCCTCGCGCTGGGCGCGCAGGTGCTGGGCGTCGAGCTGGTTGGCCTGCCACATCGCCCAGGCCTTGCGGTCGCCGGCCTTGCCGTCGACCCGGAACCCGGTGACCCGCAGGCGCTCGTCGACGGCCTGGACGACGAGCCGGCAGAAGTTGTCGCTGAAGCCCGACAGCCAGCGGGCGTACTCGCTGCGGTACCCGGTCGATGCCGCGAGGAGCGCGACGGGCGGCTGGTGCCGGCCCTCGTAGTACTCGGCCCACAGCGCGTAGTCGGGCGCGCGGCGGTCCATCTCGTCGCCGAGGCGCTCGAGGAGCTGCGGGCTGGTCATGGTCAGCGCCATCGCGTCACCAGGACGCCGCGGCCGGGCCCGAGCGCACCGGCTCCGCGACCGGCTCGGGCATGGTCGCCGCCGCGTGGCGGGCGAGGATGTCGGCGAGGCCGCCGTCGATCTTGGCGCGGTCCTCGCCCTTCACCGGCACCCACAGGGCGCGTCCGTCGTCCCCGCGCTGGCCGCCGGTGGCCGGGCGCTTGTGCATCGCCTTCACGTGCTCGGTGACGAGCGGGTCGCCGTCGTGGGTGTGGGTCCCCTCGCGGACCGCGGTCGCCCAGCCGTCGAACGCCGGGCCCATCTGGCGCGCCGCGTTCGTGTTGAACGGGACGACCGTGTCGGCACCGTACAGGCGCTGCCAGCGCGTGATCTCGTCGCCCCAGAAGGGCGGGTCGGCGCGCATGAGGCCGACGTCAAAGCGCTCGAACGCCTGCGCCACGGCCTCGTCCACGAGGTCGCGCGGGACGCGCCAGTCCTGACCTGCGTGCGCCACGGCCCAGGCGCGCATCGCGTCGCCGGTCGGGCGCACCCAGCTCCAGCCGGGGAGGCTGAACGAGAAGCCGTCCGCGGTGCAGGCCCGCAGGACCGTCGAGTCGAGCGACACCGAGCCGTCGAAGCCCAGGCCGACCCGGGTGCCGGGCGGGACCTCGCGCTCCGGGCGCGCCAGGCGGTCCCACTGCTCGGGGTCCGCCGCGCGGCTCCGCCCCGACGAGCGCAGGTTGAAGTAGAAGCGGGTGATGTCGTCCCAGTCGTTGGCCGGGTCGGCGGCCTCGGCGAGGATCCGCTCGACCGGCGCCCACCAGGAGTCGCCGTACACGAACTCGAGCTCGGCGCGCAGCCGCTCCGCCGGCCAGTCGCGCTCGGGCGCCTCGCGGGCGCGGCGGCAGACGTGGAGGACGCCCGGCACCGACGCGTCGCCCGACTCCTCGGCGACGCTGCCCTGCCCGGTGACCGGGGCGTTCGTCGTCTCGAAGGTGCGGCCGTCCATCTTGGCCGCGTTGCGCCGGAGGGCGGCGGCGAGCCGGACGCCGCCGTTGTCGCGGCGCCAGAGATGCGTCTCGTCGAGGACGGCGAACGTGAGCCGCGCGCCCTCGCGGCTGCTCGACTCGGCGGTGACCGGGCGCAGGTGCCCGGGGCGGCCGCCCGTGAGGTACATGCGCGTCCGGCCGGCGTCGATGCCGAGCTCGCGCGCGGCCCGGCCGTCGTTCGCGCCGAGCATCTCGTACAGCGCGGACCAGGTGTTGTCGGCCTGGTCGAGGGAGACGGCGGCGACCTCGACGACCGGCCAGTGGACGGGGACGCCGACCGGCTCGCCGTCGTCGTCCCAGCCGCCGAAGCGGACCGGCCCCGCGAACTCCGCCAGGGCGATCGCGGCGAGGAGCGGGCTCTTGCCCCAGCCCTTGGCCATCTCGAGGCGCGCGCGCCGGTGGACGAAGTCGCCCGTCACCGGCTCGAGCCGGTAGAAGGCGAGCACGATGCGGGCCTGCTCGTCGGTCAGCACAAGCTCGCGCGAATGGTCCGACGGGCTGGGCAGGTGCGCGGTCATCCACTCGAGCACGCCCCAGCCCAATGTCGGGTACTCGCCCCGGCCGGACCAGCCCCCGACGCGCTCAGGCGCGCGCTCCGCGAGGGCGGTCACGAGGCCACCTCGCGGAGGTGCGCGTAGCGGGAGGGGAGCGTGGACGGCGCGGCGGAGGGCTGCACGACCGGTCGGACGAGCCGGATCCCCATGCGCTGGCGGGCGGCGGGCGTCAGGCCGAGCTCGCCCTCCAGGCGCCCGATCGAGCCCTCGAGCTTGAGCGCGAGGTCGGCGAGCGGGTTGGCCCGGATCTGCCCGGTGGAGCCGCGGACGACGAGCGCCTTCCCGACGACCTCCATCGCCCGCGCGTGCTGGTCGTACATCGCGAACAGGCGCCCGATCGCCGGCAGGTCGACCGCCGCGGCGACCGTGGCCATGTCCGACGCCCAGAACGCCCGCCAGGCCGCCCGCGTCGAGGGCAGCCACTCGGCCCGGGCGCGGGGCAACCGGAAGCCGGCCGCTGGGCCGTTCTGGGCGTGCGCAGCCTTCGCGCGGTGCCCGAGCAGCGCGTCGGGGTCCTTCGGGAGCGGGCCGCGCCTGCCCATCAGAGGCGCTCCGCCTTGCGCCCCGTGAACGCCTGCCAGCGCTCGACGATGACGTCGCAGTAGAGCGGGTCGATCTCCATCGCGAAGCCGCGGCGCCCCGTCTGCTCGGCCGCGATCAGCGCGGACCCCGAGCCCGCGAACAGGTCGAGGACCGCCTCGCCGGGCCGCGTCGAGTACTCGATCGGCCGGCGCGCCAGCTCGACCGGCTTCTCGGTGAGGTGGACCATCGCGTTCGGGCTCACCTTCTTCACCGACCACACGTCGGGCACGTTGGCGGGCCCGAGGAACCGGTGGGCGGCGCCCTCCCGCCAGCCGTAGAAGCACCACTCGTGGTTGCCCATGAAGTCCTTGCGCGTGAGGACCGGGTGCTCCTTGACCCAGATGATCGCCTGGCTGAAGTACAGCCCGGCCGCCTTGAGGGCGGGCGGGTAGTTGCCGCAGTTGGCGTAGCCGCCCCAGATGTAGAAGGCCGCGCCGGGCCCGAGGACCCGCGCGGCGTTGCCGAACCAGTCGGCCAGGAGCGCGTCGAAGCGCTCGTCGGAGACGAAGTCGTTCTCCAGCGGGCGGTCCTTGGCGCGCATCTTGCGGGTCGTCGGCGTCGACTTCGAGGGATGCCGCGCGAGGTCGAGGGCCTGGTGGTGGGTCTGCGGCGCGCTGAACGAGGACAGGCCGGCGGCGATGGCGTTGTTGCTGCGCGGCTCGACCTTCACGTTGTAGGGCGGGTCGGTCGCGAGGAGCGCCACCGTCGCCCCGCCGAGCAGGCGGTCGAGGTCCTCGGGGCTGCCGGCGTCCCCGCACATGAGCCGGTGGTCGCCGAGCACCCAGACGTCGCCCCGCACTGTCGTCGCCGCGTCGGGGGGCTCGGGCACGTCGTCGGGGT
>JAJYLZ010000023.1 GCA_021787395.1 Chloroflexota bacterium
CGCTGGCCGCGGGCGCCGGGGCGGCGCAGGTGCTCGTCCGGCGCCGCCCCGTGGTGGCCGTGCTGGCCACCGGCGACGAGGTCCGCGCCGCAGGCCGGCCGCTCGGACCGGCCGGGATCCCCGACGCCAACGGCCCCGGCATCCGCTCGCTGGTGCGCGACGCCGGCGCCGAGGCCGTGGACCTGGGGATCGCCGAGGACCGTCTCGAGGACGTGCTGGCCCGGCTGCGCCGGGGCCTCGAGGTGGCGGACCTGGTGGTCGTCGCCGGCGGCGTGTCGGTGGGGCCCTACGACGTGGTGCGGACCGCGTTCGACACCGTCGGCCACGTGGACCTGTGGCGCGTCGCGCTCCAGCCCGGCAAGCCCTTCGCGTTCGGCCGGGCGGACGTGCCCGGGCGGACGTCGCCGACCCTGCTGTTCGGCCTGCCCGGCAACCCGGTGTCGGTGTTCGTCACGTTCGAGCTCTTCGTGCGGCCCGTGATCCGGCGGCTGGCCGGCCACCGCCGCCTCCACCGGCCGGTGGACCGGTGCGTGCTGGAGGAGCCGGTGGCCAAGAGCCAGGGCCGCCGGGGCATGCAGCGGGTGGCCGCCCTGCGCGCGGAGGACGGGAGTCCGCTGCGCGACGCGCTGGGCCGCGTGCGCGTGCGCCTGGCGGGCGGGCAGGGGAGCCACGTGCTGTCGGCCCTGGCCGCCGCGGACGGCCTCGCCGCCGTGCCGGAGCCGCTGGCCCGGGCGGAGGCGGGCACGGAGCTGGAGCTGCGCTGGCTCGATCGGGACTGACGCCGGGCTGCACGTTCGCCGGTGTTCCCGCCCGGTTCGCGTCACCCGCCGAACGGGCTCGCGCTCGACAGCTTGGCGTAGGTGGGGGCGTCGGTGCCGAGGAACAGCACCTGGGTCGAGGCGGGCAGGGTGCCGCGGGAGAGCGTGAGCCAGCGCGCTGTCGAGTAGGCCGGCGGCCAGACTGAAGCGACGTCGTGGAGCTCGGCCACGGTGTCCTCGAGGATGTGCGTCGGGATGAACAGGCGCGGCTTGAGCTGCGCGACGAGGTGGATGCCCTTGCGGTTGGCGAGGGTCGCGTCGCTGAAGTGGTTGGTCAGCTGCGAGATCACGACATCCACGCGACCAAGCGCCTTGAGCTGGGTCGCGGACAGGCGGTCCTGGCCGAGGTCGCCGAGGTGGGCAATCCGCAGTCCGGCGACATCGATCAGGAACAGGTAGTTCGTGCCGCCGCTCTCGAGCAGCGGGTCGCCCACGTTGTGCGCAGCGGCGATCGATGTGATGGTGACGTCCCTCGCGACGAGGTGACCGGATCGGAACGTGATGGTCTGCCCGGGGAAGGCAGCGACCCACTGGGCCAGGAAGTGGTCGTCATGGCTGTGCGTCGTGAGCAGCACGTCGGCCGCCACCGGGGCGCGCGAGAGCAGGTCGGGGTTCCAGACATCGATCAGCACGCGCTGGCCGCCAGGCGAGACGACCTCGACCTGCGCCGTGTCCTCGTACGCGATGAGGACCGAACCCGGCGATGCGGCGGTTGGCGCCGTCGGTGACGGGGCTGTCGTCGGCGACTGGACGGGGGCTGGCGAGCCGCCAGACGACGCGGCAACCGAGGACGGACTCGCTGTCAATGTCGGCGCTGTCATGGGGTTCAATCCGGGGGTCCGTTCGATGGTCGGTCCGGCGACATCCTTCGACGATGCTGGCTGGCCCGCGCTGCACGCGGCGCCGACCAGCGCAAACAGGACGAAGGCTGCAAACAGCCGCGACATGGCTTACTCCCCGCTCGGCGCTCGACCCGACGCCTGAGTCGGCGCTCATGGAGAGCCTGCCTGGGCCGGAATCGAGGGCAAGTGCCGACGGTCGCCTGGGCGGGGCCAACTGGAAGCGGCTGATTCGCTACGCTGTTAACCGTCAACACAACAAGGGATCATCGAGCACCGGCGCTGGAGTACAGCGTCTTCGGCCACTTGCCGGCCGACGCAGACGGGTAGGATCGGCGTGCCACGGAGGACGCATGGACCGCAACGACGCGCCGCGAACCGAACGCCGCCGCCTGACCCACGTCGACCGGCGGGGCCGGCCGCGGATGGTGGACGTGTCCGCCAAGCCGCCCACGGCCCGGCGCGCCGTCGCCGAGGCGGAGGTGGCCCTGTCGGCCGAGACGATGAGCCTGGTGATCGACGGCGGCGGCGCCAAGGGCGACGTGCTCTCGGTGGCGGAGCTGGCCGGCGTGATGGGCGGCAAGCGGACCGCGGAGCTGATCCCGCTGTGCCATCCCCTGGCCCTCACCGACCTGGTGGTGGCGATCACCCCGGACCGCGCGGCGGGAGTGCTGCGGATCCGGGCCGAGGCCGCCACCACCGGCCCGACCGGGGTCGAGATGGAGGCGATGACGGCGGCGTCGGTGGCCGCGCTCACGGTCTACGACATGGTGAAGGGCGTCGAGCGCGGGGTCGAGGTGCGGGCGGTCCGGCTGCTCGCCAAGAGCGGCGGCAAGAGCGGGGAGTGGCACCGCCCCGAGACGCCTGACGCGGAGACGGACCGGGCCAGGCGGCGCCCCGGCGAGCGGATGGCCGGCCGGATGGGCAGGAAGCGCCCGGTGGGCGGGTGACCCGCAGGAGCGCGCTGGTGCTGACGGTGAGCGACGGCGTGGCCGCCGGCACCCGCGCCGACGCGTCGGGCGACGCCATCGCCGCCCGCCTGGCGGGCCTCGGCTTCGAGGTGGAGCGGCGGCTGGTGCCCGACGCGGTGCCGGCCATCGGGGCGGCGATCCGAGAGGGCGCCGCGGCGCACCCCCTGGTGGTCACCACCGGGGGCACCGGCCTGACCCCGCGCGACGTCACGCCGCAGGCCACGGCGGCCGTGCTCGACTACGAGGTCCCGGGCGTCGCCGAGGCGATGCGCGCGGAGGGCCGCAAGTCCACGCCCATGGCGGCCCTGTCGCGCGGGCTCGCGGGCGTCGCGGGCCGGGCCCTCGTCCTCAACCTGCCGGGCTCGCCCAGGGGCTCGATGGAGTCGCTCGAGGCGGCGATCCCGGTGCTCGACCATGCGCTCGAGACGCTCTCGGGCCCGTTCGACCACGACACTGCGCGCGGCGCCGGCCGGCGCGATCTCCCGCCGGGCGCCTGAGGAGGAGACCACCCGTGTTCGAGTCGTTCGCCCACGTCCCCGCGTACCCGCTCGTGTTCCCGATCTTCTGGGGCGCGTTCGCGGTGTTCCTGCTCGTGGTCATGCGCCACGCGCGCGTGTGGGTCGAGGTCACGCCCACGGAGCCGCGCGCGCTGCGGAACGTGGCGAGGCGCGTCGGGGGCCTGATCGAGTACTCGCTGCTCCAGGTCCGGATGTTCACCGAGCCCAACGTCGCGGTGATGCACTTCGGGCTGTTCCTGGGCTCGACGATCCTGCTCATCGGGAACATCAACTTCGTCACCGGCGGCCTGCCCGAGTTCATCCTCGGCTACCCGCTCAACGGCGCGATCTGGGCGTTCCTGCTGGGGCTCCAGAACGTCATGGCGGTCGCCGCCCTGGTCGCTACCGCCTACGCGACCTACCGGCGGATCGTGGTCAAGCCCAAGCGCCTGATCTCGACCAAGGTCCACTACCAGACGCTCGCGTTCATCGCGCTCGTCGTGAGCACGGAGTTCGTGGCCCAGTGGTTCGAGGCCGCGGCCTTCGGCTCGATCAACGGGGCCTTCGTCTCGAACTTCTTCGGCGGCCTGCTCGCGGGCCTGGGCCACGACGCGACCAACGCGGCGTTCGTGGTCCTGTGGTGGGCCCACGTGTTCGTGCTTGCCGCGTTCCTCATCTTCATCCCGCACAACAAGCACTTCCACGTCTACACGACCTTCGTCAACGTCTGGCTGCGCAAGCTCGCGCCGCGCGGCCAGCTGCCGGCGATGGACCTGGAGCGCGAGGACGCGACGTTCGGCCTCCGCACCCTGGCCGACCTGCCGTGGAAGGACGTGTTCGACGGCTTCACCTGCACCGAGTGCGGGCGCTGCACCAGCCAGTGCCCGGCCAACCGCACGGGCAAGACCCTCGACCCGCGCGCCCTGATCATGGGCATCCGCAGGATGTCCGAGGCGGCCGAGGCGGGGATCGACCTGGTCCCGAACGGCCCGATCGTCCAGGAGACGTACGGGCTGGTGGACTCCAAGCCCAAGCAGGAGCTCCTGCTGGCCCCGATCGTGGGCAACGCGATCAGCTACGACTCGGTGTGGGACTGCGTCACCTGCGGCGCCTGCGTCGAGGCCTGCCCGGTGACGATCGAGCACGTGGACAAGATCGTCGGCCTGCGCCGGAACCTGGTGCTCGAGGACTCGAAGTTCCCCAACGAGCTGACGCCTGCCTTCCGGGGCATGGAGAGCGTGGGCAACCCGTGGGGCCAGCCGCCCTCCGCGCGCCTCGACTGGACCAAGGGGCTGCCGTTCGAGGTCCGGACCGCCGAGGCGGTCAAGCGGGCCGGCCAGCTCGACCAGCTCGAGGTCCTCTACTGGGTCGGCTGCGCCGCCGCCTTCGACGACCGCAACCGGCGGGTCGCGCGGGCCGTGGCGACCTGCCTGGACGCCGCGGGCATCAGCTTCGCTGTGCTCGGCCAGGAGGAGACCTGCAGCGGCGACCCCGCCCGGCGGATGGGCAACGAGTACGTGTTCCAGATGCTGGCCACCCAGAACATCGAGACGCTCAACAAGTACGGCATCGCCGAGCGGACGATCATCACCGCCTGCCCGCACTGCTTCAACACGATCGGCAACGAGTACAGCCAGCTGGGCGGCAAGTTCCACATCCGCCACCACAGCGAGTTCCTCGCCGAGCTCGTGCGCAAGGGCCGGCTGCGCATCGGCGCCGACGGCATGCCGCAGCGGACGATCACCTACCACGACTCCTGCTACCTGGCGCGCTACAACGGGGTGATGGAGCCGCCGCGCGACATCCTGGGCGCGATCCCGGGCGTCAAGCTGGTCGAGATGACCGACAACCACCGCCAGACGATGTGCTGCGGCGGCGGCGGCGGCCGGATGTGGATGGACGAGAACCGCGGCAACACGCGGATCAACGCCGCCCGCACCGAGCAGGCCCTCGCGACCGACGCCGGGACCGTGGCCACCGCGTGCCCGTTCTGCATGGTGATGCTGCGCGACGGCATCGCCGAGGCGGGCCGCGGCGCGGACACCGCCGACCCCATCATCTCGGCCGACATCAGCGAGCTGCTCGCCGACGCGCTGGCGCCCGCGCCGGCCATCCCGGACCGCGATGCGCCGGAGGGACGGCGCCTGACGGTGCTCTGAGCCGGGGCGGCCCGGCGCGGTCAGCCCCGGAGGGCGTTGCCGCAGGCCGAGCAGTTGCGCTCGGTCCAGAGGTTGCCCATGCCGCACCGGGGGCAGATCTTCATGCCCTCGGTGCTGGTGGCGAGCCCCTCGCCCGGGTCGGACGACGGGCGCCGTGCCGTCGCCACCCCCCAGATCGAGACGAACAGCAGCAGGCCCACCAAGAGGAGCAGCAGCAGCGGGGTGTCCATGGCGACGCCTCCTGCCGGCCGTGCCCTCGTACTCCCGCGGCGGGGCACCTTCCGGTGGCGCCAGCGTAGGCCGTCACGCGCCGGCTGTCACCTGGGCGCATCGTCGTATGGGGCCGCTAGGCGTCGGGTCGGGCTGCCGGGGGGGTGCCCCTCCGCACCGCCGCGGCCGACTGGCGCCGGCGCCGAGGGCCGCGGCCGGGCGCTCGACGCTGGTACGATGCCCGGGTGACCCAGAGCGGCCCGATCCTCGGCTCGACGCGGCTCACGGAGGAGCAGGTCCTCCTGCGGGAGGCCGTGCGCGTCCTCGCCGATGAGCGGGTGGCCCCGCGCGCCGCCGCCATCGACCGCGACGGCGTCTTCCCCGAGGACGTCCGGCAGCTGCTCGCGGAGCACGACGTGTTCGCGATCCCGTTCGCGGAGCGGCACGGTGGCCTCGGAGCCGACCTGCTCACGCTGATCCTGGCCATCGAGCAGCTCAGCCGGGCGTGCGCCACCACCGGGCTGATCCTGGCCGTGCAGGCGCTGGGCGCCATCCCGATCCAGCTGGCGGGGACCGAGGAGCAGCAGGACCGCTGGCTCCCCGGGCTCGCGTCGGGCGAGAAGCTCATCGCGTTCGGCCTCACCGAGCCCGACGCCGGCTCGGACCCGTCCGGCATCCGGACCAAGGCAGTCCGCGACGGCGACGAGTACGTCATCGACGGCGGCAAGCGGTTCATCAGCCACGCCAGCGTCGCCGACTACGTCGTGGTGTTCGCGGTGACGAACCCGGAGGCGGAGAAGCCCAGCCGGCGGCTGTCGGCGATCCTGGTCGAGACCGACCGGCCCGGCTTCAAGGTCGCCCGCATCGAGCACAAGATGGGCCTGCGCGGGTCGCCAACCTCGGAGCTGGCCTTCGACGGCCTGCGCGTGCCGGTGGCCAACCGGCTGGGCGCCGAGGGCCAGGGCTTCGCGATCGCGATGCAGACGTTCGAGCGCTCGCGCCCGGGCATCGCGGCCCAGGCCGTCGGGATCGCGCAGGGCGCGCTGGAGGCCGCCGCCGCCTACGCGAACCAGCGGCGCCAGTTCGGCCGGCCGATCGCCGAGCTCCAGATGATCCAGGCGCTGCTGGCCGACATGGACGCCGCGACCGAGGCGGCCCGCCACCTGCTGTACACCGCCTGCGAGGAGATCGAGGCGGGGAACGGCGACGCCGCGCGGTGGGCCGCGATCGCTAAACTCGTGGCCGGGGACACGGCGATGCGCGTGGCCACCGACGCCGTGCAGGTGTTCGGCGGCTACGGCTACATCGACGAGTACCCGGTGGAGCGGATGATGCGCGACGCGAAGATCACCCAGCTCTACGAGGGCACCCAGCAGATCCAGCGCCTCATCGTCGCCCGGTCGCTCCTCGCTCGGAGCTGAGGCCGGGCCGCCCCAGCGGCAGGAGCTCGAACCCGCGTGCGAATCCTCGTCATGACCAAGCCCGTGCCCGACCCGGCGGCGAACGCCGAGCGGCTGGGCCCCGACCTGCGCCTCGACCGGGCCGCCTCGCCCACCGTGGTCAACGGCAACGACGAGTACGGCCTGGAGGCCGCGCTGCAGCTGGTGGAGGCGCACGGCGGCGAGGTGGCCATCCTCACGATGGCGCCGGCGAGCGGCGTCGAGACGATGCGCAAGGCGCTCGCGATGGGCGCGCTGCGGGGCGTGCTGGTGTCCGACGACGCGCTCGCGGGCGCCGACATCCCGACCACGATCCGCGTGCTGGCCGCGGCGGCCGCGATCCAGGAGTGGGACCTGCTCCTGGGCGGCCTCGACACCTCCGACGGGGCCGGCGGCGCGGTAACGGCGGGCGTGGCGGCGCGCCTCGGGCTGCCGCTGCTGTCGGCGGCGGCGCACATCGAGCCCGACGAGGCCGCCCGGACGGTGCGGGTGAAGCGGCTGTCCGCCAAGGGCTACGACCTGCTCGAGGCGCCGATGCCCGCGGTGGTCAGCTGCACCCAGGCGCTGGGCACGCCGCGCTATCCGTCGCTCAAGGGGATCATGGCCGCCCGGACTCGGCAGATCACCACGCTGTCGCTGGCGGACCTCGGCGCCGACCTCGCGCCGGCCGACCGGCAGTGGCCGAGCCGGGTGCTCGCCGTGGAGCCGCCGCCCTCGCGCGCGGCGGGCCGGACGGTGACCGGCGATCCCGCGTCGCAGGCGCGCGAGATCGCGGACTACCTCGCCGACCGGAGGATCATCTGATGCCGGCCACGCTGCTCGTCCTGGGCGAGGTCGCCGACGGCCACCTGACGAAGCTGTCCGCCGAGATCGCCGCGCTGGCACGGGGCCTCGCCGCCTCGGCCGGCGGGCAGGCGCTCGGGCTGGTCGTGGACCGGGCGCCCGACGCCGCGGCCGGGGAGCTCGCGGCGCACCTCCCGCGGGTGGTCAGCGTCGCGCTCGGCCCCGCCGCGGACGAGGCGTGGGCGCCGCACGCCGCCGCCGAGGCCCGCCGCCTGGTCGGGGAGGGCGCCACGCACGTCCTGGCGGGCGTGACCAACGACGGCCGCGACGTCGCCGGGCTCCTGTGCGGCGCCCTGGGGTGGGGGATCCTGGCCAATGCGTCGGGGGCCGCGTGGGACGGCGACGCCCTGGTGGTCCGGGCCACGGTCCTCGCGGGCAAGGCGATCACCCGCAGCACGGTCGAGGCGCCCAACGCCATCGTCACGGTCAGCCCCGGCGCGGCGGAGGCATCGCCCCTGGCCGTGGCCGGGAGCGTCGAGTCGCGGAGTCCGGTTGGCCAGCCGGTCGTCCCGGCGGCCGCGGTGCTGGACCGCGTGGCCGAGGCCGGCGCGGCGGTCTCGCTCGAGGAGGCCAAGGTCGTCGTGGTCGGCGGCCGGGGCGTCGGGGGCCCTGAGGGCTTCGGGCTCGTGGACGAGCTGGCGGGGCTGCTCGGGGGCGTCACGGGCGCCTCGCGGGCGGCGGTTGACGCCGGCTGGATCCCGTACGCCCGCCAGATCGGCCAGACGGGCAAGGTGGTCCGCCCGACGCTGTACCTCTCGCTGGGCGTCTCGGGCGCCATGCAGCACCGGGCCGGCATGCAGGGCTCCGAGCACATCGTCGCGGTCAACCGCGACCCGGACGCGCCGATCGCGGAGATCGCCGACCTGTTCGTGCTGGGCGACCTGTTCGAGGTGGGGCCGGCGCTGGCCGCCGAGCTCCGCGCCAGGCGGGGCGGCTGACGGCCGGCGGGGGAGTGCCGATGACGGGGACGCTGCTCTGGCTCGCCGCGCTGGCGGTCCTGTCCCTCGTCGCGGCCGTCGTCCTGCGGCGCACGGCGAGCCTGGCCGGCGGCACCCACGAGCTGGACCGGTTCCAGTCGGACGTGGTCGCCATCCACCAGGGCCTGACCGACACCGTCGGGCCCCTGGTCGCGCACCTCGACGACGTGCGCCGGGGCGCCGCAGACCCGGCCCAGACGAGGCCGGAGGTGGATGGGGCCCGGGCGTCGCTGCGGACGCTGAGCGAGAGGGCCCACCGCCTCAAGCCCCCGGCCGCGCTGGCCGACCGGTCGCAGCAGCTCGCCTGGGAGGTGGACCGGGCGGTGCGCGCGGCCGACATGGCGGCCCACGGGATCAGCCAGATGGGCCGCGTCCGCCACGACGCCAGCACCGAGGCGCAGGTGGCCCTCAAGCGCGGCACCCTCGGCCTCCGACACGCCCGGGAGGCGGTGGCGCGGATCATGATGGACACCTCGCGCCTGACGCCGGCCGATGTGCGGGCGATGCCGCCGACGCGCGCCGCGGGCCTGATCCTGACGCCGCCCACGGACGAGGACCTCCTGGTCGGCGGCGAGGACGCCCCAACCAGCTGATTGAGCCCACTATGTAGTGGTATGCTGCGCCAACACCACTACCGGTAGTGGTGCAAGTCGGAGGCAAGATGCGCTGCCCGCAATGCGGGAACCGTGACAGCCGGGTCGTGGACTCCCGCGACCTCGACGAGTCCGCGACGATCCGGCGCCGGCGCGAGTGCCCGGCCTGCTCCGCCCGGTTCACCACCTACGAGCGGATCGAGGCCGCGCGCCTGGTGGTCGTCAAGCGGGACGGGACGCGCCAGGAGTTCGACCGCGACAAGCTGGCCGCCGGTTTGGCCAAGGCGCTGACGCGGCGCCCGGTCGCCGACGACGCCGCCGAGCGGGCCGCCGACGACATCGAGGCCGAGCTCCGCTCCGCCGGCCAGTCCGAGGTGCCGAGCTCGCGGGTGGGCGCGCTCGCCATGGACCGACTCCGGGCGCTCGACCACATCGCCTACATCCGGTTCGCCTCGGTCTACCAGAGCTTCGAGGACCTCGAGGACCTCAAGCGCGAGGTGGACTCGCTGTTCGCCGAGGGGGGGACGGCCAAGAAGGGGAAGACCACCCGATGAGCGTGCTCGCGGACCGCGACATCCGGGCCGAGCTCGAGGCCGGCCGGATCCGCATCGACCCCTACGACCCGGCTGACCTCCAGCCGAGCTCGGTGGACCTGCACCTGGACGCGTCGTTCCGCGTGTTCCGCAACAACCGGTACGCGTTCATCGACCCCCGGACCGCGCAGCCCGACCTGACGGAGCTGCTCTCGATCAGCGGCGACGACCCGTTCATCCTGCACCCGGGCGAGTTCGTGCTGGGCCAGACGCTGGAGTGGGTGGAGCTGCCCGACGACCTGGTGGCCAGGCTGGAGGGGAAGAGCTCGCTGGGGCGCCTCGGGCTGCTCATCCACTCCACCGCCGGCTACGTCGACCCCGGCTGGAAGGGGACGCTCACGCTCGAGCTGTCCAACGTCGCCAACCTGCCGATCGCCCTGTACGCGGGCATGCGCATCGGGCAGATCTCGTTCTTCCGGATGAGCTCGCCGGTCGAGCGGCCGTACGGGAGCAAGGAGCTCGGATCCAAGTATCAGGGCCAGTCCCAGCCGACCGCGTCCGCGTACCACGCGGACTTCGACCGCGGCCGGCGGATGCGCCCGGAGGGCTAGCGTGGCGATCAACGACGCCGTCCACTGGCGGGCCGACCTCGGCGGCGGCACCACCGTCGCCCTGGTCCAGGCGGGCACCTTCCGCTCCGACGCCGGGACGCTGCTCGGCCCGGTCCCCTGGGTGCTCTGGCGCCCGTGGGCGGAGGCCGAGCTGGACGAGAACCGGCGCCTCACCCAGGCCCTCAACTGCCTGCTCGTCGAGACGCCGTCGGGGCGCGTGCTGATCGAGACCGGCATCGGCGAGCGGCTCGACGCCAAGAACGTCGCGATGCGCGGCTACGAGGGCCTGCCCATCGCGCCCAGGCTGCGCGAGGCCGGCTTCGACCCGGGCTCGGTGGACGTCGTCGCGATGAGCCACCTGCACTTCGACCACGCCGGCGGCCTGCTGCTCGCGGACGGCAGCAAGGCCTTCCCGCGGGCGCGCATCGTGGCCCAGCGCGCGGAGTGGGAGGTCGCCCTGTCGGGCAACTCCCGCGTCCTCGCCTCCTACGACCAGCCCGAGCTCCGCCTGGTCGCCGACTGGGGCGCCGAGGGCTGGGCGGAGGGCGACCGGGAGCTGCTGCCGGGCGTCGAGGTGGTCTCCACCGGCGGCCACTCCAAGGGCCACCAGGCGATCATCGTGCGCGGGTCGGGACCGGGCGCCCGGACCGTCGCGTTCTTCGGCGACCTGTGCATGCGGCCCTGGTCGGCCAACCCGCGCTGGGTCACCAGCTTCGACGACTTCCCGCTCGACTCGGTCGAGGTCAAGGCCGAGCTGTTCCGGCGAGCGGTGGAGGGCGACTGGACGGTCGTGCTCTCGCACGAGCGCCTCGCCCCGGTCGGCAAGCTCACGCCGGACCGCGACCGCTTCCGGTTCGACGCGATCTAGCCTGACGGTCCGCGATCAGCCCGCGGAGGACGGCGACGGCTGGGCGGACGCCGGGGCCGTCGGGGGCGCGGACGGTACCCCCGGGGACGCAGGGAGCGGCAGCAGCGGCTCGAGGAGCGGCCCGGCGGCAGCCTCGGTGAGTGGCCCGTTGATCTCCTCGATCACGCGGCCGTCGGGGTCGATCAGCACCTGCGTCGGCAGCGCGTAGACCTTGTAGCTGCGGAACACGTCGGCTTTGCCGTCGAACGCGATCGGGTAGCCGATGTCGTACTTGGCGGCGTAGGCAGCGACGTCCGCCGGCGTCGTCTCCTGGACCGCGATCCCGATGATCGAGAGGCCCCGGGAGCGGTACGCCTCGTCGAGGTCGCGCAGCACGGGCGTCTCGCTCTGGCAGGGCGGGCACCACGTCGCCCAGAAGTTGAGCAGCACCAGCCGGCCGCGCAGGTCGGCGAGGCGGATGGGCTTCCCGTTGAGGTCGAGCAGCGGGGCGGGCGACCCGTCCGGCCCCTTCACGGTGAGCTCGGGGGCGACGTCGCCGGGCGCGAGCCCGGTGACCGCGCTCCCGACCAGGAACGGCGTGGCGAGCGTGATGGGCGTGGGCGCAGCCGACCCCGAGCCGGGCGCGATGGGCCGCGTCGCGACCAGGAGCAGCGCGGCGCAGGCGAGGACGATGCCCGCGGCGAGCGACAGCTGGCGCGCGGTGAACGGGCCGACGACCTGGCGGGAGCCGCGACCCGGGGGCGTGGACGGCGGGGTTCCGAGAGGGTCCACGGGCTACACGTTGCCCCACTGGAAGTAGCGGGGGAGGAGCACGAGCAGGTCCAGGATCATCGCCATGCCGATGGCCGCCACCAGCAGCCCGCCGACCAGGGACACGACCCGGCCGTGCCGGACCAGCGGCCGCATCAGGGACGGCGCCCGGTCGTAGAAGAAGGCGAGCAGCAGGAACGGGACGCCCAGCCCGGCGGTGTAGCCCATGAGCAGGACTGCCCCCTGCAGGGCGGTCGTCGAGGTGGCGGCCATGGTGAGGATGCCGCCCAGGATGGTGCCGATGCAGGGCGTCCAGCCGACGGCGAAGACCGCGCCGAGCGCGAACGAGGCGCCGTACCCGGCGCGCTGCCCCACGAGCCGGGTGCCGAGCCGGCTGCCGGCGCCGCCGTCGGCCGCCGCGAGGGTCATGCCGCCGGTCATCCCCGTGACGCTGGCCGTGGCGCCGGCGTCGAGCGGCCGCCACGTGCGCTCCAGCACGGGGATGTGGACCAGGCCGGCCAGCGACAGGCCCATGACCACCAGCAGGCTGCCGCCGATGATGCGCAGCGGACGGATGTAGTCGGCGATCGCGCCGCCCGCGAAGGCCGCGGTCACGCCCAGGAGGGTGAACACGGCGCCGAAGCCCAGCACGTACGCCACCGCGTGGCTGAGGGCCGTCCAGCGCGACGGCCGGTCGAGGCGGGCGTTCCGGCCGGCGGCCGCGACGGCGACCGCGGTCAGCTGGCCGATGTAGGCCGGCACCAGCGGCAGGACGCAGGGCGAGATGAACGAGATCAGCCCGGCTGCGACGGCCACCAGCAGGGTGTAGTCGCCCGTCACGCGGTGCCCTCGTCGGGGGCGGGGCCGTCAAGCGCCTCGTCGAGGAAGCGGCGCAGGCGGGGCTCCGTGGTGGCCAGGTCGAGTTCCCGGCCGCCGAGCGCCACGACCGGGATCGCGAGGCCGTAGCGGCGCTGGAGCTCGTCGTCCGCCTCGATGCTGCGCTCCACCAGCGTCGGCGTTGGCAGGCCCTGGGCCGCGCGTCGGGCGAGCAGGGCGGCCAGGATCTCGTGGGCGTCCTCGCAGAGGTGGCAGCCGGGGCGGCTGTAGAGGACGATCTGGGACGGGGTCGCGGTCACCCGGCCATTGTACGGACGTGCGCGGGGATGGCCCGCGAGGCGCCCTCCGTCCATAGAATCCCGGACATGCCCGAGCCGACCCTCTACGACCGCGTGGGGGGCATGCCGTTCTTCGAGCGGCTCGTGGACCGCTTCTACGATGGCATCCGGGACGACCCGGTGGTCGGCCCGATGTACCAGCGAGACCCGGCCGACCCGGACCTCGCCGGGCCCCGCCGCCGGCTCACGCTGTTCCTCGTCCAGTACTGGGGCGGCCCCACGACGTACCTCGAGGAGCGCGGCCACCCCAGGCTGCGGGCGCGGCACTTCCCGTTCCCCATCGGCGACGCCGCCCGGGACCGGTGGCTGGTCCACATGCGGGCGGCGATCGACGCGTCCGGCGCCGGCCCGGCCGAGCGGGAGGAGCTCCACCAGTACATGACCCTGGCCGCGGACGCGATGCGCAACATCGAGGAGCCCGACGGCGGCGAGGAGCCCACGGCGTGAGCCCCCTGGCGACGATCGCGATCACCGCCGCTCTCGTCCTGTACACGATCGGCGTCTGGGGCGAGCGGCTCGGGGGCCGCCTGCGCCCCTGGCACCTGGGGTTCTTCTGGGCCGGCCTCCTGTGCGACACGGTGGGCACGGGGGTCATGATCGACTACGTCGGCGGGCTCACCGCCGACGTCCACGGCGTGACCGGCGTGGCGGCCATCCTGCTGATGCTCGTGCACGCCGTCTGGGCCACCACCGTGCTCGCCCGCCACGATGAGCGGCTCATCTCCACGTTCCATCGGTTCAGCGTGTTCGTGTGGCTGGTGTGGCTGGTCCCGTACTTCAGCCCGATGTTCGTGGCGATCGCGGGGCGGCCGCAGTAGCTCTCACCCGCGGCGCGAGGCCGCTAACACGCCGTTCACCGTGCGCGCGCAGGGCGTTTACGCGGTCGGGCGAGACTGGGCCACGGAGCGGCGGCCACGATCGCCCCTCCGCCGGAGCTCCTCCTCCAGGGCGGCGCCGGGACGGCCGAGTCCGCCGGTCGCCCCGGCGCCCTCGTGTCCCCGGCGACAGGGCCACTACGTCGGGTACGATCCATGCCACGCCCCCGTAGCTCAGTGGATAGAGCGGCACCGTCCTAAGGTGCGCGTCGGCGGTTCGAGTCCGTCCGGGGGCGCCAGCCTAACCGACGACCTTCGGTGAGATCGCCGAGCCGTCAAGGTTCTGTGCCCGGGGGCAGCACCCCGGGACTGTGGCCTTGCGCAGTGCCGGGACTCGCGCAGCCGGACGACGTCTCGCTCGCGACGAGTCCCGCCAGCGCTCCGGGGGTGTCGTCATGCGACTCGATCGGCGGTCGAGGATTGACGACCGGTCAACCGGCGGACGCGACCTGGCGCCTTGCCCACGCGTAGAGCGCGTCGTACACGGGTAGCTCAAGCGCGAGCTGCTCCTGGTCCGGGACGCCGAGGTCCATGAACCCGCGGGCGATAGCCTCGAGCCCCCGGCTCTGGGGCGTGATGTCCGCATCCGCGGTCACGTCGGCGCCATGCACAACCCTGGCGACCAGGGCGAGCGCCGGGTCTGCGAGAAGCGCATGCTCCTCCGCGATCACCTCGAACGTGCACAGCCCGTCGCGGTGGGTGTAGCGCGCGCCCGGAGCGTCGAAGCTGATTGCCCCGGTTCGTTCCGCGTAGGCGATGACCTCGTCACGCGGGACGTAGGTGATGACGGCTTGCGTGTCGATGAACCGCAGGATCAGCCAAGGGCAGGCGATCCGATCGGTGTGCGGGTGCTCGCGCGTCACCCACTCCATGGCGTCCTCCTCTGAATCCGAGGAGGCGATTGTCCTGCTTCGCGCCCTTTCGTCGGAACCAGACCACGCCAACCGCGCCCACCCCGAGCGCCGCCACGATCGGCGGGATCTGCGACCGCGCACACCCTCCGGGGCACCTTGCCGGCCACCGGGAGTGCCACCGACGTGACCAGGCGAGCGAGTCGACCGCTCTGCCTCGTGTGCCCCGGCGTCGGTCCGGAGGCGCCAGGTTCCTGCCCGACCCGTGAGTTTGGGCAGAACCGGGGCGATGTCAAGGCCGGCGGGTGGTCCAGTCGCGGGTCGGCTCTGCCTCGAGGGGTAACCCCGGTTGGCGGGACGCGGCCCGATGGGCCCGAACGCGATCGCTTAGCTGTCGGCCATCCCATCTTCACGCGCCCCCCGTATGCTTCGCCGCCATGGGTAGGCAGAGCCGATCCACACGTAACCGGATAGTGCCGTGGCGCCCCTGACCTGCCCCTCGTGCGGGCGGGGGAACCCATCCGACGCATCGTTCTGCATGGGCTGCGGGGCGAAGCTGGGCGCCACAGCCACCGCCCGGGAGTCGCGCAAGACCGTCACCGCGCTGTTCTGCGATCTCGTGGGCTCCACCTCGCTCGGCGAGCGACACGACCCCGAGGTGCTGCGCCCGCTGCTAGACCGGTACTTCGCCGAGGCGCGCGAGGCCGTCGAGCGCCACGGCGGCCGCGTCGAGAAGTTCATCGGGGACGCGGTGTCCGCGGTGTTCGGGCTGCCGGCCGCCCACGAGGACGACGCGCTGCGGGCGGTCCGGGCTGGGCTCGAACTCCAGGAGCGGCTGGCTCGGCTTCGGGAGGGCTCTCCGGTCCCGCTCGAGGCGCGTGTCGGGATCACGACGGGCGAGGTGCTCGTGCCGGGCGGGGGCGCCCCGCTGATCGGCGACGCGATGAACACCGCGTCCCGGCTCCAGTCGGGCGCCGAGCCCGGGCAGGTGCTCGTGGGCGAGCCGACGTGGCGGCTGGTCCGCGACGCGGTGGCCGCCGAGCCCGCGCCCCCGCTGGCGGCGAGGGGCAAGGCCGAGCCCGTCCCGGCCTGGCGGGTTCTCGCCGCTGCCGGGTCGCCACCCCGCGAGCGGCGGCTCGACGCCCCGATGGTGGGGCGGGAGCGCGAGGCCGCGGCGGCGGAATCCGCGTATCGGCGCGCGGTCGACGAGCGGGCCTGCCGCCTGTTCACCGTCCTCGGCGTCGCGGGAGCCGGCAAGAGCCGCCTCGTCGAGGAGTTCCTCGGGGCGCTCGGGGGCGGGGCGGAAGTGCTCCGCGGCCGCTGCCTCTCCTACGGCGAGGGCATCACCTGGCTGCCCCTCGCCGAGGCCCTTCGGCCGGCGCTCGGCCTGGCGGAGTTCCCGTCCGCCGACGACGTCGGCGTCGCCGTCCGCGACGCCGCGGCGGGCGAGGGTCCGGACGCCCCCGCAGTCGCCGCGGGCTTGGGCGGCCTGTTCGGCCTGCCGGGCGCAGGCAGCGCCGAACAGACGGCGTGGGCGGTGCGGCGCCTCCTCGAGTCCCGCGCCCGGTCGCGCCCAGTCGTCCTGGTCCTCGATGACCTCCAGTGGGCGGAGCCCGCCCTCCTCGACCTCGTGGAGCACCTCGCCGAGCGCGCAGAGGGACCGCTCCTGCTCCTGTGCATGGCCCGCCCCGAGCTGCTCGACGCGCGTCCCGGTTGGGGGTCCGTCGGCGCGGCTGACGCCGTCCGGCTCGAGGCGCTCCCGCCGGCGGATGCGGGCGTCCTCATCGACGCCCTCCTGGGAGGCGCGGCCCTCCCGCCCGAGGCCCGCGAGCGGATCGCCTCGGCGGCCGACGGCAACCCGCTGTTCACCGAAGAGGTCGTGCGGATGCTGGTCGACGAGGGCCGCCTGGTCCGCGAGGGCGACGGCTGGTCGGTCGCCGGCGACCTCTCGGTGATCAGGATCCCGCCGACGGTGTCAGCCCTGCTCTCCGCGCGCCTCGACCGGCTTCCCGAGTCCGAGCGCGCCCTGCTCGAGGCGGCCTCGGTCGAGGGGCAGTCCTTCTCCGCCGGCGCGCTCGAGGCCCTGCTGCCGGAGTCCTCGCGCGACGCGCTCCCCGGGCTGCTCCGCTCGCTCGCGAGGCGGGAGCTGGTCGTCCCGGAGCGCCGCCCTGGCCCGGGCCGAGACGGGTACCGCTTCCGCCACCTCCTCATCCGCGACGCGGCGTACGACGCGATCCCGAAAGCCACCCGCGCCCGCCTCCACCTCGCGTTCGCCGACTGGCTCGAGGCCGCTGCGGGCGACGCGATCGCCGAGCACCGGGAGGTCCTCGGCCACCACCTCGTCCAGGCGCATCGGTACCGCGCGGAGCTGGGCCTCCCCGACGACCGAGGACTCCGGATGCGCGCGGCGAGGGCGCTCGGCGAGGCAGGGGCTCGCGCCTACAACGAGCTGGGCGACGGGCGCAGCGCCATGCGTCTGCTGGACGCGGCGGTCGGTCTCGCCCCCGGCACGGTCGATGCGGCCGTGTGGGGCTGGCAGCTGACGAATGTCGGGTATGTGATCCTGGGCCACCCGCCGGACGGCCGGTCCCGGGACGTGGACCGAGCCGTGTACGGCGACGAGGTGGCCGACACGATCGCCGCGCGCCTCGCCAGGTTCCTGCGCGAGTTCGCCGACCCCTCGACCATCGACCTGGCCGCGGGCAAGCTCGACGACCTCCGCGCGCTCCGGCTGTACCGGGCGCACGGCGTCCGGCACCACGAGCCGGTCGTCCTCCTGAGGCTCTCGGAGCGGGAGCTCTTCGCCGGTGACCCGGAGGCTGCGGTGGCGTGGGCGCGCGAGGCCCTGCGGGTCGCCGAGGAGCTAAGGTCGCGGCACCATCTCGAGTGGGCCGCTGGGGACCTCCTCATCGCTCTGGCGGCGGGGCCGACCCCGCTCGGCCAGGTCTCCCTCGAGGCGGGGCGGCTGCTCGAGCGTTGGCGCGGGCAACTGGCCTCGAGGCTGGTGCTGGCCAGGCGGGCCGAGGCGCGGGCGCTGATGGGGGACGCGGCCGGGGCCCGGGAGGACCTCGACGAGAGCGAGCGGCTCCGGCTCGCAACCCGCATGCCGGTCGACTTCGTCAATCCGGAGGTTGAGCCCTTCATCGCGCTGGCGAACGGGGACCTGGCCCTCGCCGCGTCCCGGTTCAGCGAAGCGCTGTCGATGGTCCCCGAACACGGCCAGCTCAACCGGAATGCAATCCTGGTCCTCTTCGCGCGCGTCCTCGTCGACCTTGGACTCGACGGGGAGGCAGCGCAGGCACTGTCGCCCTTGGGGGCGTCGGTCGTGCTGCACGAACGCGCCACGGACCGCGCACTGCGCGGAAGGCTCCTCGCCCGCAGCGGAGACACCGCGGGCGCCCTCGCGCTCAGCGACGAGGCAGCCGCCCTCGTCGCGCCGACCGGCCTCGCGGTGGTCAAGGCCGACGTCGCGCTCGACAGGGCGCACGTCCTGCTCGAGGCCGGGCGCGTCGAGGAGGCGCGCGCGAGCGCCGAGGACGCCCTGCGCCGCTACCGGGCGAAGGAGCATGCGATCGGGGCGCGGTCGGCGCTGACGTTGGTGGGGCGGGCCTCGAGCAGCGGGTGAGCGGGCTGGCCCACGGCGCCGCGTACCAGGCGAGCAGGTCAGTCGTCTTGCCTCGTGTGCCCGGCGTCCGTCCGGGGGGCGCCACGGCCACAAGGCCGGGCCGTCCTCTGCCTCCGCGGCTGCCAGCCCGAAGGACGGCCACGGGGCCGGGACGGGCTCGTTCACGTCATGGCCCGGTCCGTCCGGCTCGGCCGATGCCTTCCACCGGCAGAGGCCGCCGGCGGGGCAGGTCGGTATGGTGAACCCGAGGACGCTCGCCGGGCGGTCGCCCGTGCGGGCTGACCAGATGAATGATGGGCGGCCTCGGCGCAATCCTGCTCCTGGTCGCGGCGCCGCCGGCGGTGGCGGCGCTCATGCGGCTGCCGTCGATCGGCTCCCGCCGTCTGCCGCGAGACCTGCTCGCCTGCGCCGCCGTGGCGAGCACCGTCATCGGGCTGGCGGCGCTGCTGGGCGGCTGTCCGGTCCTCGGACGAGCCGAACGGTTCGAGGTCAGCCTCGGACCCCTCGATCCGGCGGCGGCTCCGGCGGGGGCAGCATGGTCGCTCGCACCGGCGGCCATCGCGCTCGTCTTCCTCGCGATCGCACTGCGCACCCGAACCCTGGCGCTCGTCGGCCTCGCCGGCGCGCACCTGTTCGTCGAGGTCGGTGCGGCATCCGCGCAGCTCGCCGCGGCGCCCGAGGCCGCGGGCCGTGGCGGGCTCGTGGTCGACCCCCTCGCCGCGACCCTCCTCGGTGTCTCGGTCCTCGTCGGCGGGGTCATCATCGTGTACGCCCTCGCGTACCCGCCCGTCCATCTCGCCCAGAGGGGGATCGACCCCGCCCGAGCGGGGTCGAGCGTCGCGTGGCTGCTGGTGTTCGTCGCCGCGATGAACCTGCTGGTCCTCGCCGACGACCTTCGACTCCTCATCGTCGGGTGGGAGCTGACGACCCTGTGCAGCGTCATGCTGATCGCCTTCGACGGCGACGCGGCGGCCCTCGGGGCCGGGCGGCGCGCGCTCGCCTACGGGCTCGCCGGCGGCGTCGCGCTCGGCGCGGCCGAGTGGCTGGCGGGCCCGAACGCCCGCCTCTCGGGCCTTCTCGTCGACGGCGGCGGGACGGCCCCCGTCGCCGTGCCGCTCGTGCTCGGCGGGGCGATCCTCGCCGCCGCGATGAAGTCGGCTCTCGTGCCGTTCCAGGGCTGGCTGCTCGGCGCGATGGTCGCGGCCGCGCCGGTCAGCGCGCTCCTCCATGCCAGCGCGATGGTGAACGCGGGCTCGTACCTCCTCATGCGGCTCTCTCCGGCGATCGCGGACCAGGAGCCCCTGGGGCCGCTCGTCGTGCTGCTGGGCGCCGTCAGCTTCGCCGCCGCCGCGCTGGCTGCGCTCCGCCAGCACGACCTCAAGCGCATCCTCGCGCTCTCGACGGTCTCCACGCTCGGGCTGACGACGGCGGCGGCCGGAATCGGCTCGAGCGCTGCCCTGTCGGCCGGGCTGCTGCTGCTCGTCTTCCACGCCGTCGCGAAGGCGCTCGCCTTCCTGTCGGTGGGCACGCTGGAGCAGGCGACCGGCACGCGCGAGCTGGAGGACCTCGCGGGGGCGCTGCGGACGGCCCCGCTCCTGGCGGCCCCGCTCGCGATCGCCGCCGCCACCCTCGCCCTGCCGCCATTCGGCCTGACCGTCGCGAAGTGGGCCATCATCGAGGCCGGCGCGCGGAACGTCGCGTTCGTGGTGCTGCTCGCCCTCGGCGGGGCGGCCTACCTGGCCCTCTGGACGGGCGTGGTGGGGCGGCTGCTGGTGCGTCGCCGCTCCGGATCCGTCGCCCGGGGCGCCGCGGAGCCTGGCGTCGTGGCCTCCGCCGACGAGGCATCCCCCGGCGCTCCGACGCCCGGCCGCCGGCTGCCCCGCCGACAGCTGGCGGCCGTGGCCGTCCTCGCCGTCGCCTCGCTCGGCGGTCTCGTGCTCGCGGCCCCGCTCGCTGCCTGGCTCACCGACCCCGCCGCCCGGACCGTGGTCGGGAGCGGCGCGGGGCCCGGACTGGCTGCAGGCTGGTCCGTGGCGCTCGGGACCGGCGGATTCGAGGTCCCGCTCGTCGCCGGCCTGCTCCTCGCCGCCAGCGTCGCCGCCGTCCTGGCCGCCGCCCGTGTGCGCGGCGAGGCGCCGGCTGCGTACCTGTCGGGCGCAGGGATCGCCGCCCGGCCGGGGACCCTCCATCGGGCTCCGGGCGGCCGCACGGCACTCGCTCGGAGCGGCGGCTTCTACTGGGGCGGCGGGACGCTCGCCTGGGGCAGCGACAGCGACGCCGCCGGCGTCCCGAACGGGAGCGTCGGCCGCCCCGCGGCGCTCGTAGGCTGGGTCCTCGTCGCGAGCCTCGTCACCGCCGCGGTCCTCGCGGCGGTGCTCCTGGGGACGGCGGGGCCCGGCGCGCCGGGATGAGCGATGAGGAGGACGTGGCGATGATCCCGCTCGACCCTCTCGCCGCCCTGGTCGTCGCAGGCGGGACGCTTCTCGCGCCGGTCGCGGTGGGCCTGCTGATCGGAGTCGACCGCAAGGCGAACGCGGCGGTGCAGCTGCGCGTCGGGCCGCCGGTCCTGCAGCCGCTCTACGACGTCACGAAGCTGCTGGCCAAGGCGAGCGCGGGGAGCGACCGGGTCGCGGCGGGACTCCTGGCCGCGCACCTCGTCTTGGCCGCCGGTTCGTTCGCGCTCATCCTGGCCGGCGGGGACCTGCTCGTCGCGGTCCTCGTCCTCGGAGCGGCGAACCTGTCGTTCATCCTGGCGGCGTCGGCGGTCGAGTCGCCCTTCGCGCAGCTGGGCGCGGGGCGCGAGCTCGTCGTCCTCGTGGCGACCGAGCCCCTCCTCATCCTCGTCGTCGTCGCGTACGCGCTGGCGGCTGGATCGTTCTCGAGCGCCGCGATCGCAGCGGGCTCGCCGTACATGGTCGCCGTGCCCACCCTCGCCCTTCCGCTCGCGGTCCTCCTGTCGGCGACCCTGCGCAAGTCGCCCTTCGACCTCGCGAGCTCCCATCACGGGCACCAGGAGCTCGTGAAGGGCTCCACGACGGAGATGGCCGGAGGCTGGCTCGCGATCGCGGAGCTCGGGCACTGGTACGAGGCGGCCGTCATCCTCGCGCTCATCGTCCTCGCCGCCGCTCGACTGCCCGTCGTGGCTGCCGCGCTCGTCGCCGCGCTCTACGCGATCGTGATCGTCGCCGACAACACCCTGCCCCGCGCGACCTGGCGAGCGGCGCTCGCGATCGCGTGGGCCGTCGGCGGCGGCGGCGCGGCGATCGCGCTGGTGACGGCGGTCCTCGCCTCGACGAAAGGGGCGATGGGATGAGCGCCGACCGCCCCTTCCGGCGATGGGTGCGCCGATCGCGGGTCCGCTCGCCCTGGCTCGTCCACTTCGACTGCGGCGGCTGCAACGGCTGCGACATCGAGGTGCTCGACATGCTCACGCCGCGCTACTCCGCGGAGCGGCTCGGGGTGGTCAACGTGGGCGACCCGCGCCAGGCGGACGTGCTCGTCGTCACGGGGCCCGCCAACCCGCGGAATGCCGAGGTCCTGCGGGCCGTCTACGACCAGATGCTCGAGCCCAAGGTCGTCGTGGCGGCGGGGTCGTGCGCGGCGCACGGCGGGATCTTCCGCGGAGCGTCCAACGTCCTCGGCGGCGTGGGCGAAGTTGTCCCGGTCGACGTCTTCGTCCCGGGCTGCCCACCGCCCCCCTGGCGGATCCTGGCCGGGATCATCGATGCCGTCCCGCTGCTCGCGGACGTACGGCCGCCGCGCTCTCCGTCCGGGGGGCCGTCGCGACCCGAGCCCCTGCGCGTCGCCCCGGACGACCGGCCGGCCAAGGGGCAGGTCGACCCGGCGATTGACGCGCACGACGCCGACCTCGAGAGCGTCACCGTCCCATGAGAGCCGCGCTCGACTCCCGCCTGGTCGGGGCCGCCGAGCTGCCCGCGGAGGCGCGCCGGCTGCGCGAACAGGGCTGGCGGTTCGTCACCGCGACCGCCCTGCCGCGGGACGGCGGCTGGACGGTCCTCTACCACTTCGAGCGCGGCGGACGCCTCGCGCATCTGCGGCTCGAGGTCGGCCGCGGTGGGCACGTCCCCGCCATCGACGAGAGCTGCCCGGGCGCCTACCTCGTCGAGAACGAGATGCACGAGCTCCAGGCGGTCCCCGTCACGGGCATGGCGCTCGACTACGGCGGCAGGCTCTACCGAGACCTCGTCGTCTCGGACGGCGAGGCGGCCGAGACGCCCGCCGAGACGGCCGGGCCTCCGTCCGAGCGGCCGACGACCGTCGTGCCGTTCGGGCCCCAGCACCCCGTCCTCGCCGAGCCGATCCAGCTCGAGCTCTCGCTCCACGGCGACGTGGTGGCCGACGTGTCCCTCGGCCTCGGCTACGTCCATCGCGCGATCGAGGCCGAGGCGGAGCGCCGGCCGTTCGACGAGGACGTCCTGCTGCTCGAGCGCGTCTGCGGCATCTGCTCCGTCGCGCACGGCGTCGCGTACGCCCAGGCGGTCGAGGCGCTCGCGGGCGTCGAGGTCCCGCGACGGGCCCGGCTCATCCGGACGTTCTTCTTCGAGCTGACCCGCCTCCACTCCCACCTGCTCTGGCTCGGGCTCGCGGCCGACTCGATCGGGTTCGAGGCACTCTTCCAGTCCTGCTGGCGCGTCCGAGAGGGCATCCTCGACCTGTTTGCGGCCACGGCCGGCGCGCGGGTCATCATCTCGATCGCGGTCCTCGGCGGCGTCCGCGCCGACCTGCCCGTCGCCGACCTCGGCTTCGTGCGGCGGAGGCTCGACGAGCTCGAGACCGATCTCGACGGGATCGCGCCGTTCGTCCTCGGCGACGAGGCGCTGGCGCGGCGGCTCGCGGGAGTCGGCCGGATCACGCACGAGGACGCAGCCGCGCTCGGGGCCGTGGGCCCGACCGCGCGCGCCTCGGGCGTCGCGCTCGACGTCCGCCTCACCGGATACGCCGGATACGACGAGCTCGCGGTCGAGCCGGTCGTCGAGACCGGCGGCGACGCCCTCGCGCGCGTCCTCGTGCGCTGGCGCGAGATCGGCCGCTCGCTCGCGCTCTGCCGGGAGACGCTGGCGCTCCTCGAGACGGCCCCCGGTCCGCTGCGGGTCCGGGTGCCGCCCATCCTCCGCGGCGAGGCGATCGCCCGCGTCGAGGCGCCCCGCGGGGAGCTCTTCTACTACGTCGCGGCCGACGGCGGGCCGTGCCCGTCCCGCGTCAGGATCCGGACGCCCACGTTCGCGAACCTGCCGGCGCTGGTGAGGATGCTGCCGGGGACGCAGATGGCGGCGGTGCCGGTCGCCCTCCTCTCGATCGACCCCTGCCTCTCCTGCACGGAGCGATAGCCACGTTGGCCGAGCGCTGGGAGCGTCGGCTGCGCGCGGTGCGGGCGGGTACGATGGCCCCCTCAAGCCTGCCCGTCGCAGGGGTGGGCCACGCCCGGTGACGAAGCTGAGGAGCCACCCCGTGCGACCCTGGTCGCGGCCCTTCCACGGGCGCATCGACGAACTGACGATCGAGAGCCGGGCGCTCCGGGGGAACCGGCTGGGGGACCCGGCGGAGCGGCCGGTCTGGGTGTACACGCCGCCGGGCTACGACGACGACGCGGAGCGCCGCTACCCGGCGATCTACCTGATCCAGGGGATGACCGGCCAGATCGACATGTGGCGCAACCGGTCCGCCTTCAGGCCGACGACGCCCGAGAACATCGACGCGCTGTTCGCGGGGGAGGGCCCCGGCGACGGCGCGCCGCCCCCGGCGCTGGTCGTGTTCGTGGACTGCTGGACCTCGTACGGCGGCAGCCAGTTCCTCGACTCGCCGGGCACCGGCCGGTACCACACGTACCTGTGCGAGGAGGTGGTCCCGTTCGTCGACGCCCGCTACCGCACCAAGGCGGCCCCCGAGCACCGCGGCATCACCGGCAAGTCGAGCGGGGGCTACGGGGCGATGGTCACGCCGATGCTCCGGCCGGACCTGTTCGGCGGCCTCGCGACGCACGCCGGCGACGCCCTGTTCGAGGCCTGCTACGGGTCGATGTTCCCGGCCGCCGCCCGGGCGCTGCGCGACCACTACGAGGGATCGGTCGAGCGGTTCTGGGCGGACTTCCGCTCCCGCCCGGCGTTCACCAGGCCCGACGACCAGCCCATCCTCGAGTCGGTCGGCTACGCGGCGGCCTACTCGGCCGACGAGGACGGCACGGTCCGGCTCCCGTTCGACATCGCGACCGGCGAGCTCGACCCCGAGGTCTGGGCGCGCTGGCTGCGCTGGGACCCGGTCCGGATGGCGCGGACCCCCGAGGGCGCGGCGGCCCTGCGCTCGCTGCGCGCGGTCTACATCGACGCCGGCGCCCAGGACGAGTACTACCTCGACCTCGGGGCGGAGGCGTTCCGGCGCGCGTGCCTGGCAGCCGGGTCGGTCGAGCCGTTCTTCGAGCTGTTCCCCGCCAAGCACGGCGGGATCGAGTACCGCTACCCGATCGCCATCCGCTACCTGGCCGAGCGGCTCGCCTGACCGGGCCGGGTCCCGGCCTGGCCCGCCGACCGTCCGCGGCCGCCCAGGTCGTGGCCATGCCCGCTACCGCACCACGCGGTAGCGGAGGTAGACGACGCGCGGGCTGAGGGTGCGGCTCTCGACAAGGTCGAGGTCCACCCGGCGCTCGCCCCGCGGGAAGAACGGCGTGCCGCCGCCGAGGAGGACCGGGTAGACCACGGCCCGGTACTCGTCGATCAGCCCGAGCGCGGCCGCCTCGGCGGCGAGCGTCGCGCCGCCGATCGCGATCTCGCCCTCCCCCGGCTCGCCCCCGAGGCGCTCGATCTCCGCCGCGAGGCCGGCAGCCGCCAGGCGGGCGTTGCCCTCCACCGCCGACAGCGTGGTCGAGAACACCACCTTCGGGAGCGGCTTCCAGAGCGCGGTCCACTCGCGCCCCGCGTCGCCGAGCGTCGGGTCCCGGTCGGCCGTCTCCCAGTACAGCATCGTCTCGTACAGCCGGCGTCCCATCACGTGGACGTCGACGCCGCGGATCTCGTCGATCCAGAAGCGGAAGACCTCCTCGTCGGGCGCCGTCCAGTCCAGGGTGCCGTCCGGCCCCGTGATGTAGCCGTCGAGCGAGACGCCCATCGAGTAGGTCACGCGGCGCATCACCAGTCCTCCTCCGTGGCTGGGTGGACGATACGACCGCCCGGCGCCGGGCGTCCGCCTCCTGTACCGTGCACGGGCGGCAGCAGGCTGTCGACTATGGCACTCCGACGAGAGGCGGCGATCCGTGGCAGAGCGAGCGACGACCCACCACCCCGAGGGCAGGGGATTCTGGTCGGCGCTGCGCGACGCCGTGGACTCGGCGGTTCTCGTCGACGACGAGCCCCTGCGCCTGCTCGCGGTCGCCCTGGTCGCCCACGGGCACGCGCTCCTCGAGGACGTGCCGGGCGTCGGCAAGACGCTCCTGACGCGGGCCTTCAGCCGGGCGCTGGGCCTGTCGTTCGGCCGCATCCAGGGGACCCCGGACCTGCTGCCGAGCGACGTCCTCGGGGCGAGCCTGCTCGAGGGCGACCACTTCCGGTTCGTGCCCGGGCCGATCTTCACCAACGTGCTCCTGGTGGACGAGGTCAACCGCGCCACCCCGCGCACCCAGTCCGCGCTGCTCGAGGCGATGGCCGAGGACCAGGTCTCGATCGAGGGCCTGACCCGCGAGCTGCCCGACCCCTTCCTCGTCCTGGCGACCCAGAACCCGATCGAGCTCGAGGGCACGTTCGCGCTCCCGGAGGCGCAGCTGGACCGGTTCCTCGTCCGGCTCTCGCTGGGCTACCCGGACCGCGCCCGCGAGCGCCGGATCGCCAGCCGGTACCGCGCCGCCGCGGAGCCGCTCGACGCCGTGCGGCCCGTGGTCGAGCCCGGCGCCGTCATCGCCATGCGCGAGACGGTCCGCGGCATCGAGGTCGCCGACGAGGTCGAGGACTACGTCGTGGCGCTCGTCCAGGCCACCCGCCGGCGGCCGGAGCTGCGCCTCGGCGCCAGTCCGCGCGCGAGCGTCGCGCTCTATCGAGCCGCACAGGCGTGGGCGTTCCTCGACGGCCGCGCGTTCGCGCTCGCCGACGACGTCAAGGCCGTCGCGTCCGCGGTGCTCGCCCACCGCGTCCTGCTCGACCTCGACGCGCAGCTGCGGGGGGCCACCGCGGCGGGCGTGATCGCAGCGGTCCTGGGCTCGGTCGAGGCGCCGCCGAGCGCGATCGACGGGGGCGGGCGGGTCGGCCACAGGCCATGATCGGCGCCTGGTCCGGGCTCCTGCTCGTCGTGCTGGGGGCCGTCCTCGCGGCGCCTGCGCTGGTCGCGGTCGGGATCATCGTGGGGCTGGTCTGGGTCGCCCGCTCGCCTTGGGCGCGGTTCGAGCTGCGGGGCCTGACGTACGAGCGCCGCCTGTCGGCCGGGCGAGCGGTGGTGGGGGAGACGATCGGCCTGGACCTCGTCGTCCACAACCCCAAGCTGCTGCCCGTGCCCTGGCTCGAGGTCGAGGACTTCGTGAGCGTCGAGGCGCGCGTGGACGGGCGGGAGCTCGAGCGGTCCGAGCTGCCGGGCTTCGCCATCCTGCGCACGACCTGGACGGTCGGCCCGTTCGAGCGCGTGACCCGACGTCTCCGGATCGTGGCCGACCGCCGCGGCCTGTACCAGCTGGACGCCACGCGGCTCCAAGTCGCGGACCTGTTCGCGCAGCGGTCCGAGGCGCACGAGGAGACCGGCCCGCGCCTCCACTACCGGGTCGTGCCGCGCAGCCTGTCCGTGCGGGCCGCGGTACCCGTGAGCCTCCTGCCGGGCGCGACCCGGACGCGCCGGGGCCTGTTCGAGGACCCCGCCCTGTTCGCGGGCGTCCGGCCCTACCAGCCGGGCGATCCGCTGCGCCGCGTCCACTGGAAGGCGACCGCCCGGCTGCACCGGCCGGTCAGCCGCCGCCTCGACCCCGCCCACGCGGCGGAGCTGGTCATCGCGTGCGACGCGCAGACGGTGCCCGGGCCGTTCTGGCTGCGGCACTACGACGACGACCTGGTCGAGTCGCTGTACACGACGGCGATGTCGCTCGCCCGAGAGCTGGTGGACTCGGGCGTGGCCTGCGGCCTGGCCGCCAACGGCTACGGCACGCTCCGCCAGCGCTCGCTGTACCTGCCGCCGAGCGCGGCCTCCGCCCAGGTCGTGAGGATCGCGGACGAGCTGGCCGCCCTGAGCCGCTCGGCGTCCCGGCCGTTCGCCGGCCTCCTGGCCGAGCTCGGCCGCCGGACGCCGCCCGCCACCGCCGTGCTCGCCCTCAGCGCCCGCGACCCTGCCGACTTCCTGCCCGTCCTCCGACGGCTCGCGGCGATGGGCCGCCCGGTCCGGCTGGTCGCGCTAGGCCCCGACGCAGCGGTCGCCGTGGCCAGCGCCCGGGCGGCCGGGATCGCGGCCCAGCGGGCCGTCCTCGAGCCGGACTGGAGGACCGCCGATGCGCTGGCGCTGGCCGACTGAACGGGTCCTCGCCGTCCTGGCGGCCGCCAGCCTGGAGGCCGCCTGGCTGGCGCTCCTCCAGCTCGCGGCGCAGTGGCTGGGCGGAACCGGGACGCCCGCGGTCGACATCGGGGCCTTCGGGCTGGCGGCGGTTGCCGGGCTGGTCCTGGCCCGCAGCCTGCGCGGCCTGTCACGTCGGGCGTACGCCGCGTGGGTCGTCGGGGCCGCGCTCGCCGCGGCCCTGGGGGCGGTCGCGCTCGCGCCGGGCTCGGCGTCGGTCGCGGACGCCCTCGCCCGCGACGCCGCGCCGTGGCTGCTCGGCATCGCGCTGCTCCGGGGCACCGCGCACGCGCAGCTCGACGACGAGGCGATCGTCGCGGAGCGGCTGCTGCGCCTGGGCATCGCCGGCCTCGTCGCGTTCTGGGTCTGGGCGACGGCCGTCGGCCTCGCCCGCGACCCCGCGTACGCCGGCCCGGCCTTCGCGGCCAGCCTCACCTACGTCGAGGCCGGGCTGGTCGCGCTCGGCGTCGGCCGCCTGGCCGACCTGCGAGTCGAGGCCCTCGACCGCGCCGCGCGCCGGCGCTGGGCCGTCCTGCTCGCCGCGGTCACGGCGATCGTCGCGGCCGTCGGGGCCCCGCTGGCGGCGCTGCTCGGGCTGCCCGCGCTCACGGCGCTGATCGGGATCGCCGGGCCGCTCGCGCCGCTGCTCGGCTACCTGCTCTACCTGCTCGCGCTCGTCGTGGGGTCGGCGTTCCTCTCGGTCGCCCAGCTCCTGCCGCCGTCCGGCGCAGGCCCTCTGCCGACCCCGCTGCCGAGCACGAGCCCCCTCGGCTCGCCCGGCCCGGGCGTCACCCCCGCGACGGGCGTGACGCCCGACCTGGCCTGGCTCCCGTGGCTGATCGGCGGACTCGTCGTCGCGGGGGTCCTCGTCGCGGTCGCCGCCTCGCTGCGCCGCCCGGCGGCCGAGGTCGAGCCGGGCCGAGAGGGGGTCGAGGTGCGCGAGCCGGAGCCGATCCGGCTCGCCTTCGCCCCGCGCCTGCCCCGACTGCGCGCCCGCCGCGCACCGGGCGGACCGCCCCGCGACGCCGTGGAGGCGTACCGGCTGGCGCTCGCCGCGATGCACGGCCGCGAGACCGAGCGTCGGCCGGGCGAGACGCCGCGCGAGCACGCCCGGCGCCTCGCCGGGACCCCGGTCGGGGGCCCCCTCCGCCGCCTCGTGGCCGACTACGAGCTCGGCGCGCTGGCCGGCACCCGGCTCAGCGGCGCCGAGGAGCGCCGGGCGATCGCGCGCTGGCGGTCGATCGTGGCGTCGCTCCGGAGGTCGGGCCGGCGAAGCCGTTGACGCGTGCTTGCGCCCCGTCGCCGCGCTGGATCCGGAGGGCAGGGCTGCGCTCCGGGGAGGCGGGGTCTACGATGCACGGCGACGGAGCCTGGCCGGGCGATGCGTTGAGGTCCCCTTGAGCCTGTACGGCATCCTCGCGGAGGTCCTCCGGCCCGCGGACGGCGGGACGGGCGCGTGAGCGCCGTTCGGTCGCGCATCGGGCCGGTGTCGGCACGCTCGGTCCTCCTGGTCGCCCGCCGGGAGCTCCTGGCGCGACTGCGCTCGCGCGTCTTCGTGCTGTCGACGGTCGCGTTGGCGATCCTCGTCGCCGGCGGCGTCGTGGCGGCCTCGTACCTGAGTGCCGGGACCGCCGGGCGGGCCGGGGCCGTGCGGGTCGGGTTCAGCGGCGGCTCGCGGGACCTGGCCCCGGCGTTCAGCTCGGTCGCGGCGGCGCTCGGGCAGACGGTCGCGGTCACCGACGTGGCCGACGCTGCGACCGGTACGGCGATGGTGCAGGCGGGAACCCTCGACATGGCGGTGGGCGGGTCGGCGACGGAGCCCGCGGCCGTGGCCGGCGAGAGCCTCCCCTCGATGGCCGAGATCGCGCTCGACGCCGCCGTGCAGGAGGCCCGCCTCAGCGCATCCGGCCTCAGCCCCGCGGCGGTCGCGTCGGTGATGGCCGCCGTCCCGGTCCAGCGAGTGCATCCCGCCGGGTCGCCGGGCCCGGGGTCGGACCAGAGCGACTACGCCGGCCTGGTCGTCGCGATCCTGCTGTTCATCTCCATCTCGGTGTACGGGAACCTCGTGGCCCAGGGCGTGGTCGAGGAGAAGGCGACGCGGATCATCGAGATCCTGCTGGCCACGGTTCGACCGGCCGAGCTGCTGGCGGGCAAGATCTCGGGCATCGGCCTCGCCGGCCTGCTGCAGCTCGGGATCGTCGCCGCCGCCGCCCTCGCCGCGGCCGACGTCACGCACGGCCTCTCGATCCCGGCCCTCGGCGTCCCGGAGGTCGTCTCATACCTCGCCTGGTTCCTGCTCGGCTTCGCCCTGTACGCCTCGGCGTATGCAGCGGTCGCCGCCCTCGTGTCGCGGCACGAGGAGGTCCAGAGCGCCACCGCGCCGGTCACCATCGTGCTCAGCATCTCGTACGTGGCCATGTTCTTCGCGCTGCCCGAGCCGGCCGGCCCCCTGAGCACCGCGCTCTCCCTGGTGCCGCCGTCGGCGCCGATCTTCATGCCGATGCGCATCGCGGCCGGCGCCGCGGTGACCTGGCAGGTCGGGCTCTCGATGGCGCTCACGGCGGTCGCCATCGCCGGCGTCGTCTGGCTGGCCGGCCGCGTGTACGCCAACTCGGCCATGCGGGCCGGGCGCCGCTTGGGGTTCATGGAGGCGCTCCGGGGCCAGGCGTCGCGGGCCTGACGCTGCGCGACCGGGCCGCTCGCGATCCGAGGTGACGGCTCCTCCTGCCCGGTCGGAGGGCCGACCGGCACCCTCGACGCTCCGGCCTCGGGCCGCACGGCCCTGTCACGCCGACACCGTGGCGGCGACGATTCCGGGGCGCGTCCCGGCCACGCAGGAGAGGGAGGGAGCGCCGTGCGCGCGCTCGTCGTCTACGAGTCCATGTACGGGAACACGGAGCGGATCGCGGTCGCGATCGCGGAGGGCCTCGGCCCCGACGCCGTCGCGGTCGAGGTCGGCGCGGCCCCGCGCGACCTGCCGCCCGAGGTCGACCTGCTCGTCGTCGGCGGCCCCACCCACGGCCACGGGATGAGCCAGCCGGCCACGCGCGAGAACGCGTCGGCCCACGCGGACCGGCCCGTGGTCTCGCCCGGCGAGGGCATCCGGGAGTGGATCGCGGGGCTCCGCGCCGACCGGGCGGTCAGGTTCACGGCCTTCGACACCCGGATCAAGGGGCCGAAGCTGCTCTGGGGCTCCGCTGCCGAGTCCGCCGCCAAGGCGCTGTCGGCGCGGGGCTTCCAGCAGGCCGCCCCGCCGGCCAGCTTCCTCGTCGGGGGACCGCTGGGCTCGCCCTACGACCGCCTCGTCGCCGGCGAGCTCGACCGCGCCCGGGAGCTGGGTCGCAGCCTCGCCGCGCTCCTGCCCGCGCCGTCCCGCTAGAGGCCCCCCGGGTCCTCGGCGGACCGGCTACTGGCCGGGCGCCCCGCGCGGGTCGATGTTCACCATCCAGCGGACGCCGAAGCGGTCGGTGCACATCCCGAACACGGCGCCCCAGGCGGCCGCCGCCAGGGGCATAGCCACGGCCCCGCCGGCCGAGAGCCGCTCGAACGTCGCGCGCAGCTCGGGCTCGGAGTCGCCGACGAGCGAGAGCGCGAAGTTCGTGCCCGGCTGCATCTCGATCCGCGGCGGCGCGTCCGAGGCGAGGAGGTGGAGGCCGCCCGCCCCGTGGAGGTCCGCGTGCATCACGAGGTCGTCCTCACTGGGGTCGGCGGACGCCCCGAACTGCTTGAAGGTCGAGATGTAGAGCTCGCCCCCCAACACCTCCCGGTAGAACTCCATCGCCTCCCGTGCGTTCCCCCTGAAGTTGAGGTACGGGCTGAGCGTCGTCGTCATCAGACGGCCTCCCATGGCGGGTTGAGGAACCGGAGTCTAGCCTCGCGGGGTGAACAGGGCAGGGGATCCCCGGGCGGCCCGTCAGCGGCGGCCGGTGGACCCCGCGGCCCCCGGCGGCCGGCCGGGGCCGGTCAGCCGAGCTCGATGACCGGCTCGATGGGGTAGGGGGCGAGCGGCGTGGCGCCCTCGGCGGTGACCCGGTACACGTCCTCGTGGCGCACGCCGCCGAAGCCCGGGACCGCCAGCACCGTGTGGCCGATCGTCATCGCCATGCCCTCGCGCAGGGGCACGTGCCGGTGGCCGGGGATGATCGTCGAGGCCGGCGTCTCCTCGAACCGCAGGCCGAGGCCGTGGCCGATGCCCGCGACGTGGTGCTCGGCCAGCCCTCGGTCGCCCAGCACGCGCGCTACGACCGCGTCGAGGCCCGCCACCGTCGCCCCCGGGCGCATCGCCTCGCGCACGGGCGGGATGAGGCCCGCGTACGCCTCGAGCAGCCGGCGCTGCCCGGCGTCGGGCGGCCCGACGACGAACGTCCGGGCCAGGTTGGCGCAGTAGCCCTCAACGCGCGGGGTCAGGTCCACGATGGCCAGCTCGCCCGCCCGGAGGGGATCGGCGCTCAGGCGGCCGTGGAGCATGCAGGTGTCGATCCCGAAGGTCACGAAGATCGGGGTGCTCGTGCCCTCGGCGCCGGCCCGGCGCATGGCGTACTCGGCCTCGGCCGCGACCTCGCTGGCCGTGACGCCCGGCCGGAGCAGCCGGCGCGCCCGGTCCATCCCGACGCCCGCGATCCGCTGGGCCTCGGTCATCAGGGCCAGCTCGCCGGCGTCCTTGACCATCCGCAGCGGGTCCATCACCGGGTCCGAGGACACGACCTCGATCTCGGGGTTGACCTTGCGGAACATGTCCACCAGGAAGGCCGGCGTCTCGAACCACATCTGGACGCCGACCCGGGCCTTGCCGCCGGGCCCGCGGCCCCCCGGCGCCCCGAGCCGCTCGACGAGGTCGCGCAGCATCCCCACGACGTCGTGGATCTGGCCTCCCACCGAGCCGAACACGAGGACCTCGCCCCCGGACGCGCTGCCGCCCGCTTCCGCCAGCGACGCCCGGATCTCGGGCTCCTCGCCGGTGAACGCGATGATCGTCGGCGGGCCCTCGACGGGCACCAGCGCCCGGGGCTGGAACCGGTCCTCGCCGAACAGGTATCGGTAGTCGTCGTGGGTGAGGACCATGAGCGCGATCAGGCCCTCCTCGCGCAGGCGCGCCTGGACGCGGGCGAGGCGGTCGTGGCGGATGTTCATGCTGACCTCCGGCTGCCCCGCCCATGGTGCCACCGCCCGCACGGTCCGCCCCCGGCGGCCGACCCGCTCGAGGCGGGCGGGCCGGGGGCACAGCCGAAGGCGGGCCTGGTCACGGGCGCCCCGGCGCCGCCACCTGGGGGACCCGGAAGCCGCGCTGGCTGCTCCAGCGGCCCAGCCAGAGGACCACCGGCAGCGACACGAGGACGAGTGCCGCCAGCGGCAGGAACCCGCGCGCGTAGCCCGTCGTGCCGCCGACCAGTCCGGTCGCGTAGCCGATGACCGGCGGGATGACGAACCCGCCGAGCGCGCCGAGGCCGCCGACCCAGCCAGAGGCCCCGCCGACCGCGTCCGGCACGTACACGGGCAGCAGCTTGAACACGACCGCGTTCTGCAGCCCCATCCCGAGTCCGATGACGATGGTTGCCGCGAGCGAGACCGCGAACGTATCGGAGAAGGAGAGCATCAGGGTGCCCGCGAGCATCAGCGCGAAGTTGCCGGCCAGCGCGTAGCGGATCGACACGCGGTCCGACAGCACGCCGCCAGGGACCCGAATCAACGCGCTGACGAGGGAGAACGCGGCCGTGAGCAGTCCGGCGTCTCGCAGCGACGAGCCGTACATCGAGGTCCAGTAGGTGGGCAGCCAGGACGTGAGCGCCAGGAAGCCGCCGAAGGAGAGGAAGTAGAAGAACACCAGGGCCCAGGTGGCCGGGACGCCGGCGGCGTGCCGCAGCCCGGCCATGGCCGTGCCGCGCGGGACGAGCTCGCTGCCGCCGAGCTCGACCAGGCGGGCCGGGCTGGCCTCCTCGCGGCGCGCCCGGAGCTGGAACCACGGCGCGTCCGCCACCAGCAGGCCGTACACGATCGTGATCACCAGCAGGATCGCGAACCAGATGCTGTAGGCGCCGAGCATCCCGATCGCGCCGACCGCGACGGGGAGCGCCATCGTCGAGAGGCCCGGGCTGGTGTTGCCGAGGCCGGCGTAGGCACCCAGGGCCCCGCCCTGGTCCCGCTTCGGGAACCAGTACGAGACCTGCGCGATCCCCACCGAGAAGGTTGCGATCCCGCAGCCGATCAGGACCCCCAGCAGCAGGAGCAGGGGATAGGTCCCGGCCATCGATTCCGGGTACGAGGTGGCGATCAGCGCCAGCAGCCCGACGACGCCGATGTTGGTCAGCACGAGCAGGGCGAGGAACGGCCGGCGGCCGCCCACGCGGTCGACGGCGGCGCCGAACGGGATCCGGAGCAGCGAGCCGGTGAGCGACGGGATGGCGGCCAGCACGCCCGCCTCCACCGGCGAGAGGCCGAGGAGCGAGGTGAACTTCGGCACGAGGGGGCCGAACACCGACACCCCGGCGAACCCGCCGAAGAACCCCAGGGTGGCCAGCCAGAGTGCCTGCGACCGGCTCCCCCTGATCGATGCCGGGCCGGCCCCGCGCGCGGGGGGCGCGACGGTCCGGGCTCCCGAAGGTGACGACATGGCGATCTGCTCTCCTGCGCACGGTCGGGGCGCTGGACCGTTGGACACGTGGACGATATGCATGATTATAATGCAGACAATGACATCCGACGAACGCGTTGAGCACGTCCTCGCATCCGAGAGCCGGCGCAGGATCCTGACCGCGCTGCGGAGCTCCCCGCACCCGCTCGGCACGGAGGCGGTGGCGGCGGCCGTGGGCCTCCGGCCGGCGACGGCTCGGTTCCACCTCGACCTCCTGGCGTCGGCGGGCCTCGTCGAGCGGGGGGCGGAGCGGCGGGCTGGCGTCGGCCGGCCCGCGATCCTGTACTCGGCCGCGGCCCCGGGGTCCGGCGACGGCCCTGGCGGCACGGCCGTCGCCTCGACGCCGGCGGAGGCGGGGGGGCGGGACGGCTACCGCGAGCTGGCGGGGGTGCTCGCCGGTCAGATCGCCCATTCCGCGGACCCCGCCGCGGCGGCCCGCGAGGCGGGCCGCCGATGGGCCGACGCCCTGGGGATCGAGCGCGGGGGCGCCGATGCCGAGCCGACGGCCGCCGTGGAGCGGGTCGTCGGGATGCTCGAGCGGCTGGGCTTCGCGCCCCGGACCCGCGACGAGGGCCTGCGGATCGACCTCCGGCGTTGCCCGTTCGAGGAGGTGGCGCGCCAGCAGCGCGGCGTCGTCTGCGGCGCCCACGCGGCGCTCACCGACGAGACCCTCCAGCGGCTGGGCGGCCGCGTGCGGCTGGACCGCCTAGAGCCGTTCGTCTCGGACCGCCCGCTGCTGTGCGTGCTGCACCTGCGGAGGGCTGACGCCGGAACGTCGGGTGGCGCCGCGGCGGGGATCGCGGGATGATGAGGGGGTCGCAGCGGTCGGCGCTGGCGCAGTCCGGCCGTGGAAGGCAGGGACAACATGGCTGACCGCGCACAGATCGGCTCCGAGTCCATCGTCAACGCGATCCTCCGGGCCCGCCGACTGGTCCAGCCGGACGCGATCTCGGACGACCTGCGGACCATCACCCACCAGGGCGGGCGCGACGCCGACGTGTTCTACCGCGACCGCTGGAGCCACGACCGCATCGTGCGCTCCACGCACGGCGTCAACTGCACGGGCTCCTGCTCCTGGAAGGTCTACGTCAAGGACGAGATCATCACCTGGGAGACGCAGCAGACCGACTACCCCTCGGTCGGCCCAGACTCGCCCGAGTACGAGCCGCGCGGCTGCCCCCGCGGCGCCGCGTTCTCCTGGTACACGTACTCGCCGACGCGGGTGCGCTACCCGTACGTGCGCGGCGTGCTCCTCGAGTTGTACCGGGAGGCTAGGGCGCGGCTCGGCGACCCCGTGGACGCGTGGGCCGACATCATGGGCGACCCCGAGCGGCGGCGGCGCTACCAGCGGGCGCGCGGCAAGGGCGGGCTGGTCCGCGTCCGCTGGGAGGAGGCGCTCGAGATCGTCGCCGCCGCCCAGGTGCACACGATCCGGCGCTGGGGCCCCGACCGGCTGGCGGCGTTCTCGCCCATCCCCGCCATGTCGATGGTCTCGCACGCCGCGGGCGCCCGCTACAACGCCCTGCTCGGCGGCAGCCTGCTCTCATTCTACGACTGGTATGCGGACCTCCCGATCGCGTCGCCCCAGGTGTTCGGCGACCAGACCGACGTCCCCGAGTCCGCCGACTGGTGGAACGCGTCGTACCTCGTGATGTGGGGTTCCAACATCCCCGTGACGCGCACCCCGGACGCCCACTTCATGACCGAGGCGCGCTACCGCGGCCAGAAGGTGGTGGTGGTCAGCCCCGACTACGCGGACGCGACCAAGTTCGCCGACGAGTGGCTCCCCGCCCAGCCCGGCACCGACGGCGCCCTCGCGATGGCGATGGGGCACGTCATCCTGCGCGAGTTCTTCGTCGAGCGCGCGGTGCCCCGCTTCCGCGACTACGTCAGCCGATTCACCGACCTGCCGTTCCTGATCACGCTGCAGGAGCGCGACGGAGAGCCCGGCGCGTACCTGCCGGACCGCTTCCTGACCGCGGCGGACCTGGGCGGCGAGCGCGAGGGCGACGCGTGGCGCACGGTCCTGCTGGACGCGGCGACCGGCCGGCCGCACGCCCCCAACGGCACGCTCGGCGACCGCTACACCGCGGCGGGCGCCGGCCGCTGGAACCTCGACCTCGAGGGCGTGGAGCCCGCGCTCACGCTCCTCGGCCGGGGCGAGGCCGTCGCCGTCGACCTGCCGCGCTTCGACGTCAACGACCGCCCCGGCGAGGGCGGCTCCTCGATGCGGCGGGGCGTGCCGGCGCTGCGAGTCGGCGGCCGGCTCGTGACCACGGTGTTCGACCTGCTCCTCGCCCAGTACGGGGTCGGCCGGCCCGGACTGCCCGGCTCCTGGCCCGCCGGCTACGACGACCCGGCGCCCTACACGCCGGCCTGGCAGGAGGAGATCACCGGCGTCCCCGCGGCCACCGTGACGCGGATCGCCCGCGAGTTCGCCGACAACGCCGAGCGGTCCGGCGGCCGCTCGATGATCGTGATGGGCGCGGGCACCAACCACTGGTTCCACTCGGACCAGATCTACCGGGCGATGCTCGCGCTCACCACGCTGACCGGCTGCCAGGGGGTCAACGGCGGCGGCTGGGCGCACTACGTGGGCCAGGAGAAGGTCCGGCCCATCTCCGGCTGGGCCCAGGTGGCGTTCGCGCTCGACTGGGTGCGCCCCCCGCGCCAGATGGCCGGCACCGCGTTCTGGTACCTCGCCACCGATCAGTGGCGCTACGACGGGTTCGGCGCCGACGAGCTGGCGTCGCCCCTGGGCCGGGGCCTGTTCCGCGGCCGGGCGCTGGCGGACACCCTGGCCCAGTCGGCGCGCCTCGGCTGGCTGCCGTCGTTCCCGACCTTCGACCGCAATCCGCTGGACCTCGTGGACGAGGCCGAGGCCCGGGGGGTCGACCCGGCGGCCCACGCGGTCGATCTCCTGCGGCGCGGCGAGCTCGGGTTCGCCTGCGAGGACCCCGACGCGCCCGAGAACTTCCCGCGCGTCCTCACGGTCTGGCGCGCGAACCTCCTCGGATCCTCCGGCAAGGGCAACGAGTACTTCCTGCGCCACCTGCTCGGCACCGACGCCTCCGTCCGCGCGGAGCCGACGCCCGAGGGGCGCCGGCCGGTCGACGTCCGGTGGCGCGAGGAGGCGCCGGAGGGGAAGCTCGACCTGCTGGTCTCGCTCGACTTCCGGATGACCTCCACCGGGCTGTTCTCGGACGTGCTGCTCCCGGCGGCCACCTGGTACGAGAAGTACGACCTCTCGTCCACCGACATGCACCCGTTCGTCCACGCCTTCAGCGCGGCGATCCGGCCGCCCTGGGAGGCCCGCAGCGACCACGACACGTTCGTGGCCCTGGCCCGCGTGTTCAGCCCCATGGCGGCGCGCCACCTCGGCGTCCGGCGCGACCTGGTCGCTACCCCGCTGCAGCACGACTCGCCCGGGGAGACCGCACAGCCGGGCGGCCGCGTGCTCGACTGGCGGGCGGGGGAGTGCGAGCCCGTGCCGGGCCGGACGATGTCGGCGCTGACGGTCGTGGAGCGCGACTACGGCGCCGTGGCCGAGCAGATGGTGGCGCTGGGCCCCAAGGTCGAGCAGCTGGGCACCGCCACCAAGGGCGTCGTGCTCAAGCCCGGCCCCGAGGTGGACGAGCTCAAGCGCGTCTGCGGCGCGGTCCGCGGCGGCATCGCCGACGGGCGGCCGTCGCTCGTGCGGGCCGAGCACGTGTGCGAGGTGATCCTGGCCCTGTCCGGGACCACCAACGGCCGGCTGGCGACCGCCGGCCTGGAGGCCCTGGAGCAGCGGACCGGCCGACCCCTGGCCGACCTCGCCCGCGACCAGGCCGGACGGCGGGTCGCGTTCGCCGACACCCAGTCGCGCCCGCAGCCGGTGATCACCTCGTACGAGTGGTCGGGCAGCGAGCACGGCGGCCGCCGCTACTCGCCGTTCACGATCAACGTCGAGCGCCTGAAGCCGTGGCACACGCTGACCGGGCGCCAGCACTTCTTCCTCGACCACGACTGGATGGCCGAGCTCGGCGAGCAGCTGCCCGCCTACCGCCCGCCGCTCAACATGGGGCGGATCTTCGGGCCCCAGGGCGGGGCCACCGGGGACGCGGAGGTCACGGTCCGCTACCTCACCCCGCACTCCAAGTGGGCGATCCACTCCGAGTACCAGGACAACCTGTTCATGCTCAGCCTGAGCCGCGGGGGCCCGGACCTGTGGCTGAGCCCAGCCGACGCGGCTCGGATCGGCGTGAAGGACAACGACTGGATCGAGGCCTACAACCGCAACGGGGTGGTCGTCGCGCGGGCCGTGGTCAGCCACCGCATGCCCGAGGGCACCGCCTACATGTACCACGCCAAGGACCGCACGATCGACACGCCCAAGGCGGAGCTGTCCGGCCGCCGGGGCGGCATCCACAACTCGCTGACCCGGCTGCTGATCAAGCCGAGCCACCTGATCGGCGGCTACGCCCAGCTGTCGTACGGCTTCAACTACTACGGCCCCACCGGCAACCAGCGCGACGAGGTCACGGTGATCCGCCGCCGGTCGCAGGAGGTGGAGTACTGATGCGCGTCATGGCCCAGATGGGCATGGTCATGAACCTCGACAAGTGCATCGGCTGCCACACCTGCTCGGTGACCTGCAAGCAGACCTGGACCAACCGCCCGGGCGTCGAGTACGCCTGGTTCAACAACGTGGAGACCCGGCCCGGGCTCGGCTACCCGCGCGGGTACGAGGACCAGGACCGCTGGGAGGGCGGCTGGGTCCGCACCAAGTCCGGCGAGCTCGAGCTGCGGTCCGGCGGACGCCTGAAGCGGATGCTGCGCGTGTTCAGCAACCCGACCCTGCCCGGCCTGTCCGACTACTACGAGCCCTGGACCTACGACTACGACCAGCTCATCTCGGCGCCGGCCCAGGCCGACGTTCCGGTGGCCCGCCCCAAGTCGCTGATCACGGGCCGGCCGATGCAGGTGCGCTGGTCGGCCAACTGGGACGACGACCTCGGCGGGGCGCCCGAGACGGCCCCCGGGGACCCGATCCTGCGCAGGGTGAGCCAGCAGGTGCGGTTCGAGTTCGAGCAGGCGTTCATGTTCTACCTGCCCCGGATCTGCGAGCACTGCCTCAACCCGTCGTGCGTGGCCGCGTGCCCCTCCGGGGCGATGTACAAGCGGGCGGAGGACGGGATCGTGCTGGTGGACCAGGACGCCTGCCGCGGCTGGCGGATGTGCGTGTCCGGGTGCCCGTACAAGAAGGTGTACTTCAACCACCGCACGGGCAAGGCGGAGAAGTGCACCTTCTGCTACCCGCGCGTCGAGGCCGGCCAGCCGACCGTGTGCGCCGAGACCTGCGTGGGCCGGCTGCGGTACATCGGGCTGTTCCTCTACGACGCCGACCGGGTCCTCGAGGCGGCGTCCGTGGAGGACGAGCGCGACCTGCTCGAGGCGCAGCGGGGCGTCATCCTCGACCCCGAGGACCCGGCGGTGATCGCGGCGGCCCGGCAGGCCGGCATCGCCGAGGACTGGCTGGAGGCCGCGCGCCTCTCGCCCGTGTACGCCCTGACGAACCGCTACCGCATCGCCCTCCCGCTGCACCCGGAGTTCCGGACGATGCCGATGGTCTGGTACATCCCGCCGCTGTCGCCGGTGGTCGACGTCCTCGCCGGCAGCGGCCACGACGGGGAGGACCGGGCGACGCTGTTCGCGGCGATCGACGCGCTGAGGATCCCGGTGGAGTACCTCGCGGGGCTGTTCACGGCCGGCGACACCGAGCCGGTGGTCCGCAGCCTGCGGGTGCTGGCCGCGATGCGGTCCCACATGCGCCGGGTCAACCTGGGCGAGCCGATGGACCCCGAGATCGCCGCCTCGGTCGGCTTCACCCCCCGAGCGCTCGAGGACCTGTACGCCCTGCTGGCCATCGCCAAGTACGAGGACCGCTACGTCATCCCGGCCGCGCACGCCGAGGTCGGCCGGGCGCTCGACGAGGCGCCGGGCTGCAGCCTCGAGTACGAGGGCGGCCCGGGGATGACCGGGCCGGGGCCGTTCGGCGAGATCCCGTCCACGCCCATCTCGGTCGAGACCTTCCACCTCACCAAGGAGCGCGCCGGGGCCCAGCGCTACGCGGACCTGGCCGAGGTCCGCGGGGTCGTCAGCCGAGCCCCGGAGGCGGCCGCCAAGCCGTCCGGCTCGGCGCCTGAGCCGCCGGGGCCCGCGGGCGGCCCGGGCGCCGGCCCGAGCGAAGGGAGGGCCGGGTGATGCGGCGCCGCTTCCCCGATGCCGACCGCGCCGTCGTGCTGGCCCTCGTCTCGCGCCTGCTCCGCTACCCGGACGAGGAGCTGACGGCCGACCTGCCGGTCCTGGCCGACGCCGCCGCCGGGCTGCCGCGCGAGGCGGGCGAGCCGCTGCTCCGGCTGTGCGCGCACCTCGGGCGCCCGTCCCTGCTCGAGCTCCAGGCGGAGTACGTGGCGACCTTCGACCTGCGCCGCCGCAACTGCCTGTACCTGACCTACTTCGCCGGCGGCGACACCCGGCGCCGGGGCCTCGCCCTGTGGCGCTTCGCCGACCTCTACCGGCGCCGCGGGAGCTCCGTGGCGGAGGGGGAGCTCGCGGACTTCCTGCCCGCGCTGCTCGAGCTCGCGGCGCAGTCCCCGGACGACGCCGAGCCGCTCGACGCGCTGGTCGCGCACCAGGCCGCCATCTCGGTTCTGGGCCGCTCCCTGGCCGACGACCGCTCCCCATGGGCCGACGCCGTCGCGGCCCTCGAGCGCGTCCTGCCGAGGCCGTCCCCGGCGGCCGCCGCGGCCGCCGAGCGGCTCCTCGCGGAGGGGCCGCCCGCCGAGCAGGTCGGCCTGGAACCGTACGACCCGGCCGCTCAGGAGGTCCTGCAGCCGTGACCGAGATCCTGTGGGTGGTGCTGCCCTACGTCTGCCTGACGACGTTCGTGGTGGGCCACTTCTGGCGGTACCGCTACGACAAGTTCGGCTGGACCACGCGGTCGTCGCAGCTCTACGAGACCGAGCAGCTCGCGTGGGCGAGCCCGCTGTTCCACTTCGGCATCCTCGGGGTGCTCGGCGGACACGTCATCGGCCTCCTGGTCCCGGCCTCGCTGACCTCGGCCATCGGCATCTCGGAGGGCCTGTACCACGCGGTCGCCGCCACGGCCGGGACGATCGCCGGGCTGGCGGCCGCGGCGGGCCTCGCCCTGCTCGTGCGGCGGCGGCGGCTGACCCCGGCCGTGTTCCGCGTCACGACCGCCATGGACAAGGCGATGTTCCTCGTGCTTGGCGCCGTCATCGCCGTCGGGGTGTTCAACACGGTGGGGATCAACCTGCTCGGCCCCGGCCACGACTACCGGACCGACGTCGCGGTGTGGGTCCGGAGCGTGCTGCTGCTCGGTCCGCGTGCGGACCTGATGGCCGCGGCGCCGATCACGTTCCAGCTCCACGCGGTGCTCGCGATGGCCCTGCTCGCGATGTGGCCGTTCACGCGCCTGGTGCACGTGTTCAGCGTGCCGCTCGCATACGTCGGGCGCCCGTACATCGTGTACCGCACCCGCGATGCCCGCCTGGGTGGCCGGCGGCCCCGGCGCGGGTGGGAGCCGCCGGGCAGCTGACGCGCCGGGCCCCCCGCCAGCGCGCCCCGCGGCGCCGCAGACCGTCGGCCGCCTAGTTCGACGGGGTCCCCTCGACGGCCCGGAGCGTGGCCGCGGCGCCGGCGCGGCTGGCGATCGAGTACAGCCCGGCCTGCGGCAGCGTGAGCTCCACGATCGCCCCCTGGCCCGGCGGCAGGCGCACGGCCACGGCGCCCGGGCCACCAGTGCTGCCGACCGTGCGGTCAACGCCGCCGGCAACCACGCGGTCGAGAACCGCGCCGTCCACCGAGAGCGAGCTGTCGAGGTTCGGGCCGGCGTCGAGCACGAACACCCGGACCCGCGCTCCGGCCCGCACCTCGATCGGGTGGTCGAGGTACTGGCCGGCGACGCCGTTGAACACGACGTAGTCGGGCACCGGGTCGGGCGCGGACGCCTTCGCCAGCGACGGCAGCGGCGGGAGGGGCAGGTGCGCCTCGCTCACGTACCACTCGCCCTGGACGAGGAACAGCTCCCGGTCCACGGGCTCGAGCCCGCCCTTCGGCTCGACGATCAGCATCCCGTACATGCCGTAGGCGATGTTCTCGAGGGCCGAACCGGGGCTGCCCCGGTACAGCCAGACGCCGGGCGACGGCGCCCGGAACTCCAACGTCCCCTCGTCGCCCGGCTGCACCGGCGCCATCGGCACGCTCGCGGCGTCCGTCGATCCGTCGAACTGGAGCGCATGGGGGTAGGCGTTCACGGACGGGTGCGCGGCCGGGTACGACCCCTTGGGCGGTCGATTGAGCAGCTGGATCCGCAGCGTGTCCCCGGCCCCGACGCGGATCACCGGGCCGGGGACCGCGCCGTCGATGGACCACACCGCCTGGACGACCCCCGAGGCGACCGTGAGGAAGCGCTCGATGACGTTGAGCTGGACGTCGTGGACCGTGCCCGGGAGGCGGGCCGGCGCCCAGGGGTCGCGCAGGGCGTAGGCGGGCGCGTTCGGATCGACGGTGGGGGCGCCGGCCACAGGACTCGCTGAGGGGCCCGCTGCCATCGTCCCGTCGGCGCCGGCCGTGCCGTCGGGCACCTCGGTCGCGCTCGGCGGCGGCGCGCCGCAGCCGGCCGCGAGGACCCCCGCGAGCCCGACGATCGCGACCAGCCGAAGCGCTCGGTCCATGCTGCCCCTGGCGAACCCCAACGAGCCCGGCCCGCGGATCGTTCCGGTGCCTGTGGTTATACCGAACGGCTCCGCCGACTGTCGACGGACGGACTCGCGGGCTGGTTCCGAGTTCGGTTCTGCCGCGGGGCCGCCACGCGCCGCGGCACCGTCGCGGATGCCGCCGGGCCGCTTCGCGACCTCCGGCTCTGGCGGCCGCCATCCCGGGCCGCCGACGCTGACGCTGCATGCGGGAGGCGATGAGGCGCGGCCCCAACCCCGGCCGCCGCAGCCGCGCCGAGCCACTGGCGGGACCGACCCGCACGAGAGCCGGGAGCTGGTCCGATGGCGGAGTACGGGCTGTTCATCGGCTGGGGCGTGATCCGCGCCGGCCGGGAGGCAGCGACAGACAAGGTCTTCCAGGAGGCGCTCGAGTACTGGAACGCGCTCGGGGCGGCGGGCGAGGTCGAGAGCGTGGAGCTGGTGATGCTGGGGGCCCACGGCGGCGACCTCTCGGGGTTCGCGCTGCTGCGCGGCGACCGCCAGAGGCTGGCTCGCGTCCGGATGACCCCAGAGTTCGCCCGGTTCACGATGCGGGCGGAGGTCTGTCTCGAGCGCGTCGGCGTCGTCGAGGCCTATGTGGACGATGGGATGGTGAAGCTCATGGGCGCCTGGCAGGAGGCGATCGCCGACCTGACCTGAGGTGCGTCCTCCGGGAATGCAACGCCGTCGGGTCGGGAGAGGCGGAGACGGGGCCCTCGAGGCCCGATCTGATCGCCCGGCTCCAGCAAGGCCCGGGCAAGGGGGATGGCGATGTCCGGCGCGAAGACCGCCCGGCCGGGAGTGCTGACGCGGCGGGGCCTCCTCGTGCGGGGGGCTTGGGCCGGCCTATCGATCTCGGGCCTCGCCGCGGCGCTGGCGGCCTGCGGCTCCGGCGCGTCGTCACCGGCCGCGTCGGGCCCGCCGAGCGGCGCGCCGAGCCCGAGCGGCCGGGGCGGCGGGCCGTCCGTGACGCCGGCCCTGCCGTCGGCCCCGGTCCCCTCCGGCCCGGTCGTCCTGCCGGCGCCCGTCTCCGCCCGGTACGGGCCTCTGCTCCCGATCGGCGTCCTCGACCTGACAGGTGTCGCATCGGCGACGCTCGCGGCGCGAGCCCGCGAGGTCGCCGCCGCTGCCGGGCTCTCCGTGGCGCCCGGCCCCTCGAACGCGCCCGCCGCCGCCCGCGTCACGGTCGTCGCGGACGACCCGGCCTACCCGCCAGAGGGGTACCGGCTGACGGTCTCCGCGGACGGCCCCGGCGGGGCCGCCGCGATCGAGGTGCGAGCGTCGGCCGAGGCCGGCGCCTGGAACGGCCTGCTGTCGCTCGGCCAGCTCTTCGCGGCGGGGCCGGCCGGCTCGTCGGTGCGCGCGGCGGAGATCGAGGACGGGCCGGGCTTCGCGCGGCGCGGGGCGATCCTCGACCCGTACGTCCTCCCGCACGTCGGCGTCACCGAGGCGTCCAAGGCGGTGCTCATGGGGCGGCTCGCGTTCGCGGTCCGCTACAAGGCGAACTTCCTCGGCATGGTGGACCGGACCCCGTGGCCGGAGCTGGTGGCCTACTGCCGGGACCACCACGTCGAGCTCATGAACGCCATGGGCTACCAGAACTGGATCGTCGACTGGGGGCCGGCCGAGTGGCGCCGCCGGATCGACGAGAAGCTCGACGCGGGGACGCGGAGCATCGCGCTGTGCTTCGACGACGTCCCGGTGGACGACGGGACCGCCCTCGCGACCGCGCACGCGGCGGCCTACGTCGACCTGTACGACTACATCCGCGGTCGAGAGCCCGACTGCCGGATGTCCGCCGTCCTGTCGCCGTACGGCGGCATCCCCGGCGCCGCCGCCTTCGGCCGCCACCCGGAGGAGGGCGCCCGGTACCTCGCGATCATGAAGGCGAGGCTTCCCGCCGACGTGCGGGTGTTCTGGACCGGCGACGGGGGCGTCTTCTCGCCCACCGTCACGGCGTCGGGGGCGCGGGCCTACCGGGACGCGGTCGGCCGCGAGCTCGGGTTCTGGGACAACGACGCGATCTCCTGGGCGGCGTACCGCACGCCCTGCCGCGGCCGGGCCCCGGACCTCGCGTCCGTCGTCACGGCCTACATGGTGAACGTCGCTGGCCCCGAGAACTGGCGGGGGACCAACGGCGAGTTCGCCCTCCTCACCTCGCTGCTCTACGCGTGGAACCCGGGAGACTACGACCCGGACCGAGCGGCCGCGGCCGCCGAGCAGGTCACGGCGGGCCCGCCGCCGACCGGCGGCGCCTCCTGAACCGGGCGTCGTTCGCGAGCCGTCCTCGCCCCGGCCGTCGTCAGCCTCCGGCCGCCTTCAGCTCCGGGATGCCGGCGAGGAACTGGTCTACCCACGCCTGCCACTGCGCCGGGCACTTGTCCACGAGCTTGCCGTGGGTGCCGCCCTCGCAGTACTGGATCGTCACCGGCACGCCGGCCGCCTGCGCCGAGGCGTAGTTGGGCTTGGCGGCGTGGTCCACGGTGTCGAGGATGTCGTTGGTGCCGTGGATGAGCAGCACGGGCCGGTCGCCCAGCGCGGCGATCGTCCGGACGGGGTCCACGGCCGGGATGTCCACGCCGGAGCGCAGCCAGGACAGGCCCACGATGGCCCATGCCGTCGGCAGCCCGGGCAGGTTCCGCTCGCTGGCGGCGCCGTCGGCGAACGAGTCCATAAACTTGGCGTGCATGGAGTCCAGGATGAGCGCGCGGATGCGCGGGTCGCCTGCGGCCTCCCCCAGCACGGTGGCCGCGCCCATGGAGTTGCCCATCGCGCCGATCCAGGACGGGTGCTTGGTCCGCTCCAGCCAGTCCACCACTGCCCGGACGTCCATTCGCTCGTTGTAGCCGAAGGTGGACATCGAGCCGCCGCTGCGGCCCTCGTTCCGGAGGTCGACCAGGACCAGGTTGAAGCGCTGGTGGAAGAACGGGGCGTACTTGAGCACCTCGGTCTTGTTGGACTTCCAGCCGGGCGAGATCACGATGGTGGGCGCCGTGGCGCTGGCGCCGCTGCCCGCCGGGATGTACCAGGCGGCGATGCCGAGCCCGTCCTGGGCGACGACCGCGGACCCCGCCTTCGCGCCCTGCGACGCGCAGTTCTCGAGGCCGCCGGGCGCCGCCGCGAGGCGGGCGTCATCCGCCGGGTCGTAGTTGATGGCCTCGTACGTCCACCCGAACCTGGACATCGGCGTGTCGCAGTGCGGCCACGACGTGCTGGCCACCAGCACTTCGTTGGAGCCGATGTAGCCCGAGTAGCCGCCCCAGGCGGCGACGCCGACCAGCCCGACCAGGACGGCCGCGACCGCGGTCCGCCCGACACGGCGCTCTGCCACGGCCGCGCCGACCGCGAAGCCGGCCGCGGTCACGATCCCGCCGACCAGGACCAACGCCGCCCACGCCTCCGGCATGGGCTGGACCGGCGTGCCGCTCCGGCCGAGGAGGGCGCAGGCGGGATACACGAGGACCGCTGCCGGCGCGACCAGGAGGGTCGCCCGGGCGGACCCGGCGAGGAGGCCGGCCACCGCGCCGATGCCGAGCCAGGCGAACCAGGCCAGCGAGGAGTCGGTCGCCCAGCCGGCGAGCAGGGTCATCCCCGCCAGCGCGACGACGAGCGCCCCGGCGAGGCGCAGCAGCGCCGCCGTCGACAGGCCCCGGACGGCCCCCAGCCCGGAACCGCGCACGAGGTGATGTGAACCCGGAACGGCCATCGTGGCGCCCCCTCCCCGAGGGCTCAGCCGCGGCGGCCCCGACATGGGTGGAGCGCATGGAGGCGGCTGCAGCCCACCGGACATGACGCTCCGCGCCACCGTCCGTGACAAGCGCCTGGTGGCCCCTGCTGGACGGCATTGGGACCGTCCGCCACGCCGGTGCACCCGCTCCGGCCGTGCACCGCCTTGTCCCGTGACGACGCGCGAGGCATCCTTCTGGCGTGAGCCAGGCGCCCAACCGCTCGTCCGCCGCCCCTGCCCGGATGGTCGTCTCCGTGCACGACGTCGCGCCCTCGTCGGCACGCGACGTGCGCTGGCTGCTCGACCGCCTGGACGAGATCGGGGTGGCCCCGAGGGTGCTCAAGGCGATCCCGCTCGAGGGCGGCACCGACAGGCTGGAGCGGGACGCCGCGCTGGTGGACCTGCTGCAGCGGGAGTCGGCGGCCGGCTCGGAGATCGTGCTCCACGGGTTCACCCACCGCGCCTCGGGCCGGCTCCGCGGTTCGGCCGCGTCGCGGCTGCGCGCGCGCCTGAGTGCCGGCGACTCGGCGGAGTTCCTGACCCTCGCGCCCACGCAGGCGGCCGAGCGCGTGGCCGCCGGGCGCGCCGTCCTCGACCGCATCGGCCTCGACGCCGCCGGGTTCTGCGCCCCGGGCTGGCTGTCCACGCCCGAGCTCGACGGCGTCCTCGCCGCGGCCGGCTTCCGCTACCTGCTCACGTTCGCGTCGCTCCGGGACCTGCGGACGGGGCGGGCGCGATCCATCCCCGCCCTCGGCTACATGGGCGCGGGCCGGGCGCAGGAGGGGCTGGTGGGCATCGAGCGCAGGCTGCTGCTGGCCGGGCGCAGGGCCTTCCCCGTGCTGCGCGTGTTCCTGCACCCGAGCGGCGCCCGCCAGGAGCCGGCGTGCCGGGCGACGCTGCGCGCCCTCGAGGCGCTGCGCCGGGAGCGGC
>JAJYLZ010000080.1 GCA_021787395.1 Chloroflexota bacterium
TCTCATCGCCAGCGCCGACGCGAGCCCGTCCGCGGCTCCGACCGGCGTGCCGTCGCCCACCGCGATCGTCACGCCGCCGCCGACGGCCGCGCCCTCGCCCTCCGCGGCGCCGACCCGCACGCCGGCGCCGGCGGCCTCCCCGCTGACCTACACCGTCCGCTCGGGTGACACGGTCTCCGGCATCGCCGCGAAGTTCCACACCACGGTCAAGGCGATCGTGGCGGCGAACAACATCGCGGATCCGCGCACGATCCACCCCGGGCAGGTGCTGGTCATCCCCTGAGCCCCCGGACCGTCAGCGCTGGCACGTCCGGCAGTAGCCCGTCGGGAACCCGCCGGCCGAGACCTGGGTCAGGCGCCCCCCGCACCGCGGACACGGCCCATCGCCCCGGCCGTGGACGGCGAGGTGATCGCGGACCTGCCGCTCGAACGTCGGCGGCACGCGTTCGCGCAGGATCGCGATCGACGAGGCCAGCGTCTCGCGCATGGCCGCGTACAGGGCGTCCACCTCCTCGGCGGCCAGGGTCGAGCGCTTGCGGAACGGCGCCAGCCGCGCCGCGAACAGGACCTCGTCGGAGTAGGCGTTGCCCAGCCCGGCCACGAACGCCTGGTTGCGGAGCAGGTTCTTCAGCTCGCCGGGGTGACGCCGGATACGGTCGCGCCAGACCTCGAGCGTCAACTCCGGGTTGAGTGCGTCGGGGCCCTGCTCGCCGACGCCCCGACCCGGCACGACGCGCTCGACGCCCGCGGGCACGAGGTACACCTTGCCCATCTGGGTGGGATCTCGATAGCGCAGGTACGGCTCCGCCTCGCCGTCCGGCAGCCATGCCGCGTCCGCGGTCCAGGCCGCCGCGTCGGGAGGGCCCGCCTGGCGGGCGCCGAATCGCAGCTCCAGTGCGGTCCCGCCGGGCGCCTTCTCGCCGCGCGCGGCCAGCTGGAAGCGCCCGGTGAGCATCGGGTTCACCACCATCCGGCCGCCGGTGAACTCGAGGTCGAGGAACTTGCCGCGCCGCGCGACGCGCTCGAGGCGCTGCCCGATCAGGGCCGCGAGCTCGGCGGGCGTGCCCCGCACCGAGAGGGGCATGGTGGCCCGCGCCGCAGTCACCGGTCGCCCGGCGAGGGCCGCGTGGAGCGCATCGGCGACGACCTCGAGGTCGGGGAGTTCCGGCACGGGCGGCGATTGTACCGGTGCTGTGGGGGTGCTAGACTCTCCGGGCCTGTCTGGCGCGCACAGTTGAAGAGCCCTGCCCACACGTCGTCCCAGCGAAGGAGCGGACCGCCGGCTGACCCGATCCACGATCCATCTCCGCTGCAAGACGGCCCCGGGCTCGGCTCGGCGGCCGTTCGCGATTCCAGGCGGCTGAATCCACCCAAGGAGACTGGATCACCTTGACCGAAGAGCAGCAGGGCGGGCCCGCGCCGGAGCCGGAGGCGGTCGCCTCCGTCGAGAACCCGGTGCCGGCAGAGACCGTCGCGACCGCGGTCGTCGACGAGCCCGCCACCACCGAGACCGCTCCCGAGACCGCTCCCGAGCCCGAGGAGTCCCCGCAGGACGAGGCCGCCGACGCGCCGCCCGCCGCCCTCGAGGACGAGGGCGAGATCGCCATCATGCCGGCCCGTCCGGCCGGGCCTGAGCCCACCACGATGGAGGAGCTGCTCGCCGAGCAGAACGCCGACATCAAGAGCTTCAAGCACGGCGATGTCGTCGAGGGCACGGTCGTCCGGATCGACAAGGACGAGATCCTCGTCGACATCGGCGCCAAGTCCGAGGGCGTGGTCAGCAACCGCGAGCTCTTCGGCCGCCATGCCGAGACCGCACCGCAGCTCAACATCGGCGACGTGGTCCTGGTGTACGTGCTGCAGCCGGAGTCGCCCGAGGGCCACGTGGTCCTCTCGCTCCGCCGGGCCGGCCTCGAGCGCAAGTGGCGCGCGATGCAGGAGCTGTTCGAGGCGGGCACGATCATCGACGCCCCGGTCATCGACCACAACAAGGGCGGCCTGATCGTCGACTGCGGCATCCGCGGCTTCGTGCCGATCAGCCAGATCGTGGACTTCCCGCGCCGGCCGCAGAACGAGCAGCCGCGCGACGCCGCCCAGGAGATCGCCGAGAAGCTCCAGCCGTACATCGGCCGCAAGCTCCGGCTCAAGATCCTCGAGGTCAACCGCAAGGCCAACCGGCTCATCCTGTCCGAGAAGGTCGCCCTCTACGAGGAGCGCCGCGAGAAGCGGGACGAGCTGTTCAGCAGCCTGCAGGTCGGCCAGAAGGTCACCGGCAACGTGCGCTCGATCGCGCCGTTCGGCATCTTCATCGACCTCGGCGGGATCGACGGGCTCGTCCACAAGAGCGAGCTCAGCTGGAACAAGGTCAACAACCCCGAGGCCGGCTACAAGGTCGGCGACGAGGTCGAGGCCGAGGTCATCGACATCAACCACGAGCGCGGCCGGATCAGCCTCTCGATCCGCCGGCTGCAGCCCGACCCGTGGGAGTCGACCGTCGCGGACTTCAAGGTCGGCGACGTCATCGACGGCACGGTCACCAAGCTGGTGAACTTCGGCGCCTTCGTGCGGGTGCGCGAGGGCCTCGAGGGCCTGATCCACATCAGCGAGCTGTCCCACCAGCGCGTCGCCCATCCGGGTGACGTGGTCCACGAGGGCCAGGTCCTCAAGCTCAAGATCATCAGCCTCGACTCCGAGCGCCACCGCCTGGGCCTCAGCCTCAAGCAGGCCGAGGAGCCGCCGGCCCGGCCGGCCCCCGAGCCCGGTATGGTGCCGACGCCGATGCCCTCGGGCGAGCGCCGCGAGCGCCGCGAGCGCCGCGAGCGCCCGGACCGCGGCTACTCGCCGTCGGATACGCACGCCGAGCCCGAAGGCGGCATCGACACCACCCTGGCCGGGGCGTTCGCCCAGGTCCGGGCGCAGCTCGCCGCTGCCGAGGCCGAGCAGGCCAAGACCGTCGAGGCCGAGCCGGAGGCGGCGGAAGTGGCCGCTGCGGCCGAGCCGGAGGCGGCGGCGCCCGCCGCTGCGGCCGAGCCGGAGCCCGACGCGCCCGCGGCGGCCGAGGAGGCCTGAGCCGCACGTCGGTCCCACCGACGCCCATACCTCGAACCAGCCGACGACCCGCCGGACCCCGGCGGGTCGTCCCGTGCCCGGGCTGCCGAGGTCCCGGACGGGCCGCGGCCGGTGCGCCGTGTCGCCCAGCGCCACGCGGGGGCGGTGGTGCTAGCATGGCCCGCAGGTCGGCGTCCCCCCGCGACCGACGCTAGAGCAAGGCACCGCGAATGGACCGCTTCGACAAATTCACCGACCGGGCACGCAAGGTCCTGACGCTCGCGCAGGACGAGGCGCAGCGGTTCAACCACAACTACATCGGCACCGAGCACCTGCTGCTCGGCCTCGTCCGCGAGGGCGAAGGCGTCGCCGCGCGGGTGCTCGAGAACATGAACGTCGAGCTCCCCAAGGTCCGGACCGCGGTCGAGTTCATCATCGGGCGGGGCGACCGCCCGGTCGTGGGCGAGGTGGGGCTCACGCCGCGCGCGAAGCGGGTGATCGAGCTGGCCATCGACGAGGCGCGCCGGCTGGGCCACAACTACATCGGCACTGAGCACCTGCTCCTCGGCCTGGTCCGCGAGGGTGAGGGCATCGCCGCCGGCGTGCTCGAGAGTCTGGGCGTCAACCTCGACAAGGTCCGCCACGAGGTCATCCGGGTCCTGTCGCAGAGCTCGTCCGCGGGCCCGGCCCAGGAGACCAAGCGCGCGAGCAAGACCCCGACCGTGGACGCGCTGGGCATCAACCTGACCGAGGCCGCGCGTGCCGACAAGCTGGACCCGGTGATCGGCCGCGAGAAGGAGATCGAGCGGGTCATCCAGATCCTGGGCCGCAAGACCAAGAACAACCCGGCCCTGATCGGCGAGCCGGGCGTCGGCAAGACGGCCATCGCCGAGGGCCTCGCCCATCGGATCGTGGCCGGCGACGTGCCGGACATCCTGCTCAACAAGCGGGTGCTGACGCTCGACATCGGCTCGCTCGTGGCCGGCACCAAGTACCGCGGCGAGTTCGAGGAGCGGCTCAAGAAGATCATCGAGGAGCTGCGCAACACCAACGACGCGATCCTGTTCATCGACGAGCTCCACACCCTCGTCGGGGCTGGCGCTGCCGAGGGAGCGATCGACGCGGCGAACATCCTCAAGCCGCCCCTCTCCCGCGGCGAGCTCCAGTGCATCGGCGCCACCACGCTCGACGAGTACCGCAAGTACATCGAGAAGGACGCCGCCCTCGAGCGTCGCTTCCAGCCGGTCATGGTGGAGGAGCCGACGCTCGAGCAGACGATCGAGATCCTGGTCGGGATCCGCGAGCGCTACGAGCAGCACCACAAGGTCGTGATCACCGATGAGGCGGTGCGTGCCGCCGCCGACCTCTCGATCCGCTACATCACCGACCGCCACCTGCCGGACAAGGCGATCGACCTGATCGACGAGGCGTCGAGCCGGGTCCGCCTCCGCCACTCCTCGCAGCCGCCCGACCTGCGGGCCGCCCAGAAGGAGCTGGACCGGATCACCAAGGAGAAGGACGCGGCGATCAGCGCCCAGGAGTACGAGCAGGCGGCCACGCTGCGCGAGCAGGAGGCCGCCAGCCGCGAGGCGGTGGACACGCTGCGCGCCGCATGGCAGCAGACGCAGTCCGGCGAGCCGCCCAAGGTCGACGACGAGGAGATCGCCCAGGTCGTGGCGATGTGGACCGGGATCCCGGTGACGCGCATCGCGCAGGAGGAGTCGGAGCGCCTGCTCAAGATGGAGGAGGTGCTCCACCATCGCCTGATCGGTCAGGAGGAGGCGATCGAGATCGTGTCGCGCGCGGTCCGGCGCGCCCGGGCGGGCCTCAAGGACCCCAAGCGCCCGATCGGCTCGTTCGTCTTCCTGGGCCCGACGGGCGTCGGCAAGACGGAGCTCGCCAAGGCCCTCGCCGAGTTCATGTTCGGCTCCGAGGACACGCTCATCAAGATCGACATGAGCGAGTTCATGGAGCGCCACAACGTGAGCCGGCTGGTCGGGGCGCCACCAGGCTACGTCGGGTTCGACGAGGGCGGCCAGCTCACGGAGGCCGTCCGGCGCAAGAGCTATGCGGTCATCCTGCTCGACGAGATCGAGAAGGCCCACGCCGAGGTGTTCAACATCCTCCTCCAGATCCTCGAGGACGGGCACCTCACCGACGCCAAGGGACGCCGCGTCGACTTCCGCAACACGATCATCATCATGACCTCGAACCTCGGGGCCGCGAAGATCCAGACCAACTCCTCGCTGGGCTTCCGGGCGATGGGCGACACCGTCGAGGCGCGCCAGGCCGCCAGCTACGAGCTGATGAAGGAGAAGGTCCAGGCGGAGCTCAAGCAGAACTTCCGCCCGGAGTTCCTCAACCGCATCGACGCGACGGTCGTGTTCCGGAGCCTCACGGTCGAGGAGATCGGCCAGATCGTGGACCTGATGCTCAAGCGGGTCCGCGACCAGCTCAAGGCCCAGGGCATGGCGCTCGACGTCACGACCGCGGCCAAGGAGCACGTGATCAAGCTGGGCTACGACCAGGCATACGGGGCCAGGCCGCTTCGCCGGACGATCCAGAACCTGATCGAGGACCCGCTCGCGGAGCACCTGCTGCTGGGCCGCTACCACGAAGGCGACACCATCAGCGTCGATCTGGACCCCGACGGCAAGGGGCTCGTCATCGCGGCGGTCGAGGCGAAGACGCCGGTCGAAGCCTGACGGCGGCGCGGATCGCTGCCCGTGGCCCGCGCCCAGAGCCGCTACGTCTGCCAGAGCTGCGGCGCTTCGGTGCTGCGCTGGGAGGGCCAGTGCCGCGGGTGCGGCGCATGGAACACGCTCGTGGAGACGGTCGTCCGCGAAGCGCCCCGCCCCCACGCGTCCGCCGCAGCACCATTCGGCGGCGCAGCGGCGCCCGTTCCGCTCTCGCACGCCGATGCGTCCGCTCCGATCCGGACGCCCGTCGGCATCGGCGAGCTTGACCGGGTGCTCGGCGGCGGCCTCGTGGCGGGGTCCGTGGTGCTCCTCGGCGGGGAGCCCGGGATCGGCAAGTCCACGCTGCTCCTCCAGGTGGCCGCGGGCATCGCAGCCGGTGCCGGCGTCCTCTACGCAACTGGCGAGGAGTCGTCCGGGCAGGTCCGCCTGCGGGCCCAGCGACTCGGCCTGACCTCGGGCCGGGTGGGCGACGCCGTCCGCGTGGTCGCTGAGACCGGCGTCGGCCGGATCGTGGACCTGGCCCGCGAGGAGCGCCCCGGGCTGCTCGTGGTGGACTCGGTGCAGACCGTCGGATCGGAGGAGCTCGACGGGGCGCCCGGCAGCGTCGGCCAGGTGCGCGAGGTGGCGCTGCGCCTGATGGAGCTGGCCAAGGGCGAGGGCATTCCGGTGGTGCTGGTGGGCCACGTGACCAAGGACGGCACGCTGGCGGGGCCGAAGACCCTCGAGCACCTCGTCGACGCAGTCCTGTCCATCGAGGGCGACCGGAGCGGCGCCCTGCGCCTGCTGCGCGCCGCCAAGAACCGGTTCGGCTCCACCGAGGAGGTGGGCGTGTTCGAGATGGGCGAGCGCGGCCTGGCTGAGGTGCCGGACCCTGCGAGAGCCTTCCTCGGCGAGCACGACGGCCCGGCGCCGGGCAGCGTGCCTGCGCCCGTGCTCGAGGGGACGCGGCCGCTCATGGTGGAAGTGCAGGCGCTCGCCGCGCCGACCGCCGCGCCCTCCCCCCGCCGCACGGCGTCGGGCGTGGACCCGAACCGCCTCGCGCTCCTGGTCGCGGTGCTCGGGCGCCGCGCGGGGATCGGCCTCGCCGGCCACGACGTCTACGCGAACCTGGCCGGCGGCCTGGCGGTGGACGAGCCCGGCCTCGACCTGCCGCTCGCGCTGGCGCTGGCCTCGTCGTACCGCGACCGGCCGCTGGTGGCCGGCACCGTCGCGATCGGCGAGGTCGGCCTGCTGGGCGAGCTGCGGTCGGTGAGCGGACTCGAGCGGCGCCTGCGCGAGGCGGCCCGACTCGGCTTCGCCCGCGCCATCGTCCCGCGCGCCGGCGGCCGCGCCCCCGCGCGCGTCGATGCGCTGGAGGTGGTCACGGCGGGCTCACTGGCCGAGGCCATCCGCCTGGCGCTCGCCCAGGGCACAGGCCCGGCGGACCGCGAGCGCTGACCGGCCGGTGACCCACGGGCGCGCCCGCTCGCGCCGCCGCCAAGCCTGACGTTCGGTCCATGCGCCCCCGCTCACGGGCGTGCTAGGCTCGCCCTCCGGTCGCCTGGGTGGCGGCGTGACCTGCTGTCGAGGTTGTCGTGATCCGCACCATCCGAGTCTTGGGCGCGGCGCTCGGGGCCCTGATCGGCCTCGTGCTCGCGGCCGGCGCGGCTGAACTGGACCGGACCTCCTACGGCGGGTTCATCGTGGCGGCCTGGACCGTCGCGTGGCTGGTCGTCGGCTTCGGCGTGCTGCCGTACCTGACGATCGTGCCGGCGCAGTGGCTGGTGGCCCATGTCCAGGAGCTGTCCACCGCCGAGTTCGTGACGGCCGTCCTGGGCCTGTTCATCGGGCTGCTCCTGGGCCTGCTGCTCAGCCTGCCGCTGGCGCAGCTGTCCGGCCCGGCCGGGACCTGGCTGCCGCTGGGCATCAGCCTGTTCATGGGGCTGGGCATGATGGGGCTCACGGTGGCCAAGCGCAACGACCTGATCGCGGCCGCCGAGGGCGCCGGGATCATCCGCCGCCCGAAGCCCGGCACCGCCTCCACGGAGGCGGAGCCGCAGATCGTCGTGGACACCAGCGTGCTGATCGACGGCCGGATCGCGGAGATCGTCGAATCCGGCTTCGTCTACGGCACGCTGATCGTGCCGCGGTTCGTGCTCGAGGAGCTGCAGCACATCGCGGACAGCTCCGACAGCCTCCGCCGGAACCGCGGGCGCCGCGGCCTCGAGATCCTGTCCCGGATGCAGCGCGAGGCCCGCACGCCCGTGGAGATCGTCGCCGACGAGACGCCGGGCGTGACCGAGGTGGACGCCCGGCTGGTGGAGCTGGCGAAGCGGCGGAGCCGCGTCGTCCTCACCAACGACTTCAACCTCAACCGCGTGGCCGAGCTCCAGGGCGTCCGCGTCATGAACATCAACTCGCTGGCGAACGCGGTGAAGCCGGCGGTGCTGCCTGGCGAGGAGCTCCGGGTCCGCGTGATCCAGGAGGGCAAGGAGCCCGGGCAGGGCGTCGGCTTCCTCGATGACGGGACGATGGTGGTGGTCGAGGGCGGCGCCAAGCTGATCGACACCGAGCTCGAGGTCAACGTGACCCGCGTGCTCCAGACCGTGGCAGGGCGGATGATCTTCGCGCAGCCGCGCGTCTCCTGACTGATCGCCGGGGGCGGCAGCCCCGCCCCGGACGCCCCCAGGCGGTGCCGCGCCCGGGGCATCGGCTCACCTGCCACCGCTCGGCCGGCCGCCGGCGCCGGCCTCGGCGGGCCCGACCGCCGACGGCCTGTACCATTTCCGACCATGCGACCCCCAACTGACCGAGGAGCCTCGTCGTGACCGCGCTCGACGACGGGCGCCGCGACCCGGTGGCGCCCGCCCCTGCACCCGTCCGGGTGGGATTCGGCCACGACAGCCACCCGTTCGGCCCCGGCGCCGGCCTGCGCCTGGGCGGGATCGAGATCGCCCGCGCACCGCGGCTGGCCGGCCACTCGGACGGCGACGTGGCCCTCCACGCGGTCGCCGACGCACTGCTCGGCGCCGCCGGCCAGGGCGACCTCGGACGACTCTTCCCGCCCGACGCCCGGACCCCCCGGGGGATCGCCAGCCGTGATCTGCTGCGCGAGGTGGTGGCGCGCCTCGCGGCGGCCGGCTGCCGGCCCGCATCGGTCGACATCGTCATCATCGGCGCGCGTCCCAGGCTGGGCAGCCACCTGGACGAGATGCGAGCCGCCATCGCGGACCTGCTGGGACTCCCGGCGGCCGCCGTCAACGTGAAGGCCTCGACGGGCAATCTCGCCGGCGACGAGGGCGCCGGCCGGTCGATCGCCGCTCGGGCCGTCGCCACCGTCGAGGGAACCGCATGACCGTCCGTCTCGCTGACACGCTCACCGGCGAGGTCCGCCCGCTCGAGCCCCTCGAGCCCGGCCACGTCCGCGTCTACACCTGCGGGCCCACGGTCTACGGGCCAGCGCACATCGGCAACTTCCGGTCGTTCCTGTTCGCCGACCTCCTCGTCCGCTACCTGCGCTACCGCGGCCTGCGCGTCACGTGGGCGATGAACCTGACCGATATCGACGACAAGATCATCCGGGGCGCCGCCGCCGAGGGCGTCTCCACGGGCGAGCTGGCGGACCGGTACGCGACGCGCTTCCTCGCCGACGCGTCGGCGCTCGGCATGACCCGCCCGGACGTGCTGCCGCGGGCCACCGAGCACATCCCGCAGATCGCGGACCTGGTCGCCCGGCTGCGCGACGCGGGGCACGCCTACCAGACCGAGGACGGATCCTGGTTCTTCCGGATCGCGTCGTGGCCGGCGTACGGGCGGCTCGCCCGCCTGGACCCGGAGGCCATGCGCGTGGGCGAGCGCGTGGAGTCCGACGAGTACGGCAAGGACGACGTCCGCGACTTCGCGCTGTGGAAGGGCCCCAAGCCCGGCGAGCCGTCGTGGGACACGCCCATCGGGCCGGGCCGGCCGGGCTGGCACATCGAGTGCTCGGCGATGAGCATGACCCACCTCGGGCCGTCGTTCGACATCCACACCGGCGGCGTGGACCTCGTGTTCCCGCACCACGAGGACGAGATCGCGCAGTCCGAGGCGGCGACCGGCAAGCCGTTCGTCCGGACCTGGATGCACTGCGCGCACCTCCGCCTGGGCGGCGAGAAGATGGCGAAGTCCAAGGGGAACATCGAGCGGGTGGCGGACCTGCTGGCGGCCGGCGTCTCGCCGAGGGCGCTGCGCTACGCGCTGATCTCGGTCCACTACCGGGCACCGCTCAACTACACCGACGAATCGCTGCCGGCCGCCGCCGCCGCCGTGGACCGCCTCGATGCGCTGCTGGCCGCGCTCGCCGCCTACCGGGAGGACCGCGCCGACGACAGCACGCTGCCTGGCCTCCTGTCCGGCGTCCGCGCCGGCTTCGAGGCGGGGCTCGACGACGACCTCAACATCTCCGAGGCGCTGGCCGCCCTGTTCGAGGGCGTCCGCGAGCTCAACCGCCGGCTCGCCGACCGGACGCTGTCCACGGCCGACGCCGCACACGCCGCGACCTTCCTGCGCGAGCTCGACGCGGTGCTGGGGGTCGCCGCCCCGCCGGCCGACGAGCTGGAGCCCGAGTTGGCCGCGATGCTCGAGGCGCGCGCGGCCGCCCGGTCGGCGAGGCAGTGGGCCGAGTCCGACCGACTGCGCGACGAGCTGGCCGAGCGCGGCATCGCCGTCGAGGACACGCGCGACGGGCAGCGCTGGCGCCGAACGGTGGCGTCCGGTGGCTGACCGTCCGCACGACCGGGACCAGTGGGGCGGCGGCGCGCGGGGCCGGGGCGGCCCGGGCGGCAGGGGTCCCGAGCGCGGGCGCCCCCGCCCAGACCGGACGCTCGGCACGCCGCGGC
>JAJYLZ010000024.1 GCA_021787395.1 Chloroflexota bacterium
CGCACGCCCGGGTGTCCGCCGTGAGCGTCTGGCGAGTCGGCCGGATGCGGGCGCCGCCATGGGGCTCGCTGGGCGAGCCAGACGCGCGCTCTCGGCGGCAGCTCTCTCGCCGGGCGAGCGGCCCGACCGCGCGGCAGCGCCAGATGCGCGCTCTCGTCGGCAGCTCACTCGCCGGGCGAGCGGCCCGACTGCACGGGCAGCGCCCGCACCGCGGGTCGTTGACCGTCATACTCCCGTATTACAAACACCCCTACCCCGGAGGGAGCATGGCCGGCCGGCCCCGCAACGAGGCGCAGCGACAGGCCCAGCGGGAGAGGATCCTGTCCGCTGCGGAGGCCCTGCTGGTGACGCACGGCGTCGAGCGCAGCCGCCTCCGGGACGTCGCCGGCGCGGCCGGCGTGTCCATCGGCACCGTCCAGCACTACTTCGACACGCGAGACCGGCTGATCGCCGAGCTGTTCGACTGGTCCGCCGAGCGGCGCCTGCGCGCCTGGACGGACGCGGTCCCCAGCGACGGAGACCCGTGGTCCAGGGTGGTGGCGCTGCTCTACGCCTCGCTGCCCGAGCCCGCCATGTGGCGCTCGCGGATCTGGATCGAGTTCTGCGCCATGGCGCGCGACGATGCGCTGCGGTCCAAGCTCGACCGCTTCTACGACGCTTGGCGCCCGCCGTTCCGCGCGGTGATCGAGGAGGGGATCGCCGCCGGCGCGTTCGACCCGGCCGCCCCTGTCGAGGAGATCGTGGACCTGTTCATCATCCTCGGTGACGGGGCGTCGCTGGGCACCGCGATCCAGGCGCCCGGACTCGACACCGAGCACCTCCGCCGCCTGATGCTCGAGACCGCTCGCGCCGCCCTGCGCCCGCGGCCGTAGCCCCGCGCGACATCGCGCGGAATTTCTAATATTGCGGTGTTACGATTGCGCCCCCGGGCAGGTCTCGGGGCTGCCGTTGGCATCTCCAGAGCACGAGGAGTCGACCACGATGCCGGACGGGTCGCCCGTCGCCACCACCGGGGGCGCCGCTGCGCCCGAGTTCCCGAAGTCCGCCCGGGTCGTCGTCATCGGCGGCGGGATCGTGGGCACGAGCGTCCTGTTCCACCTGGCCGAGCGCGGCTGGACGGACGTCGTCCTGCTCGAGCGCAAGCGCCTGACCAGCGGCACGACGTGGCACGCGGCCGGGCTCGTCGGCCAGCTGCGGGCCACCTACAACATGACCGTCCTCGCGAGCTACGCGAAGGACATGTTCCGCGAGCTCGAGCGGCGGACGGGGGACGGCACCGGCTTCCTCCAGCACGGATCGCTGCTGGTGGCCCACACGCCGGGGCGCTGGGAGGAGATCCGGCGCAACGCCTCGATGGCCCGCCTGACCAACGTGGACATGGAGTTCATCGGCCCCGAGCGCCTGGGCGAGATGTGGCCGCTGCTCAACACCGACGGGATCATCGGGGCCGCGTTCATCCCCGGCGACGGCATGGCCAACCCGACCGACACGACGATGGCCCTGGCCAAGGCGGCCAAGATGGCGGGCGCGAGGGTGTTCGAGAACACCCGGGTCACCCGCATCGTCCGGCGCGACGGCCGGGTCGCGGGCGTGGAGACCGAGCGCGGCACCATCGACTGCGAGTACGTCGTCAACTGCACCGGCATGTGGGCGCGCCAGCTGGCCGGGCAGGACGACATCGTGGTCCCGCTCCACGCGGCCGAGCACTTCTACCTGATCACCGAGCCTATCGACGCCCTGACCCCGGACCTGCCCGTGCTGCGGATGCCCGACGAGCAGGCGTACGTGCGCAACGAGGCCGGCAAGCTCATGGTCGGCTTCTTCGAGCCGGGCGCGAAGCCGTGGGCCACGGACGGCATCCCCGATGACGCCGAGTTCCTGACCCTGCCCGAGGACTGGGACCACCTCGAGCCGTACATCGTCAAGGCGGCCAACCGCATCCCGGTCTTCGGGCAGGTGGGCATCCAGTTGTTCTTCAACGGCCCCGAGAGCTTCACGCCCGACGACCGCTACATCCTGGGCGAGGCGCCGCAGCTCGGCGGCTACTTCGTGGCGGCCGGGTTCAACTCGGTCGGCTTCGCGTCGGGCGGCGGCGCGGGCCGCGCCGTGGCCGACTGGGTGGTGGACGGGCGCCCGCCGATGGACCTCTGGGAGGTGGACATCCGCCGGTTCATGCCCTTCCAGCGCAACCGGCGCTACCTGTACCAGCGGACCACCGAGACCCTGGGGCTGCTGTACGAGATGCACTGGCCGTTCTTCCAGGTCGAGACCGCCCGCGGCGTCCGCCGCTCGCCGCTCCACGACCGGCTGGCGGCCCGCGGCGCCTGCTTCGGCGAGGTCTCCGGCTGGGAGCGCGCCAACTGGTATGCGCCGGCCGGGGTGGAGCCCCGCTACGAGTACAGCTACGGGCGCCAGAACTGGTTCCCGTACTCGGCCGACGAACACCGCGCCACGCGCGAGGGCGTGGCCCTGTTCGACCAGACCAGCTTCGGCAAGCTCCTGGTGCAGGGCCGGGATGCCGCGCGCGAGCTGAACCGCATCTGCACCGCGAACATCGACGTCGAGCCGGGCCGCATCGTCTACACCCAGTGGTGCGACGAGCGCGGCGGCGTGGAGGCGGACGTGACGGTCACGCGCCTCGCGGAGGACCGCTTCCTGGTGGTCACCACGGGCACCCAGACCGTCCGCGACCAGGACTGGCTGGTCCGGAACATGGACCCCGACGCCCGCGTCGCCGTCACCGACGTCACCTCCGGCGAGGCGGTCATCTCGATCATGGGCCCGCGCTCGCGCGAGTTCCTCGCGACGCTGACCGACGCCGATCTCTCGAACGCGGCCTTCCCGTTCGGCACGGCCCGCGAGATCGACCTCGGCTACGCCTTCGCGCGGGCGGCCCGCACCACCTACGTGGGCGAGCTGGGCTGGGAGCTCTACGTCCCGAGCGAGTTCGCGACCCACGTCTACGACACGATCGTCGAGGCGGGCGGTCCGTTCGGGCTCGTCCACGCCGGCTACCACGCGCTCAACAGCCTGCGCATGGAGAAGGCGTACCGCCACTGGGGCCACGACATGAGCGACGAGGACACCCTCGTCGAATCGGGCCTCGCCTTCACCGCCGCCTGGGACAAGGCCGGCGGCTTCATCGGCCGCGAGGCGCTGCTCCGCCAGCGCGAGCAGGGCGCGAACAAGCGCCTCGCGGTGTTCGTCCTCGACGATCCCGAGCCGCTGATGTACCACAACGAGCCGATCTGGCGCGACGGCGAGCTGGTGGGCTGGATCACCTCGGCGATGTTCGGCCACACGATCGGCCAGTCCATCGGCCTCGGCTACGTCCGCCGCAAGGACGGCCCGGTGACACCCGAGTGGATCGCCGCGGGCCGGTACGAGCTGGAGATCGCCACCCAGCGGTTCTCCGCCAGCGCGTCCCTCCGGGCCCCCTACGACCCGACCAACGCCCGCATCCGGGCCTAGCCAGACTGCCAGCGACAGGGCCCCGGGGCCGCGGGGCGGAGGAGGCATCGTGAACAGCCACGCGCGCGTCGTCATCATCGGCGGCGGGGTCATGGGGATCAGCCTGCAGTACGGGCTGGCGCTCGAGGGCTGGACCGACACGGTCCTGGTGGAGAAGGGCGAGCTGACCTCCGGCTCCACCTGGCACGCCGCCGGCCAGTGCCCGTCGTTCATCGCCAACTACACCCTCGCCAAGGTCCACGCCTACTCCAACGAGCTGTACGCCAAGCTCGAGGGCATGACCGGGGAGGCCACGGGCTGGCACGCGACCGGCGGCATCCGGTTCGCCACCAACCAGATGGAGCTCGACCACTTCAAGCGGGTCGAGGGCGTGGCCGCGCTGATGGGCTTCCGGATGCAGGTCATCGGCCCGGACGAGATCCGCCGGATCAACCCGTTCGTCACCACCGAGGGCGTGCTGGCCGGCGCCTGGACGCTCGACGACGGGTACGTGGACCCCAGCTCGGCCTGCAACGCGATGTCCAAGCTCGCCCGGGGCCTGGGCGCGACCATCAGCCGGCACAACCGGGTGCTGGGGGTGGAGCTGCTGCCCAGCGGCGAGTTCCTGGTCCGCACCGAGCAGGGCGACATCACGGCCGAGCACGTGGTCAACGCGGCGGGCTGCTACGCCGACAAGGTGTCGGCCTGGCTCGGGGTGTCCACGCAGTTCGCCAACATCAAGCACCAGTACGTGGTGACCGGGCCGGTCAGGGAGTTCGAGGAGCGTGACGGGGAGATCCCGGTGATGCGCGACCCGTGGGCCTCGTCCTACTACCGGCAGGAGCAGAAGTCCGGCCTCATCGGGATCTACGAGGACCACGACACCGAGGAGGCCTGGGGCGGCGGGACGCCGCCCTGGGAGTCCGACCACGAGCTGTTCGACGCCCAGCTCGACCGAATCCTGCCCAACCTGGAGCGGGTCATGGAGCGGATGCCGATCTTCGCCGACGCGGGCATCAAGCGAGTGGTGAACGGCGCCATCAGCCACACGCCCGACAGCAACCCGCTGGTGGGCCCGGCGCCGGGCGTGCGCAACTTCTGGCTGGCCACCGGCACCGGCATCGGCATCGCCCAGGGCCCGGGCTGCGGCCGGTTCCTCGCCCAGCAGATGGTCCACGGCGACGCGGAGATCAACATGCTGGGCATGGACCCGCGCCGCTACGGCGACTTCGCGGACAAGGCCTGGGTCCAGGCCAAGGCCCACCGCGAGTACTGGGACATGTACCGGCTGATCCCGCCCGGCGAGGAGCGGCCGGAGGGCCGGCCGGCCAAGAAGACGCCGCTGTACGAGAAGCTCGCCGCCAAGGGCTGCGTGTTCACCGAGGGCTTCGGCTGGGAGCGGCCGAAGTGGTTCAGCCTCGACGGGCGCGAGGAGGAGGCCACGTTCCGGCGGAACAACACGTTCCCGGTGGTGGCCGCCGAGTGCGCAGCCGTGCGGGAGCGGGTGGGCGTCATGGAACTGCCCAGCTTCGCGACCTACGGCGTCCACGGCGCCGACGCCGAGGCGTTCCTCAACCGCGTCTACGCCAACCGGATGCCCCGGGTGGGCGGCATCGTCCTCGCCCACGCCCTGTCCGAGAACGGCCGCTTCGCCACCGAGACCACGATCACCCGCCTCGCGCCGGACCGGTTCTTCCTGCTGTCGGGCGCTCTGGCGTACCAGCGCGACCTCGACCTGCTGCGCGGAGCGGTCCGCCCCGGCGAGGACGTGACGATCACCGACCGCACCGACGAGTTCACGACGCTGATCGTGGCCGGGCCGCGCTCGCGCGACCTGCTGTCCACGCTGACCTCGACGGACCTCAGCAGCGCGGCGTTCCCGTGGCTGACCGGCCGCGAGATCGAGGTGGCCGGCGTGCCGGTCAAGGCGCTGCGGGTGAACTACGTGGGCGAGCTGGGCTGGGAGCTGCACGTGCCGATAGAGCACGTCGCGGCGCTCTACGACGCCGTGTGGGCCGCGGGCGAGCCGCTGGGCATCGCGGACTTCGGCCTGTACGCGATGAACAGCCTCCGCGTCGAGAAGGGCTACAAGGGCTGGGGCGCCGAGCTCACCAACGAGATCACCCCGGTCGAGGCCGACACGATGCGGTTCGTGAAGCTGGACCGCGAGTTCACCGGCCGGGCGGCCGTCGAGGCGGCGATGGCGAACGGCGTGGCCACGCACCTGGTCTACCTCGATGTGGACGCGGTCGACTTCGACGTCGCCGGCGGCGAGCCGGTGTTCGCCGGCGGGGAGCCGATCGGCGTGACCACGTCGGGCGGGTACGGGCACGCCACGGGCAAGAGCCTCGCGTACGCCTACGTCCAGACCGGCCACGAGGCGCCCGGCACGGCGCTCGAGGTGGCCCTGCTGGGCGAGCGGCGCCGGGCCACGGTGCTCGCCGAGCCGGTGTGGGACCCGAGGAACGCGAGACTCCGGGCGTGACCTCCCGGGCTCGGGACGCGCTGCTGGAGCGGCTTGCACGCGCGCCGATGCGCCTCGCGTCAGAGGCGCGCCGCGTGGGCCGCGACGAGGCCGCGCTCGGGCCGCCGGCAGGCGAGTGGTCCCCAGGTGCTCGCCCACCTGGCCGCCGTCGAGCGGGCGGTCTGGCAGGCGCGGCTCGACACGCTCCAGTCGGACGGCGAGCCGTCGTGGGCCTGGACGGAACCCGGCCCGCCGGACGACCCGTCCGCGGCCACCACGGACGGGGCCGGGGCGCTGTTCGCCGAGGCGCGCGCCGAGACGCTGGTGCGCCTCGCCCTGCTCGACGAGGCCGGCTGGGCTCGGTCCGGCGTCCACGGCACCTATGGCCGGCTCGACGTGGCCGACCTGATGCGGGTCGCTGCCGACCATGACGAGGAGCACCTCACGGCGCTCGCCGCACGGGGCGTCCCCGGGACGTAGGCCCGTCCGCACGCACGGCCCGGCGGGCGGGTCGCTCCGCGAGCCGGTGCGCCAGGTGTGGGCGGGCCGCGCCGACCCGTGCTGCCGGCCGGGAGCCTCAGTGGGCGCCGGCCTGCTCCCGCGTCAGGCTCCGGAGGATGAACGCCACGTTGGCCGGCCGCTCGGCGAGGCGGCGCATGAAGTACGGGTACCACTCGGTGCCGAACGGCACGTAGACGCGAACGCCGTAGCCGGCGGCCACGAGCCGGTCCTGCAGGTCGCGCCGCACGCCGTAGAGCATCTGGAACTCGAAGCGGTCGCGGGCGATGCCCTCGCGCTCCGCGATCTCGACAGCGCGCCCGATGAGCCGTGGGTCATGGGTGGCCAGGGCGGGCCGCCTGCCCGCCAGCAGGAGGCGCTCCATGAGCGCCGCGTAGTTGCGGTCCACGTCGGCCTTGTCGGCGAACGCCACCGACGTCGGCTCCTTGTAGGCGCCCTTGCACAGGCGCACCGGGCAGCCCTCCTCGATCAGGGCCTCCACGTCGGCTGCGCTTCGCCGCAGTGCCGCCTGGATGACCACCCCGGTGTCCGGGTGAGCCCGACGGAGTGCCCGGACGACGGCCAGGGTGGCGTCGGTCCGCGTGTGGTCCTCCATGTCGACCCGGACGAAGGCGCCCATGGACGCCGCATGGCGGACCACTCGGCCGGCGGTCTCGAGGCACACGTCATGCCCGAGGTCGAGGCCCATCTGGGTCAGCTTCAGGCTCACGTTGCGCTCGAGGCCCCGCTCGGCCAGCGCGTCCATGACCGCCAGGTAGCGGTCGGCGGCCGAGGCCGCGGCTGCTGTGCCGGTCACCGACTCGCCCAGGACGTCCACGCTGGTCGCGAAGCCCCGGTCGCGGAGCGCGGTGACCGCGCCGAGGGCCTCGTCGAGCGTCTGGCCGGCAACGAACCGCCGCACCATCGGCCGTGTGACCGGGGCGGACGTGGCAAGCCGGCCCAGCCACCGCTGGTGCGCCATGGAGAGGAGCGCGGAGCGGAGCAGACGCTCCGGCACGTTCGACGCCGGGCCCCCGTGTCCGCCGGCGGGAGCTGCGTGGTGCGTCGCGTCCATCGACTTCTCGTCCTCCGGCAGTGCTCGTTCCCGGCCGCGGCCCGCCTCGCCAGCGCGGTGGGAGGAGTGGTGCAATGTGCAATGGTACATGACGGCAACCGTGTCGAACTGCCCGGGGGAGGACGGATCGGGACGGTGTCAGGCTTCCTCTTTCACACCCGCCCAGATCCCCCGCGCATGGCTGAGGTGGCGGCGCATCAGTGACCGCGCGAGGCTGACGTTGCGGGCCGCGATGGCGTCCACGATCTCGAGGTGCTCAGCCCCGCTCGCCTCCAGGTCGCCGGCCGCCCCGAGGCGCTGCAGCCCGATCAGGTGGGTCTGGCCGCGCAGCTCGCCGACGATCTTGACCAGGCGCGGGTTGCGGGCCAGCTCCAGCATCGCCGCGTGGAAGGCGCCGTCAGCCATGAGGAATCCGGTGGCGTCGCGGCGCCGGGCCTCCTCGCAGATCCGCTCGGCCAGCGGGCGGAGCGCCTCGATCTCGCGGTCGGTTGCGTGCTCGACGATGAGATCCATGGCCGGGACCTCCAGCCACGTCCGAATGGCCACGATCTCGTCCAGCTCGCTTGCGGAGATGGTGCGGACGCGGTACCCGCGGTTGCGTATGGCCTCCACCAGCCCGGCGTTGGCGAGGTCCATCAGGGCCTCGCGGACCGGCGTCGCCGACACCCCGAGGGCTTCCGCGAGCGCGACCGCGGAGTAGATGCTGCCGGCGGCTAGTTCGCCCGTCTGGATCTGGGCGTGCAGGATGGTGCGCACCTGCTCCCGTACGCTGTGTCGGTCGATCTCCCGGTTGCCGCCCATGGTCCGCCCCGACTTCCGTGGTTGGCCGGGCAGACCCGTGGCGGGATCTGCGGCCGGGCCCGGCTGCGGTCACAGGGTACCCTGCAGCAGGGTGTAGTGTAAAATTGTACCGGTATCTGCGAAGCCCCGACCTCGACCTGGCTGCGGGCGGCGCCGATCGTGCCGAGACTTGAGGTGAGGCCATGACCGCATTCCCGTCCCACGCGCGCGTGGTCGTCGTCGGTGCCGGCATTGTCGGCAATGCGCTCGTGTGGCACCTCGCCCGGCTGGGCTGGCGCGACATCGTCCAGGTGGACAAGGGCCCGCTCCCGAACCCGGGCGGCTCGACGGGTCACGCCTCCTCGTTCACGTTCGCCGTGGACCACTCGCGTCAGACCACGGCCTGGTCGATGGCCAGCATCCGCGAATTCGAAGAGCTCGGCACGTTCACGCGGACCGGCGGCCTCGAGATCGCCCGGACGCCCGAGCGGATGCACGAGCTGCGCCGGCGGATGGCGCTGGCGAAGTCGTACGGCGTGGAGGCCGAGCTGCTGGATCCGGCCGGGGTCAGGGAGCTCGTGCCGTACATGGACGAGACCAAGATCCTGGGCGGCTTCAGCACGCCCGCCGTGGGCGTCGTCGACCCGCTCCATGCGGGGACCCTCTACCGCGAGAAGGCGATGGCCCTCGGCGCCCTCCAGAGCTTCGCCAACACCGAGGTCACCGGCCTGAGCGTGGAGGCCGGCCGGATCAACGGCGTCCGCACCACGCGCGGCGACATCAGCGCCGACATCGTGGTCGTCTGCGGCGGCGTGTGGAGCCGCCAGGTGGCCGCCATGGCCGGGGCCACGATCCCGCTCGTGCCGGCGGTCCACCAGATGGTGGACATCGGCCCGGTGCCGGAGTTCCTGGCGCTCGACAACCCGCTCGCCTACCCGGTCGTGCGGGACATGGACGCCAAGATGTACGCCCGCCAGAGCGGCGCCGACCTCGAGATCGGCTCGTACGCGCACGAGGCGCTGGTGGTCCAGCCCGAGGACATCCCGTCCAACGAGCAGGCCCTGATGTCGCCCACCGAGCTGCCGTTCACCGCTGAGCACTTCGACCCGTACGTGGAGACCGTGCTCGAGCTCTACCCGACGATCGTGGGCAACGAAAGGGTGGGCATCAAGCACGCGATCAACGGCCTGATGTCGTTCGTCCCCGACGGCATGTCGCTGGTGGGCGAGACCCCCGAGGTCAAGGGCCTGTGGTGCTGCTCGGCCGTGTGGATCAAGGAGGCGCCGTCGATCTGCCGCATGCTCGCCGAGTGGATGACGGACGGCAAGCCGGAGATGGACCCGGCGTCGGTCAACATCGCCCGGTTCTACGACACCCAGAAGACCGAGTACCACGTCGAGAGCCGGGTGGGTGAGCTGTTCCCGAAGTTCTACGGGATCGTGCACCCGTTCGAGCAGTGGGACACCGACCGCAATGTGCGCCTCGGCGCGGCCCACGACCGCCACCGGGCCCTGGGCGCGGAGTTCATCGAGATCTCCGGCTGGGAGCGCGCCAACTGGTACGCCAGCAACGCGCCGCTGCTCGAGGAGTTCGGCGACCGCGTGATGCCCCGCGCCCACGAGTGGGACAGCCGCTGGTGGAGCCCGATCATCAACGCCGAGCACCTCGCGCTGCGGGAGCGGGTCGGCCTGATCGAGAACCCGGCCTTCGCCGAGTGGGACGTGTCGGGCCCGGGCGCGCTCGCCTGGCTGCAGCGCATGGTCGTCGGCCAGGTGGACGTCCCGGCGGGCCGCCTCGTGTACACGCAGATGCTCAACGAGGCGGGCGGCATCAAGGCCGACGTCACGGTCATGCGCCTCGCCCGCGACCTGTTCCGCGTCGTGGACGCGGGCTTCGCCGGCAACTCCGATAAGAAGTGGCTGGTGGACCACCTGCCGGCCGACGGCTCGGTGAACTTCGCCGACGTCTCGACCCAGTGGACGATGATCGCCGTCTGGGGCCCGCTCGCGCGCGACGTTGTGGCCTCGGTCACGCGTGACGACGTCTCGGACGCCGCGCTCCCGTACGGCAGCGTCGCGTCGATCGACATCAAGTCGGTCCGCGTGGTCGCGGCGCGGATCAGCTACGTGGGCGAGCTGGGCTGGGAGCTGCACGTCCCGTTCGAGCAGGGCGCGCACCTGTGGGACGTCCTGATTGAGGCGGGCAGGCCGTTCGGGATCGTCCCGGTCGGCTTGGGCGCCTACGGCGGCACCCTGCGCACCGAGAAGTCGTACCGCCTCATGGGCAACGAGCTCGAGCTGGACCGCAGCCTGGTCGAGGCTGGGCTCGCGCGCCCGAAGGTCAAGGCGGCCGACTTCATCGGCAAGGCGGCCTATCTCGCCCAGCGCGAGGCGGGGCCCGCGAACCTGCTGTGCACCCTCACGGTGGACGACCCCACGTCGGCCTCCGGCGAGCGGCGCTACATGCTCGGCCGCGAGCCCGTCTGCCGGCCGGACGGGGCCGTCCTCCGGGACCGCAACGGGCGCCGGTCGTTCGTGACCACCGCCGCCTCGGGCCCGTCCGTGGGCCGGCATCTGCTGATGGCGTACCTTCCGGTCGAGGACGCGACCGTCGGCAACCGGCTCGCGGTCGAGTACATCGGCGAGCTGTACCCGGTGACCGTGGCCGCAGTCGGGGCTACGGCGCTGTTCGACCCCGACAACCTCCGCATGAAGGGCTGAGCGGCCCAATGCCGAACGGCCGCCGCCCGGTCGCCCCGCGGCGAGGGGAGGGCGGCCGCGGCGGGAGGGGAGAGCCCCGCCGCGGCCGGGGGGTCAAGCGCCGAAGCGTGCCGGGCTGAACGGACGCAGCTCGGCCGGGTCCGCCCCGTCGAGGATCGCCGAGGCGAGCAGGGCCCCGGTGCGGGGCGCGAGGGTGAGGCCCAGCATCGCGTGGCCGGTGGCGACGTAGACCTGCCCGAACGGGGCGAGCCGCCCGATGCAGGCGATGCCGTCCGGCATCATCGGCCGCAGGCCGGCCGACGCCGCGAGCGACGGAGCGTCGGGGTTCCAGGCGCGGAAGTAGCGGCCCGGCGCCTCCCTGACGGCGCGCAGCCGGACCGCGCTGATGCGCTCGTCGAGCCGGCCGAACTCCATGGTGCCCGCCACGCGGGTGGCGCCGTCGAGCGGGGTCACCGCCACGTGCGCCTCGGACAGCATCACGGTCGGGCCCATGTCCAGCTGCGCCGGGACGTAGTCCACGCTGTAACCCTTGCCGGGCCGCACCGGGAGCCGCGAGCCCAGCAGCCGCGCCACCCTGCCGCTCCAGGCCCCGGCGGCGATCACCAGCGCGTCCGCCCGCAGCGACCCGAACCCGCCCCGCAGCTCGGCGCCGCCCGACGGCAGCGCCCAGGCGCCGGTCACCCGCCCGCGGACCTGCGTGGCGCCCAGGGCGTCCAGGCGGGCGACGAGCGCGTCCACGACGGTCTGCGGCCGCACGTGCCGCTCGCTCGGGAACCGGACGGCGCCCACCACGCCGTCGCCGAGCGCCGGCACCGCCGTGCGCGCCTCGTCGCCGGTGAGCGGCTCGGCCGCCAGCCCCGCCCGCTCGTAGCGCATCAGGTCCGCGACCGCAGCGCGGTACGCCGCGGCGTCGACGTACGCGCGCAGCTCGCCCGCCGCATGCATCTCGAATGCCATGCCGTCGGCCGCCCACGCGTCGAGTGCGTCCATCGTGCCGCGGGCGAGCGCCGCGGTGGCGGCGAACGCCCGGTCGTAGGACCCGGCGTTGCACGCCCGGAGCATCCCGGCGAAGAAGCGGATGAACGATGGGCTCAGCTCCGGGCGCACGTAGACCGGGCTGTCGGGCTTGGCCATCCAGCGCAGCGTCTGGAGCACCACGCCCGGGGCGGGGACCGGCCCGCTCTCGGCGGGCACCACCCAGCCCGCGTTGTTCGTCGACGCCCCGGTGCCGGGCGCGCGGTTGCCCACGACCACGACCTCGGCGCCTCGTCGCGAGAGCTCGTACGCGGTGGCCAGGCCGACCAGGCCCGACCCCACGACCGCAACGCGCATCATCGGGTACCTCTGCAGGAGGGCCGGCCGGCGCGGGCCGGCCCTGCGGCGACGTCAGCTGGCGGGGATCGCCGAGTCCGGCGCTTCTGTCCGCGCCTTCCAGATCCGGTTGGACGCGGCGGTCACGAGGCCGGCGAAGCCGGCGGGCCGGAAGATCATGACCGCGATCAGGAGCAGGCCGTACAGGACGAGTTCCAGGCCGGGCATGCTGGCGAGCTGGGCCTGGAGCAGGCCGGTGATGACCATCAGCGGGAAGGCGATCACGGCCGGCCCCCAGAGGGTGCCGCGCCCGCCGATGTACGCGACGGCGAGCACCTCGACCGTGTGGTTGGTGGCCAGCAGGTCCGGCGTGAGGATGCCGTAGTAGTGGGCGTAGAACCCGCCCAGCAGCCCCGCGAACGCGCAGGAGAGCGTGAAGTTGATCACCAGGAACCGGGTCGGGTTGATCCCCGACGCCTTGGCGGAGGCGAGGTTCTGCCCGATGGCGCGGAAGGCGAGGCCGATCCGCGAGTGGATGACGATCATCAGGATCCCGATCGTCAGGAACAGCATCCCCAGCACGATGTAGTAGTAGGGGAGGTTGTCCGCCGTGTTCAGCAGCTGCGGCGTGCTGAGCCCGAGCGATCCGCGGGTGATGTTGGGCAGGGTCCGGACGAGGCCCATCAGGGCGAGGCCCACGAACCAGGCCATGACGGCGGCGTAGATCCCGCGCAGGCGGAGGGTCAGCATGCCGGTGAGCAGGCCCACGACGGCGGCCACGAGCGCGCCGCAGAACATGCCGATCCAGGGCGAGATGCCCAGGTCCACTGCCAGCAGGCCCGAGGTGTAGGCGCCCAGGCCGACGAACGCAGCGAAGCCGAAGTTGACGATGTCGATGTAGCCCGCGGTGAAGTCGAACGCCACGGCGTAGGCGGCCATGAGCGCGCCCGTCACCAGGAAGCGCTTGTAGTCCTGGCCGGTGAACGGCGGGACGAAGGGGATCAGGATGGCGATGGCGACCAGGACGGCCGCGAAGATCATCCGGCGCCGCGCGAACGCCTTGGCCTCGTCGCGGGACGGGGTGGTCTTGTCGATCACGGTGGCCACTACTGCTCCCAGACGCCTTTCACTTCGCTGCCGAACAGGCCTGACGGCTTGAACAGCAGGATCACGATGATGAACAGGGTGGGCAGCACGTCCACCCAGTCCACGCCGACGTAGTACACCGTCACCGTCTGGAGCAGGGACACGATGAAGGCGCCGATGATGGCGCCCTGGACGTTGCCCAGGCCAGCGAGGATGACCACGTACCACGCCAGGTACAGCGGCTGCTGGCCGACGGTCGGTGACGATGGGTAGAGCCACAGCAGGGAGGCGCCCGCCAGGGCGGCGAGCCCGCAGGACAGGCCCATCGTGAGCACGAAGATCCGGTTGAGGCTGATGCCGGCCATCTGGGCGCCGGCCTCGTCCTGGGCGACGGCCCGCATGGCCCGGCCGGTCCGCGTCCGGAGCAGGAACAGGGAGAACAGCAGGATCGTGACCATGGCGATCACGAACACGGCCGCCCGGTCCATGGAGACCGACACGCCGAGGATCTGGAGCGGGGGGACGTCCCAGTAGCGCGAGGCGCCGCGGAAGTCGTTGCCGAAGATCAGCTCGTCGCCGTTGACCAGGACGACCGAGATGCCCGCGGTCAGCAGGAACGTGTTCATCACCCACTGCTCGCGGCTGCGCCTGCGCAGCGGCCGGAACAGGATGACCTCCAGCACCGCGCCGATGGCGAAGCCGACCAGCGCCGCGATCACCATGCCCGGGAACGGCCCGAAGATCTTGAGCAGCGTGGTCCCGCTCGGGTCGTTGTACACGGCGTTGTTGATCGGCGTGAACACGAAGTACGCCACCAGCGAGCCGATCATGAAGAACTCGCCGTGGGCGAAGTTGGGGATGTTCATCACGCCGAACACGAGCGCGAGGCCGGCGGCCATCAGCGCCCACATGCCGCCCGTGACGAACGTGTCCACCACGATCGACGGCTGGACGAAGGCGAACCCGACCAGCACCAGCGCGGCGAGCCCGATGGTGAGCCAGGTGAAGGTCAGGAACCGCTTGACCAGCGGCACCCGGCGGAGGTTGGTGGGGGCGGTTGCGGGGGTCGTCGTCATCGGTCTGCCTCAGATCCCCAGGTACGCTTCCTGGACGTGGGTGTTGCCGAGCAGCTGCTCGCCGGTCCCCTCGAGGACGACGCGGCCCTGCTCGAGGACGTACGCCCGGTCCACCATCCGGAGCGTCGTGTTCACGTTCTGCTCCACGAGCAGGATCGTCATGCCCCGGCTGCGGAGCGTCTTGAGCGCCTCGTAGGTGTCCAGGGTCAGCATCGGCGCCAGGCCGAGGCTCGGCTCGTCCACCAGCAGGAGCGACGGCGATGACATCAGGCCGCGGCCGATGGCGAGCATCTTGCGCTCGCCGCCCGACAGCGTCCCGGCGAGCTGGTCCCGGCGTTCGAGCAGGCGGGGGAACAGCTCGAACACGGTGTCCATGGTGGCCTTGACCTTCGCCCCGTCGTGGATCGTGTAGGCGCCCACGAGCAGGTTCTCGTAGACCGACATCGACGGGAACAGGTTCAGGCTCTCGGAGACGTAGCCGATGCCGAGCCGGCTGGCCTGGTGGGGCAGCGACGCTCGCAGCTCCGTGCCCCGGAAGGTGATGGACCCGCGGATCGGCGGCACGAAGCCGGCGATCGATCGCAGGGTGGTGGTCTTGCCGGCGCCGTTGGGTCCCAGGATGGCGACGAACTCGCCCTCCTCGACGTGGAGGTCCACGCCCCACAGGACCTGCAGCAGGTCGTAGCCGGCTTCGACGGCGGTCAGTTTGAGCACCTTGTCTCCCTCGAGCCTCGCTGGCCGCTCAGAGGATGTAGTGGGCGCCGAGATAGGCCTCGCGGACCTTCTCGTCCTGGGCCACCGTCGCCGCGTCGCCGTGCGCGATCAGCTCCCCGTACTGGAGGACCGCGAGGTTCCCGCACAGGTCGAGGATCAGCCGCATGACGTGCTCGACCATCACGATCGTCACGCCGTCGGCGCGGATCTTGCGCAGCAGGGCGGCGACGCTGGTCAGTTCCGACGGCGTGAGGCCGGAGGCGAACTCGTCGAGGAACAGCAGCTTGGGGTTGCTGGCCAGCGCTCGCGCGAGGTCCAGCCGCTTGAGCTGGACCGCGTTGAGGTGGCCCGCGATGGTGCTCACCGGCCGCGGGAAGTCCACGTACTGGAGCATCTTGAGGGCCCGGTCGGCGGCCATCCGACGCTCGGCGTGCGGGTCGCCGAACGACGCGGCGACGACGACGTTCTCCAGGACGGACATCCGCGGGAACGGGCGCGGGATCTGGAAGGTGCGGCCGATGCCCAGCCGGCACATCCGGTCGGCCGGCAGGCCGGTGGTGTCCTGGCCGTTGAAGCGGACTGTGCCCGCGTTGGGGCGGAGGGCGCCGGCCAGGCAGTTGAGCAGGGTGGACTTGCCGGCGCCGTTGGGGCCGATCAGCCCGAAGATCTCGCCCTCTTCCACGTTGAAGGTGACGTTGTTGACGGCGGTCAGGCCGCCGAACCGCTTGGTGACGCCGTTGAGCTCAAGGAGCGCCATGGAGCCTCACTCTGGGTGATCGGGGGGCCGGCGGAGCGCCGGCCCCCCCTTGCACGATGCTGCTCAGATGAGGTCTAGGGCATCGCCTGGAGCTGGCCCGAGGCCTGATCGGCCGGCCAGACGACGGTCCGCTGGCCGCTGTGGTACTGGGTGACCGGGAAGATGTAGTGGCCCTTGCCCACGACCGGATCCGGGATCGAGTCCTTGTTGAAGTCGTAGCTCGACATGATGATCCCGTTGGTGTAGGTCAGCTGCCCGGTCCAGAGCTTGTCCTGGGCCTCCTTGTACAGCGTCGCGCTGGTGATGGAGCCCTGGTCGGCAAGCGTCTGCTGCATGATCTTGATGAAGAAGTTCGTCCAGTCGTACGAGAGGCCGGCCGCGGCGGCGCTCGGGTCGGCGCCGTACTTGGCCTGGTAGGCCTGCTCGAACGCCTTCGCCTTGGCGGTCGCGAAGCCCGGGACGGAGTCGAGGACGTAGTCCGAGGCGGAGCCCGTCATCTTGTACCAGTCGCCGAACCAGCCGAGGCCGTCGGCCACGGTGAGCGACTTGATGCCGGCGTCGGCCTCGGCCTTGATGAAGGCCGTGATGGACGCCGCGGCCGTGCTCGTGCCCGCGATCACCGGGACGTTCTCGCTCTTGTACCGCGACATCAGGGCCGAGAAGTCCGTCTGCGTGAGCGGGAAGTAGTCCTCGCTGACGATGGTCCAGCCGGTGCTGGTGAAGTCCTGCTTGAGGCCGGCGCCGAACGTGCGCCCCCAGTCGGTGTCCTCGCCGTAGATGGCCACCTGCTTGGACGCCGGCTTGTAGGTGCCGGCCGCGATGGCGTCGTTGATGGCGGTCACGTACGCGGTGGTGAGCTTGGCCGGGTCCGGCCAGCCCTTGGACGTCCAGTAGCCGTACTTGGCCGGGTCCGAGGCGAACTTCTGGTTCACGGTCGTGGCCGCGCCCATCCCGAAGAACCACGGGATCTGGTACTTGGCGGTGATCTCCATCTCGGCCACCGAGACCGAGCTGTTCCAGTTCAGGATGCCCGCGATGATCTTCTGGCCGACGATGGCCTGCTCGAGCGCGGCGGTGCCCTTGGCGGGATCTGCCTGGTCGTCCACGTAGACCGGGTTGATCTTGTAGTTGCCGACCTGCCAGTTGATGGCGTCGAAGGCCATGTTGGCGGCGTTCTTCATCTCGGTGCCGGTGAGCGCCGAGGTGCCGGTGAACGGGCCGCCGATGCCGATGTTGATCGTGTTGGTGGCGGCGCTGCTGCCCCCCGCTGCGGCGCTGGCCGCCGCGCTGGCCGCCGAGCTGGCGGCCGGGCTGGAGCCGGTCGAGCCGCTGCACGCGCTCACGAGGAGCACGGCGGCGGCAGTCAGGCTGGCGATCCGGAACTTCGTCCCAGTGCGGATCACGATGAGCTCTCCTCCAAACAAGCCGTGTGTCGGTCGAAGATGACCTCGTGGGTGGCGAATCCTCCTTCTAAGCCGTGCCCCTCCCCATGGTGGAGGGCGCGTGGACGACCGTGCACGTCACGTTCCGTCCCGCGCGGACGGGACGCGGCCCGCAGCGCTGGAGCAGGGGTGACGTCACGGCGGCGGCCAAGCCTCAGGCCCCTCGCGTGCGCCGGATCTCGGCGCTGATCGCGGGCAGGACCTCGGCCATGTCGCCGATCACCGCGTAGTCCGCCGCGGTCATGATCGGCGCCTCCGGATCCTTGTTGATGGCCAGGAGCCGCTTCGCCCCCTTGCACCCGGCGAGGTGCTGGGTGGCGCCGGAGATCCCGGCCGCGATGTACAGCTCGGGCGCGATCTTGGTGCCCGTCTGGCCCACCTGCTCGGTGTGCGGGCGCCAGCCGGCGATCGTGACCGCGCGGGAGCAGCCCACCGCTGCGCCCAGCAGCGAGGCCAGCTCCACCACGGGGCCGAAGCCGTCGGCGGAGCCCGCGCCCCGGCCGCCGGACACGACGACCTTGGCGTCGGAGAGCGACACCCCGCCCGACGGGGCCGGGACGCGCCCCACCACGCGGACGGCGAGGTCGGCGTCGTCGAGCTGCGGGGTGAAGGCGGTGACGGCGGCGGAGCCGCCGGTCTCGACCGCCTCGAGCACGTGGGCGGCCACGGTCAGGACGGCGCGCTCGGCCACGATGGCGGCCTCCTCGAGGAGGCTGCCGCCCCAGCGGGCGCGGGTGACCAGCACCGGCGAGCCGGGCGTGACGACCGTGCAGTTGGCCGCGAACGGCAGGCCGCCCCGGGCCGCCGCCCGCGCGAGGACGGTGTTGCCCTCCTCGGTGCCCGGGCCGATCACGAAGTCCGCGCCGAGCGAGCCGGCGAGGTCGTCGAGGATGCGCGCCGCGGCGTCCGGCGCCGGCGCGTCGAGGGCTGGGTGCTGCGCGAGGTGGACGTCAGTGGCGCCCCAGGCGCCGAGCCCGGCGGCGACGCCGGCATCGCCGATCACGAGCGCGTGCACCGCGCCCCCTGCGGCCAGCTGGCGGCCGAGGGCCAGGGCCTGGAGGGCCACCTTGTCGGCGCTGCCGTCGGCCGTGGTGACGAGGACGAGGACGGTGGCCATGGCTCAGAGCACCCCCACGCTGGCGAGCAGCTCGACCACGGCCGGCGCCGCCTCCGGCCCCCGGCCCAGGACCTGCGCCTGCTTGGCCTCGGCCACGGGCACGACCAGGCGCCGCAGGTCGAGGCGCTGGGCGGGACGCGCCGGGCTGGACGTCGCGACGGGCTTGGACTTGGCCCGCAGCCGGCCGGGGACCGACGGGTAGCGCGGCAGGTTGATCCCCTCCAGCACGGCGAGGACCGCCGGCGTCCGCACCTCGAACACGTTGCGGCCGCCGGCCGCCTCCTGCTCGGCGCGGGCCACGCCGTCGGCGACGCTGAGGGCCTTGATGCCGGTCACGGTCGGCCGGCCGAGGGCGCGCCCGATCCGGACGCCCACCTGGTAGCCGCCGGAATCGGCCGCCTCGTTGCCGACCAGCACGAGGTCGAACGGGCCGTTGGCGGCCTCGTCCTCGCGGATGGCGTCCACGATGGCCCCGGCGGTGGACTCCGCGTCCCACTCCTCGCCGCCGGTGACGAGGTGGATCGCGCGAGCCGCGCCGATCGCCATCGCCTCGCGCAGCTGCTCGATCGCCTCTGCCGGCCCGAGGGTCAGCACGACGGCCTCGCCGCCGTGCGCCTCGACCAGCCGGACGGCCTCCTCGACTGCGCACTCCTCGTGGGGTCCCACCTGGAACCCCACGTACTTGGTGTCGATCGCCCGCTCGTCCTCGGTGAGCGTGATGCGCCCGGCGACCGCCGGGACGCGCTTGACGCAGACCAGCACTCGCATCGGTCAGGCCCGGATCCGGTCGTTGTCGGGGTCGAACAGCGGCTTGGAGCCGACGCGCGCGACCGTGACCGGGTACAGCTCGTTGAAGTACTGGACGCACAGCTTGGTGCCCTCGACCGCGTGCTCCGGCGGCAGGTACGCCATCAGCAGGTGCTTGCCCAGCGACGGGCCGGCGCCGGCCGAGGTCACGTACGACCGGCGGCCCTTGCGGTCGGTGATCGGGGAGCCGTCGGCGAGCGTGATCGGCTGGCGGCCGAGCATGTAGCGCCTCTCGCCGCTGCTGCTGGTGTGGTCGTCCACGGTGAGGGTGCAGCAGACTGCGGCGGGGGGCTCGCCCATGTGGCGCAGCAGCGCGTCGCGCCCGATGAAGTCCTGCGCCTTGACCTTGGCCGGGGCCATGTCGGCCTCGACCACGTTGTAGTCGTCGTCGAGCTCGGCGCCGTAGGCGCGGAAGCTCTTCTCGAGCCGGCCGGGCGTGCCGTAGACGCCCATGCCGCAGGCCGTGATGCCGAACGCCTGGCCGGCCTCCCACAGCTCGTCCCACAGCCGCTGGCCCTGCTCCATCGGGACGTAGAGCTCCCAGCCCAGGTCGCCGACATAGCTGATCCGCGAGGCGAGGACGACCTGGCTGCCGACCTCGAGCGTCCGGCAGGTGCCGAACTTGAAAGCCCCGTGGCTGATGTCGGCGCGGGTGAGCTTGGCCAGGATCCGGCGGGCGTTGGGGCCCCACAGCCCGACTGTCGTGTAGGCCGTGGTCAGGTCCACGATCGAGGCCATCGGGGCGAGGTGGTCCTTGAACCACTTGAGGTCGGCCATGCCGTGGGCGCCGCCGGTGACCACGCGGAAGTGGTCCCGGGCGAGGCGCATCACCGTGAGGTCGCTCTTGAAGCCGCCCGCCTCGGACAGGACCGGCGTGTACACGACCCGGCCCGGGGCGACGTCCATCTGGCGCAGGCAGACGCGCTGGACGCTGTCGAGCGCGCCGGTGCCCAGGATGTCGAAGATGGCGAACGCCGAGAGGTCGAAGATGCCGGCCGACTCGCGCATGGCGAGGTGCTCGGCGTTGATGATGGGGGACCACCAGCGGGCGTCCCATTCGTTCGGGCGCTGCTGCACGCCGTACTTCTCGACCAGCGGGGCGTTGCTGTTGTACCACTGCGCCCGCTCCCAGCCCGCGACCTCGAACATCTCGCCGCCGTGCGCCAGGTGCCACTCGTACATCGGCGACTTGCGCAGCGGGCGGTCGGACAGGTACTGCTCGGCCGGGTGGACGATGCCGTAGGTCTTGGGGAACGCCTCGAACGCGCGGCGCTTGGTGTGCTGGCGCGTCTTCTGGTGGGCGTGGAAGCGGCTGATGTCGCTCTGGTTGCAGTCGATCCGGGGCTCGCCGTAGGTCATCCACTCGGCGATGGACTTGCCGACCGCCGGGCCCTCCTTGACCCACACCGCGCAGGCCGACCAGAGGTTCTTGACCTCGGGGGTCTCGCCCAGGACCGGCATGCCGTCGGGGGTGAGGGAGATGAGGCCGTTGATCGCGTACTTCTGGCCCACCTTCTCGTCGCCGAGGATCTCCGGGAACAGCTCCAGGGCGTCCTCGAGCTGCGGGTCGAAATCCTCCTGGGTGAACGGGAACTCGGTGGGCGAGAGCTTCGCCTCCTCGACCGAGGGGATCTCCTCGGGGTCGTGGAGGATGGAGCGGTGGGCGTACGAGCCGACCTCGAAGCCGATGCCGTCCTGACGCTCGTACATGAGCACGTCCATGTCGCGCACGATCGGGTACTCGATCGCCTTGGTGGACTTCTCGAAGACCGGCACCGGGCCGTAGTCGGCCATCTGGTGGACGACCGGGGTGAGCGGGATGAACGCGCCGGCCATCTCGGCGACCTTGGGCGCCCAGACGCCGCAGGCGATGACGACGTACTCGGCCTCGATCGTGCCGCGCGTGGTCACGACGCGCTTGATCTGGCCGTCCTCGACGCCGAGGTCGGTCACCTCGGTGTTCCCCCAGACCTGGAGGGCCCCCATCTCCTCGGCCTTCTCGCGGCACAGCGTCCCGAAGCGCAGCGAGTCGCAGACGCCGACCTCGGGGACGTAGAACGCGCCGACCAGGATCTCCTCGTTGATGAACGGGACCAGCTCCTTGACCTCGGCGGGGGTCAGCAGGCGGGCGGAGTCCACGCCCCAGTTCTTGGCCGAGTCCATGCGCCGCCGGAGCTCGTTCATCCGGGTCTCGGACCGGGCGACCTCCATGCCGCCGCACTCGGTGTACACGCCCCACGCGCGGTACTGGTTCGCGCTCTCGATCGTGAGCGCGGTCATCTCCTTGTTGTGGTCCACGTAGTAGATGAAGTTCGAGGCGTGCCCGGTCGAGCCGCCCGGATTGGGCATCGGACCCTTGTCGACCTGGACGATGTCCTTCCAGCCCAGGTTCGCCAGGTGGTAGGCGATGCTGTTGCCGACGATGCCGGCGCCGATGATCACGACCTTGGCGCTGGACGGGAACGTGGCCATGAAGAGCTTGCTCCTTGGGTGTGGACGCCTGGGCGACCGGGGCGCGCGTGCTGGGGCTCGATGTGGCGGGCGCCGACGGGGCTGGCGACATGCAGGTCAGATGCCGCGTCGGAGCCAAGGTCCATTGGTCACGAGTCGCCGTCAACGCGAGGGGCGCTGCGTCGCGCCGACGAGCGATGATCGGACGCTAACTGTTGACAATCGTCCTGTCAACAGTCAATCTGCGCTCCACATGAGGCTCGGCCAGCCCGGCCGACTGAGGGGAGACCATGGCCGCGATCGAGCACAAGCAGCTCTGGCAAGCCGTCGCCGACCAACTCCGGGACGAGATCCTCGACGGGCGGCTGTCTGCGGGCTCGCGGCTGGTGGAGACCGAGCTGGCGGAGCGGTTCGGGGTCTCCCGGGGGCCGGTCCGGGACGCGCTCGCCGAGCTCGCCCGGGCTGGACTGGCCGTGGACCTGCCGCGCCGCGGGACCTTCGTCCCCAGCCTCACCGAGAAGGACCTCGCCGAGGTGTACGTGATCCGGCGGGCGATCGAGGAGGCCGCCGTCCGGCTCGCCATCGAGCAGGGGACGGACCAGGACATCACGGCGATGTACGCGACGCTGGAGCAGACCGAGCGCGCGTACCGTGCCGACGACCTCGCCGCCGCCTGGGAGGCCGACATGGCCTTCCACCGCTGCATCTGCCGGATGTCCGGCAACGGCCGCCTGCTGATGCTGTTCGACGAGCTCTCCTCGCAGACGGTGCTCCTGATGCGGACCGCCCTGGCCACGCACGCCTCGCTCGGCTGGACGCCCCCGGTCGAGGTCCACCGGCAGATCGCCGACGCGATCCGAGCCCGCGAACCGCGAGCGGCGAGCGCCGCCGTCGGCGCGCACTTCCAGTACACGCAGGACCGACTTCGGGCCTCTCCGGAGAACTGAGCGGGCGTTCCGCCGACGCCCCGGGGTGTGCCTCGGGGCCCGGGCCCTGGCTGGCCGGCTCGAAGGTCCTACCTGCGGCCCCACGCCGCTGGCCGCGCCCCCCGCGCCCGCGCCTCGGGCGGCGCATCGGCCCGCCCTGCCGCGCGGATGGGTGGCCGCCACGTTTCGCCTCGCCGAACGGTCTGGACAGCGACCCGCGACTCGCGTATTGTTGTTGCGCGTTCCGCAACTGGTTGCACAATACGCGACAAGCAAGCGTCACCACGGCAGGAGCCAATGGGAACCGACGAGCAGGACCTCGACCTCAGCGCCCTCAGCGATGAGGAGCTGGTCAGCCAGATGCACGACGACCTCTACGACGGCCTGGCGCCGGAGATCGAGCAGGGCACCAGGATCCTCTTGGGCCGGGGCTGGAGCGCCGAGAAGGTGCTCGCGGAGGCCCTCGTCGAGGGCATGCGGATCGTCGGCGTGGACTTCCGCGACGGGATCCTGTTCGTGCCCGAGGTGCTGCTGGCCGCCAACGCGATGAAGACGGGCATGTCCATCCTGCGCCCGCTGCTGGCCGAGACGGGCGCCAAGCCGATCGGCAAGGTCGTGATCGGCACCGTGAAGGGCGACATCCACGACATCGGCAAGAACCTGGTCGGGATGATGCTCGAGGGTGCCGGCTTCGAGGTGATCGACCTGGGCGTCAACACCGACGCCGACAAGTTCCTCGCCGCGCTCGAGGAGCACCAGCCCGACATCCTCGGCATGTCGGCCCTGCTGACCACCACGATGCCCTACATGAAGACCGTCATCCAGGCGCTCAAGGACCGGGGCATCCGCGACAAGTACGTGGTCCTGGTCGGCGGCGCCCCGCTCAACGAGGAGTTCGCGATGGCGGTCGGCGCCGACGCCTACTGCCGCGACGCCGCCATCGCGGCCGAGACCGCCCGCAAGTTCGTCGAATGACCGAGCGCGGGCGCCGGCCCACCGCAACCGCTCCGGCGCACGCCCCCGCCCTCGTCCTCGGCTGCGGCGCGCTGGCCCGCGAGCTGCTCGAGCTGGTGGAGCGCAACGGCCTGGCCGAGGCCGTGGACGTGCGCTGCCTGCCGGCGCCCCTGCACAACCGTCCCGACCAGATCGGCCCGCTGCTGGACGCCAGGCTGGCCGAGCTCGCGCCGGCGTACGAGCGCGTGTTCGTCGCGTACGCGGACTGCGGCACCGGCGGCGCCGTGGACCGCGTGGTCGAGCGGTACGGGGTCGAGCGGCTGCCGGGCGCCCACTGCTACGCGTTCTACGCCGGTCTCGAGTCGTTCGCCGAGATCGCCGCCGAGGAGCCCGGCACGTTCTACCTGACCGACTTCCTCGCCCGCAGCTTCGAGACCCTGGTGTGGAAGGGGCTCGGCCTGGACCGCCATCCCGGGCTGCGCGACGCCTACTTCGGGAACTACCGGCGCCTCGTCTACCTGTCCCAGCGCGACGACCCCGCGCTGCTCGCGATGGCGCGGCGGGCCGCCGACCGCCTCGGCCTCGCCTTCGACCACCGGCCCACGGGCTACGGGCAGCTGGGCACCGCGATCGCTCGCTTGGCGGCCGAGACCGCCACCCCGGCCACGACCGCCTCGCCCGCCACGACCGCCGCCGAGCCGACGACGCTCGGCGCCGAGGCTCCCGTCGCGACCGCTGCCGGGCCCGACGCCGCTGCCGGGCCCGCCGCCCGGCCCGAGCAGGAGGAGGCCGCCTGATGGCGACGCTGACGGTGATCCTGTGGCGCGACATCCCCTCCCAGGTCACGGCCAGGCAGGGGCGCCAGGCGGCCAAGGCCATGCTCCCGATGCGGTTCCAGGCCGCGATCGACAAGGCGGCCACGAGGGCCGGCAAGAAGGACATGGACGAGTACCTCGCCGAGTGGCGCCGCGTGACGCGCCCGTGCGGCGAGGACCTCGACGCGGAGGTGGCCGCGGAGGTCGCCCGCCTCGAGGCCGACTACCCCAGGGCGCGGCTCGCCGCGCTCACCGCCAGCCGCGGCGTCGAGGCCGCGCCAGCAGACCCGCCGACCGCGTCCCCGGCACCACACCCGACGGAGGCCTCATGACCCGCACCGTGATCAGCTCCGCGACCCGGGAGGTGGTCATCGGCGATGACCTGCCGTTCGTCGTCATCGGGGAGCGGATCAACCCGACCGGGCGCAAGCTGCTGGCCGAGGAGATGCGCAACGGCGACTTCTCCCGGGTCGAGCGCGACGTCCTCGCCCAGGTCGAGGCCGGCGCCCACATGCTCGACGTCAACGCCGGCATCCCGCTCGCCGACGAGCCCGCGATCCTGGCCCACACGGTCAGGCTGGTCCAGTCGCTGACCGACCTGCCGCTCTCGATCGACTCGTCCGTGATGGACGCGCTCGAGGCCGGGCTCTCGGTCTACCGGGGCAAGGCCCTCGTGAACTCCGTCACCGGCGAGGAGGAGCGCCTGGAGCGCGTGCTGCCGCTGGTCAAGAAGTACGGGGCGGCAGTCGTCGCCATCTCCAACGACGACACCGGCATCTCCACCGACCCCGACGTCCGGTTCGCGGTGGCCCGCAGGATCGTCGAGCGCGCCGCCGACCACGGCATCCCGCGCGAGGACGTGGTGGTGGACCCGCTGGTCATGCCCGTCGGCGCCATGCGCACCGCCGGCCGTCAGGTGTTCGCCCTGCTCAACCGCCTGCGCGACGAGCTCAAGGTCAACACCACCTGCGGCGCGTCCAACGTCTCCTTCGGCCTGCCGGCCCGCGAGGGGATCAACGCCGCGTTCCTCGCGATGGCGATCAGCAACGGGCTGACCTCCGCCATCACCAACCCCCTGCTGCCCGAGGTCCGCCAGACGATCATGGCCGCCGACGTGCTGACGGGCAACGACGCCGATGCCGCGGCCTGGATCGCCGCCCACCGGGATCCGGCCGCCGAGGCCGCCCAGGGCCGCGAGCGCCGCGTCAACCGGCGTCGGGCCGGGGCGGCCGGCTAGGGAGTCCCGCCAGCCGTGGCGTCGTCCGAACCGCTCCTGATCTTCACGCCCTCGGGCCGCCGGGGCCACTTCGCCGCGGGCACCACGGTGCTCGACGCTGCCCGCAGGCTCGGGGTGGACATCGATTCGGTATGCGGCGGGCGCGGCATCTGCGGCCGCTGCCAGGTGGAGCAGAGCCTGGGCGAGTTCCCCAAGCACGGCATCACCTCGGACACCTCGCACCTCTCGCCCCCCGACGCGGTCGAGGCCGACTACGCGGCGCGCAAGGGCCTCGCCCCCAGGCGCCGGCTCGCCTGCACGGCCGCGCTCCGCGGCGACGCCGTGATCGACGTGCCGGCCACGTCGCAGGTCCACCGCCAGGTGGTCCGCAAGGAGCTCGAGGTCCGGGCGTTCGACCTCGACCCGGTCACCCGGCTGTACTACGTCGAGGCGGCGCAGCCGGACCTCGCGTCCCCGGCCTCGGACCTGCTCCGGGTGGAGGAGGCGCTGGCCCGGGAGTGGGGCCTTCGCGACCTCGACGCGGACCTCGCGACTGCGCGGGCGGTCCAGCAGGCGGTGGGCGCCGGCCAGGGCAAGGTCACCGTGGCCGTCCACGCCGGCCGCACGATCACGGCCGCCTGGCCGGGCTTCCGGGACCGCGCCTTCGGGGTGGCGATCGACGTCGGCTCGACCACCATCGCCGGCCACCTCGCCAGCCTGCTCGACGGCTCGGTGCTGGCGTCGGCGGGCGTGATGAACCCCCAGATCCGGTTCGGCGAGGACCTGATGAGCCGCGTGTCCTACGCGATGCTCCACGACCGGGGCGCGGCTGAGATGACCGCGGCCGTGCGGACGGCGCTGCGCGACCTGATCGGCAGCCTCGCCGAGGCGGGCGGCGTCGAGCGCGACGAGATCCTCGAGCTGGTGCTGGTGGGCAACCCGATCATGCACCACCTGGTGCTGGGCCTCGACCCGGTCCCGCTGGGCCAGGCGCCGTTCACCCTGGCCACGGAGCGGGCGGTCCACGCGAGCGCCGCGGAGCTGCGGCTGGGCGTCCACCCGGGCGCCCGCGTGTACGTCCTGCCGTGCATCGCCGGGCACGTGGGCGCGGACACGGCGGGGGTCATCCTGTCCGAGCAGCCCCACCTGGCCGAGGCGGTCACCCTGATCGTGGACGTGGGCACCAACGCCGAGCTCGTGCTGGGCAACCGGCACCGCCTGCTCGCGGCGTCGAGCCCCACGGGCCCGGCCTTCGAGGGGGCGCAGATCAGCTCCGGCCAGCGCGCCGCGCCGGGCGCCATCGAGCGCGTCCGGATCGACCCGGCCACGCTCGAGCCGCGCTTCAAGGTCATCGGCTGCCCGCTGTGGTCCGACGACCCCGGCTTCGCCGGGGCCACCGCCGACACCGGGATCACGGGCATCTGCGGCTCGGGGATCATCGAGGTGATCGCCGAGCTGTTCCTGGCCGGCGTGATCACCGCCGACGGGATCATCGACGGCTCGCTGGCCGCCCGGACCCCGCGCATCGTGGACGACGGGCGCACGTTCAGCTACGTCCTCTCGGACGGCGAGCCGCGGATCCTGGTCACCCAGAACGACGTGCGCGCCATCCAGCTGGCCAAGGCGGCGCTGTACGCGGGCGCGCGGCTGCTGATGGACGCGTACGGCGTGGAGGCGGTGGACGAGGTGCGCCTGGCGGGCGCCTTCGGCAGCCACATCGACCTGCGCCACGCGATGGTCCTGGGCCTCGTGCCCGACTGCGACCTCGACCGCGCGACCTCGGTGGGCAACGCGGCCGGGGCAGGGGCGCTGATCGCGCTCCTCTCGGGCGCCGCGCGCCGCGAGGTCGAGGCGGTGGTCCGCGAGGTCACCAAGCTGGAGACGGCGATCGAGCCGCGCTTCCAGGAGCACTTCGTGGACGCGCTGGCCATCCCGCACCGCACCGCCCCCTATCCCAACCTCGGCCGCGTGGTGGCCCTGCCGGACCGGCCGGCGGGCGGCCGCGCGGGCCGGGACGAGCGAAGCGAGCGACGCCGCCGCCGCGCCCCCGTGGCGGCCCAGGAGGAGACCCGATGACCGAAGAGCTCCACGGCCGCCGCGGCGGCGGCCGCGCCGCACGCCAGGCAGCGCGGGCGCACGCCCACGCCGCGAGGGCGCCGTTCCTGACCCGGACGCTGGCGCCCTTCGAGGTGCTCGACGAGGAGGGGCTGGCGCTCATCGAGCACAACGCGGACCTGATCCTCCAGGAGGTGGGCCTCGAGTTCCGCAACGACCCCGAGTCGCTGCGGCTGCTCAAGGACGCCGGCGCCGACGTGGACGGCGAGCGCGTCCGGTTCCCGGCCGGGATGGCCCGCTCGATCGTCCAGGCCAGCGCGCCGCGGAGCTACGTGCAGCACGCCCGCAACCCGGAGCGCTCGGTGGCGATCGGCGGCATGAGCACGGTGTTCGCGCCCAACTACGGCTCGCCGTTCGTGCGCGACCTGGAGGGCGGCCGCCGCTACGCGACGCTCGAGGACTTCCAGAACTTCGTCAAGCTCGCCTACGCCTCGCCCCACATCCACCACTCGGGCGGCACCGTCTGCGAGCCCACCGACGTGCCGGTCAACAAGCGGCACCTGGACATGGTCTACGCCCACATCCGCTACTCGGACAAGCCGTTCATGGGCTCGGTCACCGCGACCGAGCGGGCCCAGGACACGGTGGACATGGCCAAGCTCGTGTTCGGGGACGACTTCGTCGAGCACAACGCGGTCACGACCAGCCTGATCAACGCCGCCTCGCCGCTGGTCTGGGACGGCTCGATGCTCGGCGCCCTGCGCACCTACGCCGCCCACAACCAGGCGACCATCGTCACGCCGTTCATCCTGGCCGGCGCGATGGCGCCGGTCACCGCGGCCGGCGTGTGCGCGCAGACGCTCGCCGAGGCGCTCGGCGGCCTGGCGCTCACGCAGCTGGTCCGGCCCGGCGCGCCCGTGATCCTGGGGTCCTTCGCGAGCTCGATGTCGATGCAGTCGGGCGCCCCGACGTTCGGCACGCCGGAGCCCGCGCTCGTGCTGTACGTCATGGCCGCCCTGGCCCGCCGGCTGGGCGTGCCCTTCCGCTCCGGCGGGTCGCTCACGGCCTCCAAGGTCGAGGACGCGCAGGCCGCGTACGAGTCGGCGGCCACGCTCCAGCCGACGGTCCTTGGCGGCACCAACTTCGTGCTCCACGCCGCGGGCTGGCTCGAGGGCGGCCTGACGATCGGCTACGAGAAGTTCGTCCTGGACGCGGACCAGTGCGGGATGATGGGCGTGTTCGTCAACGGCGTGGACCTGTCCGAGAACGGGCAGGCGCTCGACGCGATCCGCCACAACGCGCCCGGCCAGCACTTCCTGGGCAGCGCGCACACGCTCGCCAACTTCGAGACCGCGTTCTACCGCTCCGAGATCGCCGACAACAACAGCTTCGAGCAGTGGCTCGAGGAGGGCGAGCTCGACGCGCGGGCGCGCGCCAACCGGGTGTGGAAGAGGATGCTCGCCGAGTACGAGGCGCCGGCGATCGACCCGGCGGTGGACGAGGCGCTGCTCGACTTCATCGCCCGCAGGAAGGCGTCGATGCCCGACGCCTCGGAGTGACGGAGGCGACGATGGCCAGCGTCCTCGCCCCGCCCCTCCGGGCCCCCCTCCGCCGCCCCGGAGCCCGTCCATGACGACCGCCCGTGCCGCCGATGCGCCGCCGCTCATCCAGTCGGTCGACCGTGCCGTCGACGTGCTGGAGTACCTCGCCGAGCGCGACGACGGCGCGGTGACGGACCTGGCCGCCGCGCTCGGGGTCCACAAGTCAACCGCCTTCCGTCTGCTGGCTGCGCTGGAGGCGCGCGGCCTCGTGGAGCAGGTCAGCGAGCGGGGGCGCTACCGGCTGGGCTTCGGCCTCGTCCGCCTCGCGGGCGCTGCGGCGGCCCGCCTCGACCTGGTGGAGCAGAGCCGGCCGGTGACGCGCCGGCTCGCGCTCGAGGTCGGCGAGACGGTGAACATCGCCCGCCTCGAGGGCGACGCCGTGGTGAACCTGGACCAGGTCATGGGCGGCGCCACGGTGGCAACGCAGAACTGGGTGGGCCAGCGGACGCCCCTCCACGCGACGTCCAGCGGCAAGGTGCTGCTGGCCGCCGCGCCCCCCGAGGAGCGCACCCGGCTGCTGGCCCGGCCGCTCGAGGTGTTCACGCCGGCGACCATCACCGACCGGGCCGTGCTCGAGACGGAGCTGGACCGCTCGGCGGCCTCCGGCTGGGCCGCGACCCGCGAGGAGCTCGAGCTCGGGCTGAACGCGATCGCGGCGCCGGTCCGCGGCCGGGACGGGACGGTGGTGGCGGCGGTCAGCGTGTCCGGGCCGTCGTACCGCCTCGGGCCGGAGCGGTTCGAGGCCGTCGCCGCCGCCGTGGTCGCGGCCGGCGACGAGATCAGCCGGCGCCTCGGCTGGCGCGGCTGAGCTAGGTCGCGCTTGACCATGCGGCGAGCGCTATCGCGCTGCTCGACGCCGTTCTGGACCGCATCCCCGCACGGAGCGGCGGCCCGAGTCTTGCAGATGACCGTGGGGCGGCCCTAATCCGAGAAGTTCTTGGATTCGGGCCGCGGGGCGAGCAGACGCGGACAACCCGTGCGGATTTCCCTTCAGGTCTCCGCCAGACGGTCATCTGGCGAGAAGTCCGCGGACGAGGACCGCGCGGCGGTCATCTGCAAGAGCTCGGGCGTCGGGGGGCCGAACTCGGGCGCCGGGCCAACCGACGCCGCCACGCGCCCGACACCGCCACGCGCCGCGGCCCGCCTGATGCCTGCCTATCTCGGGCGCCGCGCGGGCAGCCCGAAGCCTGCCCGCGCGGACGCCTGTCCGTCGGCTACTCGGACGGGATCTCCTGGTGGATCTTGCCGAGGTCGACGCCCTGCCGCCGGCGGTAGAGGTAGGCGGCCACGTAGACCACCACAGCCAGGCCGTAGAGCACCGCGAGGTACTCGATCGAGAGGGCGTTGCCCACGCCGATCCCGTACAGGGAGTTCGACAGCCACTCGTAGATGGTCCAGCCGAGCACGACGACCGTCACGGCGCCGGCCACCGAGATCAGCGGGACCCCGAGGACCTTCTGCCGGGCGATCGGCGACTTCGCGTACAGGTCCTTCTTCCAGTAGGGGAGGATCGTGGCTGCCACCGCCGTGCCGAAGAAGGTGACGGCGATGACCAGCGACGCGTCGAGCGTCAGCGGGTAGAAGCCGCTCTGGTAGGCGTACAGCCAGGCGACGACGACCGACGGCACCATGATCAGCGCCAGGGCGTACATGGGGACGGCTCGCCGGTCGGAGACGCGCGCGGCGGCCTCCGGCAGGACGCGGTCGAACGCGGCCGCGAAGATCATGCGGGTCGACGACAGGAAGAGGGTTCCGGACCAGCCCAGGAACCAGCCGCCGAACACGACCACCATGATCATCTGGAAGATGCGGCTGTTGATGAGGAACGACGCCAGCAGGGGCGGGTACGTCCAGATCGGGATGACCGGCGCCGTCTGCGTGTAGCCGTACGCGTAGTCGATGTAGTTGACGTTGGCGGCGTTGAAGAACGTCCAGCCGAACGTCTTGGCGGCCAGGAACACGAACACCAGGGCGAGGACGGTCGTCACCCAGATCCCGCCGAGCATGCCGCGCAGCACCTTGCGGAAGTCGCCCGCGCCGCGCACCTCGCCGTACAGGGTCGAGCCCCAGTTCGGGTACAGGATCCAGAACATCATGAACGGGACGAGGAGCCAGGTCCCGCCGCCGAAGCTCAGCGGGTTGAGGTCGCCGCCGGTGTAGCCGACCGCGGAGTTGCTGGCTGCCTGCGACACGGTCTGGGCGTAGGCGCCGGACACCCCGAACAGGCTGCTCGACGCCTGGTCGAAGGCGTTCTGGAAGTCGGACTGGCTGAAGACCAGCAGCAGCACGAACATCACGGCGAGGCCGGCGAGGCCGAACCAGAAGCTCCAGCGCTGGACGCGCGCGTAGCCCGCCATGCCCAGCGAGACGAGGATCGTCGTGAGCGCGATGACGATCAGCGACGCCGCGAAGCCGCCGTTGGCGGAGTTGAAGAAGTCCACTCCGCCCGACCAGCCGGCGAGCGCCGCGAGCGGCTGCAGGAACTCGATCTTGAGGATGGACCCGTAGATGGGCGCCCACTGGGCGAGGATGAACCACCAGCCGGTCGCCGCGAGCACGAAGCCGATGCCGCCGTGCAGGTAGCCGACCGCGCCCCCGACGACGAGGCCGACGAGCCCGAGCACGACGGGGCCCGCGGAGCCGCCCACGGTGACCATCCCGAGGACGACGCCGATCACCCCGCCGACCACGGCGCCGGTGATCACGCCCGGCACGCCGTCGAGCACCCGGCTCTGCCACACGTAGTCGCCCCCGGCGCGGGGCATCACCGCGATCAGGCCCGCGTACGCGATCGCGAGGAAGGTCACGGCGACCGCCGAGATGAGGATCGACGCCACCGCCGACCCGTCGGGCACGAACGCGAACACGGCCAGGCTGTAGAACATCCCGAGCGTCACGAGGTTGACGCTCATGAACGAGTAGACGAACGCATCGAACCCCGACCAGCCCTTGACGAGGCCGGTGGCGTTGCGCACGAACAGCGAGGGAGCTGACTGGGTCTGTGACGCCATGTGTCTGGTTTCCTCCTCCGTCCCGGCCCCGGGTGGTGGGGTCAAACGCGTCGCGAAGCGTCGTTCAGCCGTTGATGAGCAGGTAGCGCTTGATCCCTCCCTTCCTGACGTCGAGGTCGACGATGGCGGCCTGGAGGACGCCGTCCTCGTACACGCTCCCCGGGTTGACCGCGAGCGTGGCCCCGATCTTCACCGCGCCGCGTCCCTCGTGGATGTGGCCGTGGAGCGAGAGCGGGGGGCCGTAGGCGAGGATGGCGTCGCGGACGGCGGTCGAGCCGACGGGGATCAGGGCCTGGCCGCCGGCCACGTACCGCATGTCCGGGTCCAGCTTCGGGGCGTTGTCCAGGTTGGAGCGGTAGGGCGGGGCGTGGAAGTTGAAGATCATCCGCTTCGGGTCGCCGGCCGCGGTCACGAGCTCGTCGATGCGGGCGCGGAGCTCCGGCTCCTCGAGCTCCCGGAAGGTGCGCCAGGGCGTCGGGTTGCACCAGCCGGTCGACACGAGCGTGAAGCCGTCGAGCGCGATGGCGTTCGCCTCGCCCAGCTCGACGTGCTCGGCCGCGTCGATGACCGGGTCGATCTCGAAGATGTCGTCGTTGGCGGGCGACACGATGCACCGCGTCGCCGTCCCGGCCAGGCGCTCGTCCGCCATCGCCATCCAGCGCTCCACGCCGCGGACGATCTCCTGCCTGAACCTCCGGTCCACGAGCGCGGGGTCGGCGGCCCACTCGCGCAGCTCGTCGTCCGAGAGCCGCACCGGGTAGTAGCCGCGGTCCGAGATCCGCTTCTCCATCGCCCGGACCTCGGCCTCGGTGGCGAGGTCGTGCTGCTGGTCCTGCAGGGTCACCGACCAGCCGGAGTCCCGCGCGACGATCGGCACCATCGCCTTGCCCGTCATGTCCCCGCCCATGACCAGGACGTCGGCCTTGTGGAAGCTCGCGGAGTTCAGGAACTTCCGCCAGCACACGTCGGAGCCGTGGATGTCCGTCGAGAAGAAGATCCTCAACTTCGCCTCCCTCCCGCTGCGGCCTCGGCTTCCCGACCTGGGTGCGGTCGGCGTAGTATGGCCCGCCGCGCGCAACGGCGTCGCGGACCCGGCCCGCCGCGCGCCACGCCCCCTCGATGGGGTCGGCGAGCGGGAGTTGTCCACGCTGGTACACTCTCGACCGAACGCCGGTTCAGGTCGTCTCGGGCGTGCCCTTCCGAGGCGGCGCCGTATCCGGCGAGCGTGGTAGCCGCAGCCCGGCGCCGAACGGCGCCGACGATGACGGAGACAGCTCGCACGAGATGAGGACGCCACTTCGTTGAGCCGTCAGGTCGCGCAGCACTTCCCGCGAGCGCGCCGGGGACTCGGCCGCCGCACCATCACCGCCCTGCTGATCGTGCCCCTGCTGATGGGGGCCTTCGCCGGCCACGTCATCGCGCCGCAGGCGGCGTACGCCGACCAGCTCTCCGACGCGCGGGCGCAGCAGAAGGCGCTGGTCGCCAAGATCGCCCAGGAGAAGGCGCAGATCGCGGCGCTGAACGCGTCGCAGGCCTCGCTGTCGGGGCAGATCAGCCAGACCAAGCAGCAGCTCGACGGCATCACCGCGAACCTGGCTGCCACGCGCCAGCAGGTCGCCTCCCTGACGGCGGACCTCAAAGCCGTCCAGGCGCAGTACGCCTCGCTGGTCGCCAGCCTGGCCGACCTCGACGCCCAGCTGACGTCCATCGAGGCGCAGGAGGCGGCGACGCGCACCCAGCTGGGCCAGCACCAGGCCGAGCTGGCGGCCCGGATCCAGGTCGCCTACGAGGACCAGCGGACCTCGATGCTCGAGACCCTGCTCTCGGGCGCCTCGTTCACCGACATGCTCGCCGCGATGTCCACCCAACTCGACGCCGCGACCCAGGACCAGCAGCTGGCCCAGCAGGTGGCCTCGGACCAGGCGACCCTGCTCTCGCTCCACCAGACCGTCAGCGACACCCGGGGCCAGACGGACCTGCTGCGCCAGCAGGTGGCGGTCCAGGGGCAGGCGCTGAACCGCAGGATCTCGGACCTCGCGGCGGCCACCAAGCGGCTCAAGGCGCTCGAGGCCGCGGCCGCGGCGTCGCTCGCCCAGCAGAACGCGGCCTACGCCAAGATGGCATCCAACAAGGCAGCCCTCGCGAAGGCGCTGGCCAAGGCCGCGGCGGCCCAGAAGGCCCTCCAGAAGAAGATCGACGCGATCATCGCGGCCCAGGCCCGCCGGGGCGGCATCCCGAGCCAGTACAGCGGGACGCTCATCTGGCCGATGTCGGGCGCTGTAACCCAGGACTTCGGCTGCACTGGCTTCTGGGCGGAGCCGCCCTACGGCAACTGCGCTCACTACCACAACGGCATCGACCTGGTCGCCCCCTACGGAACGCCGGTCCGAGCGGCCGGCGCCGGGCGCGTGGTCTACGTCGGCTGGAACTACGCCGACGGCGCGAACCCGGCCTGGATCGTGATCATCGCCCACAGCGGCTCGCTCTCGACCTGGTACGCGCACATGCAGGCGCGATACCCCGTCCGCGCCGGCGACTGGGTCAGCCAGGGCCAGGTGATCGGCTACGAGGGCAGCACCGGCCACTCGACGGGCGCCCACCTCCACTGGATGGTGGAGTACAACGGCGCGTTCGTGAACCCGCGCCTGTTCATCTAGCCGCCGCGCGCGCCGTCCCCCGGCGCGCCCCCAGCGCGGTGCTAGGATCGCGGCTCAGGCAGACGGGAGGGACGACGTTGGTCAAGCCGGTCATGGCGGTCATCCTCGCGGGCGGCGAGGGAGAGCGGCTGTCGATCCTGTCCTCGGTCCGGGCCAAGCCGGCCGTGCCGTTCGGGGGCAAGTACCGGATCATCGACTTCACGCTGTCCAACTGCGTCAACTCCGGGATCACCGACGTGATGGTCCTGACGCAGTACAACCCCCGCTCGCTCAACGACCACATCGGCCTCGGGCGCCCGTGGGACCTCGACCGCAACACCGGCGGCGTCAAGCTGCTCCAGCCGTACGTCAAGCGGGGGCGCGTCGCCGAGTGGTACCGCGGCACCGCGGACGCCGTGCTCCAGAACTTCAACGTCATCGAGCACGACGCCGGGGACACGGTCCTCATCCTGGCCGGCGACCACATCTACAAGATGGACTACACGCCGTTCATCGCGGCGCACCGGCGCCACCGCGCCGACGTCACGATCGCGGTGCGGCGCGTGCCGCTGTCCGAGGCCACCCGGATGGGCATCCTGGCCATGGACGACCAGGACCGGATCACCGAGTGGCAGGAGAAGCCCAAGCAGCCCAAGAGCGACCTCGCCTCGATGGGCGTGTACGTGTTCTCCAAGCGGGCGCTGCGGCGCTTCCTGTCCGAGGAACTCACCGACTTCGGCAGCAACGTCGTGCCCGCCATGCTCGAGGCGGGGGCCCGCGTGTACGGCTACCGGTTCGACGGCTACTGGCAGGACGTGGGCACGATCCAGACGTTCTGGGAGGCCAACGTGGCGCTCCTCGACGACAACCCCGAGCTGGACCTGTACGACCGCGAGTGGCTGATCCACACGAAGTCCGAGGAGCGCGCTCCGGCCAAGGTCGGGCCGACCGCGCAGGTGCACCGGAGCCTCATCTCGCACGGCTGCGTGATCAACGGCACGGTGGTCAACAGCGTGCTCTCGCCGGGCGTGCGCGTGGACGTCGGCGCGGTGGTCCGCGACTCGATCCTGATGTTCGACACGGTGATCCGCAGCGGCGCCGTGGTGGACCGGGCGATCCTGGACAAGGAGGTCACGGTCGGCCAGGGCGCGATCGTGGGCGACGGCCCCGACTTCGACACGCCGAACAAGATGGAGCCCGGGCGCCTCAACACGGGCATCACCGTGGTCGGCAAGCAGTCGGTCGTCCCGCGCGGCGTGCGGCTCGGCCGCAACGTCAAGGTCGGCTACCAGGTGCGGTCCTCGGACTACGCGTCCCGGACCGTCCGGTCCGGGGGCACCGTGGAGCGCCGCGTGGAACGGCCCCGCGCCGCGTCCGGGATTGCGCGCGAGTCGGACGACGAGGGCGCCGTCGGCGGCTGACGGCCGACGGGTCGCGCCGGCCGGGCCCATCGGCGCGGCAGGGCGCGTCGACCGCGTCTACCGGCCCGCCGGGTGGCGGCCGAGCGCCACGCTACCCGTGGCCGCCGCCGACGGGTCGGGACGCCTCGGGTAGACTCCCGCCCATGTCGCTACCCCAGCGGGCATCCGCGCTGGCCCTCGCGGCCGCCGTGATGGGGCTGCTGCTCGGCCCCCTCGGGGCCATCCCGGCTCCTGCCGCACAGGCCGCCAGCACCGACCTCACGGTGGTCACGAGCGCGCGCTACACGGTCCAGCCGGACCAGCAGCGGGTGCGCGTCGTGGTGGACGCCACCGTCGCCAACCACCGCGCCGACACGCTCACCAACCGCTTCTACTACGACCACGCCTTCCTCGCCGTCCAGCCCGGCGCCGCCAGCCCGTCGGTCGTGTCCGGCCCCAACGGCGCTTCGGTCGTCGTGTCCTCGCGGTCCACCGACGCCACCATCCTGCGGCTGAACTTCGGCGCCAAGGTGTACGGCGGCCACAGCACGAGCTTCCGCTTCGCGTTCAACCTGGTCGACTCCGGCAGCGCCGCCCGCCGCCTGATCCGCGTCGGCACCAGCCTGATCACCTTCCCGGTGTGGGCGTACGCGTCCGACGGCGCCACCGGCAGCAGCGTCGTCGTGCACTTCCCGAAGGGCTATGACGTGACCGTGGAATCGGGCGCCTTCGCGTCCCAGTCGCAGGCCTCGGACGGCGGCGTCAACCTGGTCTCGGGCGCCCTCGCCAGCCCGCTCGCGTTCTTCGCCTACGTCTCGGCCCAGCAGCCGGCCACGTACCGCACGTCCCAGCTCGAGGTGGCCGTGCCGGGTGGAACGATCGCGCTCACCCTCCAGGGCTGGAAGGACGACCCGACGTGGGCCGGGCGCGTGGGCAGTCTGTTCAGCCGGGCGCTGCCGGTGCTGGCGGCCGACATCGGCCTGCCCTGGCCCCACGACACCCCGGTCGTCGTGCAGGAGGCCGTGAGCCGGAGCACCGGCGGGTTCGCCGGCCTGTACGACCCTCAGGCCGGCCAGATTCAGGTGGCCTACTGGGCGAGCGACTCGGTGATCGTCCACGAGGCGGCGCACGGCTGGTTCAACGGCAACCTGGTCGCCGACCGGTGGGCCGCCGAGGGGTTCGCGAGCCTGTACGCGCAGCAGGCGCTGACGGCCCTCAAGATCAAGTCGTCACCGCCCCAGCTGACGGCCAAGGTCAAGGCGGCCGCCTTCCCGCTCAATGCCTGGCCCGCCCAGCCCGCGCCGGCGTCCGCGTCGGAGTCGTACGGCTACGCGGGCTCATACGCGCTCGCCGCGCTCATCGCCAAGCGGGCGGGCGCCGCCGCGCTCGCCCGCGTCTGGGCCGACGCGCTGGGGCACATCGGCGCCTACCAGCCGCCCGCAGGGCAGGGGACCGAAGGCCCCGAGACCGTCGACGGGCCGCCCGACTGGCGGGGGCTGCTCGACCTGCTCGAGACCGAGACCGGCAAGGACTTCACCGACCTCTGGCGGGCGTGGGTCGTCCGGCCCGGCGAGGCCGATCTGCTGGACCAGCGGACGGCCGCCCAGGCGGCCTACCGCGCGACGCTGGCGGTGGCGCGCGGCTGGGCCCTGCCCCGATCAGTGCGTGACGCGCTGAGGGCTTGGCAGTTCGGCACCGCCGAGTCGCTGCTGGCCGACGCCCGCCAGGTGCTCTCGGCGCGGTCGGTCCTGGAGTCGGACGCGGCGGCCGCCGGGCTGACGCCGCCGGCCACCGTCAGGAGCCTGTTCGAGGCCGGCAACCTGCAGGGGGCCATGAACGAGGCGCAGGACGAGCGGCAGGCGATCGCGGCGATCGGCGCTGCGGCGGCTGATCGCGCCAGCGCGGCGGGCATCGTGGACGCGGTCGGGCTGATCGGCGCGAGCCCGGACCGGGACCTCGCCGCGGCCCAGGGCGCGCTGGCCTCGGGCGACCCGGTCTCCGCGCTCGCGGACGCGGGCGCGGCGTCGCGCGCGTGGACTGACGCCCAGGGCGAGGGCCGGCGCCGCCTGCTCATGGGCGTCGCGCTCGTGCTGGCGGTCGGCGCGCTCGGTGCGTCGCTGCTGAGCCGACTGCGGCAGTCGCGCCGGGCGTGACGCCGGCCCTCCACCGGCGGCCGCCAGACGCCAGGCCTTCGGCCCCGGCCGCCCCGGACACGTACCCTATACTCGCCGCCAGTGCCACGGCTGGGGTGCCGCCCGAGCCCCCGCCGGACGGCCGGGACGAAGGAGCGCAATGATCGCCATGGCCGGTGCACGCGACGCGGCGAGCGCCTGATGGGCCTGCAGCGCACCCGACCATCCACCGAGATCCTCTCGGGCGCCACCGCCGACGTCTACTTCGCGCGGGCGAGCCGGATCCTCGACCGGGAAGGCGTCGACCCCGTCGTGACGATGGAGGTCTTCTGCCGCGAGGACGCCGTGCTGTGCGGCATCGGCGAGGCCACGAACCTGATCGGCCACGTGCTCGCCAACGAGCCGAGCGCCGTCGTGGAGGCGATGCAGGACGGCGACCTGGTGACGCCCAAGGAGGTCGTGCTCCGGATCCGCGCCCGCTACCGTGCCTTCGCGCTGTACGAGACCGCCGTGCTGGGCATGCTGTCGCAGTCCACGGGCTGGGCCACGGCGGCCCGCCGCTGCGTCGAGGCGGCGGCCCCCAAGCCGGTCATCTCGTTCGGCGCCCGCCACGTGCACCCGGACATCACCGACGTGCTGGACTACGCGGCCATCGTCGGCGGCTGCGTGGGCGCGTCGACGCCCGCAGGCGCCCGGCTGGCGGGGCTCAACCCGACCGGCACCATGCCCCACTCGCTGGTGCTCATCTTCGGCGACACCGTGCGGGCCGCCGAGGCGTTCGACCGCGACATGCCGCCCGACGTGCCCCGCATCGTGCTCGTGGACACGTTCAAGGACGAGGCGGAGGAGGCGCTCCGCGTCGCCCACGCCCTGGGCGACCGCCTGTACGGGATCCGCCTCGACACGCCGTCGGAGCGCGGGCGCGTGACGGCGGACCTGGTCACCGAGATCCGTGCCCGGCTGGACATGGAGGGCTTCGGCCACGTGACCATCGTGGTCTCGGGCGGCCTCAACCCGGACCGGATCCGGCACTTCAAGGACAAGGGCGCCCCGGTGGACTCGTTCGCCGTCGGCAGCTACATCTCCGGGGCCGCGCCCATCGACTTCACCGGCGACATCAAGGAGATCGACGGCAGGCCGATCGCCAAGCGGGGCCGCATCCCGGGCATCACCGACAGCCCCCGGCTGCAGCCGCTCGACCTGGTCGCCTGGCGCGAGTAGCCCTCCCCCGCCGTCCGTGCGAGGATCCGTCCATGCAGGACGACGCGCCCCCGCCCCGCGACCCGCCCGAGCTTGACGGCGAGCCGTCGCCGGACGACTCGGAGTCCGCCTATGAGCTGCTCCAGCGCGGCCGCGCCCTGATGCGGCAGCGGCACAACGCCCAGGCGGCCGTGGTGCTCGAGCGGGCGGCCCGGCTGGAGCCCGGCCGGGGCTCGATCCTGGAGGCGCTCGGCCGCGCCGCGTTCAACGCCGGGCACCACGAGCAGGCCCGCGAGGTGTTCGCGGCGCTGCTGGACGTGGACCCCTCGTCGCACTACGGCCACTACGCGCTGGCGCAGAGCCTGCGCAAGGTGGGGCGACCCTCGGAGGCGGTCACGCACCTCCGGCTCGCCTGCGCGCTGGACCCCGAGTCCGGGCTCTACCGGGGCGCGCTGGCGCGGGCGGTGGCGGCCATGCCCGACCCGCTCGAGGACCGCTGAGCCCGGTCCGGGGCCAGCGCGCGACCGCCGCCGCGGAACGGCGGGGCCGGCTCAGGGGGCGTCGGCTCCGGCGGCCACGGTCCAGTGCGGCCACTCGAAGCCGAACCTGAAGCCGAGGTCGGAGTACAGGCGGAGGGCGCTCGCGTTCTCGCCCTCGACCGCCAGCACGGCTGACCGGGCGCCTCGGCGCCGCAGCTCCGCGATGCCCCAGCTGGTCACCGCCCGGCCGAGGCCCTGCCCGCGCCAGCCGCGGTCCACCCCCAGCAGGCGGATCTCGCCCGACGGCGTCCCGCCGGCGGCCGTGAAGGGATGGACGCGGCAGAAGGCCACCATCACGCCCGACGAGGCGTCCTCCGCGATCAGGACCGCGGTGGGGTCGAAGGCCGGCGACGCGTTGACCCGTCGCGTCTCGGCGACCGAGAGCTCGATGGGCGAGGGGTGGTCCGCGAAGACCCGGTTGACGAGCGCCACGAACGCCTCTTCGTCCCGGCCGACCCGGAGCGCGCGCAGCGTGACCGACCGCGGGAACGCGGGGTCGCCCACCGCGTCCATGGCCTCCCGCCCCATTCGCATCTGCCACAGCGAGGATGTGTAGCGCATCCCGCACGCCGTCGCGAACGCCTCGGCGTCGGGGCGCCTCGGGACCCACAGGCGGAGCCGGTCCCGTCCCGCCGCCGCCGCGAGCCCGCGTCCGGCCCCGACGAGCAGCCGCCCGATGCCGCGCCGCCGGAAGGCCGGGACGACCTTGAGGTCGTCGTCCGCGGGGATCACCCAGCCCGCCAGCCGGCCGTCCACCACGGCCACCGCGCAGGAGCCCGGGTTGGGCGCCAGCCGTTCGGCCGCGTGCTCCACCTGGTAGCGCTCCATCCCGTCGCACTCGCCCCGCTCGAAGGCCGCGAGCATCTCCCCGAGGATCGCCGTCGCGTCGCCGGGCTCCAGGGCGCGAACGGCGGCAGCCGCGTGGGCCCCGCCTCGAGCCGTCGTCTCAGTGAACATGTCCCCCCCCCAAACCTCGCCTTGTCGTCAGGACCCGCCCGAGCCGCGGAGCCGATCCAGCCACAGCAGGCCGAGGATCGACTTGGCGTCGGCGATCGCCCCGCCCTCGACCAGGGCGAGCGCCTCCTCCAGGGGCAGGTAATGCAGTTCCAGCTCCTCGTCGTCGTCGGGCGCCAGTCGCGAATCGTCAGCCACGGCGGTGAGGCCCGTGGCGAGGTACAGGTGCATCAGCTCCGACGCGAACCCCGGCGCGGTCCAGAACGTGGCGAGCTTGCGCCAGGACCCCGCCCGGTGGCCAGTCTCCTCCTCGAGCTCGCGGCGGGCTGCGGCATCCGGGTCCTCCGTGACGCCGTCGTGGACGTCCAGCGTCCCGGCCGGGATCTCGAGCAGGGCCCGCCCGGCGGCGACCCGCCACTGGCGGACCAGCAGGACGCGGCCCTCGCCGTCCACGGCGAGCACCGCCACCGCGCCCGGGTGCGCCACGAGATCGCGCTGGCCGCGGCTCCCGTCCGCGCGCTCGATGGTGTCCACGTGGAACACCATGTACTTCCCGCGGTACACGACCTCTGACGCCACCACGCGCTCGGCGAGCGGGTCGTCGCCCGGGGCGGCTGCCGGGTCGCGGGTCATGCTGCGGGCCTCCGTGATGCAGAACGGCCGACCCGCCGAGGCGGCGGGCCGGCCGTGCGGGTTCGCTCGATCCGGGCTACTCGCCGGTCGCGACGAGCGCGTCGCCGGTCTCAGCGTTGAACAGGTGCAGCTTGTTGGCCGGCAGGCGCAGGTTGACGATGTCGCCCGGGCGCACCCGATGCGAGGAGTCGACGATGGCGACGACCTCCTGCTCGCCCACGCTGACGTGCAGCAGCTCCTCGTTGCCGAGGTACTCGACGACGTCGGCCTTGCCGGTCACCGTGCCGGTGGGCCCGGCCATGTCGCCCAGGTCGAGGTGCTCGGGCCGGAAGCCCGCCGTCACCGTCCGGCCCGCGCCCTTGATCGATTCGGCGTAGCGCGACGGCACCGGGAAGCTGAAGCCGCCGATCGTGAGGTCGCCGCTGCCCACCGGGACGTCGATGAAATTCATCGCTGGGCTGCCGATGAAGCCCGCCACGAACTTGTTCTTGGGGTGGTCGTAGAGGTCCTGCGGCGAGCCGACCTGCTGGAGCAGGCCCATCGACATGACCGAGATCCGCTGGCCCATCGTCATCGCCTCGACCTGGTCGTGGGTGACGTAGACCATCGTGGTGCCGAGGCGCTGGTGGAGGCGCGCGATCTCGGCGCGGGTCTGGACGCGGAGCTTGGCGTCGAGGTTGGACAGCGGCTCGTCCATGAGGAACACGGCCGGCTCGCGCACGATGGCCCGGCCGAGCGCGACGCGCTGCCGCTGGCCGCCGGACAGCTCCTTGGGCTTGCGCTCGAGCAGCTTCTCGAGCTGCAGGATGCCGGCGGCCTCGTTGATCCGCTTCTCCTGCTCGGCCTTGGGCACCTTGCGCAGCTTGAGGCCGAACGCCAGGTTGTCGCGCACGGTCATGTGCGGGTAGAGCGCGTAGCTCTGGAACACCATGGCGATGTCGCGGTCCTTGGGCGCCACGTCGTTGACGACGCGGTCCCCGATCCGCAGCGATCCCTCGGTGATCTCCTCCAGGCCCGCGATCATCCGCAGGCTGGTGGTCTTGCCGCAGCCCGAGGGGCCGACGAGCACCATGAACTCGCCGTCCTGGATCTCGAGGCTGAGGTCCGACACGGCGGTGACCTCGCCGTATCGCTTGTACACGTGATCGAACGTCACGGTCGCCATGCAGAGACCTCCTCCCGTCCAGGTCATCGCGGGCTCATGCATCCGGCCGCCGGAACAGACTGGCGGACTCGGACGAGCCCCGTACGAGGTGCTGGCTCGGGTTGCGAGGATCGTACGACGCGACGGGGCGGCGGCGCAACGAATGGCCGGGCCGGGGCCGCATGACCGGGCCACCACGCCGGTCCCGCCGGAGTCGCGGGCGCGACGGGCGCCGCCCGCGCCGCGCCGCCCCACCCGCCCGCGCGGCGCCCCGCGGGGTAGTGTTCTCCTGTCCCCGCCCGCTGCCCGAGGTCCCCGATGAGCCAGAACCCGCGCGCCGGCCAGCCCGCCCAAGCCTCCGACCTCGTGGACGTGCCGGCCCTGCTGCGCGCGTACGAGGAGTTGGCGCCCGACCCCTCGGAGCCGTCGCAGCGGGTGTCGTTCGGCACCTCGGGCCACCGCGGCTCGGCGTTCCGGCGCGCCTTCAACGAGGCCCACATCCTGGCCACCACCGAGGCGATCTGCCGGTACCGGGCGATGCGCGGCTACACGGGCCCGCTGTTCATCGGCCGCGACACCCACGCGCTCTCGGAGCCGGCCTGGCGGACCGCGCTGGAGGTGCTCGTCGCCGACGGCGTCGACGTCCGGGTGGACGCCGAGGACGGCTTCACGCCCACGCCCGCCGTCTCCCACGCGATCCTGGTGGCCAACCGTGGGCGCGGCGCGGGGCCGGCTGGGCTCGCCGACGGCATCGTCGTGACGCCCTCGCACAACCCGCCCGACGACGGCGGCTTCAAGTACAACCCGCCCAACGGCGGGCCGGCGGACACGGACGTCACCCGCTGGATCCAGGACGAGGCGAACCGGATCCTGGCGGCGTCGGGCCGCGACGGGCTGGCGGGCATCCGGCGCGTCCCGTTCGAGCGGGCGCGCTCGCAGGCGATCGGCTACGACTTCCGGGGCGCCTACGTGGAGGACCTCGCCAACGTCATCGACATGGAGGCCATCGCCGCGTCCGGGCTGCGGCTGGGCGTGGACCCCCTGGGCGGTGCGTCGGTGGCGTACTGGGGGCTCATCGGCGACCAGTACGGCCTGGACCTCACCGTCACCAACGAGCGCGTGGACCCGGCCTTCTCGTTCATGACGCTCGACTGGGACGGCAAGATCCGGATGGACCCGTCATCGCCGTTCGCGATGGCGGGCCTCGTGGGGCTGCGCGACCGCTTCGACCTCGCGATGGGCAACGACGCCGACGCCGACCGCCACGGCATCGTGGTGCCGGGCGCCGGGCTGATGAACCCCAACCACGTGCTCGCCGCGGCGATCTCGTACCTGTTCGGGGGCGGACGGCCGGGCTGGGGGAGCGGGGTGGCGGTCGGCAAGACCCTCGTCTCGTCCTCGATCATCGACCGCGTCGTGGCGTCGCTCGGCCGGCGGCTGGTCGAGGTGCCGGTGGGCTTCAAGTGGTTCGTGGACGGGCTCGTGGACGGGACCATCGGGTTCGGCGGCGAGGAGAGCGCGGGCGCCTCGTTCCTGCGCCGCGACGGGACGGTGTGGACCACCGACAAGGACGGGCTGATCGCGGACCTGCTGGCGGCCGAGCTGACCGCCCGGCTGGGCAGGAACCCGTCGCAGGTGTACGCGGAGCTCACCGACCGCTTCGGCGCCCCGACCTACCGACGCGTGGACGCGCCGGCCACGCCCGAAGTCAAGGCGGCGCTGGGCCGGCTGACGCCCGACGCGGTGACGGCCTCGACCCTCGGCGGCGACCCGATCACCGCCAAGCTGACGCGGGCGCCCGGCAACGACGCGCCGATCGGCGGGCTCAAGGTGGTCACCGAGTTCGGCTGGTTCGCCGCGCGCCCGTCCGGCACCGAGAACGTCGCCAAGCTGTACGCGGAGTCGTTCCGCGGCGAGGAGCACCTCGGCCGGATCCTCGAGGAGGCCCAGGCGATCGTGGCGGCGGCCTCGTAGCCGAGCCCCCCGGGGGCGGCGGCGTCCCGGCCGGGACGCGGGGCCGGGCGTCAGCCCGCTGCGCCCAGCGCGAGCTCGAGGAACGCCAGCACGTCGGCGCGCTCGGCGATCAGCTTGCTGACCGGCTTGCCGGCGCCGTGCCCCGCATCCGTGTCCACCCGGACCAGCACCGGCGCGTCGCCCGCCTGGGCCGCCTGGAGCGCCGCCCCGAACTTGAGGGAGTGGCCGGGCACCACGCGGTCGTCGTGGTCGCCGGTCGTGACCAGCGTGGCCGGGTAGGCCGTGCCGGGCCGCACGTTGTGGAGCGGCGAGTACGCATAGACCCAGCCGAACTGCTCGGGGTCGTCGGGGTTGCCGAAGTCGCTCGTCCAGGCCCAGCCGATGGTGAACCGGTGGAACCGGAGCATGTCCATCACGCCCACCTCGGGGACGGCCGCGCCGATCAGCTCCGGGTGCTGCGTGAGCGTCGCCCCCACCAGCAGCCCGCCGTTCGACCGGCCCGTGATGCCGATCCGCCCAGGCCGCGTCCATCCGCTGCCGGCGAGCCACCGCAGCGCGGCCGCGAAGTCGTCGAACACGTGCTGCTTGTTGGCCAGCCTGCCCGCGTCGTGCCACGCGGTGCCGTACTCGCCGCCGCCCCGCATGGCCGCGACCGCGAGCAGCCCGCCGCGCTCCATCCAGGCCAGCCACTCGGCCTTGAAGGTGGGGCCGATCGGGACGCCGAACCCGCCGTAGCCGTACAGGAGCGTCGGCACCTCGCCGGTCGGCCCGACGTCGCGGCGGCGGCTCAGGAACAGCGGGAACCGCGTCCCGTCGGCCGACGCCACGAAGACCTGCTCGGTGACGAAGGCGTCCGGGTCCCAGGGCAGGTCGCCGGCGGGCAGGGCCCGCGCCGCGCCGTCGGCCGTCCCGACCGCCACGAGGCGCCGGGGCGCCGCGAACTGGTCGAGCGCCAGGTACAGCGAGTCGTCCTCGCGCCGCCCGTCGATCGCGGCCACGGTCCCGGTGCCCGGCAGGGCCACCTCGCCGACCGGCGTCCCGTCGATCTCGTGCAGGGCGAGCCGGCTGCTGGCGTCGTGGAGCGTCACGGCGGCGAAGCGGCCGCCCGCGAGCGTGACGCTGCGCAGCGCGTCGGCGCCCTCGGCGATCACCTCGTGGGGGCTGGCGCCCGGGTCGTCGGCGTCGACCGCCACGAGGCGTCGGTTGGGCGCCCCGAGGTCCGTCCGCAGGTACAGCGTCCGGCCCACCGTGGCCGCCAGCTCGTACTCGGCGTCCGCCGCGTCGAGCAGGGGCCGGACGGCCAGCGGCCCGTCGCCCCGGAAGCCGCGCAGGTCGGCGACGTGGATCCGGGTCTCGGGGTCCGTGCCGCGTGAGATCGTGATCACCAGCAGCGTGCCGTCCTCGGAGACCTCGGGCCCGAAGCCCCAGTCGGGGTGGTCGGGCCGCGCGTAGACGACCGGGTCGTCGGCGGGGTCGGTGCCGAGGCGGTGGTAGCGGACCTCCATGTCGCGGTTGGGCGCGTCGAAGGCGGTGCCGGCCTCGGGCTCCGGGTACCGCCCGTAGAAGAAGCCCGCGTCGTCGTGCGTCCAGGCAGCGCCCGAGAACTTGCTCCACGGGACCCGGTCGGGCAGTTCAGTTCCGTCCTCGGTGCGCAGCACGCGCCAGGTCTGCCAGTCGGAGCCCGCGTCGGCGGTGGCGACCGCGACCAGGCGCCCGCTCTCCGCGACGGCGATCGCGTTGAGGGTCGTCGTGCCGGTCTCGCTGAGGGTGTTGGGGTCGAGCAGCACGCGGCCCTCGGCCGTCGGGGCGTCGGCGGTCCACAGGACGTCCTGGTCCTGGAGGCCGGTGTTCCGGAGCTGGAACCAGCGTTCGGCCCGGCGCCAGGGCACCCCGCGCCGGGGGACGTTCCACAACTGGGCGAGCCGGGCGCGGATCGCGTCGCGCGCGGGCACCGCAGCCAGGACCGACTCGGTCAGCGCGTTCTGGGCGGCGATCCAGGCGCGCGTCTCCGGGGCGTCGGCGTCCTCGAGCGGGCGGAACGGATCGGCGACGGCGATGCCGTGGTGGTCGTCGATCTGGTCGGAGGTCGGGGGCGCGGGGTAGGCAGCGGGCATCGGGAGCCATCCTACCGGTCGCCGGTCGAGGCGCGCGACGCCCCGTCCGCGCCAGCGCCCGCGCTCGCGCAAGGGACCCCGCCCCGTCCGCGCCAGCGCCCGCGCTCGCGCAAGGGACCCCGCCCCGTCCGCGCCAGCGCCAGCGACCGCGTCGCGCCCCGCCTGCCCCCGCGTCAGCAGCCGAGGGGCGCCCGAGTGGCGCCTGGACCCCCAGTCCAGACTTTCGGTGTCGCCCTGCGCCGGGCTGGACCCGGGGTCCGGACGGCGACCGTTGCCGGCCGGTCTGGGCGTGTCTTGGGGCGCACTCTGGCCCCGGAGTCCAGGTAACGACCGGAGTCCCCGACCACTTCGGACTGGCAGTCCAGGGCCCGCCCCGGCGGCGCGGGTGCCCCGGCGGCGCGGGTGCCCCGGCGGCGCGGGCGC
>JAJYLZ010000025.1 GCA_021787395.1 Chloroflexota bacterium
GACCGTGGTCCATGCCGAGACGACCGCCGCCATGCGCGCGGCCGTCCTCGAGGCGGTGCTCGACCGGCGCGCAGACGCGCTGGTCATGGCCGCCGCCGTCGCCGACTTCCGGCCCCGGCGGGCCGCCGACACCAAGCTCGTCCGGGGCGGCTCGCTGACCCTCGAGCTCGAGCCCACCGAGGACATCCTCGCCGAGGTCGGCGCCCGAGCTCGCGACCTCCGTCCGCGCCCGGTGATCGTGGGCTTCGCCGCCGAGACGGGGTCGCTGGACCGTGCGCCGGACAAGCTGCGGCGCAAGGGGGCGGACCTGCTGGTCGCCAACGACGTCGCGGAGCCCGGCTCCGGATTCGGCACCGACACCGACCGCGTCGTCATCCTGGGCGCAGACGGCTCCCGGGACGACCTGCCCCTCCTGCCCAAGCGCGAGGTGGCCGACCGCCTGCTCGACCGGGTGGCGGTCGCGCTTGCCGCCCGTGACGACGGGGCGCACACTGGCGCGACCAGCACGGAGAACCCATGAGCGCCCAGTCCGAAACCGTCCGCCGCGTCTCCGTCGTCGACATCGCCAAGCTCTACGCCGACGGCGTCCGGATCGCCACGGTGACGGCCTACGACTACCCCACCGCGCAGCTGGTGGACGAGGCGGGCATCCCGCTGATCCTGGTCGGCGACTCGCTGGGCCAGGTGATGCTCGGCTACGAGACCACGGTCCGGGTCTCGATGGAGGAGATGCTCCACCACACCAAGGCGGTGGTCCGGGGCTCCGGGCGCGCCCTGGTCGTCGCCGACATGCCGTTCCTGTCCTACGCCAACCCCGCGGACGCGCTCGAGAACGCGGGCCGCTTCCTGCGGGACGCCGGCGCCCAGGCCGTCAAGGTGGAAGGCGGCGTGCGCTCGGCGCGGGTCATCGAGGCCCTGGTCAAGGCCGGAATCCCGGTGATGGGCCACATCGGCCTGACGCCCCAGTCCATCAACGCGCTCGGGCGCACCCGCGTCCAGGGCAAGGGCCGCGACCAGGCACGGGCGCTGCTCGCCGACGCCCTCGCGGTCCAGGAGGCAGGCGCCTTCTCGATCGTGCTCGAGCTGCTGCCGGGCCAGCTGGCCGAGGCCGTGACCGAGCGCCTGCGCATCCCGACGATCGGCATCGGGTCCGGCGCCGGCTGCTCCGGCCAGATCCAGGTCATCACGGACCTGATCGGCCTCGGGACGTGGACGCCCCGCCATGCGCGCAAGTACGCCGACACGCACGGGGCGATCCTCGAGGCGCTGCGCGCCTACCGGGCGGACACCGAGGCGGGCACCTTCCCCGGGCCGGCCGAGACCGTGCTGATGGACCCGAGCGTGCTCGACGAAGTGCTGGGGCGCGGCTCGGACGACCGCCCCGACGTCCCGGCGGCGGGCATCCCGCTCGACCGCGACCTCTAGCCAGCCGCCCGCCCGCCGCGCGACCACGACCCGAGTCCGAGCCCGCATGCAGGTCGTCCGAACGCGCGCCGAGCTCCGGGCCCTGCTCGCGCACGCACCCCGGCCGGTGGGCCTGGTCCCCACGATGGGCTGGCTCCACGACGGGCACGTGTCGCTGGTCGAGCGGGCGCGCGCAGACAGCGCGACGGTCGTGATGTCGATCTTCGTCAACCCCCGCCAGTTCGGCGAGCCGCGCGACTTCGAGCAGTACCCGCGCAACGAGGCCCGCGACCTGGCGCGCGCCGAGGCCGCCGGCGTGGACGTCGTGTTCGCGCCCGGCGTCGACGAGGTCTACCCGCCCGGGTTCGACACGCTGGTCTCGGTGGGCGCCATCGCCCGGCCGCTCGAGGGCGCGGCCCGGCCCGGCCACTTCGACGGCGTCGCCACCGTGGTGGCCATCCTGTTCGCGCTGGTGGGCGCCGAGCGCGCGTACTTCGGCCTCAAGGACTACCAGCAGATCGCCGTCATCCGCCGGATGGCGCTGGACCTGGCGCTGCCCACCGAGGTGGTCCCCTGCCCCACCGTGCGCGAGCCCGACGGCCTGGCGATGTCGTCTCGCAACGCCCGGCTGTCGTCCGACGGACGCGCCCGGGCGACCGTGCTCCACCGCGCGCTCGAGGCCGGGGCGGCCGCCGTCCGCGGCGGCGAGCGCGGCGGGGACGTCGTGCGCTCCGCCGTCCGCGCGGTGCTGGCGTCCGAGCCGACGGCCCGGGTGGACTACGTCTCGGTCGCGGACCCCGACACCCTGGCCGAGCTGGATGAGCTCGACGGGCGGGTGCTGCTGTCGCTCGCGGCCCGGATCGAGGGGGTCCGCCTGATCGACAACGAGCTGGTCGGGGAACTCAGCGGGGCGCCGCTCCCCGGGCGCGGCTGAGGGCCGGCCGCCCGACCGCCAGCCAGGTGACCCCGGCCCCGGCCAGGGCCACGGCGGCCACCGCGTAGAACATGGCGTCGAGGCCCGCCGCGCCGGCGAGCCAGCCCGCGCCGAGCGAGCCCCCGATGGTGCCGATCGCGTAGGCCGTGCCCAGGAACAGCGCCTGTGCGGTCGCCCGCAGCGAGACGGCCACGCGGTCGGCCAGCCAGGTCGTCACCCCCACCAGGAACAGCGCGTAGCCGACGCCCGAGAGCAGCGCGACGCCCACCGTGGCGAGGTCGCTCCCCGCCACCGCCCAGCCGAGGTTCCGGACCGCCAGCACGGTCGCGCCCGCGGCGATCAGCGCCGGGACGCCGGCACGCCGGGCCAGCGGCTGGAACAGCAGCATCATGGGGATCTCGACCAGCGCGTTGACCGCCCAGCCGACCCCGACCAGACCCGCGTCCGCGCCCTGCGCGACCAGCCGCAGCGAGAAGAAGGCCGACGCGCCGTTGCACGCCGCCCACACGAGCACCGACCCGGCGAACATCAGGGCCATGGTCCGCTCGCGCAGCAGGCGAAGCGCCCCGACAGGCCCGACGCCGACCACCCGCGGCCGCGAGCCGGCTCGTCCGAACAGCACGAGCACCCAGACGGCCGCGACCGCCACCAGCGGCACATAGGCGCCGAACAGCACGCGCGGCCCGAGGGCGTCCACGAGCAGTCCCACGAGGATCGAGGCCACGATGAAGCCGGCCGAGCCGATCCCGCGGGCCTGCCCGTACCGACCGCGCTGCGCCCCGAGGGCCGTCACGGTCCGGGCGTCCACCAGCGGGGGCCAGGCGCTGCTGCCCACAGCGAGGAGCGCGACCGCGGGGAACAGCCACGCCGTCGCCGGCGCCGAGGCCATGAACAGGGCGGCGGCGATGCACACGGCCGAGGCGGCGGCGAGCGGGAGCCGGACGTCGCCCAGCCGGTCCGAGAGCAGCCCCCATGCCGGCGCGGCCACGATCTGGACGGCCGCGGGGATCGCCGTCAGCACGCCGATCGCCGCCAGGTCCACGCCCAGCCCGGCGAAATAGACGGGCCAGTACGGACTCCAGGCGCCGATGGAGCCGAAGTACAGCGCGTACGCGATGCCCGAGGTGAGGACGACCGCGAGCGGCGCGGAGACCGTCGCATCGGCCGCGGCGGGCTCGGCGGGCGCGGCATGTACGCGGGCGGCCGCGGGCTCCGCGAGCGCGGGCTCGGCGGGCGCGGCGGGATCAGGCGCGGGGGCCGCGGTGCTCAGGGCCGGCCGGCCTCGGTGGCCGCCTCGAGGAACCGGTCGATGAACAGGTGCTCCCACACCAGCGCCTTGATCATCTCGATCTTGCCGGCGTCGGCGGGGTGGGTCTTGACCAGCAGGTCGTGCACCGCCGACGCCACGGTGTAGGTGTCGTCGGGGACCGCAGCCACGAACATGTCCGCCTGCTGGACCGCCTCGAGCACCTCGGGCCGGGGCTCGTAGCCGCCGGTCAGCAGGATCCCGAGGGCCCGGGCCTCGGGACCGGCGTCCACGGCGCCCGGCGTCCGGCCGACCAGCTCGTCGATCCGCTCCACGGCGGACGGCAGCAACCGCCACGCGACATCGGCCACGTGCGCGGCGGCCAGCGTCAGGATCGCGTCCTCGCGGTCGCCGGGCAGGATCACCAGCGTCCCCGGGCCGATGCGCTCGAGCATGTGGCGCGGCTCCATCGCGCCGATGGCCACGCCGTCGATGACCTGGTCGAGGTCCGGGCCGGCATGGAGCACCTTGGCCCCGACCCCCTCGATGACCATCTCGAGGGTGGGGTTGGACAGCACCGGGCGGTACGGCAGCACGCCCAGCAGCGGGATGCCGTGGCGCGCCAGCCCGCGCTCCAGCGTCTGCTCGATGCCCGGCTGCTCGTCGATGCGCACCTTGTTCACGATCGCCCCCGCCACCCGCACCCCGAGCGCCGCGAAGTGCGAGGCGTTCAGCACGATCTCGTCGATCGGCCGTCCGACGCCGCCCTCGGACACGATCACCGCGGGCGCGTGCAGGCGCGCCGCGACGACGGCGTTGGACAGCCCGATCACCGCCCCCACCCCGGCGTGGCCGGTCCCCTCGATGAGCAGGACGTCGCGGCCGGTGAAGGCGGCGTGGGCCGCGTCGATCCGGGCGCCGAGGTCCTCGACCACCTCGCCGGCGATGTAGGCCTTGGTGAACCCGCGCGGGATGTGGACGGGGCTCATCACCTGAAGGGGCTCGGGCAGGCCGAACACCTCGCGCATGAGGACGGCGTCCTCGTCGGCCGGGACCCCGGCCACGAGCTGCGTTCGCTGGCCGACCGGCTTCATGAACCCCGCGTCCAGCCCGTGGCGGCGGAAGCCGTCCAGCAGGCCGAGGCTGGCCGTGGTCTTGCCGCGGTTCTGGCCCGTGGCGGCGAGGTAGAGGTGGCGCATGCCCGCCGCTCGCGGACGTCTCGGCCGGGTCAGCCGCGCGAGGCGGTCTTGCGCTCGATCAGCGCCACGGCCTCGCGCAGGCGGGTCAGCGACTCCTCGTCCACGCTGTCGGGCTCGAGGTGCGGACCCAGGCGCTCCATGATGTCGGTCACGAGGCCCAGGAACACGGCCGCGTCGGCGAGGAAGAACTGGGGCTCGTTGTTGTAGCGCACCAGCGTCAGGCGGCCCTGGAGCACGCGGCGCTCGTCCATGTGCGCGACCTGCGTGCCGAAGTTGTGGCCCTGGATGCCGTCCGGGTTGTTGAGGAAGTTGAGCGCGTTGTCGATGGCCAGGCCGAACCGGGCGCGCCAGGCGACGAGGCGCTCGTGGACCTCGGGCGGGATCCGGACCTCGGCCACCTCCTCGAACACCTCGGGCGCCACGGTGAGCAGGCCGACCAGCGTCGTCCCCGCCCGCGCGCCGAGCATGACCTGGAGGCTCCGCTCCAGGGTGAACACCTCGGAATCGAAGCGCGGGCTGGTGATGACGTCGGTGAGCAGGTCCTCGACGTTGTCGAGGCTCCCCGGGTCGTTCAGGGCGTTGGCGAGGTGGAGGATCTCCTCCTTGAAGAGGAACTTCTCCTCGTGGTCGAGCATGGCCGGATGGTAGCAGGGGGGCCAAGGCGCCACGGCCCGGTCCCCGCGCGCGGGAGCGGCCCGGCGCCGAGGCGGTCCGGCCGGGAGCTCCGCCCCCTCGTCCCGCGGCCTACGGCGTCAGCGGGCCGTCGCCGAGGCGGTCGAACAGGTTCCGGGTCATCCGCGAGACGCGGGCGTCCACCGGCGTCGCGACGCCGTGGTACGAGCGGTCGCCGTAGTGGTCGATGGCCCACGACCACTGGAACGTCCCCGCGGCGACCACCGTGGCCCCCGACTGCGCCGTGTACACGGTCGCGTTGTGGAAGGGCGGGCTCGGATACGCGCCCGGGTCGTGGCTGCTGCCCAGGTCCGGCTCCACGGGCGAGTTGGCGAGCAGGATGGTCCCCGGGTTGGCGAGCTCGGGGAAGAAGGCGTCGTACTCCTGCCCGACCAGGTTGACCAGGGCGTCGCCGTTCCGCAGGGCCGTGCCCTCGTAGAGCCAGTGGCCCTGGCCCTGCACGATCCAGTCCGCGACGTGCTTGACGACGTGGCCGTACATCTCCCCGATGAGCGGCGCCTCGGGGTCGTTGACCGGCGCCTCGCGCCAGCGGCAGGTCGTCAGGGACGGCTGGGTGGCGGTGATCGGGTCCGCGGTGCGGCTCTTGTAGCAGGTGATCCGCGTGGCGGGCCCGGCGGGCCCGTCCTCGAGGCGCGTCTGCCAGTACACCTCGTTGCCCGTCAGGAAGGCGACGTTGGTCCCCGCGGCGATGGCCGCCTCGATGCGGGTCCGCATCGGCCGGGACCAGTACTCCAGGTGTCCGGCCATGACCACCAGCCGACGGCCGTTGACGAGGTCGGGGTTTCGCTCGAGGTCCAGGTCCGCGATGTACTCGACGTCTCGGCCGTTGCGCTCCATCCAGCGTACGAACTGGAGCTCCCAACGCCGCAGGTAGCCAGCCCCGTGGTCGAGGTAGTACGGGCGGTCGAACGAGATCTGCGCCGCGCGGTGGTTCTGGGTGGCGCGGATCGGCAGGCCGCCGTAGTTCCCGTACAGGTCGGCGCCGCCCCACTGGTTGTAGGCCTGCCAGGTGCAGGCGGCGCTCACGAACAGGACCGGCGCCCGGCGGGGCGCGGCGGGATCGGGCCGGAGGACGATCGGCGCGTTGGCGACGACGCTGCCCGCCGAGTCGCGAACCACCGCGAGCAGCATGCCGCTCGGGACGCCCATCGGCGCGGTCGTCTGCAGGGCCGCGGGCCAGCCGGCCTCGACCAGGCCCGTGACGGGGTCGCTGGCCGGCCTCGGGTGGCTGCCCAGCTTCACGCTCCGCTCGGTGCTCAGCAGGCGCCCCCCGGCACCACCGTACCAGCCGAGCCGGTACCACTCGACGCTGACGACGCCACTTCCCGACGCCCGCAGGCGGAGCGGCTCGCCGGGCGCGACCGACGCGGCGCCCAGATAGGCGCTGGCCAGGCCGTAGAGCGGCACGTCATCCCAGCGGCGGTCGCCGCCCAGTGCGTTCTCGGCCCGCATCGCGGTGTCCCGGCGCGGCGGCAGCGGCGAGGGCCCGGACGACCCGGGCGAGGCGATCGGCGCCGCCGACCCGGCCGCTGACGGGTACGGGACCCCCGTGCTGAGCGGCGCGGACGCCGCGAGCTGCGACGCGGAGGTGCCGCTGCCGCACGCGCTGAGCGCCGCGGCCGTGCCGGCCAGCGCCCCGGCCGCCAGCAGGCGACGCCGGCTGATGGCCGGTGCCGCGGGTCTTGGCTGAACGTCGTCCTCCACCTGGTCGCCCCTCGCTGACGCCTCGACGCGAGGCGCTGCCCGAGAGGCTACCCCGGGCGAGGTTGCGATGGCGCAGCAGAATCGATCAGGAATCGAAACGGCCCGGCGCGCGCCGGGCCGTTCGAGCTGTCAGCCGCGCTGCGGTCGAGTCATCGACCGCTGCGGATCACGGATACAGGCCGCGCATCGCGGTGGCGTCCGCCACGCGCTGGACTGCGTTGAGGTAGGCGCCGGTGCGCATGTTCACACCGTGCTTCTCGCTCTGCGCGAGGACCTCGGCGAACGCCTTGTCCATGATGACCTTGAGCTTGGCGTTGACCTGATCCTCGGTCCACTGGTCGCGGTTGAGGTCCTGGACCCACTCGAAGTAGCTGACGGTCACGCCGCCGGCGTTGCAGAGGATGTCCGGGATCATGAACTTGCCGTTCTTGAACAGGATCTCGTCGGCCTCGGGGGTCGTCGGGCCGTTGGCGGCCTCGGCGATGATCTTGGCCTTGATGTTCTGGGCGTTCCGGACGGTGATCTGGTTCTCGTAGGCCGCCGGGATCAGAACGTCGCACTCGGTCTCGAGCAGCTCGGCGTTGCTGATGTCCTCGGCGCCGGGGAAGCCCTGGACGGTCCCGTGCTCCTTCTTCCAGGCGAGCACCTTGTCCGGGTCGAGCCCGGCCATGTTGCGGATGCCGCCCGTGGAGTCGGAGACGGCCACGACCGTGCTGCCCTCTTTGCGCATGAGCTGCGCGGCGATCGCGCCCGCGTTGCCGTAGCCCTGGACCGCGACCTTGGCGGTCTTGAGGTCCATGCCCAGGTGCTCGGCGGCCTTCACCACGGTGAAAACGCAGCCGCGCGCGGTGGCCTCGTTGCGGCCCTCGGAGCCGCCCAGGCTGATCGGCTTGCCGGTGACGACGCCCGGGACCGTGTAGCCGGCGTGCATGGAGTAGGTGTCCATGAACCAGGCCATGATCTGCGGGGTGGTGTTGACGTCCGGCGCGGGGATGTCGCGCTCGGGGCCGATCAGCACGCTGATCTCGGTGAAGAACCGGCGGGACAGGCCCTCGAGCTCCTTCTTGGAGAGCTTCTTGGGGTCGACGACCACGCCGCCCTTGCCGCCGCCGTACGGGATGCCCACCACCGCGCACTTCCAGGTCATCCACATCGCGAGGGCCTTGACCTCGTCGAGGGTGACGTCCTGGTGGTAGCGGATGCCGCCCTTGGCGGGGCCGCGGCCGAGGTTGTGCTGGACGCGGTAGCCGGTGAACACCTGGACACTGCCGTCGTCCATGTGCACCGGGAAGTGCACGGTCAGCTCGCGGCGGGGCTCGCGCAGGACGCGGCGCAGGCCGGCGTCCAGGTTGAGCATCTCCGCGGCGAGGTCGAACTGGCGCTGGGCGACCTGCCACGCGTTGATGGGCGCCGCAACGTTCTCCGTCGTCATGAACGGATGATCCTCGTGGTGGAGCGGCGGACGCCGCCCCTGTGCGGTTGAGTCGTCTTCCGGACGACCCCACGGGGGCGCGCGCCGCGTGGCAGGAAGCCCGCCGGGAGACGTCGCGCGCCGCCTCTTGCGGTCCCAGTATAGCCTCGGATCGGTGTCGACCCCCTGCCGGTCGTCACCCTGTCGCAACCAATCCGTCACCTGGGCGACGCCGGGCCCGCAGGGCCCCGACCGCGCTGCGGGGCGCCGTCCGGTCAGCGCTTGAGCAGGACGGTGGCCCCGACCGCGCCGGGTCCGAGGTGCGGCCCCACCGACGGCCCGACCGTCATCGTCTGGATGCGCGACGGGTCGAGGCCGCTGCGCTGCTGGAACTGATCCTGGAAGGCCTCCACCTCGGCGTGGGTGGTATGCAGGATCGTGGCCCGCTCGAGCGGCCGCTGGGTCAGCAGCTCGAGCGTGCGCTCCCGGGCCCTGCCGCGGGTCCGCACCTGGTCGATCTTCTTCACCAAGCCGTCCACCACGGTGATGATCGGCTTGATCGAGAGCAGGCCCCCCACCGCGGCGCTGGCGCCGCTGATCCGGCCGCCGCGGCGCAGGTACTCGAGCGTGTCGAGGGTGACGTACAGGTCCACGTCCGACTTGCGGTCCTCGATGACGCGTGCGATCTCCTGGGCGGAGACGCCCTCCTCGGCCAGCTCGGCGGCCACCTGGGCGAGCATCCCGAAGCCCATCGAGGCGGTCCGGGAGTCGATGACGTGGATCTCGCGACCCTCGAGCATGCCCGCCCCGATCACCGCCGACTTGTAGGTGCCCGACAGGTCGGCCGAGATGGTGATGCACACGATGCTGTCGGCACCGCGGTCGAAGGCGCCCTCGAACGCCGCCTGGAACTCGCCCGGCGAGGCGGCCGCGGTCGTCGGAAAGGGAGCGTCGGGCGGCAGGGCCAGCAGCCGCTCCCAGAACTGGTCGGTGGTCAGGTCGACCAGGGCGCGAAACCGCTCCTCGCCGAAGCTGACCTCGAGCGGGACGATGCTGATCCCCTGCCTGGCGGCGACCTCCGGCGGCATGTCGCTGGCGGAATCGATGACGATCGCGACACGCGGCACGGCAGGCACCTCCTTCGGGGCCGGCTGCGCCCGGCTTGGCGCCGCCCACCCCGTTGGGCGCCAAGGATACGGATCGGCGGCGGCGCGTGTTGGACGGTTCGGCGCACCGGCCTGCGGGCCCCGCCGGCTCGCGCAGGCGTGCCGGCCGTCCCCGACCGGCTACCCTGTCGGGCATGGCGCTCGCGTCCGTTGTCGGGGCAGTCTCGTCGCTGCCCGCCCGCGCCCTGCGCGGCGCCCGCGACGTGGCCGGCGGGCGGACGCCGGTCGACGCCGCGGTGCTCGGCACCCTCACGCTCCGGATGGCGACCGGGGTCACCGGGACGATGCTGACCTACTACTTCGGCCGGTTCGAGCGGCACGGCGGCATCCACATCCAGCCCTGGCACGTGGGCGTGATGGCCGCCCTGTTCTACGCGTCCGAGCTGGTGGGCTCGCCGGCGTTCGGCGTGCTCTCCGACCGGATCGGGCACCGCCGGATCATGCTGCTGGGGCCGGTGTTCGGGGCCGTCGCCGTGGCCATCACCGCCGTCACGGTCAGCCTGCCCGTCATCGCGCTCACCCGGCTCCTCGAGGGTGGCTCCACCGCGGCGTCGGTGCCGTCGATTCTGGGGTTCATCGCCTTCGCCACGGCCAGCGACGAGATCGCCCGCGGGCGGGCGGTGGCGCGGTTCGAGGCGGCCACGCTCGCCGGGCTGCTGGCGGGCATGGTGCTCGCCGGGCCCCTGTTCCAGCTGTTCGGGCCGCCGGCATTCCTCCTCAACGCCCTGCTCTACCTGCTGTCGTTCTCGCTGTTCCGGTTCGGGGTCCGCCGGGGCGCCGAGCCGGAGCCCGCGGCCGCGGCCCACGTCAAGGGAGAGGGCCTGGGGAGGTACGCCCGCATCCTGCGCAGCCGGCAGGTGTGGCTGCTCGCGCCCACCTGGATCGCGATCAACGCGACCCTCGGCCTGTACACGACCCAGACGCTGTTCCAGCTGGTCCGGGCACCGGACCCCCGCTTCGCCGGCCAGCTGCTGATGGGCGGGTTCTCGCCGGTCGCGGTCAGCCTCGGTCTGGGCGCCGGGGGGCTGCTGTTCCTCGCCGGCCTGCTGTACTGGGGCGGGCGGTTCAAGAACCTGCGCCGGACCTCGATCATCTTCCGCGGCGTCGGCGGCGGGTTCGCGCTGCTGGCCGCCGGGCTGGCGATCAATCACGCGGCGGAGGCGCCCCTGCCGTTCACCGGTCTGCTGGTCCTGCTCGGCGCAGCCGGGCTGTTCGTGCTGGCGGGCGCGACCCCGGCGGCGCTGGGCCTCCTCGCCGACGTCACCGAGACCTATCCCGACGATCGCGGGGCGATCATGGGCCTGTACTCCGTGTTCCTCGGCCTCGGCCAGATCACGGGCAGCCTGGTGGGGGGCGTGGCCGCGCAGGCGGCCGGACTGGACGGGATCTTCATCGCGTCGCTGGTGCTGCTGGGCATCGCCTTGGTGCCGCTCAGCCACCTGCGGGGCTACGAGCACGAGGTGGGTCGGATGGCGGTGACGGCTCCCACGACCGGGGCGATGGGCGATGCCTGAGGGATCGCGACCCCAGCCTGCACTGGGGCCGGTGCGGCTGGCCCGTGGCGCTCGCGGCGCGGTCGTCGCGCCTCATCACCTGGCGACGCAGGCCGGCCTGGCGGTGCTGGCGGCCGGCGGCCACGCGGTGGACGCCGCGATCGCCGCCAACGCGGTGCTGGGCGTGGTCATGCCCAACGGCTGCGGCATCGGCGGCGACGCGTTCTGGCTGGTGTGGGACGAGGCCGTTGGTGAGCAGGTTGCCCTCAACGGGTCCGGCCGGGCGCCCGCGGGGATCTCCGCCGAGCGGCTGCGCGCGGCCGGGCTGGACCGGGTGCCCCTGCGGGGGCCGCTCTCGATCACCGTGCCGGGGGCCGTTCGGTCCTGGGCGGACGCCCACCGCCGCTGGGGTCGGCTGTCGCGGGACGCGGTCCTGGCCCCGGCCATCGAGCAGGCCGGTGCCGGCTTCCCGGCGTGGGACGGGCTGGTCCGAGCGGTCGAGGGGCTGTGGCCCGAGATCGCGCACGAGCCGTGGGCCGGCGGGTTCGCGCAGGTGTGGCGGCCGGAGGGCCGTCCCTGGCGGCCGGGCGAGCGCATCCGGCTGCCCGCGCTGGCCGCGACCCTTCGCCTCCTCGCCGACGAGGGGTTCGACACCTACTACGACGGCGAGCTGGGCGAGCGCATCGCCCGCGGCCTCTCGGCGGCCGGCGGGCCGCACACCCTGGCCGACCTCCGGGGCCACGCCTCGGACTGGGGCGCGCCGATCTCGGTGACCTACCGCGGCACCCGCGTGACGACCCACCCGCCCAACTCGGCGGGGCTGATCGCGCTGCTCCTGCTCCGCGTGCTAGAGCGGTTCGGCCCGCCGGCCGGCGCCGCGTTCGACGGGCGCGGCTGGTCGTCGGCGGCGTGGATCCACCTGATGCTCGAGGCGGCCAAGCTCGCCTATCGCGACCGGGACGAGTTCCTGACCGATCCTGCCGCCCGCGAGGTCCCCGTCGAGGCGCTCCTCTCCGACGACCACGTGCAGGCCCTCGCGGCGCGGATCGACCGCGGCTCGGCGGACCCGGCGCCCCAGCCCGTGCGCAGGCTGGTGGGCGGCACGGTGTACCTGGCGACCGTGGACGCCGACGGCAACGCGGTCAGCCTGATCCAGTCGAACGCCGCCGGCTTCGGGTCGGGCGTGGTGGACCCGGGCACGGGCGTGCACTTCCACGACCGGGGCGCGTCGTTCTCCCTCCAGCCCGGCCACCAGAACCTGCTCCGGCCGGGGCGGCGGACGGCCCACTCGCTGCTGCCGGGGATGCTGTTCCGCGAGGGCGAGCGCAGGCCGTGGGTGGTCGCGGGCTCGATGGGCGGCGACATCCAGCCGCAGATCCACGTGCAGCTCGTGTCGGCGCTGGTGGACGGCCGCGCCGACCTGGCGGCGGCGGTGGGGGCGCCGCGCGTCACGGTGGAGCCGGACGGCTGGCTGGCCCCGCCGATCGCGGTGCAGGCGGACGGCGACCTCGCGCCGGGCGTGGAGGCCGCCCTCCGATCCCTCGGGCACCGCCTGGAGCGGGTCCCGTACGACGGCGGGCTGGGCCACGAGCACGGCATCGAGCTGGTGGACGGCGGGCCGGCGGCGGGCGGCTCGCTGGCCGCGGTGGCGGACCCGCGGAGCGACGGGCTGGCGGCGGTCCGATAGGCCGAGCCGCGTCGGCGGGCCGGGGCCCAGAGGCGAGCCCCGAGCGTCCGTCCGGCGGCGCCCCGGTGGTATCGTCGGACGCGCCCGCGGCAGGCGACGCGCACACGGCCTGGCGGCGGCACGGCAGCGGAGCGGAGGCGCAGGTGACCTCGAACGTCGGGCAGAACTACCCCTACACGAGCGAGAGCGAGGCGGAGCGCGGCGCAGCCGTGGCCGCGCTGGTCGCTGGCCGAGAGGGCCTGGCGGACCGGCTCAAGGCCGAGGCGAGCCCGCTCGACCAGCAGGACCGCTGGTGGGTCTTCAAGTGCCCGACCAAGGGCTGCCGGGGCCTGCTCCACGTCGCGGGGTACGCGGCCGAGAAGCACGCCCTGTACACCGTGTGCGACGGGACCTGCGGCAAGACGTTCCTCAAGTAGCCGCCGCGGCCCGGCCGTGACCCCGTGACCGCGTCCGCCCCGGCCCCGCTCGCGGCCGACCTTCGGGCCGCCCGCCGGCAGCTCCTGCTGGACACCCTGGGCATCGCGGTGTCCGTCGCGGCGTTCGGCCTCGTCTTCGGCCTGGCGGCGCGCAACGCAGGGTTCTCGCCGGTCGAGGCGGTGGCGTCGAGCGTGGTCGTGTTCGCCGGCGCCTCGCAGTTCGCGGCAGCCGGCTACATCGCGGCCGGCCTGCCGTGGGCGCCGATCGTGGTGCTCACGTTCTTCCTCAACGCCCGGCACCTGCTGTACTCGGCGTCGATGGCGCCGCGCTTCCGCCAGGTCCCGCTGCCCCAGCGCGCGGCGATGAGCCACGTGCTGACCGATGAGGCGTTCGCCCTGTCCGCGGCGCACTTCCACCGGCTCGGGCGCCTCGACCTGCCCGGCTACTGGATCGCCGCGATCCTGGGCGTGTTCCTGCCCTGGAACCTGGCGACGGTCGCCGGGGTGCTGCTCGGCGGGGCGATCCCGAACCCGAGCACGTTCGGGCTCGACATCGTGTTCCCGGCGGCCATGGGCGGCCTCGCGGTCGGCCTCGTCACCGGGCGCCGCGAGTTCGCGGCCGCGGGCACCGGGGCGATCATCGGCACCGGGATGTCGCTGCTGATCGGCCCGGCGCTGGGGATCGTCGTCGGAGGGCTGGTCGGGCCGCTCCTGGGCATGGCCGTCCCGGCCCCGCCGGAGGCGCCGGCGTCGCCCGACTCCGACCTCGCGGGCACGCCCGTCGCCATCGACCGGGCGATCGCCGAGGTGGGCGCCCTCGACGACGGGGCGGCGCCATGAGCACGCAGCTCGTCCTGCTCGCGGTGCTCATGTTCGCGGCGACCTACCCGTCCCGAGCCCTGCCCATCCTGGCGCCGGGCATCGAGCGCCTGCCGCCCCGGGCGCTCCTCTACCTGCGCCTGGTGGGTCCCGCGGTCCTCGCCTCGCTCGCGGGGGCGAACACGCTGGTGGCCAAGGCCGCGGACGGCTCGCCGGCCTTCCACGCCGGTGTCGAGCTCGCGGGCGTGCTCGCCTGCCTCGCGCTGGTGGCGTGGCGACGCAACCTGCTGGTGGGGCTGGTGGGCGGCGTGGCGCTGGTGGCGGCGGCGCGGGCCGCGGGGATCGGCTAGCCCAGCAGCTGCGCCGCGTCCCGCCGCTCGGTCGCCCCGATCGGCCGCACGGTCCCGGCCCGCGCCTGCCGCTCGTCGGCCCAGCGCCGCACCTCCGGATCGCGGCCGATCGTGGCCATGAGGCCCGCGAGGAGCGTGGTCCGGGGCACGATCGAGGCCACCTCGAGGTACTCGGAGGGCGAGTGGTCGAGGCCGCCGATGGGGCCCAGGCCGTCGAGGGTCGGCACGCCCATGCCCGCGGTGGTGTTCGCGTCCGAGGCGCCGCCGGTGGCCGCGTCCTTGAGCACGAAGCCGATCGACGCGGCCAGCGCGATCGCGTGGTCGGCCAGCCGGCCGGACCGCTCGAGCTTCTCCATCGGCAAGTGCCCGCTCGTCTCCTCGACGCTGAAGGTCACGTCCGGGACCGCGCGTGGGACCAGGGTCAGGTCCGCGATGGCTGCCCTGGTCGCCTCCAAGGCGTCCCGGGTCACCGACCGCACGTCCACCTGCAGCTGGCACCGCTCGGCCACCACGTTGGGCCGGGTCCCTCCCTCGACCACGCCCACGTTGACGGTTACGCCCGCCCAGCGCCCGTTGAGCGCCGTGAGGTCCGTGATCAGGCGGGCCGCCTCGACGATGGCGCTCCGCCCCTTCTCCGGCTCCACGCCGGCGTGCGAGGCCTTGCCCTGGACGGTGATGACCAGATCGATGGTGCCCTTGCGGCTGGACACGATGTCGCCGTTGGCCCGCGCGCACTCGAGCACCAGGCACGCGTCGACCTCTGCGGCGAGCCGCCGGATGTGCGGCGTCGAGGCCGGCGAGCCGATCTCCTCGTCGGGATTGGCGACAAACACCAGGCGTGCCATGGGCAGGCCGCCCAGCGCCTCGCGGACCGCGCCGATCGCGTACAGGCCGGCGAGCAGCCCGCTCTTCATGTCAGTGACCCCGGGCCCGGTCGCGATGCCGCCCTCGACGGCGAACGGACGCTCGGCGACGGTGCCCTCGTCGAACACCGTGTCCATGTGCCCGATGCACAGCAGCGTGGGGCCCGCCGGGTCCGTGCCGGTGAACTCGCCGATGACCGTGTCGCCCAGGCCCAGCTCGTTCGGGTGGACCGTCACGCGGGCGCCGAGCTCGCGCAGGCGCTCGGCGGTCCAGCGGCCGATCACGTCGACGCCGTGCTTGGTGTAGCTGCCGCAGTCGGTGTTGACCAGGCGCTCGAGGTCGGCCAGGAAGTCGGGGTAGGCGGCGTCGAGGCGCTCGCGGAGTGCCGCGAGCTCGTGGTCGGTCAGTCCAGGCTCCATGAACGGGCAGTCTACCCGCCGCCCGGGGCCGCCCGCCGAGGCCGGCGGGGGCCAACGCGCCGTCACGCCGAGCGTATCCTGCCGGGGCATGCGCCTCGTCGAGATCCGCGTCCTGGACGGACCCTCCGTGTACCGGCTCGAGCCGGTGGTGAAGCTGGAGGTCGCCGTCGGGCGGGCGCGGGCGTGGAGCGGGTCCCGGCTGGGCGACGGGCGCCTGACCCGCCTCGGCTCGGCGGTGCCGGCGCGGCAGTGGCCCGACGATCTCGTGGACCTGGTGGCCTGGGCCCGGCGCCTGCGGGCCGAGCACGAGGAGGACATCGGCCCCGTGCGCGTCCACCGGGCCGCCGACGCAGGGCGCTGGATCGTGGCCTATCCGTTCCGGGGCGCGGAGCGGGCCGCCGCGGTCGCCGAGGCCTCGTTCGACCTCGCGTCGCGCTCCGTGTCGCCCGCCCGGCGCGTCCGGCTGACCAACACGCAGGCTCGCCGGCTGGCGGGCTGGGCCGAGCGGATCGCGGCGGCGCCCGCCACGCCGCCGGCCTGGACGCGCGACGAGGACCGCAGGGTGCCGGTCATCTCGATCACCGGCACCAACGGCAAGTCCACCGTGACCCGGCTGGTCACCCACGTCCTGCGCCTGGCCGGCCGCCGCGTCGGCACCACCACCTCCGACGGGATCCTGGTGGACGAGCAGCTCGTGGAGCCGGGGGACTGGACCGGACCCGGGGGTGCGGCGGCGGTCCTGCGCCGCCCCGACGTGGACGTGGCGGTGCTGGAGACCGCTCGCGGCGGCCTCGTCCAGCGCGGCCTGGGGTACGAGTCGAACGACGTGTCGGTGCTGACCAACGTCAGCTCGGACCACCTCGACCTGGGCGGGATCCACACGCTCACCGAGCTGGCCGAGGTCAAGGCCACGGTCTGCCGGGTGACGCGCCCGGACGGCTGGGTGGTGCTCAACGCGGACGATGCGCTCGCGTCGGCGGTGGCCCGGCGGGTCCGCGCGCACGTGGCCTGGTTCACCCTCGCGGCGGGCGCGGGGGTGCCGGCCAGGGCGAGGCGGGCTGGCGGCCGGCTGTACGCGGTCGAGGACGGCCACCTGGTCGAGCACGCGGACGGCGTGACGCGGCGGCTCGCAGCCCTGGCGGACGTGCCCGTGACCCTCGCCGGGCTTGCCCGGCACAACGTGGCCAACGCACTGGCGGCGGCCGCCGGCGCGCGGGCGCTGGGCGCCACCCCCGAGCAGGTCGCGGCCGGGCTGCGCGACTTCCGCCCGTCGCCCGACCTCTCGCCCGGGCGCCTCAACCTGTTCACGGTCGGGCTCGCGACGGTGGTCGTGGACTTCGCGCACAACGAGGCGGGCACCGAGGCGATCCTCCACGTCGCCCGCGGGCTGGCGGCCGGCGCCCCGGTCACCGCGATCATCGGCACCGCTGGCGACCGGCCCGACGACACGCTGTCCGGCATCGGCAGGCTGGCGGGCAGGCTCGCCGACCGGGTCGTGGTCAAGGAGACGCGCCGCTACCTGCGCGGCCGTGGCGCGGAGGACGTGGTGCGGCTGCTGCGCGAGGGCGTCGCCGCAGCCGGCGTCGAACCCGGTTCGGTGCCGGTCCGAGAGGGCGAGGTCGCCGCCCTGGAGGCAGAGCTGGCCGACGAGGACGCGTCGGGCCACCCGCGGGTCATCGTGCTCTTCTGCCACCAGGAGCGGAGCGAGGTGTTCGAGCTGCTGGACCGTCTCGGGGCGACGCTGCTGCCCGACCCGGCACCCCCTCGCGCTGAGATCCGCTAGGCCCGTCCGCTGCGGGCCTATGCGCCCGCACCGGGGTGGCCGGGTGACCCTTCCGGGACCTGTCCAGCCCGGCGGATCATCGGACTCGCCGGCCCCTCGGCTGTTCGCCATCGCGGTCTGCCCGGTCGCCCGTCGGCCGCCACACAGGGAACAGGGAACAGGGACATGCGGCCGTTCGACATCGCGCTCCTGGTCATCCTCGCCATCGCGGTGCTGGCGGTGGTGTGGCTGGTCGCGAACACGCAGCGCCACTCCAGCACCACCGCCGACTTCATCGCCACCTGGGCGGCCAGCTGGCTGCTCGCGTTCCTCATCGGCGGCGGGCTGATGATGTTCGGGGTGGTGGTGCTCTACTTCATGCTCGGCCAGGCCGCAGCGCAGGTCGGCCTCGCAGTCCTGGTCCTGGTCCTGATCGCGGAGCCGTTCATCGTCGGCGCCATCCTGTACCGGCGCCGCAAGGCCACCGCCCACTGACGGTCCGCCGACGGCGGCGCCCTCCGGCCTGACCGCCCCGGCGCCGGCCGGTCCCCGCTAGTCCAGCTCGCCAGGGTCGGCGTAGGCCGTGCCCGTCCCGTGCCCGAGCGCCATGGCCTCTCGGTAGACGCCAGCCGTGTCGTCGGCGCAGACCACCACCAGGTCGCCCGGGACGGCCTGGCGCAGGGCGCGGTGCACCGCGGACGGCTCGTCGAGGATCTTGTCCACGCGCGTCGTGCGGGCCTCGCGGCTGGCCATCTTGGCGTGGATGCCGTTGGCCACGTTCGCCGCCGAGGCGCCGGGCTCCCGGCCGCGCCGGTTGTGGTCCTCGCGGATGACGATCTCGTCGAATGCGGTGGCGGCCCAGGCCCCGTAGTCGCGCTGGTCCTGGTCGCGCCGGTCACCGGGGATGCCGATGACCCCGATCGCCCGCCCGTGGCGGAGGGTCCTGCCCCCGCCGCCCGGCGCCGGCTCCTCCATCATCCGGTTGACGAAGTCGGCCAGCGCCCGCATGCCGTCCACGTTGTGGCAGTAGTCGATGAACACGCGGACCCCGCCCGCCTCGACCAGGTTCAGCCGGCCCGGCGCCTGGAGGAAGGACGTGGTGAAGGTGCGCAGGCCCTGGCGGATGTCGTGGAGGTGGGCGCCGGCGGCCCAGGCCGCCGCTGCGGCCGCCAGCGCGTTGGCGACGTTGAAGCGCGCCCGCCCGCCGAAGGTCGCCGGGATGAGGTGCGTGTACAGCACCGGCAGCTTGCGGGGCCCGTGCTTGAGGACCATGAGCTCGCCCTGGGCCGTGTCCTCGAGGCAGAAGGCCGCGTTGCCGCGGTTCGTGTGCCCGTCCACGCGGTCGTAGCCGTCCTCGCCCTTAGCCTTGTGCATCGTGAACAGGACCACGCTGCCGTCGCAGCGCCTGCCCATCCGGTAGACGTGGTCGTCGTCCGCGTTGAGGACCGCGGTGCCCGAGCGCGGAACGGCGTCCACGAGCACGCCCTTCACGCCGGCGAGCTGGGCGACGGTCTCGATGCCGCCCAGCCCGAGGTGGTCCGCGGTCACGTTGGTGACCACGGCCACGTCGTTGCGGTCGTAGCCCAGGCCCTCCCGCAGGATGCCGCCCCGGGCGACCTCGAACACCGCGGTGTCCACTGTGGGGTTCTGCAGCACCATCTGGGCGGACCTGGGGCCGGACATGTCGCCGCGCTTCATGATCCGCCCGTCGATCACGATCCCGTCGGTGGACGTCACGCCGACCCGACGGCCCATCAGCTTGAGGATGTGGGCCACCATGCGGACCGTCGTCGTCTTGCCGTTGGTGCCGGTGACCGCGACGATCGGGATGCGGGCGGGGCTGCCGGGCGGGAACAGCAGGTCGATCACGGGCTTGGCCACGTACTGCGGCTCGCCCTCGGTGGGGTGCGTGTGCATCCGGAAGCCGGGCGCCGCGTTGACCTCCACGATCCCGCCGCCGGTCTCGCGGACGGGCTCGGTGATGTCCGGGCAGATGAAGTCGATGCCCGCGATGTCGAGGCCGACCACGCGCGCCGCGGTCTCGGCGATCTCGACGTTGTCGGGGTGGGCCTCGAACGTGCGGTCGATCGACGTGCCGCCGGTGGACATGTTGCCGGTCAGGGCGAGCTTGACGAAGGCGCCCTCGGGCGGCACCGCGTCGAGCGTGTAGCCCTGGCCGGCGAGGACCTCCTCCGCGTTGGCGTCGAGCTTGATCCGGGTCAGGACCTTCTCGTGGCCGATGCCGCGCCGGGGGTCGGCGTTGACCTCCTCGACCAGTTCCCGGACGGTGCGCCTGCCGTCGCCGGTGACGCTCGCCGGGACGCGCTCGGCGATGGCGGCCAGCGCGCCCCCGATCACGAGGCACCGGTAGTCGCGACCGGTGATGAACGTCTCCACCACCACGTCGCGCGACCGGCTCTGCCGATAGGCCTCGGGGAACGCGGCCCGGACGGCCGCCTCGTCACGCAGGTCCAGGGCGACGCCGCGGCCGTGGTTGCCGTCGAGCGGCTTCACCACGACGGGGTAGCCGAGGCGCCGGGCGGCGGCGACCGCGCCATCCTCGTCGTCCACCACCTCCGAGCGCGGCACGGGCAGGCCCGCCGAGTCGAGCAGGCGGTTGGTCAGCTTCTTGTCGGACGCGATGTCCACCGCGATGCCGCCGGTGCGGCTGGTCATCGTGGCGCGGATGCGCTGCTGGTGGACGCCCTGGCCGAGCTGGACGAGGCTGAAGCGGTCGAGGCGCAGGTACGGGATGTCGCGGACGGCCGCCTCGTCGAGCAGGGCGCGCGTGGACGGGCCGAAGGCCAGGCGCTCCGCCGTGCGGATGAGGTCCTCGAGCTCGGCGTCGAAGTCGAAGGCGTGGTCGGGGTCGTCGGGGGCGACCAGGTGGTTGACGAGCCGGACCGCCTTGCGCCCGGCCTCGATCCCCACCTGCTCCTCGCGGTACTCGAACAGCACGTTGTAGCGGCCGCGCTCCCCGGCGCCCCGGGTCTTGCCGTGGCGGACCGGGGTCCCGGCGAGGCTCTGGAGCTCGAGCGCGATGTGCTCGGCGACGTGGCCGGCCCAGGTCCCCTCCCGGAGCCTGGTGATGAAGCCGCCCCGGCGGCCGAGCGAGCAGGCGTGGTCGTCGAGGCTGGGGATGAGCCGCTCCAGGGCCTCGACGAAGCCCGGGATCCTGTTGGACGGGAAGTCCTCGAGGGCCCCCAGGTCCACGACCATCCGGACCATGGGCTCGCGGGCCCAGTAGTTCGGCCCGCGGTACACGCGCGTCTCGAGGATCCGGAGCGTGGGCTCGGGGCGCGGTCGGGTCGGGCCCTCGGGCGCTGCGGGCTGCCCCCGCGTCGGGCGCGACGAGGGCTTGCGCTGGGCGGGCTTCGCCCTCGGCGGCCTCGGCGTGCCCGGCTGCGCCTCGGGCGCCTCGGCGTCGCGCGCCGCGACGGCCTCCGGGGTCGGGTCGCCGGGGCTGGCCGCTGCCTTGGTCGTCCGCCTTCGGGGTGTCGGGTCCGCCTGCGCCACTTCGCCCTCCTCCGCTTGGCCCCGGAGTGTACGCGGCGGTCGCCGGCTGGACACGGCAGGTCGGCGTGTGGTCGCGACGTGCACCGGATGGACCGCGCGCACCCCGGCCGGGACCGCCGCCCGCTGGGCGGGTGCTGCACGGCGGAGTCGCGCCGGCCGAGGGGCGGGGCGCCTCAGGACGAGGCGATGGCGCCCCCGTCGAGCGCGGTGAGGCCCGGCGCCACCACGCGCGTCCGCCGGCGCAGGTCGAACCGGTAGCCGGCCGGGAAGCTGTGGAGCACGACCCCGCTGATCATGAGCGGCTGGTGCCCGCGGACCTCCCAGGCGTCGGTGTCGGAGGCCGCCCCGTCCACGACCGTGATCGACCCGCGGCCGATGACCTCCATGACCTGGTCCGGCCCGACGACGCCCGCGGTGTCCTCGTCCACGCCGAGCCCGAGCAGCGAGGGGTTCTGCGCGATGAGGGACAGCAGCCGGCCCAGCCGGTTCCGCTGCTGGAAGTGCTGGTCCACGATCACGCCCGGGAGCAGCCCGAGGCCGGCGGCAATCTGCGCCATGCGGTGCTTGGGGGTGGCGCCCGATGCCCCGAAGGCGATCATGTGGCTCGAGACCGCGGACGCGCCGGCCGACGTCCCGGCCACCACGGCCCCGTCGCGGAACCGGCCGGCGATGGCGTCGGCGAGGCGGGTGCCGCCGATGATCGACGACAGGCGGAGCTGGTTGCCGCCGGTCATGAACACGCCGGTGGAGCGGCGGATCATGCCGGCGAAGTACTCGTCGTTGGCCTGCAGGCGAGTGGCCGCGTGGATGGGCGCGACCTCCGCCGCGCCCAAGTCCAGGAAGATCTCCCGGTAGCGCTCCCCCGCCTCCGGCCCCAGGGAGGACGCGCTGGAGATCACCGCGATGCGGGCCTTCTCACCGCCGGCCAGCGCAACGAAACGGCCGAGGATGACCCGGTCCCGGACCTTGTCCTCCGCTCCGCCGATGACGATGACGGTTCCCTGCGGCATGGTCGGGCAGTCTAGCAGGGGCCCGTCGATGGGCTGCCGCACGGCGCGCCGACGCGCGCGAGAATGGGCCGCGCATGAGCAGCGCATCGGCCGTCGCCAGCCACCGCGCCCGCCGGGCGGGCACGATCCGCCGCGCCCTGCGCCGCGAGGTCGTGCGCATGCGCGACCCGCGGCGGATCTCGGCGCTGGCGATCCTGGCGATCCTGCTCGGCCTGGCCATCGCCGGGATGTGGGCGCGCGGCGACGTGGCCGGCGCCGACGCCCGTGCCTACTGGGCGGCGGTGCGGCTGTGGCTCGAGGGGGGCAACCCCTACCACCCGACCGGCCCGTTCCTGCCGTACGTCTACGCCCCGTGGATGCTGCCGTTCTTCCTCCCCTGGGCGATGCTCCCCTGGGGGGTGGCCTGGTTCTCGTGGCGCGGCGCCGGCCTGCTGCTCCTCCTGTGGTCGATCCGCTGGGCGTACACGCGCCGCCCGCTGCCCACGGCGATCCTGGTCGCGATCCTGGCCATCCCGTTCGGCGCCAACATCGACACCGGGAACATCGACCTGCTGCTCAGCGTGGCCCTGTTCGGCGGGTACTTCCTCGGCGACCGCGCGGCCGGGCTGATCTGGGGCCTCGCGACCTGGATGAAGTGGGTGCCCGCCGCGGTGTGGCTCGTGCTGCCCGCGAGGGCCCGGGCCTGGGGCCTGGTCTGGCTGGCGCTGTCGGGCCTGCTGTCGCTCGTGATGCTGCCCCTGACGATCATCCAGCTGCAGGCGCTGTTCGGCTTCGGCAGCCGTCCGGTGCGGGCCGACTACCTGGTCTTCGTGTGGTCGATCGTGCCGTGGTGGTGGCGGCTCGACCACCCCTTCGCGTTCCTTCGCCCGACCGCCTGGTGGGCTGCGTGGGCGCGGCTCTGGGCACGGGCGAGGGCGTGGGGCCGGGCATTCCGCGAGGCGCCGGGGCCCACGGCCGTGCGGGCGAGGGAGCGCCTCGTCCAGGCGGCCGCGCGGTTCCTGGGCCTGGCGGCCTCGACCTCGGGGCCCGCACGGCGGGGGGCGGCCGGCGGCGTCAGGAAGTCGGTGCAGATCGGCGACTGAGCGCGGCCGCGGGCGATCGCGGGCGCAGGCGCGGGCGCGTGTCAGGCTGGCGCGGCAGCCGGCGTCTCGGCGGCCCGGCTCCGACGCGGCTCGACCACCGGACGCAGGGCCCACGCCGCGGCCAGGTAGAGCAGGGCGCCGAGGGCCAGCGAGCAGCGCATGCCGGCGCCCATGCCGATCACCCGGTTGACGGAGTCGGCGACGATGCCGCCCAGCGCGATCGAGACCGGCGAGGAGGCGCCGGTCGCCACGTTCGAGAGCCCCATGTAGCGGCCCGAGGACGCCCTGGGGATGATGTCGGTCATGAGCGCCCAGTCCACGGCGATGAACACGCCGCTGGCGATCCCGTACAGGAGCGCGGCCGCGTACACCGCGGACACGCTGGGCGCCAGCGCCGCGATGGCCAGCGCGGCCGACCCGGCGAAGCAGGCCGCCCAGATGACCGGCTTGCGGCCGTAGCGGTCCGACAGGCGGGCCGCGGGCACGGCGACGAGCACGATCGAGCCGGCGATCAGCACCGCGATCACCTGGACCATGCCGTTGGCGTCGGCCTCGTCCAGCCCGTGCGTCTGGTTGAGGTACTGGACGGCGAGGTTGAACAGGATCCCGCCCGCGGTGAGGAACAGGAACCGCGAGCCGAGCAGCCACACGTACGAGCGCTCGCGCAGGATGTCCGTGGACCAGGTCTCGCGGGCGATCGCCGTCCACGACCGTCCGCGTCGCGGCCGCGGCGGCATGCCGCGCCCCACGCGCAGGACGACGCCGGCCATCGTGACCAGCTCCACCGCGGCGACGGCCACGAGCGCGAGGGGGAGGCTGTGGAGCATCACAGCGCCGGTCGCGAGCAGCGTGCCGGAGACGTTCCCGATGATCTGCATCATCCCCACCATGGCGCTCGCCGTGCCCACCTGCGGCTCCGCGACCAGGTCCGGCACGTAGCCCTGGAACGGGCCCCGGGCCGTGTTGGTGGACAGCTGGAGCAGGGCGAAGAACGCCGCCAGCGAGATCAGCGTGTTGGAGTAGGCGATGCCCAGCAGGAAGGCCACGTCGAGCAGCGAGCCGATCACGATGTACGGCTTGCGGCGCCCCCAGCGGCTGGTGGTGAAGTCCGACAGGTAGCCGATCGTGGGCTGGACGATGATCGCGATCAGCGTTCCTCCCAGCCCGATCAGGGCGAGGGTCGTCCCCTCCATGTAGACGTCCGGCACGAGCGCGCGGTCGAACACGACGCGGTTCTGGAGCACCAGGCCGACGGCCGAGTCGATGGCGGTCAGCCCGAGCCAGTAGAGCGAGATCCGGAGCAGGTGCGAGACGGGCAGGAGCGCCGTGGGTCGGGCGCCCTCCGCGCGGTCCTCTGCATCCTGGGTGGCCAGCGCCGCGTCCATCCGTCTCCCCCTCTCCTCGGGGACGCCCTCGTCAGCGGTTCGCGCGCCGCACAGCCTGGATCGGGCCGCCGCCCGCGTCAAGGGCGATCGTGCTGTGGAGACGCACGGGCGCCCGGTCCGTGGCGCCAGGCGCGCAGAACCGGAACAGCGAGCGGTCGATGGAGTAGAGGGCCGTGGCGGCGATCCCGATCCGCCCCAGCCGGAACGTGAACACCGGGTTCTGGGGGTTGCCGGCGTAGTGGTGCGGGGTGCCGTCGGGCGTCAGCACGGCGAAGTTGGCCTCGCCGCCGAAGGCGTCGTGGAGCGCGCCGAGGAGGTGGCCCACGGGCTCGGCGTCCGACCAGGCGTCCTCGAGCCAGCGCTGGCCCACCTCACTGTCGGCACGCCCGCGGATCCGGCCCTGGAGGCGGAACCTCGCGCGGGCGGCCCGGTAGTCGCGGAGGTCCCCGTTGTGGCTGAACGCGAAGCGGCCGCGTGGATCCTCGAACGGCTGCGTGTCCGGCAGCTGGAGCGTGGACAGGCGCGAGGGCCGGCGGAGATGGACCAGCAGCGAGGTCGTCTCGGTGCGGCCCAGCCCGTCGCGGCCCGGGTCGTCGCGGAACGCCCGGACGTCGCGGTGGGCGCGGATCGACCCGGCGGCGTCCAGCCAGGCTGCGCCCCAGCCGAAGCCGGCCAGGCCGAAGCGCTCGAGCCGCTCGGTGAACGGCCACAGCTCGTCGAGCCGGAACGGCTCACCGGCCCGCGCGATGAACTGCTCGCACATGGGGCGCGAATGATACGCGGACCGGGCGGCTGAGCAGGCGGGCGGGCCTCGTCGCGGCTCCGGCTGCCCCGCCGCGCCTCGAACACACGTCGACGGCGCCGCCGGGGGGACCCGGAGGCGCCGTCGGTGGGGCGCGGGGACGCTGCGGGCCGCACGAGGCGGCCCGCTGGGGACGTCAGCTGGTCGTCAGGCCTCCACCGTGGAGGACAGCTCGCCGGCCTCCTTGGTGCCGAGGCGGAGGAAGAACCGCAGGAACACGAGCCCGCCGCTGACGCCGAGCAGCACCAGCGAGATCCACAGGATGGCCGGGGCGTACGGCTGCGGCGCGGCGTAGTCCACGCCGTTGCGGGTCACGGTGGTCATCGACACCAGGGCCGTGTTCCAGGGGAAGGCGGACACCGGGTCGGCGGCCTCCATGCCGTAGACCTGGGGGACGATGTACAGCACCGAGGCGATGATGAGCAGGATGCTCTGCAGCCGCCAGTCGGACGGGTTGTCGTCGGGGTCGCGGAGCAGCTTGACCAGGGCGGCCCACATCAGGACCACGGTGGCCAGCGGCGCGGTGATGCCCAGGCCGGCACCGCGCAGGTACACGTTGGGGAACAGGAACACGATCGACAGGACGAGCGTGACCACCAGCAGCGCGTCACGCGTGAGCACGTAGCTGAGCCACCACACGTCGCCGCCGAAGCGGAGCGTCAGCTTCTGGAGGAAGCGCAGCACGTACGGCCGGGCGAAGTGGAGCGAGAGGGTGAACGCCCAGAGGATGGGCAGGACCGCCGCGATGGACGCCACCATCCAGTCGGCGCCGCCATTGGTGATCGCATTGGCAAGCTGGTCGCCAGTGAGCATCGGACCGGCTCCTCCTAGTGGGCCTTGGGCTGCCGGTACGACAGCCGGAAGTTGTAGACGACGGCGACGATCCCGAGGATGCCGACCAGGGCCGCGGAGATGTAGCACAGGGGCTCCGCGAGGCCGGGGTTCTGGGACGACGTCAGCAGGTTCGAGAGGTTGAGCAGGCGGGAGCCGGTGAGCAGCTGCGCCTGCGGGCCGAACAGGTAGGGCGCGATGTACAGGCCCGCGCCGACGGCCAGGAGCACCACCTGCGCCCGCGTCCAGCGGAGGTCGTCATCGCCCTTGGTCATGAGCTTGATCAGCAGGACCGCGAAGGCGCACACCGCCGCCAGGCCGCCGGTGATCGGCAGGGCCTTGCCGCCCACGACGTCCGGGTAGAAGAAGATGAACGAGCCGAGGAAGACCTGGAGCAGCATGATGTCGCGCAGGCCGACGTAGATGATCCACCACAGGTCCGCGCCGAGGCGGAGCGTGAACTTGCCCGTGGTCTTGGCCATGTACGGCCGGGCGACGTGGAGGGCCACCGTCAGGATCCAGAGGATCACGAGGGCGGCGGCGATCGTTCCCTCTACGAACGCCTCGCCGGCGTCGAAGAGGCCTGAGACTTGGGCAGCGTTCACTGTGCTCCTCCGGAGGTGAGCTGGCGGGACGGGGGCGTGGCGGGGGTGAGCGGGCCGGGGGCGGCGACCGGCGCGTCGGACCCGGACGGGCCGCCGATGCGCGAGTCGGCCGGGCCGCGGCCGGCGGCCACCCGCACCGACGGGCAGCCGTAGACGGCGTCGCAGCGGAAGCAGCGGGACGCCTCGCTCCGCGCGGCCGCCTCGTCGAAGCCGGCCTGGAGCGCCTTGAAGGTGCCGGTGTCCACCATCGGCAGGGGGGCGTGCGTGCGCGGCTTGTTGGCGATGTCCAGCCGCAGCGTCGGCTCGGCCGGGGTCCTCACCCGGACGACCTTCATGATCTCGGCCTCGCCGTTGCGGGCGCCCGAGAGGTACTCGTGGATCGAGCCCGCGGCACGCCGCCCGGCGGCCACGGCCTCGATGATCGTCTTGGGCCCGGACACCACGTCGCCGCCGGCGAAGATGCCCGCGCGACCCGTGGCCAGGGTCTTGGGGTTGGCCACGATGCCGGCCCAGCCGCTGACCTCGATGCCCGCCCCCTCGGGGAGGATCGACGGGTCCGGCTCCTCGCCGATGGCGACGAGGATCGCGGCGGCCGGCAGCTCGCGCGACTCGCCGGTCGGAGCCCAGGTGGTCCGGCCGCTCTGGTCCGGCTTCCCGGACGGGGCGGTCACGTCGCAGCGCAGGGCCACCACATGGCCGTCACGGCCGACGACCTCGCGCGGGGCGAGCCCGCCGAGGATCGCGATGCCCTCGCGCTCGGCCGCCTCGACCTCCTCCTCCTGGGCGGGCATGTCGGCCCGGCCGCGGCGGTAGACGATCGAGACGGACGAGGCGCCGGAGCGCTTCGCCGACCGTGCGGCGTCCATCGCGGTGGAGCCGCCGCCGACGACGATGACATCGCCCGCGAGGCGCGGGCCCTCGCCGAGGTTGACCTCCTTGAGGAACCGCGTGGCGGGGATCATGCCGGGGAGGTCGTCGCCGGGGACGCCCAGCCGCCGCGACTTGGACGCGCCGGTGGCCAGGAAGATCGCCCGATAGCCCTCGCGCTCGAGGTCGGGCAGCGTGAAGTCGCGGCCCATCGCGGTGTCGAGCCTGAGCTCGACCCCGGCGTCCACGATGCGCTTGAGCTCGGCCTGGAGGACCTCGCGGGGCAGGCGGTACTCGGGGATGCCGATCGCCATCATGCCGCCCGGGATCGGCATGGCCTCCATGACCGTCACCGGGTAGCCGAGGCACGCGAGGTACCAGGCGGCCGACATGCCGGCGGGGCCGCCGCCCACGATGGCGACCTTCTCGCTGCGCTTCTGGGCCGGCTTGGGGGCCGGCGGCAGGGTGCCGTGCTCGACCGCGAAGCGCTTGATGGTGCGGATGCTGATGGGCTCGTCGAGGACCCCGCGACGGCAGGCGCTCTCGCAGGGGGCGGTGCAGATCCAGCCGCAGACCGACGGGAACGGGTTGACCTCGGCGGCCACCTGGTAGGCCTCGTCGTACCGGCCCTGGGCGACCAGGCCGACGTAGCGGCCGGCGTCCGTGCCGGCCGGGCAGGCCTCCTGGCACGGCGCGATCGGGTTCGCGGGCGCGTCCTCGACCATCGTCATCCAGGTCTGCCAGGGCTTCGGGCGGCTGCGCGTCACCCACGGGAACAGGTCGCCCCAGGGCGTGGGGTGGACCGGCTTGAGGGCCTCCCGGGTCACCTCCGAGAGCGGCAGCCAGGCCTCGTCGGCGGCCACCGGCGACGGGCGCAGGACGGGTCCCTGGCGCGGGGCCAGCGGGATCTGCTCGCCGCGCTTCTCGACCAGGGTCATCACCGCGGGCGGGCACTCGCGGATGCAGATGCCGCAGCCGATGCACTCCCCGACCTGCAGCGGGCGCTCCATCGCCCAGGGCAGCGGGAGGCCGCCCACCGGGCCGGTCTCCACCCCCGGATGGTCGGGCCGCGACATGTCGAGTGCCTCGACCGGGCACACGTCCATGCACACGCCGCAGGTGATGCAGCCCGCGTGATTGATGTCGATTCGATAGCCCATACGCCGCCTCCTTGTGGCTTGGGCGATCGTCGGGCTTCCGGAGTCGGCCCACCACGCCCGCCCGAGCGGGCGGGTCCCCATCATTTCGGGTAGGTCCTGGGAGCCGTTCGGCTCGGGCCGCCCGGCGCCTGCGCGACGAGCGACCGGGACGCACGCCCCTCTGGCCCCGGCCGCCCGGCAACCGCGGGCCACCGGCGCCCGGCAGGCGCCCTTGACAGCCCCGCCCCAGCACGTGATACTTCGGCAGGCGAATGCGACTCATTCTCACTTAGGACTCAACACCACAATGCTCACGACCACGCCTCTGATCGCGACCGGGCTCGGCACCGGCGTGCTCGGACTCCTCGCCCTGTCCTTCCTGCTGGGCGTCCTCCACGGGGTCACCCCCGACGAGCACACCTGGCCCATCACGGTGAGCTACGCCATCGGCGCGGCCTCCGGCAGGCAGGGCATGAAGGCCGGGCTCCTGTTCTCCGCCGCGTTCGCCGCCCAGCGCGCCATCGCGTCAGAGCTGGCCTACCTGGCCCTGGCGCCGCTTCTCGCCAGCGGCGCGTTCAACGCCTGGGTGGACCTGCTGGTCGGGGTCGTGATGACGGTGTCCGGCCTGTACATCCTGCGGCTGGGCCGCGAGCTCCACCTGACCGAGTGGCTGGAGCGGCTCCTGCACCGCGCCGTCCACGTGGGCCAGGCCGACGGGACCGACGGCATGCCTTCGGGCGACGACCGCCCGATCCCCGTGCGCATGACGCTGGTCCACGGCTTCATCGCGGGCTGGGGCACGGGCGCCTTCGCCGTCATCATCTACACGGTCCTCGCACCCGCCATGCCCAACGCCGCGATGGCCTTCCTGCCCGGACTGCTGTTCGGGGTGGGGACCATGCTGGTGCAGGCGCTGGCCGGGGCCGCCCTGGGCGCGTGGATGCGGGCGCGCCGCCTGGGCGCGGCGTCCATGAACTACGTGTCGCGCGCCGTGGCCGGCAACACGCTCCTCTACGGCGGCGCCCTGTTCGCGGTGTGGGGCCTGGTCTCCCTGCTGCTGCCGGGCGTCGCGGACGTCCTGGACACGGGCGTGCCGACGGGCATCGCGATCCCCAACCTCGACAGCATCAACGCCGGCCTCGTCCTGGTGACGCTGATCGTGGCCGTGATCGCCGCAGGCAGCTTCGTCCGGGCCGTCCGCAGGGTCCGCGCGCTCAAGCTCGACACGGTGGACGCTCGATGAGCGGCCGCGCGCACAACGCCGCCGGGGAGCTCGACGGCACCCTCCCCGACGGTGCCCACGAGGCGGCCTCGGCAGCCCTCGACGCCCTGCGCGGCGCGGCGACCGGCCCTCGACGGGCCATCGTCGCCGCGCTGGTCGCCGCCGACCGGCTCCAGACCCCTGAGCAGATCCTGGCCGAGGCGCGGTCCGAGGCGCCGTCGACGAGCCTCGCCACGGTCTACCGGACGCTCGAGCGGCTCGACGCCGCCGGGCGCATCAAGCGCGCCACCATGGCAACCGGGGCTGTGGGCTACGCGTACTGCGGCGGCGGCCACCACGACCACGCGATCTGCACCCGGTGCGGGCGGGTGGTGCGGGTGGACTCGTGCGCGGCGTCGGCCTGGCAGCCTCCGGCGGGCTTCCGGGTCGCCTCGCACGACCTCAACTTCTACGGCACCTGCGAGGCCTGCGCGACGGCGGCCGGGGCCGCGACGCCCGCGCACTGACCGCCGTCGGCCGCCCGGCCGCGGTCAGACGTCCTCCACCAGCCCCTCGCGCATCGCCCGCGCCACGACCTCCGCCCGGCTCTGGGCGTGCAGCTTGTCGAGGATGTTGCGGAGGTGGAACTTCGCCGTGTTCTCGCTGATGCCCAGCTCGGCCGCGATCTCCTTGTTGCGCAGCCCGCGGACCACCAGCCGGAGCACGTCGCGCTCGCGCTCGGTGAGGTGGTCCGGGTCGGGGTCCGCGGCGGGGGCCGTGGCCGGCCGCGCCAGCTCGGCCAGGATGCGCGCCGCGATGGCCGGGGTGACCGCCGCCTCGCCGCGCTCGACGGCGTCGAGCATGCCGCGCAGCTCGCCCGATTCGAGGTTCTTGAGCAGGTAGCCCCGGGCGCCGGCCTTGATGGCGGCGAACAGGTCGTCCACATCCTCCGACGCCGTGAGCATCACGATCGCGATCTCGGGCGCCTCAGCGGCCAGCCGCCTCGTCGCGGCCAGCCCGCCGCCGCCGGGCATGGCGACGTCCATCAGCACCAGATCGGGCCGGAGCCGCAGGGCCGCGCGCACGGCGGCGGCGCCGTCGGCCTCCTGGCCCACGACGTCGTGGCCCCACGCACCGAGCAGCGACGCCACGCCGTCTCGGAACAGCGCGTGGTCGTCGGCGAGCAGGATCCTCACCGCTCAGCCCACGCCCGCCGAGGCGGAGGCTGCGGCGTGCGACGCGGGGGACCCGGGCTCCGCCGGTGACTCGGCGAGCGACGCCGAGGCCCCGGGCTCCGCCGGCGGAGGGGCAGGCGGCGCTGCGGGCGGCGAGGCAGGCGACGCGGACGCCTGAGGCGTCCCGGCCGGGGCGGTGGGAGCGGTCTGGGCAGGCGATGCGGCGGGCGGCGGCGACGCCTCGGGCGCGTGGCCCGCCAGCGGCAGCACCACCCGCACCAGGACCCCGCCCCCCACCTGGTTCATCACCTGGAACGTGGCGCCGATCCGGGCCGCCCGCTCGCGCATCGCCCGCAGCCCGTAGCCCGGCTTGTCGTTGGTGCCGCTCGGCGGCAGGCCGCGGCCGTCGTCGGCGACGGACACGGTCAGCTGTCCGCCGTCCAGCCTGGTCGCCAGCCGCACCCGGTCCGCCCCCGCGTGCTTGCGCACGTTGGTGAGCGCCTCCTGGGCGATGCGGTAGAGGTTGACCTCGGCGTCGGCGTCCAGGCGCAGCGCCTCGGTGGCCGGGTCGATCGCGAGCTCCAGTCCGAAGCGCGACGCCTCGGCCACGCGCCGCGCGTGGCCGGCGAGGGCCGCGCCCAGGCCCTGCCCGGGCTCGATCGGACCGCGCAGCCCGATGATGGACTCGCGCACGTCCACGTAGACCGCCCGCGCGGCCGAGCCGAGCTCCGCGAGCTGGGCCCGCGCCTCCTCGATCCGGCCCGCTTCGAGGTGGCCGTCGACGGCCTGGCTCTTGGTGTTCACGTAGCCCAGGACCTGGGCGATGCCGTCGTGCAGCTCGCGCGCGATGCGCTCGCGCTCGTCCACCACCGCCAGCTCGCGAAGCCGCGCCTCGAGGCGGTCGTGCTCGATGGCGAGGACCGCCTGGCCCGCGAGCGAGGACAAAGTCTCCACTTCGTCCGCGTCGAACCCCCGGACCCGCGTGCTGCCCACCGCGAGCACGCCGATCGTGGAGCCGCCCCGCTGGAGGGGGGCTGCCAGCCGGGCCACCGCCCGGCTGGGGTCCACGAAGGCCAGGATCACGTCGGCGTCCGGGGTGTCGGCGGCATCGGGAGACACCGATCGAGGGGCGAGTGCCCCGTCGGGCGGCAGGCCGTCCGACGCCCGGAGCACCAGCTGGCCGTCGGGGCCCACCAGGAGCAGCACCGCGACGTCGGCCTCGAGCAGCTCGCGGGCATAGGAGGCGACGGCCCCCAGGACCTGGTCGAGGTCGGTCTCCGCCGCGATGGACACCGACACGCGGTTGAGGACCCTGGCCAGCGTGCTCCCCGCCTCGAGCTCGACGTTGCGGGCGTGGATGCTGCTGGTCAGGGCGTCGATCCGGCGGAAGGCGTACAGGACGGTGATGAGGCTGAACAGGAACACCGCGCCGGTGACCAGCAGGTTGTCCAGCGGGAACGGCAGCGTCGGGTCCCAGATCGCGTCGCTGACCTCCCCCACCACGGCCACCACCACGGTGGGCACGAGGACGAGGAGCCATCGGAGGCGAAACGGGCGCGGCTGGGGGTTCACGGGCGGCAGCATACGCCCCGCCGCCACGCGGCCGGCCGACGGGAGCCTGCGGCCCTGTGGCGACGAAGAGGCCGACGCCCGGCCCGCCGGGGCGCGGGCGCTCGCATCGAGCGCGGCGGGCGAGCCTGCCGGGTCACCGGCCGTCCGGCCCGGGCCCCTGGCAGACGGGGCACCAGAACGTGAGCCTCGGAAGCTCCAGCCCCTGGTGCTCGACGCGGATCGGCGCCCGGCACCTCGGGCAGGGGCGGCCGGCCCGGCGGTAGACGTGCACCGGCCGACGGCCGGTGGCGGCTCCCTGGCGCAGGACGTCGCGACCCAGCTCCACCAGGCGGCGCAGCGCGGCGTCGTCGAGGTCGCCCACCCTGCGCCACGGCGACAGCGACGCCTGCCACAGGACCTCGTTCTTGATCTCGTTGCCGATGCCGGCGAGCGCGCGCTGGTCGAGCAGCGCCTCGGCGATCGTCCAGCCCGCGCGGGCCGGGTCGCGGAGCCGCCGCACCGCATCCTCGAGGTCGGGGGCCGGGGCCAGCAGGTCCGGGCCGAGGGCGGAGAGGCTCGGGTGGAGCGGCTCGACGCGCTGCTCGAACAGCTCCACGACCGGCGCGTCGAAGCACACGGCCACCGACCCGGGGACCTCGAGGACGAGCCTCGCCCGGGACGGGGGGCGCCGCCAGCGCTCGCCCGGCGGGTACCGGTGCCACGAGCCGTGCATCCGCAGGTGGGTCCGGATCTCGAGCCCGTTGTCCAGCCGGATGATGAGGTTCTTGCCCGCCGATTCGACGCCGTCACGGTGGCGCCCACGGCCCGCTCGACGCGGGGCAGCGCTCCCAGTCCACCGGTCCGGGCGGCGAGCACGGGCCGACCGACCAGCCAGGGCCGCAGCCCCGCCGCGGTGCGCGCGAGCGTGTCGCCTTCGGGCATGGTCGTGATGCTACGCGGCGGCACGCCGGCGCGGCGCGCGGCAGGGGCGGATCAGATCAGCTCGATGTAGAGGTCGATGCTGGTCGCGTCAGCCAGGCGGGGCAGGGCGGCGAGGGAGAGCGGAAACCTCGCCGGCTCCCCGAGCCTGGCCTCGGCCGTCCACCACCTGCCGTGCGCGCGTGATTCCTGGCGGGTGAGCAGGGCCCCGGCATCGCGGCCCGGCCCGACCGGGACGCCCGGCGCGGCCTGCCGGCGCAGCCTGACGGCGTCGAGTCGCGGCCAGCGCGCACTCGCCCGCCTCGCATAGGGGCGGTCGAGCGGGATCACCGGAACGTTTCCTCCACCGGGCGGCCGACCGCTCCCGCCAGTCTCTCCCCATCACGGCCGGCCGCCCTTGTCCTTGTGGTCACCGTACACGCCGACGCCTGCCGGTGTCGGTACCGCAGGTGACACAGGGCTAGCGACCCGGCACCCTCGGCCGGGCGGCCGGTTCGGGCGGCGCTCCCCGGAGCACCAGCCCCCGGTACCCGGCGACGAACCCCGCGGCGACCAGGGCAGCGCGGCGCGGGGACGCAGCGACGGGCTCTCCGTCCACCCTGGCGATCAGCAGCTCCCGGACGCGCCCGTCGGCGACGAGCGCGCCGAGCGCCCGCAGCGCAGCGTCCAGGGCCCCTGCATCGTCTGCCGCCGGGAGCGTGGCCAGCGAGGTGCCGCCGCGCTCGAGGTAGACGACGGCCTCGCCGTCCACGAGCACGACGTAGGCGCCCGCCGCCCGCTGGAACGACCGGCGGTCGGCGTCGTCCCGGCGCGGCCAGGGCAGCGCGGCCCCGTACGGGTTGGCCGGGTCCGCCGCCGCCAGGAGGTGGACCAGTCGCCCGTGCTCGCCAGCCGCCTCGCCGGGGAGGTCGCGCATCGCCCGCAGCCGGTCCACCGCGCCCGGCAGCGCGAACTGCGCGGCGCCGAGGCCGTCCACGAAGTAGCCGCGGCGGATCCGTCCGCCCTCCTCGAGCATCCGCAGGACCGGGTACACGGCGGAGAACCCGCCCTCCACCGCCTCCCCGGCCACCGCCTCCCGGGTCAGCACGCCGTGGCGCTCGAGCAGCGTCGTCGCCTGCGCGTGGAGGCGCTCGGTGCGGGACGGACCGCCCGGGTGCGCGACGTCATCGCCGAGCGGGCCGTCGGGCCCGGGGTCGGGCGCCGGCTCGACCAGCGACCACCGGCCGGCCGCCTCAGGGGGCCCGAGCGAGGTCAGCCGTCCCGGCCGCGGGCGGTGGTCCCTGGCCGGCCGCTTCCAGCACAGCGCGCGCAGCGGCGCCACCGTGTCGTTGCTGACCTCCCCGGCCCACACGAGGTCCCACAGCGCGTCGAGGACCTCGCGGTCCGACGTGCCCCGGGCGGCCGCGAACAGCTCCCGGTAGAAGCAGGCGCCCCGGCGGGCGAGGTGCGACCGGATCCGATCGTGGATCGGGCCCTCGGCCCGGGCGACCCCTTCGGGCACGCCAGTCGGCCGCAGCGCCTCGCGGCCGGGGCGGTACAGCACCACTCGGCCGTCGTCCCGGCCCAGGCTCCCCCGCCCCACCCAGGCCACCTCGCCCATGGCGCCCAGCTCGTCGAGCAGGCGGGGCTGGTAGCCGACGATGCGGGCGGGCAGGACGTCCCGCTCCAGCACCGAGGCCGGGATGGGCAGGCCGGCCAGCTGGTCCACCACCTGCGCCAGGCGCTCCAGCGCAGCGTCGCCCCGGTACGACGGCTGGTCCGCGGTGCCGGCCACCGGCGCCACGCCGTGCCAGGCCGGCAGGAAGCGCGCCAGCGTCGCCGGCTCGACCGGCTCCACCTCGTGGCGGAGGCGGGCCAGCGATCGGCGGCGGAGCGACCGCAGCACGTCGGGGTCGCAGAACTCGCGGGTGGCGCCGCCGGGCCGGAACTCGCCGGAGAGCACGGTGCCCGCCGCGGCCAGGCGGTGCAGCGCATCGTCCACGACGCCGAGGGGCAGGCCCCAGCGCCGGGCCGGCTCCTCGGCCGTGAACGGGCCGTGGCAGCGGGCGTACCGCGCCAGGAGCCCGTCGAGCGCAGCCGGCGCCGGGGCGAGGAACGCCGAGGGCACGCCGGGCGGGGCGGCCACGCCGACCCCGTCCCGATAGCGCGCCACGTCCTCCATCGCGATCCAGCGCTCCTCGCCCGCGATCCTCGCCCGCACCGCGCGCCGCGACGCCGCCAGCTCGGCCAGGTGGAGCAGCGCCTCGACGCGCCCACCCTGGGTGCGGGCGCCGGCCTCGTCGGCGGTGAGGTCGCCGAGACGGCGGAGGAGGTCGTGGACCTGGTCCGGCGTCTTCGCCCACCGCTCCGGGGCGAGCGCCTGCAGCGAGAGCTCGAGGTCGGCGAGCGCGTCGGGGTCCAGCAGCTCCCGCAGCTCCTCCTGGCCCAGCAGCTCGCGCAGCAGGTCGCGGTCCAGCGTGAGGGCCTGCGCCCGGCGCTCGGCCAGCGGCGCGTCGCCCTCGTACATGTAGGCGGCGACGTAGTCGAACAGCAGGCTGCTGGCGAACGCGGACGCTCGCGCGGTCTCCACCGCGTGGACCGCGATCTCGCGGCGCGCGACCCCGCCCAGGACCGCGCGCAGGGCGGGCAGGTCGAACACGTCCGCGAGGCACTCGCGGTAGGTCTCCACGAGGATCGGGAAGCTCCCGTAGCGGCTCGCGACGGCGAGCAGGTCGGCGGCGCGCTGGCGCTGCTGCCAGAGCGGCGTGCGGGCGCCCGGGCGGCGACGCGGCAGCAGCAGCGCGCGGGCGGCGTTCTCCCTGAAGCGGCTGGCGAACAGGCTCGACTGGCCGACCCGCCCCGTGACCAGGTCCTCCACCTCGTCGGGGTCCGGGAACAGGAGCTCCTCGACGGCGCCCGCGCTCCCGTCGCCCTCCGGCAGGCGGATCGCGATGCCGTCGTCGGACCAGATGGTCTGCACCTCGATCCCCAGGCGCTCGGCGATCCGGGCCTCGATCGCCAGCGTCCAGGGCGCGTGGACGCGGCCGCCGAACGGCGTCAGGACGACGAGGCGCCAGTCGCCCAGCTCGTCGCGGAAGCGCTCGACGACGATCCGGCGGTCCGTGGGGATGGCGCCGGCCGCCTCGCGCTCGTCCTCCAGGTAGGCGAGCAGGTTCTCGGCCGCCAGGTCGTCGAGGTCGTGGTCGCGGCGGAGCCGCTCGGCCGCCCTCGCGCGGCCCCGCGCGCCCTTCGCCAGGTCCGTCTCGGCCTCGCGGGTGAAGGCGCCGATGGCCCGGCCCAGCTCCACGGGCCGCCCCACGGCGTCGCCCTTCCAGAACGGGAGCTTGCCCGGGATGCCCGGCGCCGGCGTCACGAACACGCGGTTGGGCGTGATGTCGGCGACCCGCCAGGAGGACGCGCCCAGCACGATCACGTCACCGTGCATCCCGGCCCGCAGCTCGTAGACCATCTCCTCGTCGAGCTCGCCCACGCGGCGGCCGGGCGTGCCGGCCTCGCCCTCGAGGAACACCGGGTACAGCCCGCGGTCCGGGATGGTGCCGCCGCTCGTGACCGCGACCGTGCGGGCGTCGGGCCGCGCCGCCACGACGTCGGTGAGGCGGTCCCAGGTGATCCGCGGCTTGAGCTCCGCGAACTCGTCCGACGGGTAGGCGCCGCTGAGCATCCCGAGCACCCCCTCGAGCGCCTCGCGGCTGAGCGTCTCGAACGGGGCGGCGCGCCGGACCGCGGCCAGCAGCTCGTCCACCGTGAACCGGTCGGCGAGCGCCCAGGCGACGACCTGCTGGGCCAGCACGTCGAGCGGGTTGCGGGGCAGCGCGGTGGGCTCCACCGCCCCGTCGCGCATGCCCCGGACGACCACGGCGGTCTCGAGCAGGTCGCCGCGGTACTTGGGGAAGATGACGCCCTTGCTGGGCTCGCCCACCTGGTGGCCGGCCCGGCCGATGCGCTGGAGGCCGCGGGCGACGCTGGTGGGGCTCTCCACCTGGACGACGAGGTCCACCGCGCCCATGTCGATGCCGAGCTCGAGTGAGCTGGTCGCCACCAGCGCGGGCAGCCGGCCGGCCTTGAGCTCCTCCTCGATCTGGAGGCGCTGCTCGCGGGCGATGCTGCCGTGGTGGGCGCGGACGAGCTCCTCGCCGGCAAGCTCGTTGAGGCGCTGGGCGAGGCGCTCGGCGAGGCGGCGGCTGTTGGTGAACACGATCGTGCTGCGGTGGGCGCGGATCAGCTCCAGGATGCGGGGGTGGATCGCCGGCCAGATGCTGGTGCGCAGCTCCCCGCCCATGACCGGGCCGCCGGGCTGCTCGTCCATCGGCAGCACCTCGCCCAGCCGGGACATGTCGTCGACCGGGACCACCACCCGGAGGTCGAGCGACTTGCGGGCGCCGGCGTCGACGATGGTCACCTCGCGGCCCTCCCCCACCCCGCCGAGGAACCGCCCGATGGTCTCGAGCGGGCGCTGGGTGGCCGACAGGCCGATCCGCTGGAGGGGCCGGGCGTCGTCGGCCCGCAGACGCTCGAGGCGCTCCAGGCTGAGCGCCAAGTGGGCGCCCCGCTTCGTCCCGGCGACGGCGTGGACCTCGTCCACGATGACCTGCTCCACCCCCCGGAGGATCTCGCGGGCCTGGCTGGTCAGCAGCAGGTAGAGGCTCTCGGGCGTGGTGACCAGGATGTCCGGCGGGTGCCTGGCGAGGTCGCGGCGCTCGTCGGCCGGAGTGTCGCCGGTGCGGCTGGCGATCGTGATCCGCGGCGCTTCCAGTCCGAGCCGCTGGGCGGCGAGCGCGATCCCGGCCAACGGCGCCCGCAGGTTCCGCTCGACGTCGTAGGCGAGGGCCTTGAGGGGGCTGATGTACAGGGTGCGGACCGAGCCGATCTCACCGCGGCGGGGCGGCGGGCTGGGGTCGCGGGCGATGCGGTCGAGGCACCACAGGAACGCGGCGAGCGTCTTGCCGCTGCCGGTGGGCGCGTGGATCAGCGTGTGCTCGCCGCGGGCGATCGCCGCCCAGCCGCGGGCCTGGGCGTCGGTGGGGGCCTCGAACGTCGCCTCGAACCAGGCCCGCACGGCGGGCCCGAACGGGGCGAGCGGATCGGTGGTGCGCGAGGCCACTGGAAGGCGAGTATAGGCGCGGTCGATGAGATCGTACAGATGTTCGGTTCCAGGCCGAGGCGGCGTCCGGTCCCACTGCCCCGCCCCGACCGCCCTCCGGCCGAGGCCCCGCGCCGGCCGAGCCCCCCGTGCCGGCCGAGCCCCCGCGTCGGCTGAGGGCGTCGAACCGCCCGTATTCCCGACGGGCATCACTCCTGGCCTCAAGTTGAGCCGGCCTTGCCCAGCGTGCCTGCACTGCCCCCGCGCCGGCCGAGCCCCTCGTATTCCCGGCGGGCATCACTCTTGGCCTCAGGGGTGAGCCCAGACTCGCCACCGCCCGCATCGATGCCCGGCGGGAATGACCGAGGCCCGGGCAGCGGCCTCTGGGGCGTCTGGGCCAGCAAGTGATTGCCCGCAGGAATACCGGGGAGTCGGAGGGCGGTAGGGAGTGCACCCGGGGGTGCGGGGCCGGAGGGCGACAGGGAGTGTCCCGGGGGCCAGCAGGGGATGCGGGGCCGGAGGGCGACAGGGTCTCCCCAGGCGGGTCGAAGGGCGGCACGGGCCGGCCGCGCGCTCCCCTGTGCAGCCGGAGGCAACGCCCGAGTAAGCACGCGGTGAGCCCCGCGTGCTGGACTCCGCGCATGGCCACCGTCCACGTCCGCGAAACGCGCAGTCGCCATCGCCAGCAACTGCGGGGCCTCGGAGACGAGCTGCGCCAGCTGCGCGAGGACGCCGGGAGGTCCCAGCGGGCCGTCGCCGCGGCCGCTGGGATCTCGCAGGGCTACCTGTCCAAGATCGAGGCGGGCATCGCCTCCCCCAGCCTCCGGGTCCTGCGCTTCGTGTCCGCCGCGCTCGGTGCCGACCTGTCAGTCAGGTCCTTCCCGAGCACCGGCCCGCGCATCCGCGACCGTCTCCAGGTCCGCATGGAGCAGGCCGCGCTCGAGATTGCGCATCCGCGCTGGAGGCCCGACCTCGAGGTGCCCGTGTACCGGCCGGTCCGCGGCGTGATCGACCTCGTGCTCCACGACCAGACGGGACCGGACGCGGTGGCGTCCGAGGTCCACAGCGGACTCCGACGCGTCGAGCAGCAGATCCGGTGGGCGTCCGAGAAGGCTGACGCCCTCGCCGCGCTGCCCGGGTACGAACGCCGTCGCGTCGCTCGGCTGCTCCTCCTCCGCAACACGGCGGCCAACCGGGCCCTGGTCCGGGCCGCTCCCCACGTCTTCCGCTCGGCCTACCCGGGACGGGCGGCGGATGCCTTCGAGGCGCTCACCGGGCCGACGGGGCAGTTCCCCCAGGCGTCGCTGCTGTGGGTGGACGTCGAGGCGAATCGGGCGAGGGTGCTGCCCAGGCCGCCGCGCGGGGTGGCGGTCGGCCGCTGACGCCGGAGAACCGGAGGGGCGGGGACGGTCGGGCCCCGGTGGGAGGGGCGGGGCCCGACCAGACGGAATGGGACGCGGGGGCGCTGCGGAGGGAGGTGCCGTTGCTGGTGGAGCGGGCCAGATCCGTTCGAGCTGACTGGGGCCAGTCTGGCGCCCTCCCGGGGCGGCTGGCGCGTGCAGGACCGCCCGATGATTCGGGACGCTGCAGGTCGTCCGGCCCTGTCTGGGTGTGCCGAAGGTCCCGGTGCGTGCGGCCCCGAGATTCGGGACCAACAGGCCCGGGCTGGCCAGCTGCGGCGCGTCTGCCCGACGACACGGGGCGCGCGATGCAGCCCAGGCGCGACGGATGTCCGGCCCGCTGCTACGATCGTGCGCCATGGGCCCCTCGCACCTGCTCCTCATCCTCATCGTCATCCTGATCGTCGTGATCATCTGGCGCGGCCCGAAGACCCTGCCGCTCATCGGCCGTGCGTTCGGTCAGGGCGTCAAGGAGGCGCGCCGCGAGATCAACGAGATCAAGTCGGACATGGAGAAGAAGCCCGGCGACGGCCCGGGCACGCCGGGTACACCAGGCGGCAACCCGCCCGCCTGATCCGCGGCGCGGACGCCTCGGCGGTCGCCGGCGAGCCGGTGCTGATCGGCCACAGGGCGCCCACAGGCGGATGACGGCCCGCTAGGGGTCGTGCGCCCCGAGCACGCGCCGCGAGCCCAGCTCCGCCACGCGCGCCCTCGAGCGCGCCAGAGCGCCCGCGTCCACCGGCTCCGGGACTGACGTCGGCAGCCCGCCGTCGAACAGGTCCCCGACCAGCACCGACCGCACCGACGGCACGTCGAGGGCGAGGTGCGACGGATCGGTGCCGGGCGTCTCGAGGGCCGTCATCGGGACGTCGCCGATCCGGAGGACCGTCCCGTCCCGCAGGGTCTGCACGCGGCTGAACACCTCCGGCCCCACGCCGGGCCCGGCCAGGACCGGCGCCTGCACGCGCAGCGCCATCCCCACGGCCCCGCCGACATGGCCCGGGTCCGCGCTCGTCACCACCACGGCGACCACCCGGCCGCCGCCGGCCGCGGCCGCCCCGAGGATGGCGTCGGCCGCAGGCCCGTTGGGATCGCCCGGGTCCACGACCACCACCCGCTCCCGGCCCACCAGATAGGTGTCCACCAAGCGGCCAGGGAGCCCGCCCGCCCCGTGGCTCCTGACCCGCACGATGCCAGGCGAGATGCGCTCGACGGTCGGCGCCGACGCGACGCCCGCGGGGGATAGCGAGGCGCGAACGTCGTCGGCGCCGCGGGCCGCCCGGACCGACCGGAGCGTCGTCGCCGTCGGGGCCCACAGGTCGATCCGGCCCGCGCGGAGCGCCTCGATCGCGTCCCGGGGCCGCATCCACGCGTGCCCGACGACCTCCCGCTCGTCGAGGCGGAAGCCGGCCCCGTCGGCCGCGTCCGCGACGAAGAACCGGGCGTCGTACCGGCGGGTGACCCCCTCCGGGGGCGTGACCCAGCGCGACAGCGGCACCAGGCGGTCGGCGCGGAGCCGGAGCTCGAGCCGCTCCGCCAGCGAGGCGAGCGGCTCGCCGGCCAGGTGCGCCGCCTCCACCTGCTGCGGGTCCGGCAGCGACCCGTCGATCCGCTCGGCCAGCAGCACGCCCGTCTCCTCGAACAGCTCGCGGATGGCCGCCACGGCGTGGCCCAGCGCGTCGTCGGGCGAGAGGTCGCCCGCCCACGCTGCCGAGCAGCCCTCCGCGTCCACGCCCAGCCGCCGCCCGAGCGCGCGGTCGCGGTCCTCCGGCTCGAGCGCACCGCCGGGGAAGACGTGGAGCCCCGGGCCGAAGGCCATCGTGGCCGGCCGGTGCGTGAGCAGCACCTCCGCGCCGTCGGGCCCCGGGCGCAGCAGCACCACCGTCGAGGCCGGCCGGGGGACCCGCAGCGATGGATGCGGCGGCGTCACAGGGCGAGCGTGTAGGCGAGCAGGTGGACGCCGGGCACGGGGTCGAAGTCGCGGTCCGGCGCCCGCCGGAATCCCAGCCGCTCGTACAGGCGGTGCGCCGGCAGCATGTCGGGACCGGTCGAGATGGCGAGCCCGTGCCGCCCGGCGGCCCGCCCGCGGTCGATGCAGGCGCGGACGAGCGCCTCGCCGACGCCGCGCCGCTGCGCCGAGGGCGCGACGCCCAGCATGCGGAAGCCGGCCTCGCCGGGGCGCTCGAGCTCGGCGAATGGGTTGCCCGGCCCGGGGACGTAGGTCACGGAGCCGAGCAGCGACTCGCTCCCCTCCTCCGCGGCCACCAGGATCGGGCAGTGCCGGGACCGGCCGCGGGCGTCGCGGACGGTGTCGAGGTACCCGTGCGCGTCTGCGCCCACGAAGTCGGCCGCCGCATACGCCTCGGCCACCAGGCGACCGGCGGCGTCGAGTTCATCGGGGCGCGCCTCGCGGACCGTGAAGGAGGTCACGTCCCCACCAGCAGCGCCTCGAGCGCCTCCGGCTCGTGGACCGGCTGGCGGCAGGCGAAGTCTCGGCAGACGAACGCGGTCGGGCGGCCGCGGAGCGCGAACCGGTCCCGCATCAGGGCGACCGCCGACGACGCGGGCGCGGGCGACACCGCCAGAACGCGGAACGGCCCGTAGGTCCGCGATGCCGCGCGGACGAGCGGCCGGGCCGCCTGGGGATCGCCCACGATCGCGACCTCCGCGATCCCCTGGTGGGCAGCCTCCAGCGCGCACAGCCAGTTCGCGAACGCGGTCGGGTAGCGCTCGAGGTACGGCCCCACGCCGGCCAGCGCGCGCTCCGCGGCGGCACGGTAGCGGGGCTCCCCGGTCAGCGCGGCCAGGCGCAGCAGGATCGAGGTGGCCATCGACGAGCCCGACGGGGTGGCGTTGTCCTGGACCTCGCGCGGGCGGACGACCAGGCCCTCGGCGTCGGCCGCGGTGTCGTGGAAGCCGCCGGCCGGGTCGGCGAACCGGGCCAGGATGCCCCCGGCCAAGGCGGCCGCCTCGGTGAACCAGCGCTCGTCGGCGGTGGCCTCGTAGAGCGCCAGCAGCCCGTCGGCCAGGTCGGCGGAGTCCTCGAGGACGCCCTCCGCGGTCGCCCGGCCGTCCTTCCAGGAGCGCCGGAGGCGGCCCGGCGCGACGCGGAGCCCGGCCAGGACGTCGGCCGCCGCGGCGGCGGCGGACTCGCGGTACACGAGCGCGCGGTCCGCGAACTCGGGCGCGGCGGCGTCGAGCGCACGGGACGCGTCGGCGAGCGCGCCGATCGCGAGCCCGTTCCACGCGGCCAGCACCTTGTCGTCCCGGGCCGGCTGCGGGCGCCGGCTGCGGGCGGCTAGCAGCTCCGCGCGCGCACCGGCGAGACGCTGCCCCACCTCGGCCGCCCCCAGGCCGAAGCGGTCGGCGAGCTCGCGGTCGGAGCGGACGCGGGACAGCACCGTCACCCCCTCCCAGTTGCCCTCCTCGGTGACACCGTACGCGGCCTCGAACAGCGGGGAGGCCTCGCCCAGCACCTCTCGGACCTCGCCGGGCATCCACGTGAAGGTGCCGCCCTCCACGCCATCGGTGTCCGCGTCGAGGCTGGCGGCGAACCCGCCGCCCGGCGTCCGGAGGTCGCGGAGCAGGAAGTCGAGGACGCCCACCGCCACATCGCGGTACCGGGGCTCGCGGGTCAGCTGCCAGGCGTGGAGGTACACCCGGGCGAGCTGCGCGTTGTCGTACAGCATCTGCTCGAAGTGGGGCACCAGCCAGCGGGCGTCGGTCGCGTAGCGGTGGAAGCCGCCGCCCAGCTGGTCGCGAACGCCCCCGTCGGCCATGCGGTCCAGTGAGCGCCGCGCGATCTCCAGGGGTCGCGGGTCGCCGGTCGCGACGTGCCGGCGGAGCGCGAACTCGATCGCCATGGGCTGGGGGAACTTGGGCGCCTGGCCCCAGCCGCCGTTGGCCTCGTCGAACCCGGCGTCGAGCGCGGCGCTCGCCGACGCCAGCACCTCCGCCGGCGGCAGCGCCCCGGCCGCCCGGCCGATCGCCCGCGATTCGCGGAGCCGCGCCAGCACCGCCTCGGCGGTCTCGGCCACCGCGCCGCGCCGCACCTGCCACGCCTCGTGCACGCCGGCGAGGACCTGGCCGAAGCCCGGCAGCCCGTGGCGCGGCGCCGGCGGGAAGTACGTGCCGCCGAAGAACGGCCGCCCGTCCGGGGCGAGGAACACCGACAGCGGCCAGCCCCCCTGCCCGGTCATCGCCTGGACTGCGGACATGTAGAGCGCGTCGAGGTCGGGCCGCTCCTCGCGGTCGACCTTGACCGGGACGAAGTGCGCGTTGAGGTACGCGGCGAGCGCGTCGTCCTCGAACGACTCCCGCTCCATCACGTGGCACCAGTGGCAGGCGGCGTAGCCGATCGAGAGGAAGACCGGGCGGTCGAGCTCGGCGGCCCGGGCGAGCGCCTCCGGCCCCCACGGGTACCAGTCCACCGGGTTGTGGGCGTGGGCGAGCAGGTACGGGCTGGTCTCGCCAGCGAGGCGGTTGGCGCGCGCCCTGGACTGCTCCCGGTCGGCCATGCGCCGATGGTATCGCCGCGGGGCGCGGCGGTGCCGCGGTCGATCTCATCTCGGGGCGTTACGCTCCCCGGATGGACGAGCGCGCGGTCCCGGGGTTCCTGCCCAGCGTCCACGGGCTCCACTTCGCCAACGCGTTCCCGCCCGGCCCCACGGTTCGGCTGGGCCCCCTCGACCCGCGCCTCGTCGGCATCGGCGACGCGTCAGCCGGGCTGTGCGGCGGCATGGCGCTGACGGCGCGGGACCTCTGGGCGGCGCGGCTGCCCGCACCGCCCGACACCGCGCCGCCGCCCAGCGGCAGCCGGCGCTTCCGGGCCCTCGTGCGCCGCCAGGTCCAGTCGCTCGACTGGCTGCGCGTGCCGCTGCGCTACGCCCTGCTCGCCCTTGTGCACGGGCCGCTCGGCCGAGGCCCCGTCAGCGTGCCCACCGCCACCCGCGAGTGGCCGAGGGTACGCGCGGAGATCGACGCCGGTCGCCCCTGCCTCCTCGAGCTCATCCGCGTCGGCGGGCTGCGTCTCGGGGCGCTGGTCCAGAACCACCAGGTGCTGGCGTTCGCGTATGCGGTCGAGGATTCGGCCGGCGCTCGCCTCGTCCGCATTCGCGTCTACGACCCCAATTACCCGGATGCGGACGAGGTCGCGCTGGAGCTTGCGGTGGCGCCGGACGACGGCCGGCCATTAGCGGGGCGGATCGCCCTCCGCCAGACCAGCGGGGAGCCGCTGCTCGGCTTCTTCCGCGGGCCGCTGCTCGACGATCGGCCTGTCGGTCCCTGGCGCTGCAGCGGTGCGGCCTCGGCCGTCGGCTGAGCCGGTCCGGTCCGGTGCCGCCCCCGCCCGATGCCCGGCCCTACGGCATGCCCAGCGCCGCGACGAGGGCGTCCGACGCGGCGGCGGGGCCGCCGAGGACGACGATCCGGGCCGGCCTGAGCCGGGCGAGCTCGGCCGCGGTGACCGCCGGGACCGCGTCCCGCCCGACGAGCAGGATCGGGCCGCCCTGGGCCGCGGCGGCCGGCCCGCCGGCGAGCGCGTCGGGGAAGTCGGTGCCGGCGGCGACGTAGGCGACCGGGACGCCCGGGGCGAACGTCGCGGCGCTGACCGCCGCCGCCGTGGCGTAGCGGTCGGCGCCGGCGAGGCGGGTGACGGCGCCGGCGGTGTACTGGGCCGTCCTGGCTGACAGCACGTCGTCGGTCGTGGCGCTCAGGTTGCCGACGATCGAGCGGTAGTAGTCGCTGGTGGGGTTCTCAGGGTCGAGGATCCCGGTGGCCGCGGCGGTCCGGGCGGACTGGAAGTCGATCGCGTGGTTGTGGAAGTCGGGCATCGAGCCCCACAACCCACCCAGGGACTCGTGCTGCGTGAACAGCGCGTCGAGGTACGCCCCGGCCCCCATGTGCCCGTCCGCGATGACGGCCGAGGCCCCCGCCGCAAGGAACGCCGACGCGTAGTTGTCGGCCCGCTGCTCGGCGACCGACAGCGTGGGCTGCGGATTGCCGGGCTCCGAGTCTCCCGACGCGTAGCACAGGTTGTGCAGCAGGATGAGCGCACCGGGCGCGAAGGAGAGCGTGCGGATGTAGGGCTCGCCGTAGTAGACGCGGTTCGAGTCGCCGGCGCCGGCGACCTTGTTGAGCCCGAACCCGTCTCGGGTCGTGAAGTTGGGGTCGTACGGGTACGGGGCCGGCCATCCGTTGCCGTGGCCGTGGTAGATCACCACGTTGGCGTCCTTGACCGCCGCCTGGACCGCCGCCCAGGTAGCGTCCGGGCTGTAGACCTTCACGACGTTCGGGGTGTACTTGAGCGCCGTCGCGTACTCGGCGTCGGCGTACGAGCGGTAGGCGGACGTGGTGCTCTCGGTGGCGCCGACGATGATCACCACCTTGGGTTGGGCGGAGGTGCTGGCGGTCGCGGTCGCTGCCATCACACCCGGCGCCGCGGACGCGCTGGCGGCGGCCAGGACGACCGAGGCGAGGACGAGCAGGGCGAGGCTGGCGGCGGGGCTGGTCTTGCGCATCGACGGCTCCGGATCCGGGCTGGCCGGCCACGCCTCCGGGTTCGAACACGGGCCGTTCTAGGACGTCGTCCGCATTCTCGCCCACGGCGCTCCGAACGCGAGCCGCGGAATGGTCACGGGGACCATGGCTCCAACGTCCCGGTCAGGCTGGCTGCGCGCCGTTGGGACGCGCCAGCGGCGACGCCGGGTCCGCGGGTCAGCGGGCAGGGACCGCCCCGTGGCAGCGGTTCCGGTCGGCGTGCGGCGCCCCGAGGTCGGCCGCGATGCCGGCGGCCCAGGCGCGGACCTCGCGCCGGTCCGCGGGAAGCAGCGCGGCGCACGGGTCGGGGC
>JAJYLZ010000081.1 GCA_021787395.1 Chloroflexota bacterium
GTAATCGCGTCCCGTCGGGATACAACTTGAGGCTCGCGGCGAAGCCGGCCGCGCGCGCGGCGCGGCAGATCACGTCGAGCGACGGCCTGGCGAGTTCGCCGCGCTCGAGCCGGCCCAGCTGCGACGCACTGATGCCGGCCCTGGCCGCGACGTGACACTGCGTGGCCCCGACCGACCTCCTGGCTGCGGCTATCTCACGACCAGCCTCCGCTGCCAGCCTGCGGGCGTCGTCCGACCCCAGGGTCGCGCTGCGCTGTCGAGCCGTCATGCGGCAAGCCTGCAGACGGTGCCGTATGCCCCGCTTATTCGGGCCCCTCGAGCGCCCTGTGTCCCCGTCCCTGCACGGGGCGGCTCTATGGGCGGATGAGGCGCCGGGCCACCCGGCCTGTGCCATCTTCGATGCCCTCGGGCGGTCGGGTGCGGCACGGGGCGGTTGCGCGGGCGGGCGGACCGCTGATGGAGCCGCCCCGTGCAGGGCCGAGGCTCTGGGGCCCGTCGCAGGCCTGCGGGCGCCGGCGGACCCCGCCACTCGAGCCGTCCCGGCGTTCCCGCGGGCGCTGCGGGTAGACTCGTACTCCCCGCCCAAGGAGCCGTCCCCCGCGTGCACCCGCTCAGCGACCTGCCTGGCCGAATCCGCCGATCCCTGCTGGAGTCGATCGGCGACGTCGCCTTCGGCATGGAGGACGGCGCCGTCTCGATCGCCGGCCTGGTCTTCGGCGTCGCGGCCAGCACCACCAACGCCAACATCGTCCTGCTGGCGGGCGCCACCGGCGCGGTGGCCGGCGCGGTCTCGATGATGGCCGGCACCTACCTCGACGTGCACTCGGAGAACAGCGTCGCGCGGGCGCAGATCGAGCGGCTGCGGAGGCGGATCGAGGCCGACCCGGACGGCGCGCGCGAGCGGGTGGTGACGCAGCTGCGCCACTCGGGCTTCACCGACGAGGAGGCGGCCGCGGTCAGCCGCGCGTTCCTGCGCAACCCGCGGGCGATGCTCGACCACGTCGCCGCCTACGAGGTCGGCATGCCGCGCCAGGGCGGGGCGTCGCCGCGCGCGCACGCCCTGTGGATGTTCATCGCGGACCTGCTGGCCGCCGGCGTGCCCGTGCTCCCGTTCGCGCTGTTCCCGATCGAGAGCGCCCGCCTCGTGTCGCTGGTGATCACGGGCCTGCTCATGGCGGCGCTGGGCGTGGCGCGCGGGCTGATCGGCCACGAGCCGGTCTGGCGGACGGCGCTCCAGACGATGGCCATCGCCGGGGCGGCCGCCCTGGCCGGCGTGCTGATCGGGCGCCTCGTCACGGTGTAGGCGCCGACGGGCGGCCGTCGCCGAGCGCAGACACCGGCGACCGGACCGCGGGCGCCCTCGCTCGCGCAGCCAACCGGCGGGCGCGCCTGCGGTCGGCATATCGTGGACGTGCGAACGGCGGCCGGCGGCCGGCGGCGACCGGCGGCCGGCGGCGACCGGCGACCGGCGACCCGCCCGCCGCGCCAGGGCAGGCAACTCGAGCGATGGGGAGCACCATGCTGGACCTGTGGCCCGACGAGGCCATCGAGGCGATCCACGAGACGTCGCTCGCCGTGCTCGAGCGGATCGGCGTCCAGGTGGAGTCGCCGGCGGCGCGCGAGATCCTCCTCGCGGCCGGCTGTACCGAGGCGACCGGCCGCCGGATCCTGATGCCGCGGGCCGCGGTCGCGGACGCGGTCGCCGCGTGCCGTTCCAGGTTCACCCTCGCCGCGCGCGACGACGCCCGGTCCATCCCCGTCGACGCGGACCCGGGCCCCACCTACGTCCACAACATGGGCGGCGCCCGGGACGTGGTGGACCCCAAGACCGGCGTCGCCCGTCGCGCCACGATGGCCGACCAGGTCCGCCTGACCCGGGTCATGCACCGCATGGCGAACCTGCACTCGGTCACCTCGCTGGTCCAGCCCGACGACGTGCCCCACCCACTCGAGCCGCTGTACTCGTATCTCGTGCTCGCCCACGAGACCGACAAGCCGATCGGCGGACCCGGCATCTCGCACGCGTTCCAGGCGGACTTCGTGCGGCGGATGGCCGAGGCCGTGACCGGCGCCGACGGGGGCGGCGGGCGCTACCCGGTGGACCTCGCGTTCTCGCCGGTGAGCCCGCTCCAGCTCGGCGCCGAGGTCACCGACGCGCTGATCGCCACGGTCCGGGCGGGGCGGGTGGCCGTCGAGATCCTCCCCTGCCCGGCGGCCGGCACCACGGCGCCCGGGTCGATGTCGGCCGCGGTGGCCACCCAGAACGCCGAGGTGCTGGCCGGCCTGGTGCTGACCCAGGCGGTCGCGCCCGGCACGCCCCTCTACTACGGCCCGCGCCTCTCGTCGATCAACCCGCGGACCGGGCTGGTGACCTCCGGCCCGCCCGAGACCGGCGTCGCGTCGATCGCGGCGACGCTGCTGGCCCGCAGGTACGGCCTCGCCTGCGACTGCTACGGCCCGACGTCCGACTCGGTGGTCGTGGACACGCAGTTCGGCTACGAGCACATGGCCAACGCGATCCTGGGGCTGGCGGCCCGGCCGCGGTTCCTGTCCGGCCCGGGCGAGAACCAGAGCGGCGTGGCCGGCTCGGTCGAGGCGCTGGTGATCGACGACGAGGTCCTCAACTACGCCTTCTACGCCTTCCGCCAGCCGGTCTGGGACGCCGACGCCCTGAGCCTCGACGCGATCGCGGAGGGCCTGGAGCCCGGCTTCGGCTTCCTGGCCACGGCGCACACCCGCCGCTACCTGCGCTCGGACTTCGTCCGTCCCACCCTGTCCTACCGCGGCAGCCTGGGCGACTGGCAGGCGTCGGGGCGGACGGGCCTCGTGGACCTGGCGACCGAGAAGGCCGCGGCGATGGCGGCGAACCCGCCGGTGGGCCTGCCGGGCGACGTGCTCGAGGGGCTGTGCTCGCTGATCGACGAGGCGGCGCGCTCGATCGGCCTCGAGCGCTGGCCGGACCCGCGCCGGATACTGGACGCCTGACCGCAGCGGGCGACCCCGCGCCCGCTCGGGGCCTGACGGCAGCAGGAGACCCCCGCGACCGCCAGGGGCCCTGACCGCGGCGCGCGGCAGCCCCGCCCAGCCGGGCCGGCGTCAGCCGGGCAGGAGGGCCAGGTCCGCGAGCAGCTCGGCGGGCAGCCGGGTGTAGTCGTCGACGACGATGCGGGCGCCGGCCGCAAGCAGGGTGTCCGGCAGCTGCGACGACGCGATCCCCAGCACTTCGCAGCCCGCCGCCCGGCCGGCGAGCACGCCGTTGCGCGCGTCCTCGACGACCAGCGTCCGCTGCGGGTCGGCGCCCAGGAGGCCGACCGCCAGCCGGAACATCTCCGGGTCGGGCTTCTTGCGGACCACGTCCTCGGCGCTCACCACGACGTCGAAGACGCCCTCCGGCAGCCCGATCGCGGCGAGGTTGCCGTGCAGCTTCGGCCGGTCGGAGCCCGTCGCCAGCGCGATCCGCAGGCCGGCGGCACGCAGCCGGTCGAGGAAGTCGTGCGCGCCGGCGATCGGCTGGAGGGCGCCCGGGATCAGCTCGAGGTACACCTCGTAGGTGAGCGGCTTGTCGATCGCGAGGTCGGCGATGATCCCGTGCGCGGCCGCGGCGCCGCTGATGAACCGGTCGTCGCCGGCGCCCACGAACGGCGCGAAGTCCTCGCGCGCCACGGCCACGCCGTAGCGTCGGCGGAGCGCCTCGGCCGCCGCGGCCGCGATGAACGGCTCGGAGTCGCACAGCGTGCCGTCGAGGTCGAAGACGACGGCGTCGAAGCGGCGGTCGGGCATGCGCCGACCGTATCACGTCGGTCGCCGGCACCCGGCGGGGGGCCTCGGGCCGCGCCGACCAACACCCGCCGGAAGCGCCTCAGGCCGCGCCGACCAGCACCCGCCGGAAGCGCACCGTCGCGATCGCGAAGAACACCACGGCGAACAGGGCCAGGACCCCCAGCTGGGGCAGGATGTCCACCACGCTGTTGCCCGGCTGGCTGGCCACCGCCAGCGCGTCCATCGCCCACGAGTGCGGCGTCAGCCTCGCCACCGCCTGCATCGCGGGCGGGAACACCTCGAGCGGCACCATCGCGCCGCCGAGGAGCCCCAGCAGCATGCCCAGGCCCGGGCCGAGCGCGCCGGCCTGGCTCGGGTTGGCCGCCAGCGCCCCGATGATCATGGCGGCCCCGCCCGCCACCACCGAGAACACCAGCACCACCGCGGCCAGCGACACGGGATCGCCCCACGACACGCCGAACAGGACCGCGGACGCGCCGACGATGAACGCGCCCTGGGCCAGCGCGAAGGCGATCCTCGCCAGCGACTCCCCCACGATGATCGTGGTCGCGCCGGTGGGCGAGGCGAAGATCCGCCGCGAGACCCCGAGCTGGCGGGTGAGCACCAGCTCCACCGCCCCGGTGAGCGAGGTCAGGAACATGAACAGCACCAGCTGGCTCTGGGCGCCGGCGCTGAAGCCGTTGCCGGTGCTCGCCGCGTTGACCGGCTGGACCGTGACCGCCACGCCGGGGACCCGCGCCTGCAGGCCCTGGGCCCCGGCCAGCGCCGCGCTGAAGCCGGTCCCCTGGGTCTTCACGGCGAACTGCGTCGCGCGCACCAGGGCGGTCTGGTCGGCGACCGCCCGGTCCACGATGGTCCGGGCAGCCAGCGCCAGCTGCGTCGGCGGCGTGAAGAAGGTGAGCGCCGCGGAGCCGCCGCCCTCCAGCGCGGCGGTGTACCCAGCCGGGATCGCGAGGGCGACCTCGACGATGCCCCGCGACGAGGCGTCCCGCAGCTCGTCCACGGTCTGGTAGCGGCGGAGGTCGACCGCGACGCCGGGCGACTTCTGGATCGCGGCCGCGAGGTCGGCGGCCAGCGGGCCGCCGTCGGCGTCCACGAGGCCGACCCTGAGCGAGGCGCCGGAGCCGTAGGTCAGCCCCAGGACGAGGATCAGGATCAGCGGCAGCAGCACCGAGAAGAACAGGGCCGTTCGGTCGCGGAGGGCGCGCACCAGGTTGGTGCGGACCATCGAGAGGACCTTCATGCCGCCATCGCCTTCCGGGCCCGGACGAGCCCGACTGCCCCGAGCCCGACGCCCATGGCCAGCAGCACCAGCACCGAAGGCAGGATGTCGGCCAGGGTCGCCGAAGGGTCGGCCAGGGTGTCGATGCCGCGCAGGAACCACGCGTGGGGCGTGATCTGCGACAGGGTGACGATGGACGAGGGCGCCTGGCTCAGGGGCAGGAACACGCCGCCCAGGGCGGCGAGCGAGAGCGCGACGATCGAGTTGAGCGCCCCCGCCTGCTGCGGCGTCCGGGCGAACGTGGCGACCACCATCGAGATCCCGGTGGCGGCGACCACCCCCGAGAGCACCAGCACCGCCACCAGCAGCGGCGGCCCCCAGGCCGCGTGGACGAGCAGCGTCGTGCCGAGGATCAGCACCGTCATCGCCACGGCGCCCAGCACGAGGCTGGCCAGCGCGGCGCCGAACAGCATCGACCCGGCGGAGACCGGGGCCGCGAGCAGGCGCGTGAGCGTGCCGGTCTGGCGGTCCGAGTGGATCGCCAGCGCCCCGTACTGGGTGGCGAAGAACACGAACATGATCGCCATGGCGGCGGCGTAGAACGTCGCCCGGCCGGCCTGCCGCGACGGCGTCTGCGCCTCGACCTCGGCGATCGGCGCCGGCTGGCCGAGCGAGGCCACGGCCGCCTGCACGACCGCGGGGTTCGCGCTGCCCGACGACGAGGTGGCGGTGGCGATCAGCAGCTGGGCCGCGTCGGCCTCGCTGGCGAACCGGGTGACGACCGCCCGGGCGACCTCGAATGACGACGGGAACTGGCCGCCGAGCAGCTGGATCGCCGTCGGCTGGCCGGCGGCGATCGCCGCGCTGAAGCCCGCCGGCACCACGATCATCGCGCCGGCGTCGCCGGCCTCGAGCTCGGCGCGCGCCTGGGCGTCGGTGGCGATCGCGTCCACCTCGGCGACGCCCGCCCGGGACAGGGCGCCGAAGCCGTCGCTGATCAGGCGGCTCGCCATCGGCCCGCCGTCGTGGTCCACGATCACGAACCGGGTGTGGAACGTCTGGAAGTCGTTGGGGATCAGGACCGAGAAGGCCAGGGCGAGCCCGAGCGGCGTGATGACCGCGAACATGATCGCCGACCGGTCTCGGACCCGCTGGCGGAGGATGCGGCGCGCGATGACGAGCGCCGAGGCGAGGTTCCTGCGCATCTCAGTCTCGCAGCGCCTTGCCGGTGAGGTGGAGGAACACCGCCTCGAGGTCCGGCTCCACCACCTCGACCGACCGGACGGAGGTGCCGGTGGCCGCCGCGGCGGCAAGCAGCGCGGGCAGCGCGGTCGAGGCGTCGGGCACGATCACGTCGAGCCCGCCCTCGCGGCTGGTCACCTCCTGGACGCCCTCCAGCGCGCGCATCGCCTCGGCGGCGGCCTGGAGGCTGCCGGTCGCCCCGAGCGACACCTTGTCGGTCTGGCCGACCAGCTGGACGAGTTCGGGACGGGTGCCCTCGGCGATGATGCGCCCCTGGTCGACGATGCCGACCCGGTCGCACAGGCGCTCCGCCTCCTCCATGTAGTGGGTCGTGTACAGGATGCCGATCCCCTCCTGGCCCAGCGTCTCCACGCTCGAGAGGATCGCGTTGCGGCTCTGCGGGTCGACGCCGACCGTCGGCTCGTCGAGCACGAGCAGGCGCGGGTTGTGGAGCAGGCCGATGGCGATGTTGAGGCGCCGCTTCATGCCGCCCGAGTAGCCGGCGGTGCGGTCGCGCTGCCGATCGGTGAGCTGGACGACGTCGAGCACCTCGCGGATGCGCCCCTTGAGGGCCGCGCCGCCCATCCCGTAGAAGCGGCCGAAGTAGTCGAGGTTCTCGAGGGCGGTCAGGTCGGGGTAGATGGCGAGGTCCTGGGGCACGATGCCCACCAGCCGCTTCGCCCTCGTGGTGCCCACGTCGAGCCGCTCGCCGTCCACGAACACCTCGCCGGCGTCGCGCGCGAGGATCCCGCAGATCATCGAGATCGTCGTCGTCTTGCCGGCGCCGTTCGGCCCGAGCAGCCCGTACGTCTCGCCGGGCCCGATGTCGAAGCCCACGCCGTCGACGGCCTGGCGGCTGCCGAAGCGCTTCTTGAGCCCCTCGCAGTGGAGCACGGGGGCCCCGTCCCCGTGGGGGCGCCCGGTCGCGGGCGCAGCGTCGGACGTGATGGCCGCCACGCGGCGTCTCCTCCCTCTGGGACGCCAGGATGCACGGGGCACTGTCGGTCCTCGGGGCGGCGCGGCCCCCGTGCCCTTTGGGCCCCTGCCCGGGGCCGAACTGACGGAACGCGACGGGACTCCCGGGAGGCGGCGGCGGTCGCGACGCCGTCGGAGGCGCCGCAGGGCGCGGCGTTCAAGGCCCCGCCCGGGTCCGGCGCGATTCTCCGGTAGGCTGCCGCGATGCTGACCTACCCCCAAGCCATCCTGCTCGGCCTCCTCCAGGGCGTCACCGAGCTGTTCCCCGTGTCCAGCCTCGGGCACTCGGTCCTGCTGCCGGCGCTGCTCGGCTGGAACGACGTCGTCGCCGCCCAGTCGGCCGCCGAGTCGTACTGGCTGGCGTTCCTGGTGGGCCTCCACGTCGCCACCGCGCTCGCGCTGTTCCTCTACTACCGCGACACGTGGGTGCGGCTGATCGCGGCGGGCCTGCGCACGCTGCGCACCCGGCGGGTCGAGACCCCCGACGAGCGGCTGATCTGGCTGCTCGCGATCGCCACCGTGCCGGCGGGCCTCGTGGGCCTGCTCGCGGAGCACGCGCTGCGGGTGCTGTTCGCCACGCCCGTCGCGGCCTCGCTGTTCCTGGTCGCGAACGGCGCCCTGCTCCTCGTCGGCGAGTGGTCGCGACGGCGCGGGGTGGCGCGGCGCGCCATCGCCGCCCACGCGCGCACCGCCGGCGGTGACCGACGGCTCGACACCCTCGAGGTCCGCGAGGCGCTGGCGGTGGGCGTGGCGCAGGTGCTGGCCCTGCTGCCGGGCTTCAGCCGCTCGGGGGTGACCATGGTGGCCGGCCTCGTCCGCGGCCTCGACCACGAGGACGCGGCCCGGTTCTCGTTCCTGCTCGCGACGCCGATCATCGGGGCGGCGGGCCTGTACAAGATCCCCGACCTGCTGGGCCACAACGGCGACGGGGTGCGGCTCCAGGTGCTGGCCGGCAGCGTGGCCGCGGCGGTCGCCGCCTACCTCTCGGTGCGCTTCCTCTCGCGCTACTTCCGGGCGAACACGCTGCTGCCGTTCGCGGTCTACTCGCTGGTCGCGGGGGCGCTGTTCGCGCTGCGGTTCACGCTCGGCGGGTAGCCGCTCCAGCCGGCGGCCGGGGGCGCGGCCTCCGCGCCGGGGGTCGCGGCCCCGACGCCGGGCCCGCCGACCCGAGGCGCGGCTTCGACGGCCGGCCCGCCCGCCGTCCCGAACACGGGCACCGCGCCGAACGCCGCGTGCCGCGCGGCCCGCCGGAGCACGGCGAGCACGGCCGGGCCGGTCAGGCCGACCAGGAGCACGGTGGTGATCGCGCGGCCGAGGTCCCAGGCCGCCGAGGTGGCCAGCGAGAACAGCACCAGGCGCTGGAGGTTGTCGAGCAGCGGGGCGCCTGGCATGTACGACACGGGCGAGTCGGCGCCGGCCAGGAAGGGCCAGAACCACAGGTTCATCAGCAGCCCGAACGCCAGCGCCGCCGCCGCGCCGTAGGCCACCAGCAGGACCATCTCGAGCCGGCCCCGGGCGGGCGGCAGGAGGCCTGCGCCGAGGCCGACCCAGGACGCGGCCAGCATCTGGAACGGCAGCCACGGGCCGACGCCCCCGGTGAGCAGGGCCGACGCGAACAGCGTGGTCGAGCCGAGCAGGAAGCCGAACGCCGGGCCGAACACCCGCCCGGCCAGCACCAGCAGGAAGAACTCCGTCTCGATGCCCGCGGTGCCGGCGCCCAGCGGCCGCAGCGCGGCGCCGATCGCCGACAGCACGCCCAGCATCGCCAGCGCCTTGGCGTCGATGCCGCCCGACGCGACCTCCGCGAGCATCAGGACCAGCAGCGCGGGCAGCACGAGCGTGAACACCAGCGGCGCGTCGAGGCCGCCGCCGGTCTGCGCCGAGCCGGTGGGCGCCGCCCGGAGGACGAGCGGCCAGGCGAACGCGAACAGCGCCGCGGCCGACGCGACGGCGAGGACGAGGCGCGCCCGCGCCCCGACGCCCACGGCGGTCACGAGGCGCCTCCCGCATGCGCGGAGCCGCCCGCGGGGGCGGAGGCGACGCCCGGCGCACCAGCGGGCGCCCCTGCGGCGGGCGTTGAGGTCCCCTCTCCCGCGGCGGCCGAGCCCCGCGCCGCCAGCGCCAAGGCGACCTCCTCGACCGTGAGCCACGGCCCCGGGGCGAGGATGCGGGCCACCTGCGGCGCCAGCGCGGGCGACGCCGTCAGCAGCTCGTGCGCCGGCCCGTCGGCCACCACCTCGCCCTGGGCCATCACCACCAGCCGGTCGGCGACCGTCGCCGCGAACTCGACGTCGTGGGTCGCCAGCAGGACCGCCCGCCCCTCCGCGGCGATCGAGCGCAGCGCGCCGGCCAGCCGCGCCTTGGCGGCGTAGTCGAGGCCGCGGGTGGGCTCGTCGAGCAGCACGACGCGCGGCGACGCGGTGAGCTGGATCGCGAGCACGAGCGCCAGGCGCTCGCCCTCGGACAGGTCGCGGGGGTGCCGCGCCCCGTCCACGCCCGGCAGCAGCCGAGCCAGCAGCGCCCGGCAGGTGCCCGGCGCCGCGGCCGACTCGCGGTCCGCCTGCTCGCACTCGGCGGCCACGGACTCGCGGTACAGCAGGTCCGACGGCGTCTGCGGCACGAGGCCCGCCAGGCGGCGCGCGGCGGCCGGGTCGAGGCGGGCCGGGTCCTTCCCCTCGAGCGACACCGTGCCGGCGCGGCGGGGGCCGGACCCCTGGAGCGCCCACAGCAGCGACGACTTGCCCGAGCCGTTGCGGCCCATCACGACGGCGACCGCCCCCGGCCACACGCCGACGTCCACCGAGCGCACCGCGATCAGCTCGCCGTAGGTGACCGACAGCCCGTGCGCGACGAGCAGCGGGGCGTCCGGACGCGCCGCGGTGTGGGCAGGGGCCGCGGGGGCCGCGGGCGGCGGGGCGGCCGCGCCCAGTCGGCGGCGCAGCTCGGGC
>JAJYLZ010000026.1 GCA_021787395.1 Chloroflexota bacterium
CCGGCCCGAGACGATGGCGGCGATCGACGCGATCGCGATCGAGGAGGTGGGCCAGCCGCTCCTGCTCGCAAGCTGAGTCAGCCAGGACGCGAGGACGACGCTGTTACACACGTCGTGGGACTTGACCGCCAGCCCGACGGCCACCATGCGAAGCGCCGTCTCATCGCCCCGCGGACCCTGCCGCGGCGAAGTCCCGCTCGCTACACTCGACACGCGTCCGCTCACGGGGGGAGTTGATGCGAAACCGCCAGGACGGCCCGAGCCCTTGGGTCCCGCGGTGCCCGACCCCCATCTCCCCAGCGGCGGCGCCCCTTGGTTGAGGCAAACTTCCTCGCGGCTGTCGCCCGTCAGGCGGCGGTGGCGATGGCGCCGGCGCTGCCGCGACTTCGCTTCGAGCAGGTGGGCGACGGCGGGTTCAATGTCTCGGACCCCCTCGAGGGGGTGACTGTCGCCGTCGGCATTCGGGAGCCTGCGCCCGGCCGCAGGGTCCTGAGCGTCTGGGCGCTGCCGCCCGACGTTCGTCCGATGGACGCGACCGCGGGCCAGCTTGCCGATTGCCCCGTCGCCCTCGCCACCGCCGCTGCCCGGCCAGACGCCACAGCGGCGTGGGTCGCGCACGCGATCGTCCAGGTGCGCTCGGCGGCGATCGCCGGGATCGCTGCCGCGAGGCAGCGGACGCAGCGGGAGCGCGACGAGCAGCAGCGTCTGGCGGCCGAGGAGCTCGCCCGCCAACGGGAGCGCGAGGCGCGCGAGGCGGTCGAGCGCGCGGCAGCGGCAGAGGCAGAGCGGCGCGAGAGGGCGGACCGGCTTCAGGCGGAGCAGGCCGCGCGCGCCGCCCGGAGGAGCGCGCTCCTCGCTCGGGTCCGGCGCGCTCTCGACCGGGACTTCCTCGGCGCCGAGGAGGTGCTGCGCGAGGACCCGGATCGGGACCTGCTTGCGCCCGGCCAGTTTGACCGGCTGCGCCGATCGACGGTCCAACGATGGTCGCGCCGCCACTCCGTCGCCCTCGATCCCGAGCAGGCCATGGCAGTGGCCGCCGTCGGGAGGGATCTGAAGGTCACGGCCCGCGCTGGCAGCGGCAAGACGAGGACCCTCACCGCGCGCGCCATGTTCCTGGAGACGCACTGCGGGGTGGCGCCCGGCGAGCTGCTCCTGCTCGCCTTCAACCGCGAGGCAGCCAGGGAGATGCGCGGCCGGATCGCGGACACGGTGGGGACGGACTCCCCGCACGTGATGACCTTCCATGCGCTCGCCAACGCGATCGTGCAACCGGACCAGGACCTGCTCTACGACGACGACTCGCAGGGCGCCCTGTGGTTGAGCCGGGCCGTCCAAACAGTGATCGACGAGCACCTGCGCTCGGACCAGCACCGGCCCAGGATCCGCGACCTGATGCTCTCGCACTTCCGCGACGACTGGGAGCGGATCGAGAGGGGCGGGTTCGAGCTCCCGATCCCGGAGCTCCTCGCGCACCGCCGCTCGCTCCCGCGCGAGACGCTCGGCGGCCAGTACGTCAAGTCGTACGGCGAGCGCCTGATCGCGAACACCATGTTCGAGCACGCGATCGACTACGAGTACGAGCGCAACGTCCGGTGGGACGGCGTCAACTACCGCCCAGACTTCACGATCCTGACGGGGCCGCGGTCCGGCGTCGTGATCGAGTACTTCGGGCGCGCAGGAGACCCGGACTACGACAAGGGCTCCGAGGCGAAGCGGGAGTTCTGGCGCCGGCGGGCCGGGTGGACGCTGCTCGAGTACTCGCGGGAGGAGGTGGCCGCCTCCGGCCCGGAAGCCTTCGCGGCGCGACTGCTCGGCGACCTCGCCGCAGTCGGCATCCCCGGACGCGCGCTGACCGAGGCCGAGATCTGGGAGCGCGTCAAGGACCGCGCGATCGACCGCTTCACGAAGGCGATGACCGGCTTCGTTGGGCGGGCGAGGCGCCTCGACCTCGACCCCGACGGCCTCGGCGCAAGGATCGCGGGCCACGGGGCGATCAGCAGGGCGGAGGCGGCGTTCCTGGACGTCGGACGCTCGGTGTTCAAGGGGTACCTCGAACGGCTCGCCGATCGTGGCGCGGAGGACTTCGACGGCCTGATGTGGCGTGCCGTCCGGAAGGTCCGGGACGGCGAGACAGGGTTCGTGCGGGATCGCGGCCGCGAGCACGGCGACCTGGCCCGGCTGCGCTTCATCCTCGTTGACGAGTTCCAGGACTTCGCGCCCGTCTTCTACGAGCTGCTCGACGCGGTCCGCCGGGCGAACCCCACGGTCGAGTTCATGTGCGTCGGCGACGACTGGCAGGCGATCAACGGATGGGCTGGCGCGGACCTCGCGTACTTCCGGGACTTCGGGCGGTGGTTCCCGGGAGGGCGGGCGCTGGCGATCACGACGAACTACCGCTCCACCGACTCGATCGTCACGGCCGGCAACGCGGTCATGCGCCGCCGCGGGAAGCCGGCGCAGGCGAAGGCCGGGGCAGAGCCGGGCCGCCTCCGGGTCGCCTGGCTGGACGGGTTCCAGCCGACGACCCTTGAGCTCCAGCGCCATGAAGGCGACGAGCTGACGCCCGCCGTGCTCAGGCTCGTGTGGCCCATGCTGGAGGCGGGCAGGTCCGTGGCCCTCCTGTCGCGACGCAACCACATAGACGCGTACGTCCGCTACGGGGAAGAGGCGCGTCGGTCCCCGGACGGCCTCGAGCGGTTCCAGTCGCACATCCGGTCGTTCCTCCCCGCGGAGGTTCGGGAGCGCCTCTCGATCTCGACCGCGCACAGGTACAAGGGGAAGGAGAGCGACGCCGTCATCGTGCTCGACGCCGTGGACGGCGCCTACCCCCTGATCCACCCCAACTGGGCCTTCCTCCGCGTCTTCGGCGACCGCCTCGACTCGATCGTCGAGGCCGACCGCCGCCTCTTCTACGTCGCCGTCACGCGCGCGCAGCACGATCTCGTGCTGCTCAGCGAGTCGGACCGCCCGAGCCCGTTCCTGGTGAGCCTAAGGTCCGGCTCGCCGTGCGAGCAACTCTCCTGGCCCGGCATGGGCCGGGTGCCCTCGCTCGACGGCGAGCGAGTGGAGGTGAGGGTGAGCGGGTACCGGGTCAGGGACGCGCTCAGCGCCCTCCGCTATCGGTACGAGCCGCGTCAGCGGCTCTGGTGCAAGACGTTCCCCCGGGCCGCGTTCCGGATCGAGGCACTCGTCGCGCAGCCCTGGAGCAGCGGATGCGACTCGATCACCGTCTACGACGAGTCAGGGACTCTGCTCGAGAGTTGGTCGCCATGGCTCGAGCCGACAGGCTGACCGCCCCGCTGAGGCCATTGGGTGGACTTCTCCGGCGCACCGGCCGGTGATGGTCTCCGGTCCGCGTCCCAGGAAGGAATGGAAGGGTTCACTACCCCCTGGCTGGGACGCGGCCTCTCCTGCGGCGCCGATCCCTTTACGCCGCCCCGAGGCGGCCGAGGCTAGCGCCTCGCCGCCAGCCGGCGGATCGCCTCGCTGACGGGCTCGCCGTATTCGACGGCGTCCGCCACCCAGTCCCCGAGCAGGTCGGCGGGCGTCTCGATAGGCACGGCGCTCACCCGGACGTCGCCGTAGGGGTAGTGCTCCTCGAGGTACGCCGCGATCGCCTCAACGTCCTCGTCCGGCAGGTCCTCGAGCACCCACTCCATTGGATCCCCGCTGTCGTCGAGGTAGCTGACCAGGACCACCGCTTCGCCCGCTGCCGCCATCGCACGGCCTCCTCTCCTTCGGCGGCGCCCGTTGCGCCGGCCGCGAGCGTCGGCAGGAGCGCCGCTGGGTCAAGGGCGCCCGGCGGCCGGCCCGGTCGGCCCGCCAACCGCGCCGTCCGGCCCACGTGTGCCCAAGCAGCCGGGATTTGCGCGCACGAGTTGGCGATCGCGTGGTCTCCGCTCCCAAGCAGGCCGCCGGGACGGAGCGGACGGGGGCCGCCACCCATCGCGGGCAAGGCTGCCTCAGCGGAACCGCGGCTGGCAGTCCATGCAGTAGACCGAACCGCCGAAGCGTTTCGGGTTGTTCCAGCAGAACTTGACCACGGCGAAGGACACGGCCTCGCCGCACGAGGCGCACCGGTGCCCGGACCCCCGCCGCTGGGGCGAGAGGGCGCCGGCCGGGACGGGGGCGGCGTCCGAGGCCACCTCGATGTCGGGCCGGGCCGCCGGCGGCCCGGCGGCGATCCCGAACCTCGCGCCCCAGTCGACGGCCGCCGGCCGGTGGAGCACCGCGAGGTCGCGGGCGAACGCCTCGAGCCCCTCCTTGCCGATCACCCGTGACAGCTTCCACGCCGGGACGGCGTCGAACGCGTCGAGCAGCCGGGTCTTGAGCTGCTCGACCTTGAGCACCTCGTCGAGCCCGGGGACGGCCCGCTTCGGTCGCCCGATCCTGGCGCCGTTCGACACGAGGACGAGGCTCCGCAGGTCCGGCCGCATCGCCACGAGGCCGAGGCGGCGCGGGAGCCTGACCTGGCCGTCGTCGAGCACCCGCCCGAGCAGCACGACGTGGCGGTGGTTCTGCTCGACCGGCGACGGGATGCCCTCGCTCCGCCCCTGCCACCAGCGCGACCACTCGCCGTGCTCGTTGACCGACACGCCCTCGGCGAAGTGCTTGCTCTCGCAGACCCAGACCTCGCCCAGGCGGTTGATGATCAGGTGGTCGATCTGCGCGGCGAACCCGCGGTGCTCGACGCGCAGGTCGTGGATCGTCGCCCAGTTCTGCGACTGCCCGAAGTGGAACTCGATGTCGTACGCGGCGTCGCGCTCGGCCTTGTCCCCGGCGCGGACCCGGCGGACCTCCGCCTCGATCCGCTGCCGGGTCTGGGTCGCCACCCCGGGCCGCGCCACGAGCGCCTCCAGCGCCGCGATGTCGGCCTCGTGCCCCGCCGCCGACTTGATCAGCATCGCCCCCCGCTCCTCCCGCAGTTCGCCGCGCCAAGGGTACCGTGGGGGGTCGCCGGCTGGCGCCCTCTGGTGAGGTCGTGTGCGCGGAGCCCGAGGCCCACTCGTGGGCGGGCGAGCGCGGGATAAGCGCGGCATAAGTGCCGCGTCGGACGATAGCGGTGCCCCTTCCGCCCCATCCTCTCCTGAGGCCGGCCTGGCGGCGCAGCGGCGGAGGACCGAGGCACTCCGCCAATGGGAGGTAGCACGCCCGACAGGCCGTCCTCATGCTTGCCCGGCCGCACACCGAGCACGAGGAACGGAGCCAGGCTTGACGCCATCAGGGAGATCGCGCTCCGGGGCCGCAGCCATCGTAGCGCCCGCCCAGCCCCCGTTCCTCGGCGTTGTCGTGGCCGTCTACACGGTTGTCGGGGTTGCGGCCGGGGCGGCCGCCGTCCTGCTGTTCCCAGTCGGGTCCGGCCTCGCCGCGCCGTTCGGCTGGGCGGGCCCGTGGGCTCCCCGGCTCGCGGTGGTGTTCTGCATCGCGGTTGCCGAGGTAGCGTGCAACGTCGGGGGGATCGATGGCCCAGGCGTCGTCGTCACTCCGGGCACCTCGACGCTGGTGATGACCGCCGCATTGGGCGGCCCTGCCGCGGCTGCCGTCGTCGCGGCGGTGGGCGTGACAGAGCTCCGGGAGGTCCGGGGCGTGCCCTGGTACGGGATCCTAGCCAACCACGGTGCAGGCGTCGTGGCGTGGGTGGCGGCCGCCGTCGCCATGCGCCTCGTGGCGGGCCCGTCTGCGGCCGCGGCGTCGGCTCTGGTCGGGCTCACTGCCGTGGCGGCCGGCTCGATTGTGGCCGCGCTGATCGAAGGGATGATGGCCGCTCTGCTCTACGCGGCCAGGACGGGTCGGCGGCCGCTCTCCGCGTTCGACGACGTTGGAGGGGACGTCGCCGTCGAGCTCTCGGCCTCAGCCAGCCTCGGCTGGCTCACCGCGCAGGCATACGCGCTCGCTGCCTGGTGGAGCCCTCTCCTGCTCCTCGTCGGCCTCGTCGCAGTCTCGCGGTCGCTGACCCGCCGGCGGGATACCTGGCAGCTCCGCCACCACCCGCTCACGTCGCTCCCCAACGGCCTTGGGCTGCGGGAGAGGGCCGCCGCCATGAGGGGTTCCCTCCGGGGCCTCGCGGTGTTGTACCTCGACCTCGACGGTTTCAAGGCGGTAAACGACGACTACGGCCACGCGGTCGGCGACGACGTGCTCCGCGCCGTCGGCGGGCGGCTCCGCGCCGCGTGCCGCCCGGGCGACGTCCTTGCACACCTCCACGGCGACGAGTTCGTGGTCCTGGCCCCCGGTGTGGTTACCGACGCGGATGCCGGGGCTCTCGCCGCGCGCTTGGTCGCGGCCGTCGAGCCGGCGATCGAGCACGAGGCCGGCGTGCTGCGCGTATCGGCGAGCGTCGGGCACCGGATCGTGGCGGACCCGGCGATCCTGGAGGCGGCGATCCGCGAGGCCGACCGGGCGATGTCCGAGGCCAAGGCCGCCAAAGGGAGGCGGCGGGGCGACGAGCAGCGGGGTAGCCGGAGGTACTGAAGGCCAAGGAACCACCATGGGTGGGCTCGGGACGCCGTGCGTCGCGAGCGAGTTCGATACGAACTCACCTCCTGCACCGGGTGCGACCCACGGCGCACGAAACTGGCGTCTCCAGCGCTCCCGGCCCCGGTCGGCGTACGTGACCGGGGTGGCGGCAGCAGCCGAGGCCGGAGCCGTGAGAGGGGCCCGCGGCTCGGTCCCGCAGATGATCTAGACACCTCTGCAGCACAGCCCGGGTCGCCGAGGCGCTGCCCCCGTAGTAGGGCTACGGCACAGCCCGCGCGTGCTCGGCGAAGAGGGCGAGCGCGTTCGCCAGCTGCATCTGGCGCGGCGTCCGCGCATGGACCCGGAGCAGCTCGGGGCTGGCGACGACGACCGCCACGCAGCGCGCCCGCGAGGTCGCCACGTTGAGGCGGTTGAGCGAGTAGAGGAACTCCATGCCGCGCGGGGCGTCGGCCTGGCTCGACGACGCCATCGAGTAGACGGAGAGGGGCGCCTCCTGACCCTGGAACTTGTCGACCGTCCCGACGCGGGCGCCCGCGGGGAGCGCGGCCCCGAGCAGGCCCACCTGCGCGTTGTACGGCGCGACGACGAGGACGCCGTCGAGGCCGAGCGCGTGCAGCTTGCCCCTTGCGTCGGTCCACGACCAGCCGCCGCCCGCGAGGTCCCGGACGAGCCGCGCGACGGCGTCGGCCTCCTCGGGCGAGTCGTTGGCGTTGCCCTCGTGCGGGACGAGGACCAGGCGCACCCCGGCGCCAGCCAGGTCCATGTCGCCGAGGTCAGCGCCGCCAGACCCGACCAGCGCCTGCCGCTCGAGTCCCTCGATGGGCTCGAGGCGCCCCTCGTAGAACGCCTCGGACGTGAACGCGCAGACCGACGGGTGGAGCCGCCGGGTGCGCTCGAGGAAGATGCCGCGCTCGGGCGGCATGGTGGCCGCGCCGTCGAGCAGGTGGGCGAGCGCCGACCGCTCGACGCCCGGCGGGTGCGAGCCCTTGACGGGCTGGTCGAGCTGCTGCGGGTCGCCGAGCAGGACGATCGACGACGCCGCCGGCGACGCCGCCACGGCGTTCGCGAGCGACATCTGGCCCGCCTCCTCGACGATGAGCACGTCCAGCAGCCCGGCGAACTCCGGCCGCGACCACAGCCAGGCCGTCCCGCCGACGACCTCCAGCTCGCCCGCCGCCAGCGCCTCGGCCGCCTCGGCGTTGTCCTTGAGCCTGCGCGCCCCCGCGAACGCGGCGCTGCCGTCCCGATCCGTCCGCTGGCCGATGCGCGGGACCCGCAGACCCTCGCGCTCGGCGATCCCCGCGATCTCCTCGAGGAGGTGGCCGATCACCTTGTGGCTGTTGGCCGTCACGCCGACGCGCCGGCCCGTCGCCGCCAGCGCGATCGCGATACGCGCGCCGATGTACGTCTTGCCCGAGCCCGGCGGGCCCTGGACGGCGAGGTAGCTGCGGTCGAGCGCGAGCGTCGCCGCGACGGCCGAGTCCACGGCGTCGGCCGCCTCCTCCCTGATCATGGAGCCCGGCGCCTGGCCCGCCCGCGGCGCCTCGCGGAGGAGCAGGTCCCGGGCGGCGCGGTACGGCCCGTCGCCGCGGATCCCGGCATCGGCGACCCAGGCGGCCACGCGCTCGAGGCTCCCCTGGACCTCGGCCGTGGACACGAAGTCGTAGGGGAGGACCGCCCGGATCGCGGCCGGGTCCTCGAGCGCGGCCCGCTTGAAGTCGATCGTCCGGGCGGCCTCGTCGACCGCGACCACCTCGCCTGGGTTGGAGCCGTCCTGCGCCCGGACGCCGCCGCCCACCTTGACCTCGTGGTCCTGCTCGGGGAAGCGGTAGCGGTAGACGGTCGACCGCTTGACCGTCCCGACCTCGCCGACGAACTCGAGACCGCCCAGCGGCTCCCTCTCGGCGACGCGGTCCTCGTCGGACAGGTCGTTGAGGAAGTGGAACCAGCGCTGCCAGAACGACTTCTCCTCGCGCCGGTGGAACCACAGGAGGTTGGCGAGGAGCCAGCGGGCGTGGGCCTCGGGGTCGTCGCCGTCCCTGCCGCCGGGGGCGAGGCGCTCGGCGAGGTCGGCGACGGCCGCCAATCGCTCGGCCAGGGGCTCGGGCGCCTCGGGCTGGCGCGGCGTCAGGCGCGGGACGTCGGAACCGAGCTGCGCCGCGAGGGCGGGCCTGACCGCCGCCTCGAGCCAGTCCCGCAGGAGCATCGTCGAGACGACGTCGTCGCGGTTGTACGACTCGATCCGGTCCAGCGTGTCCTGGCCGTGCTCGCCCTCGATGCCCTGGAGCCAGGCCTCGAACGCGGCGATGGAGCTGCCCGCGTCGCGCAGGTCGACGACGCGCTCGAAGCCGTAGAGCTTCTCCAGGCGCTTGATCGAGTAGCTCTCGACCGACGCGCGGACCCCCTGGCGGACGACGTGGTACAGGTCGACCAGCGTGCCGGCGCGCAGCAGCGCGTCCACCTCGTCCTCGCGCGTGCCGTGGCGGCCCATCAGGCGCTTGAGCGCGGTGGGCTCGTAGGGCGCGTAGTGGTAGATGTGGATCGCGTCGTCCTTCGCCAGGCGGTCCTTGAACAGGTCCATCAGCCGCTCGAACGCGGCGCGCTCGGCGGCCTCGGTCACCTCGCCGTCCGGGTCGCGCGACCAGAGCGCGTGGAAGGCCGGGCGCGGCTGGCCGTCGGCCCCGGGCTCCATCACCCCCGGCTCGAGCACGCCGAACAGGTAGTCGATCCCCTCGTCGCCGGCGTACGGGTCGCCCTCGATGTCGAAGAACAGGTCGCCGGGGCGCGGCTCGGGCAGCGCGAGCAAGCCGCGGTCGGGCTCGAGCGTCCCGTCGCGGAGGCACGGGGGATCGGCCAGCTCCCAGAGCCGGCCGCCGCCCGGCGACGCGTCGCGGACCTGGATCGCCGCCTGGCGCTGGACGCGCTCGAGGCCCTGGGTGCTGACGCCCTCGAGCCGCGGCACCAGCGGCAGCGCCAGCCGGGCGAGAGCCGTCCGCGTGCCCACCCCGCGCTCGGCCAGCGCCCGGCGCTGGCGCGACGTGATCCCAGCCACCACCGAGAGGTGGTCGTCGGCGCGGCGGCGCCTGGTGCACACCTCGTCCCAGCGGCAGACCTCGCAGTGCTCGACGGGCTCGGGGTAGGTGCCGGGCGGCGGGTCCGCGGGCTCCGCGGCGTCCACGTGCGCCACGAACAGGCCCTTGGCGAGCCGGTAGTAGGCCATGAAGTCGGCCACGCGGTAGGTCGCCGTCTCGCGCGCCCTGCCGCCGAGCACGACGTGCAGGCGCTCGGGCTCCGCCCCCTGGATGCGGGTGAGGCCCTCGAGGTACGAGCAGATCTGGAGGACGGCGCTCGCCTTCACGTGGCGGGCGAGCTTGGTGTCGGCGACCTCGTAGCTCCAGTCGCCGAGGCCGCTCGGCTTGTCCACGCGCAGCAGGAAGTCCGCGTGGCCTCGCCAGCGGCCGTCGAAGAACGTGGCCTGGTAGACGACGTCGGCGCCCGCGCGGAGCGCGCGCTCGGTCTCGGCCGCGGCGGCGCGCAGCTGCTCGGCCCGGTCCGCGATCGAGCCGTCGAGCTCGATCCTGGTGACCGTGCGGCCGGCCACCTCCAGGTCCGCGAGGTACCGCGCCTCGTGCTCGAAGCCGCGCCTGCGGATCACCTCGAGCTCGGGGTCGTCACGGTACGGGCGCTCGATGAGGCCTGCGAGGCGGGCGAGCTCCAGCCCGGTCAGGTGCTCGCAGGCGAGGAAGCCGACGAGGTCGGTGGCGGCGAAGACGCGGGTCCCGTCGAGCAGCTGCATGCGCGCATCAGCCTACGCGGCGCCGTGACAGCTCAGGCGTCACTCTGCCCGTCCCCCTCCAGATCCCGTGCCGCGATCAGGCAGACCTCGCGCATGCCGGCGCAGTCGTGGGCGTTGTGCTTGAGGAGGCGCGCCCAGCGGGCCCGCTGGCGGGGCGTGGGCGGCCGCCCGCCGGCGAGGGTCGGCGTGATCGCCCGGATCGTGTCGCCGACGTGGCCCGGGCCGGCGCCGGGCGGGACCGGGTAGCCGACCAGCTCGAGCCAGGCCGCGAGCGTGCCGTCGGCGGGGCGGTCGGCCGGACGGCAGCGATTGACCCAGCGCTTCGCCACGGCGAGCGCGTTGGCGTAGCGCGACTCGAACCGGGCGACGAGGTCGGGTTCGTCGGCGCATAGGCGGCGCACCACCTCGAGCTCGTGCTCGGTCCACGCGACGATCCGGCGGTCCCGGGCCTCCGCGCGGCGGACGAGCATCTCCACCGCCTCGCGCGCCGGGCGGAGTTCGGGCCCCATCGGGGCGAAGAGCGGGTCGAGGACGACCTGGTGGACGAACGGCTCGTCGCCGCGCCCGCGCCGGTGCAGCGTGCCGAGGAGGACGGGCGGCTGGCCCGTCAGGCCCTCGAAGTCGACGTAGAGGGCGTCATCGGCCTCGCGCTGCGAGAGGCGCGAGAAGGGCCGCCGGGCCGATCGCCCCCCGTCAGTCATAGTGCGCCACCACCCGGCCGCCGGACCACGCTTCCCGCGTCGAGCGGCAGCCTGGGCAGCGCGACGGGGCGTCGTACCGGAACCGGCCGCCGCACTCGCACGGCTCGAGCGTGGCCTCGGCGAGCGCGTGGTACTCGTCGCGGCCGACCGGCTCGCCCGGGTAGTTGGCCCGGATGTCGCGGTCCATCGCCGCCCGGGCCAGTGCGTATGGCGTCTTGAGGCCCTTCACGAACCGCAGGTGGATGTCGCCCAGGTCCCCGTGCGAGACGGTCGCCGCCTTGCCGCAGCGGTCGCAGTGGAGGCGGTCGAAGAAGAAGCCGCCGCCCTCGCTGACGCGGAAGTCGGTCCCGCAGGCCTCGCAGCGGTACGCGATGACCGATCCCATGGTCGCCTCCCGGGCGCTCGCCCTGACCGTCTCTGGGCCTGCTCGGGGGACGTCCAGACCGGCCTCGTTTCTCGGTCTACCGCGGCGAGTCAAGGGGGCGGCAGCGCAGCTGCCTGTGCGCGCGAATCCTGCGTTCGCGTACGGGCGGGTGCGCACGCGCGACCGTGCCGGGAGCGTCGCCGCCCCGATCGAGGAGGTGGGCCTGCCGCTCCTGCTGGCGAGCTGATCAGGTCAGGCGCGAGGGTGACGCCCTGTTACACCACTCGATGGGACTTGACCGACTCGCCCATGGCATTGCTCATGCAGGGGCGCGGCGGTGCCCTGCGAACAACGCCTGAGGTGTTTCATCCTTACGGTGCCGCGTATCGGTGGGCGAACCTGTACCCGCTCGCCCCCGTGGGCCATTCTGGCAACCCGTCCGGCGCCCTCCGCGAGGCGCAGGACCCGCACGTCGTCGAGCTGCAACGCGCCAAGCTGGACATGATCGGCGCGAGGACGGTGGTCGCCTTCGTGGGGCCGTACTGGTGGCCGGCGGGGTCGGACCCCTTCTTCGCGCCGCTCCGGCGGGCCGGGCGCCCGATGTCGTTCGCCGGGGTCATCGACGGCCGGCGCTGGGTGGTCGGCTGGCACCCGAAGGGCGCGAGCCTGCGCGGGCCTGGGCCGATCGTCGATGCGGAGTTGATCGAGGCTTCCCTCGGCCGGCTCGCCCGGGTGTCCGGCTAGCATTCCATTGGGAAGAGGGGCCAGCCCTGATTCAGACAGCGCCCGTTGGCCGAGCGTCGCGCCCGAGGACGTCTACCGCCCGCGCTCTTGTATCGCCGAGAGCGTGTTGTGCGCTCACCACAGGCCCAGCCGGCGCTCGACAGCTCCGGCGAGCGTTGCGGCTGCCCTGAGCGCCCTGACCCGCGGCCCGCGGCGCGCACGCCTCGCGGTCCTCTCCGTGTCAGCGGCCGGGTGCCGTCCGGTCACATTGATGCCCGTGTCGTCACCCTGCCCGGCGAATAGGCCCGCGTACAGGCACTCGGGCTCGCACGGCCGGCTGTCGAGCTCGATCCTGCCGAGTGCGACGACGTACCGCTGCGCGCCGAAGTCGGCGACACCACCGGGAGCCACAACGAGCGAGAGGAACTGGAGGACTTCGAGGCTGGCGTCCGCAAGGCCGAACGCGAAGACGTTCTCATGACGTCGCGCTGGGTGGTCGTCGGGGAGGCCCTCGATGTAGTCGGGCCGGTCGAGGTAGCCCTCCCTCTCAGCGGACACGAGCCCAGGGTCGTATTGACCGAGGCACTCGAGGCAGCGCCGGCTCGGCGCCGCCGTGTGGGCGCGCCACTCGGCCCCAAGCATCCTGGCACCCGCGGCCGTGCGCACGACGATGCCCCCGTCGATGACCGGGACGAGGTGCGCGTAGGCGATCAGGTTCAGGGCCGCCCGGGCCCAGGGCCGGTCGACGCACGAGAACAGGACGTCACAGTCGAGGGCTGCCCGGAACCCATCCTCCTCTACCACGCTGGACTCGAACTCCTCCACCCTCAGGATGGCCGAGTGCGCCGCTCGCTGCACCCGCCGGCGCGCCGCCTCCACCTTGGACCGGGCGAGCGCCACGTCGGCTCGGGTCGCCCCCAGGGTTCTGTCGTGGTTGACCTCCTGCGCGGAGTCGAAGTCGATGAGCCGGATACGCTCGACGCCGGTGCGCGCCAGAGCCTCCGCCACCACCGACCCAACGCTGCCGAGGCCCACGATGCCCACCCTGAGCCCAGCGAGGCGAGACTGGGCGTCGGGTCCCCACGCCGAGACCGTCCGGACGAGGCTTCCGGGCACGGGCAGGGACCCGCGGCGCGGCGAGAACACGGTCAGGCGCTCGCCCACAACCCGCACCGAGTCGCAGTCGCGCATCCTGTGCATCCTCACCGCCTCGCGGATCCACACGCGGGCGGAGAGCGCGCCGTCGCCCGCCATCGTCATGCCAAGCAGCGGCCTGCCGGTGGCCCCGAAGGCGGCTGGGGCGTGTTCCCGCTCGGCGCCTGCGTCGTCCTCGCTCACGCCCTGCCACCCCTCTCCCCGCGGATGCGAGTGGACGAGCGCCATGCCGGCGCCGGACGAGACCGCCTCGCGCAGCGCACGCGCGAAGTACGCGGGGCTGAACGAGGCGTTGCCGTGCACCGCGCGGTCTCCCGGCAGCGGGAGGATGAGCCGGGAGATCACGGCCGTCGTCCTGTCGCGCCCGGTGCTCGGGTGCCACAGGGCGAAGGCGACGTCCTCCTGGCCGTCTGCGCGGAGCAGGTGAGCACGAAGCTCGGAGTACGGCCCGTCGCCGATCGCCGCGCTCCAGGTCACAGCGTCGCGAAGAGCTGGCGGATGAACGCCATGTAGTCCCGCGCCGTCCGCGTGGTCCTCGCCCAGTTCGGGAATGGCCGGCTCCAGTACTGGAACTCCCCGCCGAAGGGGGAGGCGTGGATGCCGCCGGTCGGGTGCGAACCGCCCGATGCCAGCGCGAACATGGGCGGGGAGACATGGGGCCCGCTCGGCGGCGACGCGGGGTAGTCCGGCGGCAGCACGAAGCCGAGGGTGATCAGCTCGCCCAGGCGCGGTCCCACGGGGACCTCGTACGGCATCCGGACCTTGTCCCCGTCAACCGGGACTGCGTCGTGCCCCATTGCGCGGAGCTCGTCGACGAAGTCTCCTGCTGCCACCTCAGGACACCGTCGTCGGGCCGGTGGACACCGACACCAGCTTGAGCCCCTCGTGGATGTGGATCGGCTGGTCGTTCTTGCCCTCGAGCGAGGTCTGGTGGCGCCCGTCGATCTCGATCAGGTAGTGCGTCGCTGGGTCGAGGCCCGCACGGGCCATGATCTCCGCGGGAGTCAGCTCGTGCTCGGCGACCTCCAGCCGCTCTCCGTCGACGGTGATCGTGAAGGTGTGGATCGCGCTGGTCATGGTCGGCCTCCTTGCCGATACGTCGGCCCGGTCCGGGCCTGATGGAACGAATCTACCCGCCGACCGCGCGCATGTCGAGTTACAAGACAGATTCATTAGGTCCGAAAATCCGACTATGTCGGACTTGCCGACATCCTGCAGCGGTCGGTGTTAGGCTTGCTACGTGCGACCGGCCGAGAAGAGCTTCTACGCGGCCCTCGGGGCCCGGGTCCGCCGGGCGCGCGAGGGCACAAATCGCTCGCAGGCCCTGCTTGCCGAGCTAGTCGGCGTGCCGCGGACGTCGCTCATCCTCATGGAGCGCGGAGACCAGCGGATCGGCGTGTACGTGCTCTCGAGGATGGCGGCTGTCCTGGAGATCCCAGTCGCTGAGCTGCTCGCCGATGAGGAGCACGGGGACGCGCCTGTCCCGGACGCCGCCCGGGTGCCGGGTATGCCGGCCGACGCTTCCGCAGCCGTTCGCGCGTTCGTCTCCAACGTCCGGCAGGCGGCAGTGACCCAGAAGAGGAGGGTGTAGATGAGCGTGCCGCGGGCCCGCATCAAGGCGGAGGTCCAGAGGCTGCTCGCACTGCCCGGGGGGTCTGCCCGCCCGGTCCCTGTCGAGGACCTCGCGTGGCTCGACGGAATCGCCGTCGTCCTCCAGCCGATGGAGGACGACGAGGACATCTCGGGCTTCTACATGCGAAACGGCGATGAGCGTGTGATCGGCGTCAACGCGAGCCACGCGCCCGTGCGGCAGCGCTTCACGATCGCGCACGAGCTGGGCCACGCTCTGCTGGAGCGCCGGGACGGGGTGCACATCGACAGTGCCTTCAAGCTCCGGGACGCAACGAGCTCCCAGGCGGTGGACCCGGAGGAGATCGCCGCGAACGCCTTCGCGGCCGAGCTCCTGATGCCGGAGGACGACGTGCGGGCGGCGGTCTCCGGCGGGATCGACATGATGGACGACGAGGGGGTGCGGCAGATCCGCGACCTCGCCCGTGGCTTCGGAGTGAGCCAGCAGGCGCTGATGTACCGGCTCGTCAACCTCGGTCTGGCCTTCGACGGCAAGGCGGTGTTCTAGCCGCACACGCCGCCTTCCGATCTGCCCCTGAGCACTCCGGCTTCTCAAGAGAATCGCGGTTCCTGTGCGGACAGACGCGAAAGACATCAATGCGCCGGCGTGGGCGCCAGGTGGTCAGATTAAGCCCAGCGTGGCCGTCGATCCAACCGTCTTCGGCTCGCACGACTCGGGAGGGCCGCTCCGCTGCCACTCTAGGTGGCACGGCACGCGCTATGGTTGGCAGTGGTATTCGGCCGCGTAGGCCGCCACCTTGCGGGGGAGGGCACTCGGATCGCCCGGCTCGAAGACCTGACCAGCGGCGCCCTCGTCGCTGGCGTCGTGCCCGACGCCCACGTCACGGTGGTCAACGTCGCCTGGCACGGCTCCGCCGTCGTCACCCTCACCTACCGCGTGGCGGACGGCGCCGTCTCCGAGAAGCTCCTGTACCGCGAGGACGAGCCCAAGCTCTCCCTCGTCGAGGCGGGCCGGCCGTGGTCGTTCGACGGGGACGGCGAGGCGTTCCAGCTCGCGTCCGAGGCGAAGCGGATCAGCCTCGCCTACCTGTTCGACCCGTACGTGGCGGTCTCCACGAGCCTGGTCGAGCCCCTCCCGCACCAGATCACCGCGGTGTACCGCGAGCTGCTCGACCGCCAGCCACTCAGCTTCCTGCTCGCGGACGACCCGGGCGCCGGCAAGACGATCATGACCGGGCTCTACATCCGCGAGCTGCTCGTGCGCGGCGAGCTGCGCCGCTGCCTCGTGGTCGCACCGGGCTCGCTCGTCGAGCAGTGGCAGCAGGAGCTGGCCGAGAAGTTCCACCTCAACTTCACCATCCTGACCAACGGCCTGGCCGAGGGCGCGGCGTCGGGCAACGTGTTCGCCGAGCAGGACCTGCTCATCGCCCGCCTGGACAAGCTCAGCCGCGACGAGGACCTCCAGCTGGCGGTCGAGAACGCGCCCGACTACGACCTGATCGTGTTCGACGAGGCGCACAAGCTCTCGGCCACCCTGTTCGGGGACGAGGTCAAGGAGACGCGACGCCGGAAGCTCGCCGAGCGGATCCGGCACCACAGCCGCAACCTGCTGCTGCTGACCGCCACGCCCCACAACGGCAAGGAGGCGGACTTCGAGCTGTTCATGAGCCTGCTCGACCCCGACCGGTTCGCGGGCCACAAGCGCAAGGCGTCGGAGACGGCCCCGCCGGCGAGCAGGACCGACGGCTTGATGCGGCGCCTGGTCAAGGAGCAGCTCGTCAAGTTCGACGGCACGGCGCTCTTCCCGCCGCGCTTCGCCTACACGATCCGCTACGACCTGTCCGACCCGGAGGCCGCGCTGTACGAGCGCGTCACCGAGTACGTGCGCGAGGAGATGAACCGGGCCGAGGGGCTCAAGGCGGAGGGGGAGGGGCGGCGCGGCGTCATCGTCGGGTTCGCCCTCACGGTCCTGCAGCGGCGGCTGGCGTCCAGCCCGGAGGCGATCTACCAGAGCCTGCGCCGCCGCCGCGAGCGGCTCGAGCGCACGCTCGCCGAGACGGAGCTGCTCCGGCAGGGCGCGGAGGCGGCGCTGCGGGTGCCGGGCCTCGACGCGGTCAGCCTCGCGACGATCCGGGACCTCGAGGAGGAGGGCGACGACGCCGACCCCGACGACGCGACCGCGGCCGAGGCCGAGGACGCCGAGGAGCAGGCCGTCGACCTCGCGACCGCGGCCCGGACGATCGCCGAGCTGCGGGCGGAGATCGGCATCCTGCGGGGCCTCGAGGCGCTCGCGGCCGACGTGCGCCGCCGCGCGACCGACACCAAGTGGACCCAGCTCAGCCGCCTGTTCCAGGAGGCGCCCGAGATGGTCGACGCCGGCGGCGGGCGGCGGAAGCTCGTCGTGTTCACCGAGCACCGCGACACCCTCAACTACCTCGTCGAGCGGATCGGCACGTTCCTGGGGCGGCCGGAGGCGATCGTCGCCATCCACGGCGGGCTGCCGCGCGACCAGCGCCGCGCCGCCGAGGCCCGGTTCAAGAGCGACGCGGACGCCGTCGTGCTCGTCGCCACCGACGCGGCGGGCGAGGGCATCAACCTCCAGCGCGCCCACCTGATGGTCAACTACGACCTGCCGTGGAACCCCAACCGCCTGGAGCAGCGGTTCGGCCGCATCCACCGCATCGGCCAGACCGAGGTCTGCCACCTCTGGAACCTCGTCGCGCACCAGACGCGCGAGGGCGACGTCTACGCGCGGCTGCTCGAGAAGATCCAGGCCGAGTCCGAGGCCCTCGGCGGCGCCGTGTTCGACGTGCTCGGCCAGCTCACGTTCGAGGGCGGCCGGAGCCTGCGCGACCTCCTGATCGACGCGGTCCGGATGGGCGACACGCCCGAGATGCGCTCGTGGCTGACGCGGGTGCTCGACGACGCGCTCGACCAGGGCAGCCTGCGCTCGCTGCTCGCCCAGCGCGCGCTCGGCGCGGACCTGCTCGACGCGGCGACCGTGGCCGACGTCCGGGACCGGCTCGAGCGCGCGGAGGCGGCCCGGCTCCAGCCGCACTACGTCCGCGGCTTCTTCCTCGACGCGTTCCGCCGCCTTGGCGGCGCGGCCCGCGAGCGCGAGCCCGGCCGCTTCGAGCTGTCGCGGGTGCCCGGGCGGGTCCGCGACCGCGCCCGCGAGGCCGGCTACCGCCCGGCGGTCCTGCCCTCGTACGAGCGCGCGGTGTTCGAGAAGGAGCTGGTCGCCGTCCAGGGCAAGCCCCTCGGCGAGTTCCTGTGCCCGGGGCACCCGCTGCTCGAGGCCGTCATCGACCTCGTGCTCCACGAGCACCGGGACCTGCTCCGGCGGGGCGCGCTGCTCGTCGACCCGCAGGACCCGTCCGACGCGCCGCGGGCGCTGGTGTACCTCGAGCACTCCGTCGTGGACGCGAGGCCGAACCCCAACGGCGGCCCGTCGGTCGTGTCGCGGCGGCTCGAGTTCGTCGAGCTGGACGGCCTCGAGGCGCGCGGCGCCGGCGCGACCCCGTACCTCGACTACCGCCCGTCCGAGCCGGCGGAGCGCCGCGCGCTCGAGCCCGCGCTCGCCGGCCAGCCATGGCTCGAGGGGCGGGCGGTCGAGGGGCGGGCCATGGCCTACGCGATCGAGCGCCTGTCCCGCGCCCACCTCGCCGAGGTCCGCGAGCGGACGCTCGACCGGGTCGAGCGCACCCGCCGCGAGGTCGACGCCCGCCTGACCTACGAGGTCAACTACTGGGACGGGCGCGCCTGGAAGCTCGAGCAGGAGGAGGCGGCGGGCAAGCAGGTCAAGCTGCCGAGCCTCGCCGCGCGCCGCCGCGCCGACGACCTCCGCGACCGCCTGCGCGCCCGGAACCGGGAGCTCGACCTCGAGGCCCAGGTGGACGCGCTGCCGCCGGTCGTTGTGGGCGGGGCCATCGTCGTCCCGCAGGGGCTGCTCGACCGGCTGGCCGGCAAGCCCGCGGGCGAGGTCGACGCCCACGCCCGCGAGACCCGCCGCGTCGAGCAGCTCGCGATGGCCGCGGTGATGGATGCGGAGCGGCGGGCCGACCGGGAGCCGCGCGACGTGTCGGCCGACAAGGTGGGCTGGGACGTCGAGTCGCGCGAGCGGGGGGGGCGGCTGCGGTTCATCGAGGTGAAGGGCCGCGCCGCTGGCGCGACGACGGTGACCGTCACCCGGAACGAGATCGCAAAGTCCCTCAACGCCCCGGACCGTTGGCTCCTCGCGATCGTGGAGGTCGACGGCGATGCTGTGGCGGACCCCATCTACCTGAGGAAACCGTTCCGCCAGGCACCGGAGGAGGCGGCGACGTCAGTCAACTACGCGATTAAGGACCTGCTCGCGCAGGGCGAGCGCATTGGGGAGGGTGGGCTGTGACGGGGGCGGCTAGACCTGAGGAAGACGACGTCATTCTGACTGGGACCCATTTGGCACTCTGGAGACCCGGCGCCTCCTCGTGGTGGTCGCCCGCGCGCCGAGTCGTCCTTCGCTCCCGAGACGCAACCAGATTGACGTGCGCCATGTTCGACGAGTCCGCGCCCGATGCATCGCTGCTGGCTCAGGCCCTCGGCCTCTGGCTCACTGTTGAGCGCGCTTGGGTGGCTGCCCCGGCATTGCGGCTCTTCCGCTCATGCCAACAGCCAGCGATCCGCCAGGAGCTGGCACGTCTGCTGCCGTCGTTGCCTGACCGGCTCCACTACGAGCTCGCTGAGACGTTGGCGTTCGATTCACCCGAGAGTGACTCGGCAGCCGACTTCCGCGCTCGACTGCGGCTCGTCAACTCGCAGCGGCTCTGCCGAGGGCTTGGCCGCTTGGATCTAGAGGACCAAAGGCGGCTGGCCCAGGCGATGGCCGAAGAGGAGAGCACCCCCCTGGCACCCGCCAGTTCGAGCCATCTTGGCCGCCTCAGCCGCTGCTGGAGCTGCCTCGATACGGTCATGAGCCGCGAGAATGACGTGTGCACGGACTGCGGCTGGCTCATCTGCTCCTGTGGGGCTTGCCGAGACCCGAGGTGGGGCGCATGCGTCCGTACGACACCGCCGGTCCGAGCGTGAGGCGCAGCGCGCTGTGCGCGCGTGTCCTGCACGCCGAGGGCGCGGACACCCGCTGACGGAGTGACGTGATGACCGAGTTCGGGGACAGGCTCGCGGGCGCCGTCTGGGGCCACCTCGTCGGCGACGCCGTCGGCGTCCCGTACGAGTTCAAGCCGGCATCCGCGATCACGAGCGTCCACTTCGGCGTCTCGGGGACGCACGGCAAGCCGCCCGGGACGTGGAGCGACGACGGGGCGCTGATGCTCGCGCTGCTCGACTCGCTCCTCCGCGACCGCGCGGACGGCGAGGCCCGGTTCGACACGGCGGACCAGGCGAAGCGGTCCCTCGCGTGGTGCGACCACGGCGCGTACACGCCGGGCGGCGAGGGCAAGTTCGACATCGGCGGGGCGACGACGGGCGCCCTGTCCCGCATTCGCTCAGGTACCCCTGCCGAGCAGGCGGGCGGCACCGGCGAGCGCGACAACGGCAACGGCTCGCTGATGCGCATCCTGCCGGTCGCGCTCGTGGACCTCGACCTCGACGATGCCGCGTTCGTGGACCAGGCCCACCGCGCGTCGGCCGTCACCCACGGCCACCCCGTCTCGCAGGCCGCGTGCGCGCTCTACGTGCTCGCGGCCCGCGAGCTGCTCGGCGGCTCGGCGCGCTCCGAGGCGATGGACCACGCGCGAGGGCGGCTCCGCCACGCGTACCACCAGCGCGCGGACGCGGCCGAGCGCGTCGCTGCCCTCGATACGGTGGAGGCGTGGACCGGCCGATCGGGGCGCGGCTACGTGGTCGACTCCCTCTGGTCCGCGTGGGACGCCCTCGCGGGCGCCAGGGACTACCGCGAGGCCATCGAGCGCGCCGTCCGCTACGGCAACGACACCGACACGACCGCCGCCATCGCGGGCGGCCTCGCAGGCATCCGGTTCGGCCTGTCCGGCATCCCCGCGCACTGGCTGGCGAAGATGCGGGGGCGCGACATCGTCGACCCGCTCGTCGCCCGGCTCACCGATGCCCAGGCGGGCGCCACCGCAGCGGCCGCGACGGCGCCGCGACAGGATCCGCCCGTCCCGCCCGGGGCGCGCACCTCCGCGATGCACCCGATCTACGTCAACTGGGTCGAGCCGTCATCGGTCCCGGCGGCGGCCGGCTGGACGGGAAGGCTCGGGATGAGCATCCTCGCCGGCAAGAAGGCACCTGGCATCGCGGGCATGCACTGGCGCGACCTCGATGCCGACATCGCGCGGCTCGCCGAGGTCGAGCACGTCGACACGTACGTGCTCCTGGTGGAGGACCGCGAACTGGCCGACACGCAGACCTCAGCGATCGCTGAGGTCTGCGCCGCGCACGGCGTGGAACTCGTCCGCTTCCCCGTGGTCGACCACCACGCCCCGGCCGACAGCACCGCGTACGCAGGGCTCCTCGCGTCGATCGCCGAGCGGCTGCGGCGCGGCGAGACCGTGCTCGTCACCTGCAAGGGCGGGCTCGGCCGCACCGGGACCGCGGTCGCGTGCCTCCTCCGCGACGCGGGCGTAGGCGCCGAGGAGGCGATCGCCGCGACGAGAGCCGCTCGGCGCGGCGCGATCGACGCCGGGGCGCAGGAGGCGTTCGTCCGGGCGTGGGAGCCAGCCAGCAGCGTCCCAGACGCCGTCGGGAAGACGTCGTCTGCCCGCCCGGTCACCGCGCTCGACAGGGTCCTCGCTGCTTACGACGCGGAGCTTGCGGCCGTCGCGCGCGGCGTAGTGGGCGAAGCCGTGGGCATCGCCAACGATCCGCGGTCGCGCGTCTTCGCCGCACAGGGCGGCGCGCAGGACGTGTGGGGGCGGTACGCGCCGAAGGCAGCAGCCCTTGGTCGGGTCATCGAGGCCGGGGAGGGGCGCGCCCGATTCTTCAACGCGCTTTCCGACGCCGCGGAGGTCCGGTGGGGCAAGCCGCCGGCGCCGTACGCGAGCGCCGTCGCGTGGCAGAGGGCCAGCAAGCGCGTGGACCCGGAGCAGGACACCCTGATCCTCAACTGGGTGGTGAGCGAGCTCTGGCGAGAAGTCGAGCCGGGGCTGCCGTTCCCCAGGTACATGGGCGGCGGACGGACGCCACTCGGCCGCCCGAGGCAGGGCGACCTGACGGCCCGCCACGGCTACGGCCCGCCAGTCTTCGAGCAGTGCGGCTACGCCTGCGTCTACTGCGGGCTCGACATGGCGGCGACGTTCGAGAACTGGCTCCAGCTCTCGGTCGACCACGTCGTCCCGCGCCAGATGACGGCGGCCTGGACGGGCTCGCCGACCGCGCGGCTCGTCGAGGACATCACGAACCTCGTGACGTGTTGCCGCGCGTGCAACGACTTCGGGAACCGCTACACGGTGCAGGGCGACGCCCCGGTCACCGACGACGCCTTCTACGATCTCCGTGACCGCGTGTTCGCCGAGCGGAAGGCGATGATCCTCGCGAGGCGGGATCAGGAGCGCGCCGTCTACGCCAAGCTGCCGGCCGCCGAGCCGGGTCGCCCGCCGACCGCCGGGGAGAACGCGTGACCGAGACCCAGCCGCCCAAGCGCAAGCTCATCGAGGTCGCGCTGCCGCTCGAGGCGATCAATGAGGCCTCGGGCCGGGAGAAGGGTCCCTTCACGCGCCGGCACCCTAGGGCGCTTCACATGTGGTGGGCGCGCCGTCCGCTTACGGCGTGCCGGGCCGTCCTATTCGCGAGCCTGGTCAACGATCCCTCATCCGAACCTGATCGGTTCCCATCTCCAAAGGCAGTCGAGGATGAACGAAGCCGGCTGTTTGGGATCATTGAGCGACTGGTCCAGTGGGAGAACAGCACAGACGAGGCCGTCCTCGAGGAGGCTCGGGCGGAGATTCGGCGGTCGACGGGCGGGCAGCCACCGTCGGTCCTCGATCCCTTCTGCGGTGGCGGATCCATACCCCTGGAAGCTCAGCGCCTGGGGTTGACGGCTTACGCTGGAGACCTGAACCCCGTCGCCGTCCTGGTGACGAAGGCTCTCACCGAGATTCCAGCCCGTTTTGCAGGCGGAACCCCTGTGAGCCCAGACGCCCGTCGTGGGGTGGGTGCTACAGGGCAATGGCGCGGGGCGGCAGGCTTGGCAGCCGATGTTGCTGCCTATGGGGCGCGACTAGAGGCTGAGCTCGCAAGAAGAATCGGCTGGGTGTATGAGACGCCCGGTCTTCCCGGGGAGCGGTCGCACACCGTGGTTGCGTGGATGTGGGCGCGAACGGCGCGTTGCCCTAATCCGGCCTGCGGAGCCCACATGCCCCTTGTGAGCACGATGGTCCTATCCAGCAAGAGAGGCAGCGAGGCGTATCTCGAGGCCGTGGTGGACCGCTCCGCAAGAACGGTGAGGTTCGCTGTTCGTGAGGGTCCCGGAGCTGCGCCGCCGGCTCCAAAGGAAGGCCGGGGTGCGACCTTCCGCTGCCTCGTTTGTGAACACGTTGCGACAGATGACTACCTGCGCGCCGAGGGGGCCGCGGGTCGCATGGGAGTGCAGCTCCTCGCCAAGGTTGTCGACGGATCTCACGGAAGGCGCTACCTCCCCGTGTCTGACCTCGACGAGGCTGGACCGGCGGTTCCGCAGCCAGGATGGCTCCCCGATGGCACGCTCTCGCTCAACGCTCGGCACTCGACGCCGCCCACATACGGGATGCGTAGGTTCGCCGACCTCTTCACGCCGAGGCAGCTCGTAGTCCTCACCACGCTCGCAGACCAGGTAGGCGAGGTTCGGGAGGACGTCCTCCAGGACGCTCTAGCGGCCGGGATGGACCCATCGGGAGGAGCGCTCTCCGCAGGTGGATTGGGCGCAGAGGCCTACGCGGATGCGGTCGCAACCTACTTGTCGCTTGCTGTGTCCAGACTCGCGGATTTCAACAACACAATCGCCTCCTGGGACTCTGGCAACACCAATCTCCGTCAGTTGTTCGTGCGGCAGGCGATGCCGATGTCGTGGGATTTCGCGGAGGCGAACCTCTTGGCGGGCCCCGTCAGCTTGTCGACAGTCCTTGGATGGATCACCACAACGCTCGCAGCCCTGGTCCCCGTTGCGCCGGTGACTGTCGAGTTGACCGATGCAACGACGGGCTCCCCCCACCAGCATGTGGCCGTCGCGACGGACCCTCCGTACTACGACAACGTCCCTTACGCGGACCTCGCCGACTTCTACTACGTTTGGTTGAGACACCCGCTCAAACACATCTGGCCCGATCTGTTCGAGACGACCCTGACGCCGAAGGCCTCCGAGTTGGTGGCCGATCCGGTCCGGCAGGGTGGAAGATGGGCGGCCAGCGAGTTCTTCGACACTGGCATGAGACGAGCGTTCCGAGCGGTCCGCAAGAGTGCGGCCGGTGTCGACGCTCCTGTGACGATCTTCTACGCCTTCAAGCAGGCCGAATCCGCAGACAGCGGAAGCGAGAACGTCACCTCCAACACCGGCTGGTCAACGATGCTCGAAGGCCTGTTGGCGGCCGGCTACGTGATCGTGGGGACGTGGCCGCTGCGCACGGAGCAGGCGCAACGTTCGCGTGCTTCACGCTCGAACGCTTTGGCATCATCCATTGTGCTCGTCTGCCGAGTTCGTGACGGAGTAGTGTCGATGGCTACGCGGCGAGATTTCGTGGCGAGCCTGAAGCGCGAGATGCCCACTGCCCTTCGCGACCTTCAGCACGGCAACATCGCTCCGGTGGATCTCGCCCAGTCAGCTATCGGCCCGGGCATGGCAATCTTCAGTCGCTACGAACGAGTCCTTGAACCAGACGGTACGGCCATGTCCGTTCGTACCGCCCTTGCGCTCATCAACCAAGCGCTCGACGAGATTCTCGCTGAGCAGGAGGGCGAGTTCGACTCGGACACCCGCTGGGCGATCGCGTGGTACGAGCAGTACGGGATGGGCGAGGCCGAGTTCGGCGTCGCAGACGTGCTCGCCCGTGCGAAGAACACCTCGGTGCAGGGCATGGTGGACGCCGGGATCGTGGCGGCCTCGCGCGGCCGGGTCCGACTGTTGGCCCGTGACCAATACGACCAGGGCTGGGACCCGGCGCACGACCGGCGCCTGCCGGCCTGGGAGGCGGCGCAGCGCCTCGTCCACGTCCTGCTGACGCAGGGCGAGGGGCCGGCCGGCGAGCTGCTGGCGAGGCTGGGTAGCCTCGGCGAGACGGCGCGCGACCTCGCGTACCGCCTGTACCAGGTCTCGGAGCGCAAGGGCTGGACCGACGAGGCGCGCGCGTACAACGCGCTCGTCGTCGCGTGGTCGGACCTGTCGCGCGGCGCGTCCTCAGCGCCTGCGTCGGCGGGGCCGGCGCAGCAGAGCCTCGGGCTCGAGTAGGGGGCAGGGATGGCGCTCTCGAACCGCGAGCGGATTGGCCGGATGCTCGACGGGCTGGCCGGCGGCCTCAAGCCCGTGGTGGACCGCGCGTTCACCGAGGCGTACGGCACGGCTTGGGTCTCTCACGTCGATGCGCAGCGCCCGGGGAAGGCCGGCCCGCCCGACCCGAATGACGCCCAGTTCCTGCTCAACGCCTGCTTCTTCCACTGGAACGACACGCTCGGCAAGACCCTCGGCCAGGCCGAGAAGAACTACGTCAACGAGCTGCGCCTCACGCGGAACCGCTGGGCCCACCCCGGCGAGAAGCCGTTCACCGGCGACGACGTGTACCGCGCGTACGACACGGCCGAGCGCCTGCTGCGGTCGGTGGCCTCGCCCGCGGCCGACGAGATCGGCCGGGCCAAGGGCCAGGTCTTGATGGAGAACGCCGTCGCGCAGGCGAAGGAGCGCCAGAAGGCCCCGGCGGCGGCGCCCACGTCGGGCGAGCCCGCGAAGGGCCTCTCGCCGTGGCGGACGGTCGTCACCCCGCACCCGGACGTGGCGGCGGGCCGGTACCGCCAGGCGGAGTTCGCGGCCAACCTCGACCAGGTCGCGCGCGGGGAGGGAGCCAAGGAGTACGTCGACCCGCGCGAGTTCTTCTCGCGGACCTACCTCACCGAGGGCCTGCGGCTGCTGCTGACGGGCGCACTGCGGCGACTGGCGGGCAGCGGGGGCGAGTCGGTCGTCGACCTCCAGACCACGTTCGGCGGCGGCAAGACGCACTCGATGCTCGCGCTGTGGCACCTCGCCGGGTCCGGCCCCGAGATGACCGCGCTGCCCGGCGTGGAGGGCGTGCTCGCCGACGCGGGCGCGCCCGCGCTGCCGCGCGTGGCCCGAGCCGCGCTCGTGGGGACCGCGCTGTCGCCGATCACGCCGCGCGCCGTCGAGGGCACCGAGGTCCGGACGATGTGGGGCGAGCTCGCCTGGCAGCTCGGCGGCCGCGGGGCGTTCGATCGCGTGGCCGATGCTGACCGCGCCGGGGTGCCGCCGGGGGCCGACGCGCTGCGCGACCTGCTCGCGGCGCACGCCCCGGTCGTCGTGCTCGTGGACGAGTGGGTGACCTACGCCCGGCTCCAGTGGGGCAAGGACGACCTGCCCGGCGGAACCTTCGACGCCGCGCTTTCGTTCGCCCAGCAGCTCACGCAGGCCACCGACCAGGTCGACGGCGCGCTGCTCGTCGTCTCGCTGCCGTCGTCGGAGATCGAGGTCGGCGGCGAGGGCGGCCAGCGAGCGCTGGCGGCCCTCAAGCACGTGGTCCACCGGGTGGACGCCCCGTGGAAGCCGGCCGCCGCGCAGGAGGGCTTCGAGATCGTCCGGCGGCGTCTGTTCGAGCCGATCGCCCCCGAGGCGGCCAGAGCGCGCGACGAGGTCGTCCAGCGGTTCTCCGAGCTGTACTCGGGGAACGCCGGCACGTTCCCCGCCGACACGAGGGAGAAGGCGTACCTGGAGCGCCTCCGGAACTGCTACCCGATCCACCCCGAGCTGTTCGACCGGCTCTTCGACGACTGGTCGACGCTCGAGCGGTTCCAGCGGACCCGCGGCGTGCTCAAGCTGATGGCCGCGGTCGTCCACGCCCTCTGGGAGAAGCAGGACGGCAACCTCCTGATCCTGCCCGCGGCGCTGCCGCTCGACGACACCGCGGTGCTGCCGCAGCTGACGCAGTACCTCGACGACAACTGGCAGCCGATCGTCGAGGGCGACGTCGACGGGCCGTCGTCCCTGCCGCTGCGGCTCGACCGCGAGAACGGCGGCACGTACGGGCGCTACTCGGCGGCCCGGCGTGTCGCGCGCACGGTCTTCCTCGGCTCGGCGCCGCTGCCGGCGGCCGCCAACCGCGGGATCGACGACAAGCGGATCCTGCTCGGCTCAGTGCAGCCCGGCGAGACGCCGGCGACCTTCGGCGACGCACTCCGCAAGCTGGCCGGCCAGGCGACCTACCTCTACGAGAACGCCGGCCGCTACTGGTACTCGACCCAGCCGTCGGTGAACCAGCTCGCGCGCGACCGGGCGGAGCAGCAGCCCGAGGACCGGGTCGAGCTCGAGATCGAGACGCGCCTCAAGAAGGCGCTCGCGGATCGCCTGCCGTTCCACCGCGTCCACGCCGCGCCGCGCGACGCCTCCGACGTGCCCGACGAGGACGAGGTCGCGCTCGTCGCCCTGCGGCCGGAGCACCCGCACGACGCGAAGGGGGCGTCGTCGAAGGCGAAGGAGGCGGCGGCCGCGATCCTGGCCTCGCGGGGGGCCGGCACCCGGGTCAACAAGAACACGCTCGTGTTCCTGGCGCCCGACTCGCTGCGGCTCCCCGAGCTGAAGGACGCCGTCCGCCAGTTCAGGGCGTGGTCGTCGATCCTCGACGACGGCGATGCCGGACGGCTCAACCTCGACGCCTTCGGGAAGGCCCAGGCGAGGTCGCAGCGCGACGCCCTCGACGAGACCGTCAAGAACCGGATTCCCGAGACCTACCACTGGCTCCTCGTGCCGGAGCAGGCCGACACCCTCGCGCCGGTCGACTTCCGCCAGGTCAAGATCGCGCCCGGCCCGGACATCGCCGCGCGCGCGGCCGCCAAGCTGCGATCCGAGGAGCTGCTGATCACCCGGTACGGGGGCGTGAACCTGCGCCTCGTGCTCACCCAGACCCTCGGCGACTACTGGTCGGCCCACCACGCGGTCGGGCTCAAGGAGCTGTGGGGCTGGTTCGCCCAGTACCCGTACCTGCCGCGCCTGCTCGACATCAGCGTGCTCGAGGGCGCGGTCGAGGACGGCGCCGGCAACCTGCTGTGGCGCTCTGAGACGTTCGCGTACGCGGCCGCCCGCGAGAGCGGCGGATCGTACATGGGGATCGTCGCCGGCCGCCGCGCGCCAACGCCGGTGACGTCGACCAGCGTGGTGGTTGACGGGTCAGTCCTGCCGGACCCGCTCCCCGGCGCCGAGCCGACGAAGCCGCTGGTCCCGGGACCTGCACTCGGTCCTAGTCCGGAGCCCACCGCGCAGGCCATCCGCCGCTTCCACGGCCAGGCCGTCCTCTCGGACCCGCGCACGCCGATCCCAGAACTCCAGAAGCTCGTGGCCGAGATCATCGGCCCGCTCGCGGCCCAGACCGACGTGAGCCTCACCGTCCGCGTCGAGGTCGAGGCCGACCACCGGGCCGAGGACGGCTTCAGCGACCAGACCATCCGCACCGTCTCGGAGAACGCGCGCACCCTGCGCCTCCGCGACTTCGGCTTCGACAAGGACTGACCAAAGGGACGTCCGTGGAGGCACTGAAGGTCGATCCTGCCGTCTTGTTCGGCGTCATCGGCTGCAGGCCTGCCTCGGGTCTTCTGGTGGACCATCCGCCGATCGCCAAGCGCGATGCGGCCGGGACGTTGCCCGGCCGCGGGTGCGCTCTCACACGAAGCAGGGGGAGCCATGCGCGTGCGAAGGCTGACTATCCATCGCTTCCGTGGCATCGAGGACCTGACGATCTGCCCGACGGCGAGAAATGTCCTTGTCGGCCCGAACAACGCCGGGAAGAGCACAGTTCTGGAAGCCTTGGACCTTGCGCTCCACCCTGGCCTTGGACGTCCCCGCGCGGCGCCCACCGAGGTCGACTATTACGATCGCGACCCGGCGCCAGGCTTCGAGATTGAGGTTGTGGTCGGCGACCTGACGGACGCGTTTCTCGCAGAATCCGCGGAGGCGCTCGAGGGCTGGCGCGACGAGGATCAAGATGTGGTCGCCGAGGTCGACGGCGACGGGATCGAGCCCTGCATTCGGCTGCGGGTCCTAGGCCTCCCAGACCTCGAGGTCGTCCATGAGCACGCCAAGCCGGAGTTAGCGGGCGTCCGCTTCGGCCAGCGCTTGCGAGCGCGCCTCGGTTGGGTGTTTGACGGACGCCTGCGCGAGCCGTCCCGGCAGCTCGCCTTCTATCAGGGCGGAGTGCTCGACCGCCTCTTCGCCGATGCGGACCTAGACCCGGCACTGACGCTTCTTCGCGATGCGCTGGGCAAGGGCGCCGAGGGCCTGAATGCGGAGACAGCGGTGGTCGGGGTCCTAGACGCGCTCCGAGATGAGCTGGCCCCACTCGGTCTCGAGCCGGGAGGCGCACCGGAACTCGAAGCAGGTGCTGTCTCCAACCGGGAGCTGCTCCAGGCGCTGCGGCTCGCCATGCCCGGGCCCGCCACCCGGGCCATCCCGCTCGCCCGCGCGGGGCGCGGAACCCAACGGCTCGTCCTACTGGCGACGCTGCTGATGCTCGCGAGGCGGGACACGGCCCGACCCGTGATTGGTGGATTCGAGGAACCGGAGGAGGCCGTCGAGCCGCTCCGGCAACTGCAGGCCGGCAGGATGATCCGCGAGCTTGCCGACAACGGCGGTCAGGTGTTCGTCTCGACTCACTCGCCGGACATCATTCGAGCGTTCGACTCCGACGACTTGGTGGTGATGGAACGCACCGGGACCGTGCGCGCGCGCCGCCTCAGCCTGACCAGCGCCGGCAAGCATGGGTACGAGCGCCGGCTCGACTGGCCGCTGATCCGCGGGCTCTTCCTGCAGTACCCGATAGTCGTTGAGGGCGTGAGCGACCGAGTGGTCTTCACGGTGTTCTGGGACGCCCTCGCCGAGTCCGGAAAGGTGTCGCGCGCCGAACAACGAGGCCTCGAGTGCATCTCCGCGGAGGGCAACAGCAACATCCCGATGGCGCTGATGGTCCTCAGCGAGATGGGCAGGCTCCCGGTCGCCGTCGTCGAACGCGACCAGCCACGGGAGGCCGACCGGATCCTGGCATCGGGCCACGCTCGTGCCCTGATCGTGTACCCGGATGACCCAGCCGCCAACAACCTCGAGCGGCTACTCGCCATGAGTACGCCGCTCGATGCGCTTGCGGGCGCCATGACGGCCGTTGCCGACGACCGCGGCGACGACTGGGGCGCCCAGCGCGCAGACCTCGTCGAGCGGGCGCTGGCTGCGGGGCTGACAACCGATGAGCGTGACGCCATCGCGGGCACGTCGAGCCTGCGCGACGCTTTCGCGGTCGGGGGCGAGGCCGAGACCAGGCGCTTGGTCGCTTTGTGCATCGGGGCGAAGGAGCCACCGTGCCCATTCGAGATCAAAGGAGGGCGGAACGCGCGCGTACTCGCCGAGTCGATCGTGGCTATGAGCGGCGTGCCGTCGCCCTTCGCTCGTGCCCTAGGGGCCCTCGGCGCCTGGATCGCCGCTGGCTCGCCAGACAGCTCCCGAATCGACATTACGGTGACATGACTGTCCGGGCTGACCCGGAGCAGGAACGCGTGCTTGCGTCTCCGGCCCGACATTTGGTCGTGGTGGCCCCGCCGGGGACGGGCAAGACCTCCCTCGCGGCACGGCTTGCCGCTGAGCGGGCCAGAGGCATAGGCGAACACCAACGCGTCCTCCTGTTGACGTTCAGCAATCAGGCCCGCAGCGAACTCGAGCGGGAGGTCGCGTCGCACGTCCCGACAGCACTGCGGCGCCGCGTGGAGGTCACCAACTATCACCGTTTCTTCTGGGGGCTCACGCTTCGATACCGTCGCGTCCTCGAGCTGCCGGAGCTGCTCACCATCGTGAGTAGCAGACGCAGGGAGGCTGTCATCCGGGGGGCGACACGACATCACGCTCTGCTCGGCGCGCTCGACGAATGCGCCGAGTTGCTCGTGCCGGCGATGCGACCCGCGCCGACGGCCCTCAATGAGGCAGAACTGGCGCGAGTCCTCGCGGCAGTGCGTCGGGAGCATGCGGAAGGTCGGCTGGTGTTCGGAGACTTCGGCGCCTTCTGGGCTCTTCTCGTGACCAGGCAGCCGACCCTGCGTCGTGCGCTCAGGGAGCGGTACCCGGTGGTCATCGCCGACGAGCACCAGGATGCGTCGCAGATGCAGGAGGCTCTCGTCCGCGAACTAGGCACCTCGCACGTCATCTTCGCTGACCCGATGCAGCTCATCCACGCCTTCCGCGGCGCAGACTGGGGGCGCCTCGAGGGCCACATGCGCGACGCCGACGAGATCGTCGAAATCGCGACGCCACACCGCTGGCATGACAGCCCCGCGCTCGGGAGCTGGCTCCTTGAGACGCGCGACCGGCTGCGCGGCGACCACCGACGCGGAGCACGTCCGCCGGAGGTGGTCATCACCCTCACCGCTCCGGCGCACGGTACCAACGGCATGCTCGGTGCGCTGCCGGCCGCGATCCGGCGCGCGAGACAGGACGGCGCGCGATCCATAGCAGTCATGGCGTGGCAGAACGGGCTCGTGGCAGACGTGCGCCGGTATCTGTGTCGTCACGGGATGAGACCGGCTCAGCTCGGGATCTGGCACGCGTTCGACCGCCTCGTCGAGTTGCCCGAGCAGCTTGAGGGAAAGGAGCCGAAGGCGGTCGCCGCGATGATCGTGGACACCCTGGCCGCCCTGGCTCCGCAGATCACCGCTGACGATGTCTCGCGTGCGAGGGCACGCCTCAAGGTGTCGGGAGTGCGGGGGGCAGGGGCTAGCGTTACGGTGGCGTCAATGCTTGCCGGAGCGGACGCGGGGTACCGCCTCGGGCCGGGGGGATACTTTGCGGGTGTCGCCGTCGGAGTCGACGCCTTGGCGAGACAGGGGATCCACGCCCCTGCGCTCGAGGAGGTCTCACTGTACCGACGGGCTGCCGCGGGGTCTGATCTCTCGGCGCAGATCGACCTGTTTCGATCAGCGCTCATGGCGACCACGCATCGTGCGACCCGCGCGGATCGCGGCGTACTCACGATGACCGTGCACCAAGCAAAGGGGCGTGAGTTCGACGCTGTCGTACTAGTCGGAGCTGACGCCACGTCGTACCGATGGGAATCCGACGAAAGCGTCCGGCTCTTCTACGTGGCGATCACTCGTGCGCGAAAGCATTGGGAGATCATCGCGATACGTGGCCGCGAGTCGCGCTTGATCGACGCGCTCGGGACGACGTGATCACCGCTTAGCGCACCATCCCCGGCGCGAAGCAGGGTCGGCCGCGCGTCGCACGAGTGTGTCGCGATGCCAGGTTTGGTGTCAGGTCGGTGCGTGAAGTCATACCGTCCCTGACGCCCAGACCATAGGCGGTCCGTTGACAGATCCGGCGATGCCCCGAGGCGCGTGCAGACGGGCCACGCGCTCCGACCCCGCCGCGCGGCGGGGTCGGCCGCCCCCGGTGCGGCCCGCGGGCTGGCACCAGAGGGGTCAGCCCGCACACCCGGTATCCGCTAGAAGGCGGCGAACGCCGCGTACACCGCGTGCCGCTGACGCTCGTCGACGGCCGACACGGGCGCTCGCGCTGGCGCCACAGCAGTCCTCACCCCCTCGTCCGGGTCTTGCTCGAGGGCTTCGAGGATGTCGAGCGGTACGGCTGCCGGCAGCCGCTCGGCGATGCGCGCCACGACGCCGGCGGCCCCCTCCCGCATCTCCGCCGATGGGCTCCCCGCCATCGCCAGGACCACGTCCCATGCCTCCGGGCGGCTGAGCGCGAGCTGCGCGAGGCATGCGCGCGCCGGCGTGTAGACGTACCAGGACTCCGCTGGCGCCGCGTCGCCCGTGGAGTCGACGAGGCGCGCGACCAGCGGCATCGGGACGAGGCCAGGGGCGCGGACCGCGCGGTCGTAGAGGATGACTGCAGCAGATGAGCGGACCGACGAGTCGCGGTGCCGCGACAGCTCGTCGACAACGCTGTCGGGCAGGAGCCCGATCTCGAGCGCGGCCATGCGCTCGACGGCGTGGGAGGCGACCGACCGGTCCTCCCACTGCGGCGCGTTAAGCGCGACCGACACCATCAGCAAGGCGAGGGCCGCCCGTTCGCTGCTCGAGCGCCCCTCGAGCCACTCGAGCACGCGCCTGTATGTCCGGGCTGGATCTGTGACTGAGAGGCCGTCGATCATCGTGATCCCGTCGGCCAGCTCCGGGCTGATCGCAGCCTCGGCCGGGCGCCTCGGCGGGTCGGGGATAGCGAACCCCCACTCGCGGAGCTGGGCGAGCGCGGCGTCGAACGCCGCACCCGGGTCGCCCGCGTCGAGCTGCTCGTAGACCGGGGCGATGTTGCTCGGCAGCTGCGCGGCGTGCTCCTTGAGCACACAGATGCGGTCCCGCAGGCCAGCCGTGGCGCGCGCCCTCCCGATCTCGTCGGCGATGTTGGGGCGCGGGTGGAGCCGGCCTGCATCGTCGAGGAGGTCGCCTGTGACGATGGCGACCATGGCGTCGGATCCCTCGAGGTAGGCGACGACCTTGTCCTCCGGCGTCCAGGCACCGCCGGGCCGCGGCAGGTCGCTGACGATGCGGACCTCGACGCCGTTCGCCTCGAGCAGGTCGCGGAGCGGGTGGGCGAGGCTCCGCTTGTGCCCCTCCGCGACGCTGATGAACACGGAGCGGCGCCGCGGCGGAGCTGGCGGCTCCGCGAGCGCGGGGTGCACAGGCGCCTCCACCACGGCGGACTCGTACGGCCATGTCGATGCCGGGAACCCCGGCAGCGGGAGCGCGCCAAGTAGCTGCTCGACCGTCTGGATGTCCTTGAGCTGGCGGATCGCCATGCCGATGGTGACGGTCCACGGCCTGTCCGGGCCGCCCGAGATGCTCATCCAGCCCGGCAGCCGGTCCATCAACGCGCGGACGCGCCGGACCCTGATGTCGTCCGCGCCGCAGGCCTCGGCGAACTCGTCGCTGGTCAGCGTGGCGTTCACGCCCTGATCGAGCCACCGCACATACTCGGACCTCACGAGGCAGAGGAGATCGCCGAGAACTTGCTCGCCCCCCTCGCACACCGACACGCCGTGGATCGTGAGCGTTGCCCTCCCGTCGACGCTGGTCAGGTCAAACTGCGCGAGCACCCGGCTCACGCCTGCAGCGACGCCGGCCACGTCGAGGTCGTCCCCTGACCGCGCCAGCGCGTGCTGCAGCTCTGCGACCAGCGGCCATTCCGCCGTCGAGAGGAACCGGTCGAGCGCGGCCTGGAGGAGCCGGCGCTCGGATCCGTTGATGACGCGGAAGTCGCGATCGTCGATAACCATTGCTCGTCGAGGGTACACACCCGCGCGACTGCACGGCTTGCGAGCGCCAGCGACACGCCTGGCATCGCCGTAGCCCGAGAGGGCAACCCTTATGGCGTCTCCCTGACCGCCAAGAATGACGCGGCGCTCGCGGTCTTGCCGACCGCTGCTCGCCGACACGCTCGCGGGCCCGGCCGGTGCGCTCTGGTGACCGCTCGCTGATGCCCCTTGAATGACCCGTGCCGCCAACGCGCCGGGTACAGCGGTCGCCGCCGAGTAAGCGCCGCATAAGCGCGGTGCGCTGACGACGGCGGCCCACCCAGCTAGGCGAGGTCTCCCCGCCCGCTAACCGGCCTCGCCTGCCCGGCTGCGCGTCGGGGCCGCCCGACCGGCGACCTCCAGTCGGGCGCCCGGCGGGAGCGCCTCGCGGAGCCCGCGGAGCTGGGCCGGCAGCAGGTCGCCGTCCTGGACCCTGACGGCGTCGGGCTCGGGGCGGCGCTTGGCGAGCAGCGCGAGCAGGCGGACGGCGACGACCTCCTGGACGCGGACCTCGGTTCCGGGGCCGTCCACGACGCGCCGCGACGGCCAGCCGTGGTCGACGCAGACGCGCCGCGCGAGGTCGGCGTCCTCGCCGCGGCCTGGGCCGAAGACGAGCGACACGCAGGGGCCGGCCGGGTCCGGCCCGGGCTCCGGCAACGGCTCCGGCCAGAACACGCCCCCGGCGTCGAGCAGCAACTCCTCGATGTCGGCGTCCATGCCGCCCGCGATGAAGAAGGGGCGGTCGCCCTGCTTGGTCATGCCGCGATCGTGGCACTGGCGCGGGCCGGGCGCAACGCCCACCCCGTGGACGGGGACGCGATCTCGTCGTCGCGCATCATGCCGCGTTCTCCTCGTTCCACCGATCCAGCGCGGCATCGAGCGCGTTGGATGCGAGGGCAATCACGTCGCTGGTCGCCGTGTCGATCCTGCTCCCGGTCGTCTGGCCGCAGCACCGCCCCAGCTGGACGGCAGTCCCCGACACGTCGGAGAGCACGACTCGAACCGCCGTCCGCGGGTACACCCGGCGGATGTCATCGGCCAACCGACGCGCCACGCTCCTTGCGAACGCCGCCTGGTGCTTGCGCCAGCGGTCGCGCCCGAAGATGTCATCAAACAGCGGGTAGCCGAGCTTCAAGTCGATCTCGGCGATGTGGTGCGCCGGGTGCCGCCGTCGTGCCATCGGTCCAGGTCCTCCGTGCGCCGGGTCGTCCGCCCGGCCTGACACGAGGTTCGCGCCGCCCCGCCGATCGGGCCACGGAATCGCAGCCGATCCGATGGTCCTGCTGACTGCCGGGACTGACGTACCAGGCGCCGGCTAGAGTCGTTTCGGCCGGTAGCCCCACCGCGCGTCGGCGAACCTCCGGGCGGCAGCGCGGTCCGCGAACCGCCACGGCGCGTTCCGGTGGTCGCGCCACGCCAGGCCCCACACGCCCAACTGGTTCAGCGCGGCTTCGCCCCGCCTGACGCCGTAGCGGGTCTGGACGCCCCACTTGCGCGCCGCGACCGAGGCCGTCCAGGGCAGCGGGCTGGCCTCGTACAGGTACACCAGCAACTCGACGGCCACCAGCTCGTCCGGGGTAGCCCGGCGCTTCATCCGCGGCGCCACGCAGGCTGCGCGAGGGCTGCCAGCGATGGCGGCGCGGGGCGCGGCGGCTGGAGGGGCCGGCGCGGGTCGCGGGGCGGCCGGTGCCGGCGGCGCCACGGCCTCGACCTGCGGCTTCGCGGCGCATGCGGCCCCGGGGTCCCTCTCTGCCGGTCCCTGACACGCCCTCGACGCGGGCCTGAAGTCGCGGATCGCCAGCCCGCCCATGGGACGCCCTGGCCGCTCCACGTCCACGACGGCGCTCCCGTCGGGCAGCCGAATCACAGCCCGGTCAACAGCCCGGCGGTGCCGGAGCAGCGAGAGTACGTCCACGCTCGCACCGTCGGCGTCCCGCCACCCGCGGCAAGTCAGAGGTCCGATTTGTCCGTTTGCACGTCGCCGCCACCGACCACGGAGGGCCGACCCGCGTGCGTGCAAACCGGGCAGACCCTGTTCGCAGGGGGTCGAGCAGCCGCACCGCCAGCCGCCACCCTATCCGCCACCCTAGCGCACCCTACGGGGCGTGTCTCGACGGGAAGTGGCGGCCCTCGGCGGAGGAGCCATGAGGGGGAGTTGGGGTGGCCTGCGGGGCTCGAACCCGCGACCTTCGGAGCCACAATCCGATGCTCTGCCAATTGAGCTAAGGCCACCATGCCGGGACTCCAGCCTCGCCGGCGGTGGGGCACCGGGTCGCAGGCTGCCGAGAACGGCCGACGCATTCTAGCGGACGCGACGCCCGGGACGGGGGCGGCCGGCCGGCTTGACCGAGGGACGTCAGCCAAACCGGCGCCGCGGGTGGTACCGGGGTCCCGCCGCTCCCGGGGACCTGTGGGCCAGCGAAGTGCGGCACGGTGGGGTTCACCATGGCGGATGCCGGCCCCCCGACCGGCCCTGCCTAGGAGCCTCCACCGGCATGACGCTGCCCGCCAGCCCCGTCCGCACCCTCCGCCGGTTCGACGCGCGCCGCCTGGCGGTCGTGCTCGCGGTTGTGTTCGCGGTGACCAGCGTGGAGCTGGCGGCGGTGCCGTCGGTCCTGGGCTGGGACGCCAACACCTTCAGCGCATCGTCGGAGAGCCAGCTGATCGCGCTGCAGAACCAGGCGCGCGCCTCCGCAGGCCTGCGCTCGCTCAGCCTCGACACGGCGCTGCGCACGATCGCGCGCTGGCGCAGCCAGGACATGATCGAGCGCAACTACTTCTCGCACACGATCCTGGGCACTACCCACAACGTGTTCTGGTACATGCAGTTCCAGTACGGGTACTGCTTCAAGGTGGCGGGCGAGAACATCGGCACCGTGACCTGGCCCGGCGCGTCGGAGGCCGACGCGACCAACTGGGTGTTCCAGCAGTTCATGAACTCGCCCACCCACCGCGCGAACATCCTGGGCAGCGCCTGGGACGTGGTCGCCGTGGGCGCGTACAAGGGCACGGGCGACGAGTTCATGTGGACCGTCCTGTTCGCCGACAAGTGCAGCGCCGCGGCGCCGACCCCGACCCCCACCCCGAAGCCGACGGCCAAGCCCACGCCGAAGCCGACGCTGCAGCCGACGCCGCGACCGACCCCGAAGCCGACGTCCCGGCCCACCGCCAGGCCCACCCCGACGCTGGCGCCGACCCAGCCGACCGCCCCCGCGCCGACCCCGTCGCCAACGCTCACACCGTCGCCCAGTCCCACCGCCGGGCCCGACACGGGCGCGCTCGCGACGCCCCAGCCGGAGGCCCCGACACCGTCGCCCAGCGCGGCCCCCAGCGCGGCCGCCACCCCAGCCCCCACGCCGTTCGTCCCGCCGGGCGGGCTCCAGATCAAGGACCCGCCGCCCCAGGGCGGCCTCATCGAGTCCATCCTGCAGGCGATCGCGGCCCGGTTCTTCGGCGGGTGACGCCGAGACCCGCTGGCGCCCCGCCCGGCCCGCTACCGTATCCACGACAGCCCTCCGCCCCTGCCGGGAGGCAGCCAGCCGCATGACCCTCCAACCGCCGGCCGCCGCGCCGGCCCCCGGGCGCACCGTCCTGCCGATCCTCGAGGCGCGCTCGCTGACCAGGCAGTACCGGATGACCGGCGAGATCGTCGAGGCCGTCCGGGGCGTCACGCTGTCGGTGATGCCGGGCGAGTTCGTGGCGCTCATGGGGCCGTCGGGGTCGGGCAAGAGCACGCTCCTCCAGCTGCTCGGCGGCCTGGACCAGCCCACGTCCGGCGAGGTGCTGCTCGAGGGCGAGTCGATCGGCCGCCTGTCCGATTCGGACGCCACCCGCCTGCGCCGCGAGCGGACCGGGTTCGTGTTCCAGTCGTTCAACCTCGTGCCGCTGATGAACGTCGTGGAGAACGTCGGCCTGCCGTTCACGATCGCGGGCCAGGACCCGCGCTCGGCGGACCTGTCCGCGCGCATCCGCGAGGCGATCGCGCTGGTGGAGCTGACCGGCAAGGAGCGCCACAAGCCGGACCAGCTGTCGGCCGGCGAGCAGCAGCGGGTGGCGGTGGCGCGCGCGATCGTCACCCGCCCGGCCCTGCTGTTCGCCGACGAGCCCACCGGCAACCTCGACTTCCGCACCGGCACCGGCATCCTCGACGCGCTGTGGCGGACCTGCGTGGAGCGGGGGCAGACGATCGTGCTCGTCACCCACGACGCCAAGGCGGCCGCCTACGCCGACCGCGTGCTCGTGGTGGGCGACGGCGAGGTGCAGGACGAGATCGTGCTCGGCCGCCGCGAGGACCACGCCGCCGCGCCGCTGATCTCGCGGCTCGCCCTGCTGGGCCTGTAGCGCCGTGCGCGGCTTCGTCCGCTACGCCTGGCGCGCCCTCGCCGCCCGCCGCGCCCGGACGCTGCTCACGGTCGTCGGGGTGGCGCTGGGCGTGGGGGTGGTCGTCGCCGCCCTGGGCGTGGACGCGGGCCTCGACGCCTCGATCGACCGGACGGTGGCCTCGATGGTGGGCCGCGCGGACCTGCGGGTGGCCGCGTTCGAGGAGACCGGGCTGTCGGCCGGCACGCTGGCGCAGCTGGCCGGGGTGCCGGGGATCGCCGTCGAGGCCCCTGCGCTGGAGCGGAAGTCCTACCTCGTCTCCCAGCCCGGCAGGCCCGTGCAGACGGCGCCGGTCACCGTCCTCGGCGTCGAGCCTGCGGTCGAGCCCAGGGTCCACGACCTGCCGCTCGCGCGGGGCGCCCCGCTGTCGGGCGATGCCGACCAGACGGCGCTCATCACCCAGACCCTGGCGAGGACGGACGGCCTCGACGTCGGCTCCAGGCTCTCGATCCTGGGCATGGGGGCACCGGTGTCGGTCACGGTCACCGGCATCCTGGCCGGCGACGGGCCCGAGCTGGGCTCGGCCGGCCGGACCGTCGTGCTGCCCATCCGGACCGCGATGCTGCTCAACGTGGCCGACGGCGCCCCCGCCCCGACCCAGGTGGACGGCGTCACCCGGGTGGACATCGTGCGCGCCTCGGGCGCCCCGGTGGACCAGGTGGCGGCGGCGATCGGCGCCGCGCTGACCCTGCAGCCGTACGTGCTCTCGCAGCCGCGGGACATCGCGGCCAGCCTCAGGGCGTCCACGCTCGACGTGCGCTCGACGATGGCGCTGCTGGCGGCGATCACGCTGTTCGCCGCCGCGATCATGATCCTGAACACCATGGCCATGACCGTGGTCGAGCGGATCCGGGAGCTGGGCCTCCTCCGCGCGGCCGGCGCCTCGCGCGGCCAGGTCACCCGTGTCGTGTTCACCCAGGCGCTGCTGCTCGGGGTCGGGGGCTCGGCCCTCGGGGTGGCCGTGGGCGTCGTGCTCGCGTTCGCTGCCGCGGCGTGGCTCCGGGCCGGCGGCCAGCTGGCGATCGACGGGCCGGTGATCACGGTGTGGGCGGTGGCGGCGGGCGTGGCGGCCGGGATGGGCGTCACCCTGGTCGCCGCCATCGAGCCGGCCCGCCGTGCCGCCGGCATCAGCCCCGTCGCCGTGCTGCGGGTCCGCGCCGACCTGGGCCAGCTGGTCCGCTCCCACACCCGCTGGCTGGTGGCGGTGGTGGCGGCGATCGGGGTCATCGCCGTGCTCCTCCTGCCGGGCGGCGCGACCGACCTCTCGGTGCCGCTGCGGGCGATCGCGGTCTACGTCCTGCTGCTCGTCGCCGTGCTCCTGACCCCGACGGTCCTGGCGCCCCTGGCCCGGCTGGTCGGCCTGCCGTTCGCAGCGCTGCTCCGCCTCGAGGAGCGGCTGGCGCGGGCGTCCATCCGCCGCGACCCGAGCCGCACGGCGCTGACGGTGGGCGCGCTCGTGATCGGCCTCGCGATGGTGGTGGCGCTGTCAGCCGTCGCGGGCAGCGCGCGCGCCTCCGCCACGGCCTGGCTCGCCGACGTGGTGCCGGGCGACGAGGTCCTGACCGCGATCGCGCCGGTGCCGGTGGGCGAGGGCGGCGTCGACCAGCAGGTCTCGGCCATCGACGGCGTGCAGCTGGCGACTCCGCTCGCGTCGTTCGACCTGGCCTACGCGGGCACGCGGCTCGACGCGGTGGCGATCCGGGGCGCGGACTTCCTCGCCGACGGGCGCCTCGACTTCACGGCCGGAGACCGCACCGCGGCGCTGCGTGCGGTCGACGCCGGCGGCGCCGTGATCCTGCCCGAGGCCCGCGCGGCGCTGCTGCACGTGGGGCTCGGCGACACGATGGCCGTCGCGACCTCCCGGGGGCTGGTCGACCTCAAGGTGGTCGGGCTCGTGGCCCGCTCCTTCCCCGGCCGGACCGGGGACGCCGTCCTCGTCGGCTGGGGCGACGCCCTGAACCGGTTCGGCGTCCTGGGCGCGGATGCGATCGCCGTCCGCTACGCGCCGGGCCGCCAAGCCGACGCGAGGCCGCAAGTCGAGGCGCTGGCCCGGCAGCTGGCGCTGGCCGCGTCACCGATCTCGGTGGTCGCCGGCGCGGTCGGCGATGCGCTCGACCGGCTGTTCGGCCTCCTCGACCTGCTGGCGCTGGCCGCGGTCGTCATCGCCGCCCTGGGGATCGTGAACACCCTGTCGATGAACACCCTGGAGCGGGTCCGCGAGATCGGCACCCTCCGGGCGGCCGGCATGAGCCGCCGCCAGGTCTGGCGGAGCGTGCTCGTGGAGGCCGGCATCCTGGGCGCGATCGGCGGGCTGGTGGGCTCGGTCGCCGGCGTGCTGGTCGGGCTGCTGCTCGGCGGCGGGGCCGGGGCCGCCGGGCCCGTGGACGCGGTCCCCTGGTCGGCGGTCGGCCTGGCCATGGTGCTCGGGGTCGCCCTGGCGATGCTCGCCGCGGCCCAGCCCGCCCGGATCGCCAGCCGCGTCCCGATCGTCACCGCCGTCCGGGGCGAATAGCGCGCCTCGGGGGCCACGCGGCACGCGGCCCTGGGTGACGATTCGGGTAGACTCCGCCCAGCCGCGGGTGTTGGTTCCCGCCGAGGGGAGTTCATGTCCTACGCCCTCCCGTCCGTGACCCGGGTCTCCGCCGCCGAGCGTGGCCTCACCATCGCCGACTTCCTGGTGCCGGTCCGGGTCGGCGAGCGCGTCTCGCCGCGCGTGCGCGACGCCGGGCTCGTGCTCGCGGGGACGGCGCTGTTGATCCTCGGCTCGCGGATCGCCGTCTCCGTGCCGGGCGACCCGGTCCCGTTCACGCTCCAGACGCTGGCGGTGCTCCTGACCGGCGGTGCCCTGGGCCAGCGCCGGGGCGCCCTCGCGTCGGCCCTGTTCGTCGCGGTCGGCGTCGCGGGCCTGCCGGTGTTCGCCGAATCGCGGGGCGGCCTCGAGGTCATCACCGGCACCACCGGCGGGTACCTCGTCGGGTTCATCGCCGCGGCCGCGCTGGTGGGATGGCTGGCCGAGCTCGGCTGGGACCGGCACCTGGGCGGGTCGGTCGGGATGAACCTCCTGGGCATCCTCGCCATCTACCTCGTGGGCGTGCCGTGGCTGGCCGTGACCGCCGCCGTGCCGCTCGGCGAGGCCGTCCGCCTGGGCCTGCTGCCGTTCCTGGCCGGCGACGGGGTCAAGCTGCTCGTGGCCGCCGGCGCCTTCCCGGCCGCCTGGTGGGTGGTGGGACGACGCCCGAGCGACCGCTAGGGCGCGGACCCGCTCCGGCGATCCGCCCCGGGCCCCCGGCATCGCCGTCGCCGGGACCGGCGGGCGATCGGCCCGGGATCGAGCCGCGCCCGCAGGGCCCGCCCGCGCCCGACCCGCCCGCCGCCGACCCGCCCGCTCCAGAACGGGTCGCGGCCGACCTGGCGGGCCTGTACGGCCCCGACTCCGAGGCGTGGCGCCTCAACCGCGAGGCAGCCCTGCTGCTGGGCGCGGGACCGCTGGCCGTGCTGCTGCAGGTGGCGCACCCGCTGGTGGCCGAGGGCGTCGCGCAGCACTCGACCTTCAAGGCCGACCCCTGGGCGCGGCTGGACGGCACCCTGCGCTCGTACCTGCGGATCGTCTACGGCTCGGGGCCCGCGGCGCGCGGGGAGATCCGGCGGCTCAACGGGCTGCACCGCTCCGTTGCCGGAGCGGTGTCCGACCCGGCCGCGGCCGCCCGCTTCGGCTCGGTGTACACGGCGCGCGACCCCGGGCTTTCCCTGTGGGTGCACGCCACCCTGATCTGGGCGACGCTGGTCACGGTGGAGCGCTGGCTGGGCCTGGTCCCGCGCGGGCGGCGGGCGCAGTTCTACACGGAGACCCGGGTGGTCGGACGGCTGTTCGGCGTCCCGGAGGCGCAGTTGCCCGCAGACCTCGACGCCTTCGAGGCGTACGTGGCGTCGATGCTCGGGCCGGACGGGCCCGTCCACCCGACCGACGTGTCCCGCGACCTGGCGCGGGCGATCCTCCATCCGCCGCTGGCGCCCGTCGTGGAGCGCGGCGCGGTGGCCCGAGCGCTGGGGCGGGCGGCACCGGCCGCGGCGGCCGTGCTGCGCCTCGCGCCCAGGTCAACGCTCACGCCGATGCTGATGCCGGCGGTCGGGCTGCTGCCCGCCTCGCTGCGTTCGGAGCTGGGGCTGCCGTGGGGGCCGCCGGAGCGTGCCCTCGCGGCCTGGCTGGCGACCGGGTGGCGCCTCTGGCGCCCCGCGTTCCCGTCCGGCGCCCGCTGGTTCCCGCAGGCGCTCGCCGCGGATGCGCGGGTGGGGGAGCGGTCACCGGCGCGTCGCTGACTCGGGCTGCGGGGCACGCGCAGGCCGGGCGTCGCCCGGCCTCGATGCATTGCGAGGCTTCGATGCCGAGCGCGGCGGCCGGGCCCGCGGAACGGCGAGGGGTTGCGAGGCCTCGACACTGGACGCGGCGGCCAGGCGCTCGGAACGGCGAGGGTCTGCGCTGCCATGGGGCCGGGGATCGTGCCAGGTCATGCCCCGCCGGGCCCTGGCGCCGGGCAGCCACGGATCGCGCTGGGTTCCGATGCCCGCGAGGCATCACTTGTTGCCCCAAGCGCTCGACGCCGTCCGTGAGCGCCCGTCGCGTTGCCCGTCAGGAATACGAGACGCTCCAGCGACAGATGGCGGCTGGCTTGACGCGAAACGTGATGCCCAGCAGGAATGCCCGCGTCTGTGGGGCGGAGCGCCCGGCCGCGCTCCTAGGCACTGCCGGCGATCGCCCTCGCCAGTTCGGGCGTCCCGAGGAGCTCCGGCAGCGGCCGCACCGGCGCCGGCTGGACCCCGTCCTCGGCCGGGAAGAGCTCCAGCGCGAAGAACTCCACGTCCCACCAGCGCCCGTCCTTCCAGCCGACGCCCTCGAACGCGCCGACGCGTCGGAAGCCGAGCGACCGGTGCAGGCCGATCGAGCCCGGGTTGGGCGGCGTGACGCCCGCGACCACCAGCCGGAAGCCCTGCAGGCGAAGCACGCGCAGGAGGGCCTCCATGGTGGCGCGCCCGAGTCCCGACCGGTGCAGCGAGGGGTCCACGTAGACGGTGGATTCGCAGGTCCAGTCGTAGGCCGCCCGATCGCGGAAGCGCCCTGCATACGCGTAGGCGCGGACGACGCCGTCCACCTCGGCCACGATGTACGGCCCGCGCTCGAGGACCGCGGCGATCCGCCCCGCCATCACCTCGCCGGAGGGCGGCACGAGCTCGAACGAGATGGCGGTCTCCGCAACGTACGGCGCATAGATGGCGGCGACGGCGTCGCCGTCCGCTGGGGTGGCGAGGCGGAGGGCATGCGGCACGGTCATGCCCCGAACCCTAGTACACGGGCCGGGCCCGCGGGGAACGGCGTCCCGGGCGACGGCGGCGCGGCGCCGGGACGCGCCGGCGTCCATCGCCCCGGTTTTGCCATACTCCGCGCATGGCCCCCCAACCTGAAGCCGCTCCCGCCCCGGTCCGCGGCGACGGACCCGCCCTCCTCCGCGAGATCTCGTCCCGCCTGCCGCAGGTCAAGCTGCTGACCGAGCCGGTCGACCGCGAGTCCTACCGCCGCGACGAGACCGCCTACCTGCCCACGGGCCTGCCGCTCGCCGTCGCGCTGCCGGACACCACCGAGCAGGTGGCCGAGCTGGTCCGGCTGTGCGCTCGGTTCGACGTGCCGGTCGTGCCCCGCGGCGCCGGCACCGGGCTGTCGGGCGGCGCGGCGGGCATCGAGGGGGCGCTCACGATCGCGTTCACCCGGATGAACCGGGTGCTCGAGATCGACCACGAGAACCTGCTCGTGGTCACGCAGCCGGGCGTGGTGAACGCGGACCTCAAGAAGGCCGTGGCCGCCGAGGGGCTGTTCTACGCGCCGGACCCCGCCTCCTACGAGACGTGCACCATCGGCGGCAACCTGGGCACCAACGCGGGCGGCCTGTGCTGCGTCAAGTACGGCGTGACCCGCGACGCGGTGCTCGGCCTCGAGGTGGTGATGGCCGACGGGACGGTGCTGCGCCTGGGCGGCCGCAACGTGAAGGACGTGGCCGGGTACGGGCTCATCCCGCTGCTGGTGGGCAGCCAGGGGACGCTGGCGCTGGTCACCGAGGCCACGCTCCGCCTGCGCGCGGCCCCGCCGCCCCGGGCCACGCTGCTCGCGTTCTTCCCGTCGCTCGAGGCGGCCGGCGAGGCGGTGGCGGGCATCACCCGCGCCGGCATCGTGCCGGTGACCCTCGAGCTCATGGACCAGACGACGATCCGGGCGGTGGACGACGTGCACCGGCTGGGCCTGGACCGGGACGCGGCGGCGACTCTGCTCGTGGAGTCGGACCTCCCGGGGACGGCGGCCGTGGCCGAGGTGGACGCCGCGGAGGCCGCCTGCAGGGTCGCCGGGGCCGGCCTCGTGGTCCGCGCCCAGGATGCCACCGAGGCCGACTGGCTCCGCGAGGGTCGCCGGCTCGCGTACCGCGCGCTCGAAGCGCAGGGCGTGGCGCGGATGGAGGACGTGGGCGTGCCGCGCAGCCGGATCCCCGAGCTGCTGCAGGCCATCGAGCAGATCGCCGCGCGGCACCGGATCAGGGTCGGCACCTTCGGCCATGCCGGGGACGGCAACCTGCACCCGACCTTCGTGCTCGGCCGCGACGAGCCGGACGACGTCGCGGCCGCCCGGCTCCACGCGGCGCGCGCCGAGCTGTTCGAGGCGGCGCTGCAGCTCGGCGGGACCGTGACGGGCGAGCACGGCATCGGCGCCGTCCGGCCCGACTGGCTGGTCCGCCAGCGCGGCGAGCCTGCCGTGGCGGTCATGCGCGCGATCAAGCAGGCCCTCGACCCGCAGGGGATCCTCAACCCCGGCCGGGTGCTTGCCTAGCCGTCGCACGGCGTCAACGGCCGCTCGGCCCGCCAATCTGGGGCCGCCCGTTCCGTGACCGATGGCCCGGTCCCAGCGGCACGGGTCATCGCCGATGCCCGGCTCGCATCTCGGTGCCGACGGCCCTGCCGTGCACGCCCCCGCCCGCCGACGATCGGGCGAGTGAGGTGTCCCCCGGTGGCGAACCCAAAGCGCGTGCTCGTGGCGTTCTCCAGCCGCTCCGGTTCCACGGCTGGCACGGCGGAGGAGATCGCGGCTGTCCTTCGATCCCACGGTCTTGCGGTGGACTGCCGCGCGAAGGAGGAGGTCACCGACCTGACGCTGTACGGGGCGGTGGTCCTGGGCAGCGGCATGTTCATCGCCAGTCGCGCGTCGGACGGCGGCGGGTTTCTCGAGCGCCACGCCCTTGCGCTGCGCGACCGGGACCTGTGGCTGTTCAGCTCGGGCCCCATCGGCGGCCGCCCGGTCGCGGCCGGGGAGGAGTGCGCCGCCATGACGGTGGCCCGCGCCGTGGGCGCCCGCGGCGTCGCGGCGTTCGGGGCGGTCGGCGCGAACGAGGGCCCCGACCCGTGCGCCGCGCTGCTTCCCG
>JAJYLZ010000027.1 GCA_021787395.1 Chloroflexota bacterium
AGCGGGCCGCTGCGGCCAGGCCGGGGCGGAGCCGTCGTCAGGGGCGACCGTGAGCCAGCCCGGGGCCAGCGGTGCCGGCTGGGCAGGACTGGGCGACGCGGCCGGAGCGGCCGCGGCCGGAGCGGCCGCGGCCGGAGCGGCGGGCTCTGCGGGCTCTGCGGGTGCAGGAGGCGCGGCCGGCTCGACTGGTGCGGCCGCGGCGGCGATCGGCTCGGGGAGCGTCGGCGCCGGGGTGGCCGCTGCCGGCGTCTGGGAGGGCAGCGGCGGGGGCGGGGGAGCCGACGGGGGCTCCGGCTGACGCGCGGGCTCCGGCTCGACGGCCGTCGGCTCGGCGGTGGCGGCCTGGGGCTCGGGCTCGGCCACGGCAGGTCCGACGACCTCGGCGGGCGCCTCGGGGCGCCCGGTGGCGGGTGCCGGCTCGGCGACGGGCACCTCGGCCGGAGTCATCGTGAGCGTCGCCTCGACGGCGTCGGCGGGCGTCTCCGGGGGCGCAGCCGCGATCGGCTCCGCGGTGACGGGCGCGGGCGCCTCCGGGGCGAGCGCGGCCACAGCCTCGGGCTCGAGCGGTGCGGGCCGCACCTCGATCGGGTGGGTCGCCTCGTAGGCGGCAATCGCATCGTCGAGGCTCTCGCCCGGACGGAGTCCCTGCAGCGTCGGCGGCTCGGTCTGGGCGGGCTCGGTCCCGGCCGGTCGGGCGAGCCCGGCGACGGTCTCGAGGGCGAGCTCGTCCGCGGCCGCCACGGCGGCCCCACCAGCGGCGTCGGACGGCGGGACGGGCGCGATGGCCGCGGGCGGAACCGGCTCGGCCTCGACCGGCGCCGCCTCGGGCGCTGCGGGCTCGACCGGCGCCGCCTCGGGCGCGGCCGCGGGCAGGTCCGCGGCGGGCCAGGCGGCGATCCGGATCGTTTCGTCCTCCGGCGGCCCCTCCGGCGCGGCGGCGATCGTCGCGAGCCGGTCGGCGATGGCCTGGCGGGCGGCCGGCTCGAGGTCCTCGATCGGCTCGCTGTCGGGCAGCGGAGCGCACGAGAGGCACCTGCCCTCGGCGGCGTTCCAGCAGCTGCCGCACGTGTACTGGCGGCAGGAGAGGCAGAAGTTGAACGTCTTGTGGAAGGCGTCGAGCTGGAGGACGGTAGCCGCCAGCTCGTCCTCGCCGCGGGCGTCGGCCATCGCCTCCGAGAACGAATCGTCGGACAGGACGTAGTTGCGCAGGCCCTTGGTGAAGGTCTTCGCCCGGCCGAAACGAGAGTTCCGCGGCCGCGCGGTCTCGAACGTGTAGCGAGTACCGCACCGCTCGCAGAACGACTCGGTGAGGATCTCCGTCATCTGCCCCCGGCTTTCCGACGCTGGGACGCACCCGACGAGTTCGGTCGGGCAGGGCCAGAGTATAGCCAGCGTCGGCCCGGATGCCCGGCTCGGTGGTACCGGTCCCGGTGGCCGATGGTTCAGGTGGGCCGGGGCCCTGGCCGGCTCTGGTAGGGTTGCGGCTGCCATGGTCGCCATCGCTGACCTCGAACGCCTCCTCGAGCGCGTGTTCGAGCGCACCTCCGCCCGCCTGTTCCATGCGCGGGTCCAGGCGGTCCAGGTGGAGCGCCGGGTCGAGCGCGCCATGGAGGCCGGCAGGACCGGTCGCGGGCCCGCGACCGCGGTGCCCAACCGCTTCCGCGTGCGCCTCAACCCTGTGGACCTAGACGACCTGGCCGTCCGGAGCGGCGGCATCGACGCCCTGGCCACCGGCCTCGCCGACCGGGCGCTCGCGTTCGCCCGACTCCACGGCTATCACCTGGTCGCCCGCCCGACCGTGATCGTGGCCGCCGACCCGTCAGCCGAGCGCGGGTCGGTCGAGGTCGACGCCAGCGTGTGGCGCCAAGTCGGGTCGGCCACGGGGACGGGGAGCGGTTCGCCGGGCCCGGCCGATGCGCCCCAGATCGCCGGCGGGGCTGCGCCGGGCGCATCGGCGGCCACACCGCCGCCGGCGGCACCGGTGCCGTCCGACGATCTGGCCGCGCTCGTGGCGCCGAAGCCCGGTGACGGTGGCGTTCCGTCGCCCGTGGCGCCGGACCCGGCGCGGGCCGGCGAGCCCTCGCCCCCAGGCGCTCACGCCGGCGGGATCCGCGGCGTCGGGGACCAGCAGCGCACCGTGCGTCCCGCCGCACCCCCGCCGGCGCGCGCGCTGCTCCGGGTCGCGGAGTCGGGCGGGCGGGAGCGCGAGGTCAGGGTCGAGGGCCAGTCGCTGACCCTGGGAAGGGCCCCCGACAACGGGCTCGTCCTCCACGATGCGCGGGTGTCCCGCCACCACGGACGCTTCGCCAACCGCAACGGCACGCTCGTCTACACGGACCTCGGCAGCACCAACGGGAGCCGCGTCAACGGGATCCGGGTCGACGAGATCGTGCTCGGGGCGGGCGACCGGATCCAGGTGGGCGACGTCGTGGTGGTCGTCGAGCAGCTGCCGCACTGACCGTGGACGGCTTCGTCCTGGCGCTGTGGGTCCTGCGCCTCGGCTTCCTCGCGCTGCTCTACGTCTTCCTGTTCCTCGTTGCGCGCGTGCTCGTGCGCGACCTCCGGGCAGCGGCTCGCGGACCCGCCGAGCCGGGCCGGCTGGTGGTCCTCGCCTCGCCGCAGGGCGAGCCGGCGGTGGGCGCCTCGTTCCCGCTGGACGCCGTCACCTCGGTGGGGCGCGACCTGACCAACACGGTCGCCGTCGACGACCCGTTCACCTCCTCGGAGCACGCGCTGCTCACGTTCCGGGGCCGCGTCTGGTACGTGGAGGACCGCGGCAGCACCAACGGGACGTTCGTGAACGGCCAGCCGGTCACGGCGCCGACCGCGATCGGCTTCGGCGACGAACTCCAGATCGGCGAGGTGCGGTTCCGCCTCGACCGGGGCCGCGCGTGAGCGCGATCGCCCGGGTCCGGCCCGCGCCGCGCCGGATCCCGAACATCCGGCCCCGGATGCGCCGGGTGGAACTGGGCCTGCTCCTGGTCGTGGCGGCGGCGCTGGTGGTGGGCGGGGCGTCGCTCGGCGCGACCGAGCGCTGGCTGCGGGCGCAGGCGACGGGCGAGGCGATCACCGCCTTCGGGTTCGCGCCGCCCGACCCGCGCGGCCTGGGGGCGTACATCCTCGGGCTGCTGGCCGTCCACGCGGCGTTCGTGCTGGCGGGGCGGCGCACCGACCAGATCCTGCTGCCCGCGATCGGGATGCTGGGCGGGATCGGCCTGCTCCTGATGCAGCGCCTGCCCCAGAGCCTGGTGACGCAGTCGTTCGGCACGCTCGAGCTGGGCCTCGGCGAGCTGCAGCTGGTGTGGCTGCTGATCTCGCTGGCGGTGCTGGCGCTGCTCGCCCTGCTCGTCCGCTCCGACCGCTGGCTGCGGGCCTACAAGTACACCTGGGCGGCGGCCGGGATCCTGCTCCTGGCGATGACGTTCGTGTTCGGCACCGACGTGAACGGCGCGCGCCTCACGCTTTCGATCGGCCCGATCAGCGGGCAGCCGTCGGAGCTGCTCAAGGTCATCCTGGTGGTGTTCCTGGCGGCCTACCTCTCCGAGAACCGCCCGCTGCTGGCCGAGGAGAGCATGCGGCTGGGCCCGCTGCGCCTGCCGCCCATCCCGTACCTGGCGCCGATGGTCGCGATGTGGGCGATCGCCCTCGGCGTGGTGGTGGTCCAGCGCGACCTCGGTGCCGCGCTGCTGTTCTTCGCGGTGTTCCTGGCGCTGCTGTTCGTCGCGACGGGGCGGGTCTCCTACGTGGTCGGGGGCATGGTGCTGTTCCTGGCCGGCTCGTGGGTCCTGTACCAGGTGTTCGCCCACGTGCAGGTGCGCGTGGACAACTGGCTCGATCCGTTCCGCGACCCGCTCGGCCAGGGGTTCCAGACGGTGCAGGCGCTGTACGCGTTCGGCCGGGGCGGCCTGCTGGGGGTGGGCCTGGGCGCCGGTCTGCCGACCATCGCCGGCCACCTGCCCGTCCCCGCGGTCCACACCGACTACCCGCTCGCGGCGCTGGGCGAGGAGCTGGGCCTGACGGGCCTGCTGGCGATCTTCGGCCTCTACCTCGTGATCGTGGAGCGGGGCCTGCGGATCGCGGCTGCTGCGCAGGACGAGTTCCGGGCGCTGCTGGCGGCCGGGCTGAGCCTCGTGATCGGGGTCCAGGCGTTCATCATCGCGGCGGGGAACCTCAAGCTGATCCCGCTCACCGGGATCACCCTGCCGTTCATCTCGTACGGCGGCTCGTCGCTGCTGGCGAACGCAATCGCGGCGGGCCTGCTGCTGGCCCTGTCCGACGCCGGGGCGGTGCCCCCGCCCCCGCCCCGCGCCCGCCGCTGGCGCCGACGCAGCCGGGAGGAGCGGGCGTGAGCGACGACCCGATGCGACCCGTGCCGCGGGCGTGGGCCGACGATCCGGCACTCGACGACGGCGGTCTCGATGACTGGACGGCGGCCGGAGCGAGTCCAGGCGCGGCCGGAGCGGGTGCTGGCACCGCCGCCCCGCGGCTGCCCAGGGACGCAGCCGACGCCCGCGCACCGTGGCCGGGCCCTTCCCGAGCCGCCCGGCCGCTGGGCGCCAACCTGGTCCGGACCGGCCTCGCGCTGGTGGTGGCGTTCGCCGTCCTCGCGGCGGGTGCGGGCTGGTGGCAGGTGGTGGACGCGCAGTGGCTGTCGACGCGCCCCGACAACCCGTCGGTGGTGGCGGCGGCGCGGAGGACCCTCAGGGGCCCGATCGTGGACCGCAACGGGTCCTGGCTCGCACGGAGCGTCCGGGACCAGAACGGCGAGGCCCTGCGGCAGTACCGCGATCCGAGCATCAGCTCGGTGGTCGGGTACGCATCGCTGCTGTACGGGACCTCTGGTCTCGAGCGCACCTACAACGCGCAGCTCCTGGGCCTCGCGACCGGCGATCCGCTGTCGGGCCTGGCGGGCAAGCTGTTCCCCAGCGCGAGCGGCGTCCTGGGCCTCCAGCTGTCCCTCGACCTGCGGCTCCAGCGGGCAGCGGTCGCCGGCCTGGGGTCCGACAAGGGCGCCGTGGTGATGATGGACCCCACCACCGGCCAGATCCTCGCGCTCGCCTCGACCCCCACCTTCAACGCCTCGGCCATCGCCGATCCGAGCACGGCCACGACCACCATGACCGCGCTCCAGGCGGACAAGGGCCTGCCGCTCCTGCCGAGGGCGACGCTCGGCCAGTACGTGCCCGGGTCGGTGCTCAAGATCGTCACCGCGATCGCGGGCCTCGACAGCGGCGCCATCACGCCGGGCACCACCTACCCGCAGCAGCCGGGCGCCGAGGCCACCGGCCTGCTCGTGGACGGCTTCCGCATCAAGGACGGCCACCACCCGCAGACGGACGGGACGGCCCTCGACCTGATCGGCGCCACGGAGGTCAGCTGCAACATCTGGTATGCCCTCACCGGGCTGGCGATCGGGGGCGCCCGCTTCGTCGAGGAGGCCGCCAAGCTCGGCTTCGGCCAGCCGATCCCGTTCGACCTCCCGACATCGGCCAGCCGCCTCACCAACGGCGACGGCCCGGCGCCCGGCGGATTCATGGACGACGCCGAGCTCGCGTCGGCCGCCTTCGGCCAGGGCGAGACCGTGGTGACGCCGCTCCAGATGGCCCTGGTGGCCTCGACGGTGGCCGATGACGGGCTGCTCATGCGACCGCAGCTGGTGACGGCGCTGACCGGCTCGGCCCCGGGCGCCGGGACCGTCGCGCCGCAGACCTGGCGGCGCGTGATGTCGGCCCAGGACGCAGCCGCGATCAAGGCGGCCATGGAGCAGGCCGTCGAGGGCAGCCTGGGCAGGCTGTTCACCACGGGGGCCGCGGTACCCGGGATCCCCACGGCTGGCAAGTCCGGCACGGCGCAGCTGGGCGGGACCGGCGAGCCGAACTCCTGGTTCATCGGGTTCGCGCCCGTGGACCACCCGAAGGTCGCGATCGCGGTCGTGGTCGAGCACGGCGGACGGGGCGGGGAGCGGGCCGCCCCCCTCGCGGGCTCGCTGCTCAAGCAGTACTTCGCGCTCTACGGGGCGTCCTAGCCGGGGAGGGCAGGTCTCGGTCGAGCCCGCCGGGATGAGCACTCGTCCCGTGACGCCAGCGCCTCCCCGCACATCGGGCTCCCTTCGCGCCCGCCCGCCGCACGACCAGCGGCCCGGCCGCACAACCGCCACGCCCCCGCCGCGCCGCACAAACCGCCACGCCCCTGCAGCGCTGCCGCCGACCGCGGCGCCCCCGCCGCATACCCGGCGCCGCCGCACGACCAGCGGCCGCGCCCCTGCAGCGCCGCACAACGGTCACGCCCCCCGCAGCGCCGCACAAGCCGCCACGCCCCCGCCGCGCCGCACAACCGGCAGTTGTAGCCGGGGGCTTCGAGCGCCCACCTGCCGGGTCCGCACAACGGCGGGTTGTGCGGTGAGGTCAGAAGGCACCCTTATCGCCCGGGGCACAACCGGCGGTTGTGCGAGGAGGGTCGCCGCATCGATCACGGGGTCGCGGCGCTCGGGACGCGGCGCGGTACAACCGGTGGTTGTGGCCGAGGGGCGGGTGCGCGGGAACTGGCTGTGCGGGGAGCACAGTGCGCCGCAGGGGGGCGTGCGCGCGAGGGGCGCGCGTGCGAGGAGTAGCGCGGGGCGCAGGGGTCGTGCGGGAAGGGCTGTGCGGGGAGCGCAGCGAACTACAGGACCGGTTCGCCCCTCCCGCCGTAAACTCCGTGGGACAGCGGGCGTCGTCTGGTTCCGGAGTCGGCGTCCGAGAGGGGAGGGCCTGCCGCAGGCCCGCATGGAGAAGCGGCCCTTCGCCGCGCCACGACGGGAGACCGATGGGCAGCATTGCAGAGATCGGCGACCGCGTCCTCGAGAATGTCGAGCGCGTCATCGTGGGCAAGCACCGGGAGGTGCGCCTCGCGCTGGTGGCGCTCCTGTGCCGCGGCCATGTGCTGATCGAGGACGTGCCCGGCACCGGCAAGACGGTGCTCGCCAAGTCCATCGCCAAGAGCCTCGGCTGCTCGTTCCGGCGCATCCAGTTCACGCCGGACCTGCTGCCCTCGGACGTCACTGGCCTCTCGATCTACAACCAGAAGACCCAGGAGTTCGAGTTCCGGCCGGGCCCGATCATGAGCCAGGTCGTGCTCGCCGACGAGATCAACCGCGCCACGCCGAAGACGCAGAGCGCCCTGCTGGAGTGCATGGACGAGCGCCAGGCGACGATCGACGGCGTGACGCACCGGATGCCCGACCCGTTCCTGGTCATCGCGACGCAGAACCCGATCGAGTACGAGGGCACGTTCGCGCTGCCGGAGGCCCAGCTCGACCGGTTCCTGCTGCGGCTCCGGCTCGGCTACCCGGCCCTGGCCGACGAGATCCGCGTCCTCGACGACCAGAAGGTGTCGCACCCGCTCGACGACCTCGAGGAGGTGTGCACGGGCGACGAGCTGCGCGGACTCCAGGCGGCCGTGCGCGGCATCTACGTGGACCCCTCGGTCAGCAGCTATATCGTCCGGCTCGTGGCGGCGACGCGCGGCCACCCGGACGTGTACCTCGGCGCCAGCCCGCGCGGGTCGATCGCCCTGTACCGCGCCTCGCAGGCCCTGGCCGGCCTGCTCGGCCGCGACTACGTGATCCCCGACGACGTCAAGGCGCTCGCGGAGCCCGCGCTGGCCCACCGGGTGATCATCAAGACGGCCAGCACCATCCACGACGTCTCGTCCGCCCAGGTCATCGGCGAGCTGCTGGACTCGACGCCCATCGAGGCGGCGCGCCGCGCGGTCGGCGGCCCTCGCGAGACCACGCCGAGCCCGGTCGCCGAATAGCGCGGCACCGACAGGGTCGATCGTGATCCGGCGGCTGCAGCTCCTGGGCCTCGCGATCTTCCTGGCGGTCGCCGCGTTCTCGACCGGGTACGCGTTCCTGTTCTTCCTGGTGTACCTGGGGCTGCTCGTCGGCGGCGGCAGCTACGTGGTCACGCGCCTCGGCCTGGCCGACCTCGAGGCCGGCTATGCCGTGAACCAGCTCACGGGCCACGTGGGCGACCGGCTGCGCATCACCTACACGATCCGCAACACGGGTCGGCTGCCGAAGCCGTGGCTGGAGGTCCACAACCCCTCGAACCTGCCCAACGGCCTGCCCGGTCGAGCGCTCTCGCTCGGCTCCCGCGCCGAGCGCTCGTGGCTGGTCCGCGCGCTGCTCGAGCGTCGGGGCCACTTCCGCATCGACCCGCTCCAGGTGCGCACCGGCGACCCGTTCGGGTTCTTCGAGGCGTCGGCCGGCGTCGGCCACGGCATCTCCGTCGTCGTCTATCCGCGGATCGACCCGCTGCCGTTCTTCCGCCTGCCGCCCGCGAGCATCGAGGGGGCCCACGCCTCGCCCGAGCGAACCCTGCAGACCACACCCCTCGCCACGACCGTGCGCCCGTACGCGCCGGGCGACTCGATGAACCGGATCCACTGGCGCACCACCGCGCGCACGGGCGAGATCTTCGTCAAGGAGTTCGACCTGGAGCAGACGACCGACGTCTGGCTGTTCCTGGACCTCGACGCCGAGCTCGAGGCGGGCGAGGGCGACGACTCGACCACCGAGGTGGCCGTCCGGGTGGCGGCCTCGATCGCGGACAAGGCGATCGCCGAGAACCGCGCCGTGGGCCTCACGGTCGGCAGCCACCGGACGACGGTCATCCCGGCTGACCGCGGGGCGCGCCAGCGGCTGAAGATCATGCAGCTGCTCGCCGCGGTGGAGGCGGACGGCAGCACGCCGCTCGACGAGGTGCTGGTGACGGGCATCGGCCGGCTGCGCCGGGGCATGACGGCGGTGGTCATCACGGCCACCCTCGATCCCGCGTTCATCCGGCCGCTGGCCACGCTGCGGACCCGAGGCGTGGGCGTCGTGGTGGTCCTGCTGGACTGGGCGCAGTTCGATCCGCCGGTCGGCGCGGCGGCGACCGAGGAGCTGCGCCAGCACGTGCGCGCCATGCGCCACGCGCTCGCCGAGTACGAACTGCACGCCTACGTCGTCGGACCGGGGCGACCCCTGGGCGAGGTGCTGGCACGATGATCGCGAACGCCCGCGAGGAGCTGTCGCAGCGGCGCTGGAGGCCCGTTGAGGGCTGGTCCGTGGTGTTCTTGGTCGCGGTGCTGGGCCTGATCATCGCCACGGCGATCGACGAGCCGGCCTGGGTAGACGGCCACGGCGCGCTGACCGACTGCCTAGCCGAGTGCGCCCTGCTGGGCGCGCTGGCCGGCTTCGCCGGCGCGAAGGCGGGCTGGGGCCGCTGGACCACCCACCTCGTGGGCGCCGCCTTCGCGGGCCTGCTGCTCCCGATCATCGCGGGCCAGGCCGTTCTGCCCAGCCTCTCGGCTGCCCAGGCGTTCCGGTTCACGGCCAACGGCACCCTGCAGGCCTACCTCGACCTGACGGTCCGCGGCCTGTCGTTCACCACCCAGGAAGTCCACTTCGTCCTGGTCCTGGCCGGCCTGGTGTGGGGGACGATGCAGTTCGGGGCCTACGCCATCTTCGGCCATCGCCGTCCGCTCGCCGCGGTGGTCGTGGTCGGGCTCGTCCTGCTCGTGAACATGGCGATCACGCGCCGCGACCAGCTGGGGTGGCTGGTGCTGTACACGGGCACCTCGCTGTTCCTCCTGATCGAGATGCACGTGTTCGGGGAGCGGACGACGTGGGCCCGGCGCCGGATCGGCGACCCGGGGTCCGTGTCGGCGCTCTACCTGCGCGGCGGCACCGTGTTCATCGTGGGCGCCGTGATCGCCTCGCTCTTCCTCACCCAGCAGGCGGCGTCGAGCCCGCTGGCCGGCGCGTGGACCGGGCTCAATCGGCAGCTCGTCCAGTTCACCAAGCAGTTCCAGGGGTACTTCCCCGTGGGCGGCGACGTCCGCGGGGGCGGCGGCGTGTCCTTCGGCCCGACCGCGCAGATCGGCAACCAGTGGTTCAGCGACGCGGGCATCGCGTTCACGGCCGATGTGCCGCCGGCGGCCAAGGGCCTCAAGTTCGTCGCCACGACGTACGACGTATTCGCGCTGGGCGGGTGGATCCAGAGCGAGACCCGCTCCGCCGACCTGCCCGCCGGCGCCAACCTGCTCGCGGGCTCGCCCGAGGTCCCGGCCCCCGATCTGGTGGACACGATGAAGGTGACGGTGCACCCCGTGGGCTACCACGACACCGCGCTGCTGTCGCCGGGCCTCGCGCAGAGCGTGAACCTGCCGTCGACGCTGTCGATCACCGGCCTTCAGGGCTGGTTCGCGGGTGACAGCGTGGCTGCCGACACCGCGTACACCGTGACGGCCGCGGTGCCCCGGCTGGGCCAGGCGGACGGGATCACCCAGAACAAGCTGCGGGCCGCCTCCACGGTCTACCCGAACGACATCACCGCCCAGTACACGCAGGTCCCGTTCGGCGCGATGGGGCCCTACGCGGACAAGCTGCTCGCGACGGTCCTCGCCAAGGCGGGGACCACCAACCCCTATGACCTCGCGAGCGCGATGGAGGCGTTCTTCCGGTCTGACTACTTCACCTACTCGACGGACGTGCGGGCCGTCAACTGCCAGAACCCGAGCGCCGTGGAGTGCTTCGCCGAGTACCGGACCGGCTACTGCCTCCACTACGCGTCGACGATGGCGATCCTGCTGCGCGCCGCCAACCCGGCCGACCCGATCCCCACGCGGCTCGTGCAGGGCTTCCTGCCCTCCGAGATCTCGGGCGGGCAGGAGGTCGTCCGCAACTCGCAGGCCCACGCCTGGGTGGAGGTCTACTTCCCGGGCTACGGCTGGATCCCGTTCGATCCCACCGGAGGCGGGGTCGGCCAGCCGGTCCCCCTGCCGGTCGGCGCCCCCGTCCCGACCGCCTCGGCGCCGCTGCCGTCGTCGGACACGTCGGGGGACCTGCCGCGCCGCACGGCTCGCCCGTTCCCGCCCATCGTGCCGCCGGGCGGCACGGCGACGCCCACGGCCGCCCAGCCCCTGGACCAGGCGCTGGCGGTCGCCATCGGCGCGCTCCTGGTCGCGGCGTTGGGGGCGCTGATCTCGATCGCCTGGTGGCGCGGGCCGCGGGGCGAGGTGACGCCGGACGCGGCCTGGGCCACGGTGTCGCAGTCCGCGTCGCGGTTCGGGTTCGCGCCCCGTCCGACCCAGACCGTCTACGAGTACGCAGCGTCGCTCGGCGAGCTGGTCCCCGTGGCCAGGCCGGACATCACCACGGTCGCCGACGCCAAGGTGGAGACGACCTACGCCCGCGTCGAGCTGACCCCAGAGCGCGAGCACGCCGTGGCGGCCGCGATGCGCCGGCTGCGGCTCTCCCTCGTGCGGCTGATCTTCCGACGCCGGCCCTGGCGCCGCCGCCGCTGAGCGCGGACGGCCGCCGCGCTGTGCTGGCCGGGCGGCCTACAGGGCGCCGGACCTCGCCCGCCGCTCGGCCGCCTCGCGAGCGAGCTCGTCCTCGATCGGGGCGAGGTGGCCGGTCCAGTTGTGGGCGCGCAGCACGGGCCGCCCGCCCCGGACCTCCACCACCGAGATCCCGGTCAGCCCGAGTGAGAACGACCAGAACCGCGAGAGGGGCAGGTCGAAGAGCGCGAGCAGCACCACCTTGAACACGCCGTCATGGCCCACGAGGACCGACCAGGGCTGCTCGCCGAGCTGGCCGGCGCCCCGGTACCCGTGGACCTGCGGCCGGTCGGTGGTCCCGCGCGGGTAGCCCCGCCCGAGGTCGTCGAGCACAGCGGCCAGCGCCGGCCGGACCCGGGCGTCCACCTCGACCACGGACTCGCCGCCGGGCGCATGGGCCGACAGCGGATCCCGCCGCCAGTCTGCGATCTCGCGCGGCCATCGGCGCGCGATCTCCTCGCCGGTCAGGCCCTCCCAGACCCCCTGGCCGATCTCGCGGATGCCCGGCTCGGCCCGCAGCTCGGGGAGGGGAGCGGCGGGTCCCAGGTCCGCGATCGCGGACGAGACGGCACGGGCCGTCTCGGCGGCGCGCCCCAGCGGCGAGTGCACGATCTGGCGGGGGAGGCCGCCGGGGACGGGCATCGCCGGCGGGGCGTGGGGCCTCGCGAGGCGTTCGCCGGCGAGGGCCGCCTGGCGACGGCCGAGCGCCGAGAGGGGCGTCTCGGCCGACCCCTGGAAGCGCCCCTCGCGGATCCACTCGCTCTCGCCGTGGCGGAGCAGGACGACGGTGGCGTCGAGGCCGTCGGGGATCAGCGGCAAGCCGTCCGGGCGGCCCGTGGACGTCGGCCCGGCGGTCACGGGTGGATGTCGAGCGTCACGGACCACACGTCGATCATCGCGTCGTCGGCGTGCAGCGCCTCGATCACCGACGCCGGCGGCGCGTCGTCGAGCGCGAGCACCATGAACGCGTCGGCGCGGGGCGCGGAGCGGGCGAGCGTCATCGAGCTGATGTTGACGTCGGCCTGGCCGAGCATGGCGCCCACGCGGCCCACGGTGCCCGGCCGGTCGCGGTGGTTGGTGATGAGCATGTGGCCGGCCGGCGCCAGGTCCATGGCGTGGGCGCCGAGGCGGACCAGCCGCGGCTCGCCGCCGGCGACCGTGCCCGCCACCGTGATGGAGCCGCCGTCGGCCTCGGCCGTGAGGGTGAGCAGCGAGGAGAACGCGCCCGCGCTCTGGACCTTGCGCTCCACCACCGTGATGCCGCGCGCCTTGGCGAGCGTGCCCGCGTTGACCAGGTTGACCCGCTCCTCGCTGGTAGCCGCGATCAGGCCCCGCAGCGCCGCGGCGACCAGCGGGCTGGCGTCGTGCGCAGCCGGCTCGCCGGCGATCTCGATCGTGAGCGTCCGGGGGGCCGCCCGGAGCATCTGGGCCGCGAACTGGCCGAGGATCTCGGCCAGCGGCAGGTAGGGGGCGATCGCCTGCGCGGTCTCGGCGGTGAGCAGCGGGGCGTTGACCGCGTACCGGGCCGACCGCCCCTCGAGCACGTCGAGGATCTGCTCGGCGACCTCGGTGGCCACCGCCACCTGCGCCTCCTCGGTCGAAGCGCCGAGGTGCGGCGTGAGCAGCGTGTTCGGCGCCTCGAGGAGCGGGTTGCCCGTCGGCGGCTCGGCGGTGTAGACGTCGATCCCGGCGCCGGCGACGCGCCCGCTGCGGAGCGCCGCCGCGAGGTCGGCCTCGTCGATGATGCCGCCGCGGGCCACGTTGAGCAGCAGCACGCCCGGCTTCATGCGCTCGATGACGGCCGCGTTGATCATGCCCGTGGTGGCCTTGGTCTTGGGGACGTGGACGGTGATGGCGTCCGCGCGGGCGACCACGTCCTCGAACGGCAGCAGCTCCACGCCCAGCGTGGCCGCCTGCTCGGGCGTCACGAACGGGTCGGACCCGATGACCGTCATCTGCATGGCGCGGGCCCGGACGGCGATCGCCTGCCCGATCTTGCCCAGGCCGACGATGCCCAGGGTCTTGCCCCGGAGCTCGGTGCCGGTGAACTGCGAGCGCTTCCACTCGCCGCGGCGCATGGACGCGTCCGCGGCCGCGGTCTTGCGGGCGAGGCCCAGCAGCAGGGCGATGGTCAGCTCCGCGGCCGCGATCGTGTTGCCCGTCGGGGCGTTGACCACGGTGATCCCCGCTCGCGTGGCCGCCTCGAGGTCCACGTTGTCCACGCCCACCCCGGCCCGGCCCACCACCACCAGGCGGGCGCCGGCGGCGATCATCTCGGCGTCGACCTTGACCTGGCTCCGCACCACCAGGGCGTCGTACTCGGGCAGCAGGGCGATGATCTCGTCGCGTGCGAGGCCGAGGCGAACCTCGACCTCGTGGTGGCGGCGCAGGATCTCGAGCCCCTCGGCGGCGAGCGGCTCCACGACCAGGATCTTCATCAGCGGGCCTCCGCCGCCACGAGGGCGGCCTGCGCGGCGGCGACCCCGGCGCCGGGCCTCACCGCGAGGCCCGCCTCGAGCGCCTGCGCCTCGATGGCGCTGATCGCCGCGATGATGTCGTCGGTGGTGACCGACCCCAGGTGGCCGAGACGGAAGATCCGGCCCTTGAGCTTGCCCTGTCCGCCGGCGACGACGAGGCCGCGGCGCTTGAGGCCGCCGTTGAAGGCCTTCCAGTCGAGGCCGTCGGGGATCCAGGCCGCGGTGACGGTCCTGGACGCCACGGCGTCGTCCGCGAGCAACTGGAAGCCCAGCGCCCGCAGCCCGGCGCGGGTCATCGCCGCGCAGGCGGCGTGGCGGGCGTGGACGCCCGCCCCCTCCGCCTGCATCAGCCGGATCCCCTCGTCCACCTGGAACAGCACCGCCACGGCCGGCGTCCACGGGCTCTCGCCGCTGGCCTGCGACTCGCGGTGGCGCTTGAGGTCCAGGTAGAAGCGCGGCATCCTCGCCGCGTCCGCGGCGGCCCACGCCCTGGGGCCCACAGCGACGAACGCCATCCCGGGCGCCGACATCCAGGCCTTCTGGGACCCGGTCACCACCAGGTCGCAGCCCCAGCGGTCCATCTCGAACGGGACCGCGCCCAGCGCGGAGATGCCGTCCACCAGGACCAGCGCCTCGGGCGCCGCGGCCCGGACTGCGGCCGCCAGCGCCTCGACGTCGCTCGTGACGCCGGTCGAGGTCTCGTTGTGGGTCAGCAGCACGGCCCTGAGCCCCGCGATCGCGGCGGCGGCCGCGCCCACCGCCGCCGGCTCGGGCGCCCGGCCCCACTCGACCTCGAGGCGCGTGACCGCGGCGCCGTAGACCTCGGCCACCTTGGCGAAGCGGTCGCCGAAGGCGCCCATCGTCACGGCCAGGACCGGGTCGCCCGGGGACAGCGTGTTGACCACGGCCGCCTCGAGGCCGCCGGTCCCGGCGCACGTGAGCAGGATCACGTCGTGCTCGGTGCCGAAGAACGGCTTCATCGCCGCCTCGACGCGCTTGGTCAGCGCCTTGAACTCCTCGCCGCGGTGGTTGACCATCTGCCGCCCGCCGGCCTCGCGGACGGACGGCGGCAGGGCCGTGGGCCCGGGGATGCGGAGGTTCGGCTCGAAGCGGGTCATCGCGTGGTCTCCAGAGGGCGCCCAGGGAATGGGCGGCATGGTGACGGAACTGGCGCCCGCCCGTCTACCGTGGTAGATATGACGTCATATGAAGACGGTTCGAACGACCATCCTGCTCGACGCGGACCTGCTCGACCGCCTCGACCGCCACGTCCACCGGCAGCGCACCACGAAGACGTCGGTGATCACCGCGGCCCTGGAGGCGTGGCTCGACGCGCACGGGTCCGCCCCGGAGTTCCCGTTCCTGGGCATCGGGCGGAGCGGCCACGGCCGCCTGTCGCTGGACGGGCGGGCGATCGTCCGCCGCGACGCCGGACGGCGCCAGGGCGGCACCTAGATGGCCGTCCTGCTCGACCCCTCGGCGGTCGTCGCGGCCGCGGACGCGGCCGACCTCAACCACCAGGCAGCCATGGCCTGGTTCCGGCGCGTGGACGAGCCGCTGCTCCTGGGGGCGATGTCGCTGGCTGAGCTCGACGTGCTGCTCCAGCGGGAGCTGGGCGCGGCCGCCAGCCTGGCGGTGCTGGAGAGCCTGGTGGCGGGCGCCATCCGGCTGGTGGCGCCGACGCCCGACGACCTGCGCCGCGCGGCGGAGCTGATGGGGGAGGCGGCGGAGCACCGCCCGCGCCTCGCCGACGCGGTGCTGGTGGCCACGGCCGAGCGGCTGGGCGTCCGGCGCGTCGCCGCCTTCGACCGCCGGCCGCTTGCCGTGTTCCGGCCGCGGCACCTCCGGAGCCTCGACTTCGAGCCGTAGGCCGGCAGACGAAGAACGGGGCCGCCGGAACGGCCCCGTTCGCTCGCGGAGGCGTGGCGCCTGGCTACAGGTGCTTGATCACCACCGTGCCGGCCTGGGCGTCGTGGAAGCCCTGGCGCTTGGGGCTCTGCGACGCGCTGTAGAGCAGGTAGATCACGTACAGGAGCGACAGCAGCGAGATCAGCGGGCTGAGCCAGCTGATGTCGGAGGCGCCCAAGCCGAACTGGAGGGCGCTCGCCACGGCCTGGGGGCCGAACAGGAAGGCCCAGCGGCGGATCGCCTGCGGCTGGGTGAGCGTCGCGCCGTCGGCGGCGTTGACCGTCTCGAGATTGAGGATCTTCTGCCCGGGCGATGCCCGCATCGTCGTCCACGTGTAGACGAAGTAGACGGCGGACAGCACGAGCATCACCAGCGCGAGGATGGCCGCGCCGAAGACCGCCAGGACGAACCCGCCGGTGAGCAGGAAGCCGAGGATCGCGACGCCCAGGACCAGCCCGACGATCGCGCCCGCGACGGCGAGCAGGATCGAGTCGATGACGTACGCGATGACGCGCGTCACGAGGTCCGCGTAGGCGATGCCCGGGGCGGGGCCCGGCTCGATCGGGGCCTGCTGGAAGCCGCTCGGCTGGGGCGGCGGCGGCGCCTGCCAGTTGCCCGCGGGCGGAGGGGGAATGGGCGCGCCCCCAGACGGATCCGTCATCTGCACCTCCCTCGCGGCGGATCTGCGCCGCATTCCCGCGAAGCATACGACGGCGGGATTCCGCCGGGGAGCCCCGACATTCGTCGCGTATGGCGGCGTCCCCGCGGCGCTGGGGGGCTGTCCCGGCGCCGGCCGGGCGTGGCATCATGCGGGCGTCGTGACCGCCCTGCACGCGAAAGCCGAGGACCGATGCGAATCCGAGCCGCGAAGTTGGAGGAGCTCGCGCCCAAGCCGCGCGAGCGCGCGCTGAGCCCGCGCCAGCTGGCCGCCCTGGCGCGCGAGGAGGAGATCCGCAAGGCGCTCACCCGCCTCAAGTCGGAGGAGGACGTCATCGCCCTCGAGCTCGAGCCGGCCGACAAGGTCCCCACGTTCCGCCTCGCCGTGAAGCGGGTGATCGCCGCCCAGCGGCCGGACGTCAACATGGCCGTCCGTGGTCGCACCATCTACGTGTCCACCGCCAGGCTGCCCGGCGCCCGCCGCGGGCGCCCGCCCAAGGCGGGCTGACCGACACAGGCCGTCGTCGGGCCACCGCCGACCGGGGCTGCCCGCAGACGACGCGGATCTGGAGACGAGCACCCTCCCCGGGCCCGCCCGGCGCATCCTGGGACTCCTGCGCCTCCCGGGCTTGACAGGCGGGGACCGGCGCGCTTCAATCCGTTCATGGATAACCTGCGGGTTATGAATGATCCCGGCCCGGATCCCCTGAGCGCTGTGTTCGGCGCCCTGGCCGATCCGACGCGCCGGGCGATCCTGGAGCGCCTCGCCGCCGGCGAGGCCACGGTGGGCGAGCTCGGCGCCCCGTTCGCGATCTCGCAGCCGGCGATCTCGAAGCACCTCAAGGTGCTCCAGGGCGCCGGCCTCGTGTCGCGCCATCGGCGGGGGACCGCCAACCTCTCGCGCCTGGAGCCGCAGGCGCTGCGCGAGGCCGAGGACTGGCTCGAGCGCTACCGCGCGGCCTGGGAGGAGCGCTTCGAGCGCCTCGACGAGGTCCTCGCCGAGCTCGGGCGGCCGAAGCCCTGACCGCGTCCCGATCAGTTCGTCAGGAGGCAGGCCCCATGACTGCGACCCTCGTCGCCGCTCCGCCGGGCACCCCGTTCATCGAGGTCGAGCGCGCGTTCGACGCGCCGCGCGACCTGGTCTACCGCGCGTGGACCGACCCCGACATCGTCGTGCGATGGCTCGGCCCGCGCCGCCTCCAGATGCGCGTGGACTACTGGGAGCTCGGAGCGCGCGGCGGCTCGTACCGGTACCTCCACGCCGGCGAAGACGGCGTGGAGCACGCCTTCCACGGCTCCTTCCACCGCACCGGTGCGGACCCCTACACCCTGGTCCAGACGTTCGAGTACGAGGGGGCGCCGGGCCACGTGTCCCTCGACGAGCTGCGCCTGGTGGAGCGCGACGGCCAGACGGTCGCGCGCATCCGCTCCGTGCACCAGACGGTCGAGGCCCGCGACGCCATGGTCGCCGCGGGCATGAGCGAGGGCCTGGACGACGGCTTCCAGCGGCTCGACGAGCTGCTGGCCGCCGGGCTGGCGGGCGCCCGGTGAGCGGGGAGGCGAGCGCGATGTCGGCACTTCCGGTGCGGCCCGTGGGGCCGATCACCCCGTACCTGTGGTTCGACGGCCAGGCCGAGGAGGCCGCCGAGTTCTACGTGAGCCTGTTCGCCGAGAGCGGGGTCGACGAGGTGTCGCGGTACTCCGAGGCCGGCCGCGAGGTCCACGGCCGCGAGCCCGGCTCGGCGATGACCGTGCACTTCCACCTCGCGGACCAGCCGTTCATCGCCCTCAACGGCGGGCCGCAGTTCCCCTTCACCGAGGCGGTCTCGTTCATGGTGACCTGCGCGACGCAGGCCGAGCTGGACGCGCTGTGGGACCGGCTCACCGAGGACGGCGACCCGGACGCCCAGCAGTGCGGCTGGTGCAAGGACCGCTTCGGCGTCTCGTGGCAGGTCGTCCCGGCGGCCCTCTGGCGCTACCTGGGCGACCCGGACCCGGGAAGGGCGGCCCGGGCGACCCAGGCGATGCTCCGGATGAAGAAGCTGGACCTGGCCGAGCTGGAGCGCGCGGCCGCCGGGTAGCCCTCGGTCAGGTTGTGCCCAACGACGCACCCCGGTCGGTCCCTCTCGCCCTGCGGCCCCCCGCGGGACGCGGCGCATCCTTGGTGCGTCGGCGCGGACCGCAGGGGTGAGGCGGGCGATGAGCCACCGATCGGAGCTCCGGGAGAACCACCTGCTCCGCCTGCTGCCGTCTTCGGAGCTGGCCCGCGTGGAGCGCAGCGCGGTGATCGAGCCGTTCGCGCCGGGCGACGTCACGAGTGCGCGCGGCGACGGTGCGTCCGTGTGGTTCCCGCTCACCGGGGTGTTCGCCCTCCTCGCGTGGGAGCGCGACGGCGGCGGCGTGTTCATGGCGATGGTGGGACCCGAGGGTGCGGTCGGCCTCAACGAGGCCCTCGGCAGCCCGCAGCTCGCCCTGGACCGCATGTGCGTCGTCGGCGGCACGGCCGCGCGACTGCCGGTGCCGGACTTCATCCGGCTGCTCGAGGCGTCGGCGCGGCTCAACCGGTACGTCATGCGGTACCTCGCGCTGCGCGAGGCCGTCATCGCCCAGATGGTCGTGTGCAGCCGGTTCCACCCCCTCAGCTCGCGGCTGGCCCGGCTGCTGCTCGCCGCCCACATCCGGACCGGCGGACGGCCGCTCCTGATCACCCACGATCGGCTCGCCCTCCTGGTGGGGGCGTCGCGGCCGAAGCTGTCGGCCGGCCTGGACGGATTCCGGCAGGCCGGGCTGATCGACACCCGGCCGGGCGAGATCGAGTTCCTCGACACCGCGGGGCTCCGCCGCGAGGCCTGTTACTGCTACGAGCTGGTCCGGCAGACCTACGCCGCGATCACGCGGCTGGACGCTGCCCCGGCCTGACGGCCCGCCGGAGGAGCGCGAGCGCGGCTGTCCCGCTCAGTGTCACCCGGGTGACGGACGGGCGGGCCGGCGGCCCGTAGGCTTGCCGTACCGCGCCGTGGCGTCCCATCCAGGCTCGAGCAGCGCTCGCGTCCCGAGACGGTTCGGCGGACGGAGGACACGATGACCGCAGACGGCCAGCTCTACATCCGGCGCGCCCAGCTCCTCTGGCCCGGGCTGGATTCGACGCAGCTCCGCAGGACGGGCGGAGACCCGAGGCGCATCGCCAGGGTCGTCGCCCGCAGGACCACGCTCCCGCCCGAGGCGATCGCCGAGATGCTGCGCCGGGCGGACTCGACTGCGGGCAGCGCGTCATGAGCGCGGCGACGGCGGTGGACCCCGGCGCGCAGTCCGCGGTGGCCGCCCTTGGCACCACGCTGGCGGCACCGGCCGGACGCCCGGCCGTGGCGGGGACGCCGGCAACCGCGCGGCTCCAACTCGGCGGACCGGGGTCGGGCGAGGGCGGCCCGGCGCTGCCGGTCGTGGTCCTGGGCGCGACGGGCGCCCAAGGGCACGAGGTCCGGCGCGACCTGGTCGCGACCGCCTACCACCTGTACCTCGAGCTGATCTGAGCCCGCGTCCCGGGACGCGGTCGCACTCGGGGCGCGGCGGACCCCGCGAGAGGGGGCCCGCCGCGGCCGTCAGGGCCTGATCAGCCCGGCGTTCCGGACTTGAGCGCCGCCAGCCGGGCATCGACCTCGGCGGAGCTCTCCTCGTCCTCGAGGCTGGCGAACTGCGCGTCGAGCGAGCTCGCCGCGACCTCGGCCATGCCCTTGGCGCGGGCCTCCTCGTGGCGGATCTTCTCCTCGAAGCGGGCCACCTCGCTGGTGGGGTCCATCACGTTGACGCTCTTGAGCGTCTCCTGGACCTTGACCTGCGCCTGGGCCATCTTGGCGCGGCTGATCAGCTCGTCGCGCTTCTGGACCAGCTCCTCGCGCTTGGCGCGCATCTGGTTCAGCCCGTTCTTGAGCTGCTCCACCAGGGCGGTCTGCTGCTCGATCTGGGGCTTGAACGTCTTGACCTGGTCCTCGAACGAGATCTGGCGCTTGAGCGCGACCCGGGCGAGGCTGTCGAACTTGTCGGCGTCCGCGGTGCTGCCGGCGGCGCGGAGCTCGTCGGCCTTCTTGGACGCTGCGGCGGCCTTGGCGCCCCACTCGGCGGCGGCGTCGGCCGCCTCCTTGGCGTCGTCCTCGAGCAGGCGCAGGTTGCCGATCGTCTGGGCTACCGCCTCCTCGGCCTCGCGGATGTTGTCCGTGAAGTCGCGGACGAGCTGGTCGAGCATCTTCTGGGGGTCCTCTGCGCTGTCGATCAGCGCATTGACGTTGGCCCGGACAAGCTGGCCGATGCGTCCGAGGATCGATGACTGGGCCATGACTGCCCCTCCAACCGCTTGGCGGCACGGACCGGTGCCGCCCTCAGTCCGTCAGATCCGGCGCGCGGGGTCGCGGCGCCCGGGGACGTCACCATCGTACGCGCCCGGTGCGCTGTGGGCGACTCGGCGCGGCCCGACCCGTCCCGACACCCCTGATGGCGCAGGGTCACCAGCGGCCGCTGCCGGACGAGCCGCCGCCGAACCCGCCTCCGCCGCCGAAGCCCCCGCCCCAGCCGCCGCCGAACCCGCCGAACCCGCCGCCCCCGAACGGTCCGCCGCGGTGGCGGCCGCCGCCGCTGAGCATCCCGCCGATGATCCCGCCGATGATGGCCCCGGCCAGGTCCGCGTTCGCGTTCCCGCCGCCTCCTCCGCCCCGCCAGGGGTCGTCCCAGCGGTTGTAGTCCTGCTGGGCCAGCGACTCGGCCTCGGCCGCGAGGCGGCTTGCCGTGTCGGCCTCCGAGGCGGCTGCGGCCGCGTCGCTCGCGGCGAGGGCGAGGGCCTCGTTCAGGTGGCGCTCCGCCTCGGCCAGCCGCGTCCGCGCCTCGGTGCCGACGCCGGCCCGCCGGGTGGACACCAGGCCCTGCGCGCGCACGACCGAGGCCTGGGCGGTGCTGATCGCCGCGCTCAGCCGCGCCGACGCCCTCGCGGCGGCCTCCTGCGCGGAGCGGACCTGGGCGAGGACGTCCTCGGCGAGCTTCTCGGCCTGGCGGGCCCTGTCCAGCGCCGTGGTCACGTCGGGCTTGGGCGGGTCGAGGGCCGTCCGGGCCTGGGCGAGCAGCTCGTCCGCCTGGGCCACGCGGTCGGCCGCCCCGGCGTCCGCGCCCGGCGAGCCGACGGCCGCCCTCGCCCTCGCGATGTCCTGCTCGGCGGCCGACAGCTGCGAGCCGACCGAGCCGGCGGCGGCGTCGAGCTGCCGTGCGAGGGCGTCGATGGCGTCGAGGAACCGCGCGCCCTGGGCGAGCGCGTCCTGGCCGGCCTGGGCTGCGGCGGCGGCCTTCGGCCCGTCTCCGGCGGCCACGGCGGCGGTGCCCGCGTCCACCGCGGCGCGGACGGCGGCGATGCGCTTGGCCGCCTCGTCGGGGTTGGGCGCCACCGCCTGCCAGTCGGCGTCGGCGTACGTCTGGAGGTGGGCCATCGTCTGGCCCGCCGCGCGCAGGCGGGTCTCGAGGGCGTCGGCCTGGGCGGGCAGCGCCTCGATGATCCCGGGCGCCTGCCTCTGGAGCGCCCGCAGCTGCTCGAACCGCGCGGCCTCGGCGTCGAGCTTCTGCTGCGCCGAGCGGCAGGCGCGAACGAGCTGCTCGAGCATCTGGCGCCGCTGGGACGGGGTCTCGGGCGTGGCGTCGTCGAGCTGCTGGCGCGTGGTGAAGGCGCCTCGCAGGTCCGCCTTGGCGCCCTCGATGGCCGTGGAGAACGGGGCCGCCGCCGCGTCGCCGAACTGCGCCTGCGCGAAGCCCAACTCCTGCTCGGAGTCGCAGACGGCGTCGTCGGTCTGGAGCAGGGCGCTGTTGGCGAGCGCCTCGAGGTCCCGGTCCGACATCCGGGCGAGGTCGTCCCGGGGGCCGCCGGCCGGCAGCCGAGGCGCGTTGCCGGTGGCCTCCCGGTGGGTGGCGAGGTACCAGACGACGAGCATGGCGCCGACCACGACGGCGACGATCGCGAGCAGCGTGGGCAGCGTGCTGTCCGCACCGCTGGAGGCGGGCGCCGGGGCGGCCGTGGCGATCGGCGCGGCAGTGGCGATCGGCGCCGCGGTCGCCACGGGCGGCTTCGTGGCGGTGAGCGCCGCACCCAGCTGCTCGGCGAAGTCGATCGCGGCCCGGTCCGGAGCGCCGGCCCGGAGGTCGGCCGGCAGCGTCCTCGACAGGAGCAGGGCCAGGTCGCTGTCGGAGATCGGGACGGCGTCGCCCTTCCAGTAGCCGTAGGCGCGGTCGTTCATGGCGATCACGAGCAGCAGGTCCGCGGCGCCGAGGCCGCTGGCCCGGGCGGCGGCCGTGGCGAACGCCGCGGGGTCGGCGCCGCCAGTGGTGTCCACGTACCAGACCCAGGGCTGGACGCCGGTCGCGGCCTGGACCTGGTCGAACGCCGCCTGGACCTGGCCCGCGGCGCCGGCGGGGAGGGCGCCCGCGTCGTCGGTGACGGGCGACGCGAGGCGTGTGGGACTCGCGGCGGCGGCGAGCGGGGCGGCGAGGGCCGCCAGGACGAGGGCCGCGCAGACCGCAGCGAGGGCGCGGGTCGTGAATCGGGCGGCGGCGCGGCGCATCGAGGCTCCCCTGTTGCTGACGCCGACCGGTGGGGCCGCCGTCGGCGCGCCAGCATTCTGCCCCCGACGGGCCGCGACTGGCGAACCCGCCGCCCCGGGTCGCTACCGCTCCGCGTCCCGCCGCTCGGCGTCGGCCAGGCTGCGACGGCTCTCCTCGCGCGTGCGGACGATCTTCGCCGCGGCGCTCATGCCAGCCCCCTCGCCGGAGGGGCCGGGGACCGGGTTGCGGGGCGTCCGGCCGCTCGCCCTCGCCTCCTCGCGCTGCCCCTCGCGCCACGCCATCCGCTCGGCGATGGTGCGCTCGTAGCCCTGGTCCGCGGGCAGGTAGTAGCGGCGGCCCACCAGGGCGTCGGGCAGGTACTGCTGGTCCACGTCGTGGTTGGCGAAGTCGTGGGGGTACTTGTAGCCGACGCCGATCCCGTGCGCCTTCATGCGCCGGTCGGCGGCATTGCGGAGGTGGTTCGGCACGGGCAGCGAGCCCCGGTCCACGACATCGGACACGGCCTGCCAGTAGGCGGCCCCGGAGCGGTTGGACTTGGGGGCCGTGGCGAGGTACGTGGCCGCCTGGGCCAGCGCGTACTGCGCCTCCGGCAGGCCGACGTAGTCGAGCGCCTGGGCCGCGGCCACGGCCACCTGGAGGGCCCGCGGGTCCGCGTTGCCCACGTCCTCGGACGCGGAGATGATCAGCCGGCGGGCGATGAACCGCGGGTCCTCGCCGGCCGCGACCATGGCCGCCAGCCAGTACAGCGCCGCGTCAGGGTCGTTCCCCCGGAGGCTCTTGATGAACGCCGACACCGTGTCGTAGTGGCCGTCGCCGGCCCGGTCGTAGGCGAGCACGCGCTGCTGGGCGGACGCCTCGACGTGGGCGAGCGTCGGGGACACGCGGCCATCCGCGTCGCGCGCGTCCTCGTCCTCGGCGAGCGTGATCGCACCCTCGAGGATCGTCAGCGCCTGGCGGGCGTCGCCGCCGGCGACGTCCACGAGGTGCTCGAACGCGTCGTCGGACAGCGCCACGCCGCCGCTCGGCCCGAGCGGTCCGGCCACGCCGCGCTCCGCGTCGGCCAGCGCGCGCCGCACGATCGACGCGATGTCCTCGTCGCCCAGGGGCTCGAGGCGCCACACGCGCATCCGCGAGAGGAGCGCCGAGTTGACCTCGAAGTACGGGTTCTCGGTCGTGGCCCCGATGAGCGTGACGGTGCCGTCCTCGACATGCGGGAGCAGGGCGTCCTGCTGGGCCTTGTTGAAGCGGTGGATCTCGTCGATGAACAGGACGCTGCGGCGGCCGGACAGCGCCAGCTGCTCCTGCGCCTCGGCGATGGTGGCGCGGACCTCGGCGACCCCGGACATGACGGCGCTCACGGTCCGGAACTCGGCGCCCACGGCGTCGGCCAGGAGGCGGGCCAGGCTCGTCTTGCCGGTCCCGGGCGGCCCCCACAGCAGCAGGCTCCCGAGGCGGCCGCGCGACACGGAGCGCCGCAGGGGGCCGCGCTCGCCGACGAGGTGCGCCTGGCCCTCGAACTCGTCGAGCGTCCGCGGGCGCATCCGGGCGGCGAGCGGCTGGCGCTCGGGCGGCGGTCGGAACAGGGGCTCGGGTCGGGTGCCGGGAACCGTGCGCCGGGCGGGCATCGGGGCGGGCCGCCGACCGCCGTCAGGCGATCGTGACCACCTTGACGATGTCGACCAGGAACCACAGGCCGAACAGGATCGCCAGCATCAGCACGGCCATCTCGGCGATCCGGCGTACGTCGCGGGCGACGTACGCGTACTCCTGCTCGGCGCGGACGGAGAGCGAGCTGCCCGAGTAGGGGACGCGCTCCGGACGGTCCGCCGCGCGCTCCCGGGAGCGGGTGCGGGCCGCCTCCGCCTGGCGCTCCTGCTCCAGCAGCTGCTGCTCCAGCACGGCGGCGCGCTCCGTCTCCGCGTCGGTGAGGCCGGCCGGCCGCGGCGCCGCGGGTGTGGGGCTGGGCGCCGGCGACGCGGCGGGACGGCGGTCGATGGGCCGGCGCTGGCCGGGACGGACGCTGCCGCGCGCTCGCTTCGCCATGACGGTGTCCTGGGCCTCCTGCAGTGCGGCACCCGCGGGCACGGGGCCGTCGGCCGGGAAGGATACACCGGGTCCGCACCGCGGCGTCTCGCTGGTAGACTCGGCGGGCCTGACCGGAGGAGACCTTGGACGCCACCAGCAGCGGCCTCGCGACCGCAGCCCTCGCCATCGCCGTCGTTGTGCTCGTCGTGGTCGTGGTGCTGCTGTGGCGCCACGTGTCCGAGCTGGAGCGCCGGCTCGCCAGCCTGACCAGCGCGGGCGACGGCCGTAGCCTCGAGTCCACGCTGCACGCCACGCTGGACAAGGTCGCCGCGCTGTCGACCGGGGTCGACCAGCTGCGCTCGCGGGCCACGGTGATGGAGGCCGTCCAGCGGAGGGCCATCCAGCGCTCGGGGCTGGTCCGCTACAACCCGTTCGAGGACACCGGCGGCAACCAGAGCTTCGCGGTGGCGCTCCTCGACGACCACGGCGACGGCGTGGTGGTGAGCAGCCTGCACGCGCGCCAGAACACGCGCGTCTACGCGAAGGCGATCAGCGGGGGGCGGTCGGAGGCGGCGCTGTCGGACGAGGAGGCCGAGGCCCTCCGCATGGCCATGGCGCAGGACATCCCCGGCGCCAGGTCCTGATCGGTGCGGGAGCCGTGACACCGGAGCTGGCACGGCGGCACGGCATCGTGGCCACGTGTTCGAGCTCCGCAACCCCCCTCTCGGCAAGATGACGCGCCGCACGCGCCGCGGCGACGGCGGCGGCCTGGTCCAGATCCCGGTCTGGGGCGCCTCGCCGGCCGGGGCCGCGGCGCCGGTCGCGGCGGGTGCCGACACTCCGGGGCAGGATGGACTGCGCGCGCTGCTGGCGGGCCTGAACCGGGAGCAGCTCCGCGCGGTCACGCACGGGGACGGGCCGCTGCTCGTGGTGGCCGGGGCCGGCACGGGCAAGACCCAGGTCATCACCCGTCGGATCGCCTGGCTCATCGCCACCCGGCGAGCCAAGCCGTCGGAGATCCTCGCGCTGACGTTCACGGACCAGGCCGCGGACGAGATGCAGACGCGGGTGGACCAGCTCGTCCCGTACGGCTACACCGACACGGCCATCTCCACGTTCCACGCGTTCGGGGACCGGCTGCTGCGGGAGTTCGCGCTGGAGCTGGGGCTGCCGACGGACCTCCGGGTGCTCAGCCGGCCGGAGACGGTGGTGTTCCTCCGCGAGCGCGTGTTCGAGCTGGGCCTCGACGAGTACCGGCCGCTGGGGGACCCGACGAAGTTCCTCGACGCGCTGGCCACGCTGTTCAGCCGGGCCAAGGACGAGGACGTGTCGCCCGATGCCTTCCTCGCCCACGCGCAGCGGCTGACCGACGCCGCCGCGGCCGCGGTCGACGCGTCGGAGCGGGGTCCGGCGGCGGACCGGGAGGCGGCGCTGTCCCTCGCGGAGGAGGCTCGTCGGCGGCTCGAGCTCGCCCGCGCCTACGGGACCTACCAGCGCCTGCTGGCGGCCCGCGGCGCGGTGGACTTCGGCGACCAGGTCAGCCTGGCGCTGCGGCTGCTGCGCGAGTCGCCGTCGGCCCGGGACGCAGTCCAGCGCCGGTTCAAGTACGTGCTGGTGGACGAGTTCCAGGACACCAACCGGGCGCAGGCCGAGCTGGTGGCCCTCGTCGCCGCGCCGCACCGGAACGTGACGGTGGTCGGGGACGACGACCAGTCCATCTACAAGTTCCGGGGCGCCGCCATCAGCAACATCCTCGAGTTCCGGGAGCGCTACCGGGCCGCCAAGGTGGTCGTGCTGCGGCGCAACTACCGCTCCCGGGCGCCGATCCTCGACGCCGCCTACCGGCTCGTCCGCCACAACGACCCTGACCGGCTCGAGGTCCGGGCGGGGATCGCCAAGCGGCTGGTCGCGACGCGCAAGGGGAGGGCCGAGCCCGTCCGCCACGAGGCGTTCGCCACCGCCACGGAGGAGTCGGACTGGATCGCGAAGGACGTCGCGCGCCGGATCGCGGCGGGGGCCCGAGCCCGGGACATGGCGGTGCTCGTCCGGGCGAACGCGGCCGCGGACCCGATCCTGCGGTCGCTCAACCTCGAGGGCATCCCGTGGCGCTTCTCGGGGACGAGCGGGCTGTACGCGCGGCCGGAGGTGAAGCTGCTGCTCTCGTTCCTGCGGGCGGTCGCGGACCCGGGCTCGTCGGTGGACGTGTACGGGCTGGCCGCCTCGGAGCTGTACGGGCTGGACGGCGAGGGCCTGGCGTCCATCGTGCAGGCCGCGCGCCGGCGCAACCGGTCGGTCCTGGAGGTGCTCCAGGAGCTCGGACGCCAGCCGGGCGTCCTGCGCCTGGACCCGCAGACGCGGGCCGCCGGGGCGCGGCTGGTGGCGGACCTGCAGCGGTTCACCGCGCTCGCCCAGGAGCGGCCGGCGGGCGAGGTCGCCTACGCGTTCATGCGCGAGACGGGCTGGCTCAAGCGGCTCGCCGAGGCGGGCACGGTCTCGGCGGAGGAGGCGCTGTCCAACCTGGCCCGCTTCTTCGACATCGTCCGTGCCCAGTCCTCGCTGCTCCCGGACGACCGGGCGATCTTCCTCGCCCCCCATCTGGCGACGCTGATCTCCGCGGGCGACGACCCGGCCACCGCGGACATCGACCCGGACGCGGACGCCGTGGCGGTGATGACCGTGCACAAGGCGAAGGGACTCGAGTTCCCGGTGGTCTACCTGCCGGGCTTGGTGTCGGGGCGCTTCCCGGCAACGGCCCGGCGCGAGCCGCTGTCGCTCCCGGTGGAGCTGGTGGACGAGACGCTGTCCGAGGGCGACTACCAGCTCCAAGAGGAGCGCCGGCTGTTCTACGTGGGCATGACGCGGGCCCGCGACGAGCTGGTCCTGACGCACGCCGCGGACTACGGCGGGGCGCGGGCGCGGCGGGTGTCGCCGTTCGTCCTCGAGTCGCTGGACCTGCCGGTGGCGGCCGGCACGGCGGGGGCAGGAGCGATCGCCCAGCGTCCGCTGGACCGCCTGGCGAGCCTCGAGCGGACGGAGGCGGCCCCGGCTGCCGTCCCGCGCCGCGCCGACGAGCCGCTGACGCTCAGCTTCTACGCCATCGACGACTACCTGACCTGCCCCCTCAAGTACAAGTTCGCCCACCTGCTTCGGGTCCCGCTGGCGCCGCACCACTCGATCATCTACGGCGCCGCGCTGCACGCGGCCGTGTCCGAGTTCCACAAGCGCCACGCCCGCGGCGAGGTCATGACGGAGGATGCGCTGTCCGCCGCGTTCGAGGCCGCCTGGACCAGCGAGGGGTTCCTCTCGCGCGAGCACGAGGAGGCGCGGCTGGCGGCCGGCCGCGAGGCGCTGCGGCGGTTCCGGGCGGAGCAGCTTCGTCCGGGCGCGGTGGTGCCCGCCTACGTCGAGCGGGACTTCTCGTTCCTGCTCGACGGGGACCGGGTCCGCGGGCGGTTCGACCGCGTGGACATCGTCCCGGCGGAGCCCGGCGAGCGCGCCCCCGAGGCCGCACCGGCGGCGGACGGGCCGTTCGCCGCCGACGTGGTCGAGCCCACTCTCGGGCTGGCCCCCGAGAAGGTCGTCATCACCGACTACAAGTCCTCCGACGTGCGCGACCCGGCCAAGGCGCGGGAGCGGGCGCGCAACTCGCTCCAGCTGTCCATCTACGCCATGGCCTACGAGGCGATGACCGGCCGGCTGCCCGACGAGGTGGCGCTGCACTTCCTCGAGACGGGCCTGGTGGGCCGGGCGCCCGTTGACCGCAAGCGGATCGACAAGGCGCGCGAGGCCGTGCGGGGTGCCGCCGCGGGGATCCGGGGCCGCGAGTTCGGCCCCAGGCCGGACTACATCGCATGCGGGTTCTGCGCCTACCGCGAGATCTGCCCCTCGAGCGCGGTGCGCCGATGAGCGGCGGGCTGGACCCTGCTGCCCGGGAGGCCGTCGAGGCCGTGCTGGCCGGGCGCGTCCCGGGCGTCGTGGTCGAGGCGGACAACCTCGACCTGCTGGCAGCCCTGCCGGACGGGGTGGTGGACCTCGCCTACGCAGACCCGCCGTTCGCGACCGGCGCGCCGCGGCGGCTGCAGTCGATCCGGCTCGGGGCCGGGGATCGGGAGCGGCCCGGGTTCCGGGGCCGGGCCACCCCGTACGAGGTGACCAGCGACCTCGCCTACGACGACGGGCTGCCGCTCCCCGAGCACCTGGCGGCGCTCCGGGCGCGCGTCGAGCAGGTCCACCGCGTCCTCGCGCCGCACGGCTCGCTGTACCTGCACGTGGACTGGCGGACGGCCCACCACGTCCGGCTCCTGCTCGACGAGGTGTTCGGCGCCGAGCGGTTCCTCAACGAGATCGTCTGGGCCTACGACTACGGCGGCCGCGCGCGGGACCGGTGGCCGCGCAAGCACGACACCATCCTGTGGTACGCCAAGGGCGACGCGTGGACCTTCGAGCGCGACGCGGTGGACCGCATCCCGTACCTCGCGCCGGGGCTGGTCGGCCCGGAGAAGGCGTCCCGCGGCAAGCTGCCCACCGACGTGTGGTGGATGACGATCGTGCCGCCGGGCGGCCGGGAGCGGACCGGCTATCCCACCCAGAAGCCGCTGCGGCTGCTGGAGCGGATCGTGGCCGCGTCGAGCCGGCCGGGCGACCTCGTGCTCGACCCGTACGCCGGGAGCGGGACGACCGGCGTCGCGGCGGCCAGGCTGGGCCGGCGCTGGCTGCTCGCCGACCGCAATCCGGAGGCGGTGGCGATCGCGCGGCGCCGCCTCGCCGGGGAGCAGGAGGCGGGCCCGTGATCGAGGCGGTCACCCTCGACTTCGGCAACACGCTGGTCCCGGTGCCCGCGGCGGCGCTGCGCGGCGTGGTGGCGATCACGGCGCAGGGGATGGCCGAGCGGCTCGGCCCGTTCCCCGTGGACCGGGTCCTCGACCTGTGGCACCAGGAGCGCGAGCGCCAGTTCCGGGAGGAGGTGCCGCAGTTCCGCGAGGTGGACATGGCGCAGCGGATCGTCCGGGTCCTCGCCCGCCTCCGGGGCATGGCTCCGCCCCCGGACGACGCCCGCTGGGACGACGAGCAGGCGGCCGGGCTGAGCGACCCGGGCGAGGTCGCCTGGGCCGTGGACGTCTATTCGCGCGCCTTCGTGGACGCGCTGCCGGCCGCGGACGGCGCCGGTCGGCTGATCGAGCGACTGGCGCAGAGGCGGAGGGTCGCGGTGCTCAGCAACTGGCCGCTCGCCGCCACGATCGACCGCTACTGCGAGGCCGCCGGCTGGACGCCGCACCTGGCGGCGGTCGTGGTCAGCCAGCGCGTCGGGACGATCAAGCCGCACCCGGCCATCTTCGCCGCGGCCCGGGAGGCCCTGGGCGGTCCTCCGGTCGAGCGGATCCTCCACGTCGGCGACGACTGGGCGGCGGACGTGGTCGGCGCGAAGCGGGCGGGCTGGCGCGCCGCGTGGCTCGCGAACCGCCCCGACGACTCGCCGCTGCCGGGCAGCGAGCGCGACAGCACCGTCGAGGCGGATGCCGTGCTCGATTCGCTCGACGAGCTCGAGGCCGCGATCGAGCGGCTGGGCGGGTAGCGCTCCAGGGCGCGGCGCCGGACGTCTCCAGCGCGCGGCCGGCGCACGGAGCCCGGGCGGACTGCGCCCGCCCCGCGACTCGACCGCGGCCGAACGGCCGGACAGGCGGGCCGTTCGGTCGATGCGGCCCTGACGAGCGCCGGGTCGATCTGCGACGCTCGGCGCGTTCAGGAGGTGCGCCGTGACCGAGCCCGTCATCCGGACGCGTGGCCTGACCAAGTGGTACGGCCGCAACCGCGGCATCGAGGGGCTCGACCTGGAGGTCGGGCCCGGCGAGATCGTGGGGTACCTCGGCCCCAACGGCGCCGGCAAGACCACGACGATCCGCCTGCTGCTGGACCTGATCCGCCCCAGCCGCGGCAGCGCGGAGCTGTTCGGGCTCGACGTCCGGCGCCACGGCGCCGACCTGCGTCGCCGCGTCGGCTACCTGCCCGGGGGGCTGCGGCTCTACGAGAGCCTGAGCGGTCGAGAGCTGCTCGACTACTTCGGCGGGCTGCGCGGCCGGCGCGATCGACTGCTCGAGGCGCGGCTGGCGAAGCGGCTCGACCTCGACCTGACCCGCGAGATCCGCTCGCTCTCGCACGGAACCAAGCAGAAGGTGGGCCTCGTGGCCGCGCTCGCGGCGGCCCCCGACCTGCTCATCCTCGACGAGCCCACGACCGGGCTCGACCCGCTCGTGCAGATCGAGCTGTTCGAGCTGCTGACCGAGGTGCGCGGCGAGGGCAGGACGGTGTTCCTCTCGTCGCACATCCTGCCGGAGGTCGAGCGCGCCTGCGACCGGGTCGCGTTCATCCGCGAGGGGCGGCTGGTGGCGATGGAGGCGATCGCAGCCTTCAAGGCGCGGGCGGTGCGCCGAGTCGAGCTGCAGTTCGCCGAGCCCGTCCCTGCGGGCGCGTTCGCGGGCCTGCCGGGCGTCCGGGACGTCGCCCAGGACGGGACCACCCTGACGTGCTCGGTCACGGGACCGGTCGACGCGGTGGTCAAGGAGGCGGCGCGGCACACGGTGGTCGCGGTCACCAGCGCGGAGCCCAGCCTGGAGGACCTGTTCCTCGCCCAGTACCGGGAGGCCGCCGATGCTGCGTAGCGTCTTCGGCAAGTCGGTCCACGACCTGTGGCGCCCGCTCGTCGCCTGGACGCTGTTCACGGCCGCCTGGCCCGCCTTCTACATCGCGCTCTACCCGTCGATCGGCGCCGTCGAGGAGATGCAGCAGCTGCTCGACGCGATGCCCCCGGCGATCCGGTCCATCTTCGTGTCCGAGGGGCTCGACATCGGCTCCCCCGAGGGCTACCTGAACATGGAGCTGTTCGCGTTCGTGCTGCCCCTCCTGTTCATGGCGTGGACCATCCCGGTCGCTGCCGGCGCCACCGCCGGCGAGGAGGAGCGGGGCACGCTGGACATGCTGCTCGCGCTGCCCATCCGCCGGTGGCGCGTGGTCGCGGGCAAGGGCGCCTTCATGGTGGTCGGCACGGTGGTCCTGGGTGCGGGGGCGCTGGCCGGTCTCGCCCTGGGCGCAGCGGCCGTGAGCGTCCCCCTCGACATGGGGAAGGTGGCGGCGGGCGTCGTCCTGGCCGGGCTCCTCGCGCTCGCCTTCGGCGGGCTCGCCCTGCTGATCGGGGCGCTGTCCGGGAGGCGGATGGCCGCGATCGCGATCCCGTTCGCGCTCTCCGTGGCGGCGTTCTTCGTGAACACGCTCGGGGCGCTCGTGGACTGGCTCGACCCGTGGCGACCCGTCTCGCCCTTCTACCACTACATCGCCGGCGACCCGCTGTCGCGGGGCCTCGACCCGGGGAGCGCGCTGGTGCTGGTCGCGGGGGCGGTGGTGGCCGGCGCCCTGGCCGCCGTGGCGTTCGAGCGGCGCGACCTCGCGGCCTGAGGGGCCGCGGGCCCGTACACTCGGCGTCGTGGACTCCCGAGACCGCCTGTCCAATCTCGGGCTGCTGGGAGCAGCCGCCGTCGTCTGGGTCCTGGTCGGGATCCTGGTCACGACCCGCGACCCGTACGCAGACGTCGCCGCCGGCTATGAGGGCGCCCTCCTCATCGGCCTTGCCATGGGGCTGACCTGCGCGTCGCTGGCGTGGCTGGTGGTGTTCGCGCGCCACCGGCGCATCGCCTACAAGGGCGACTGGTTCCGCGCCGTGCGCAGGGGCGCGTGGATCGGCTTGTTCAGCGCGGTCATGGTGGTGCTGCGCCTCGTCGACGCGTTCCAGCTGCCCATCGTCATGTTCCTCGCCGCCATCTTCTTCGTGGCGGAGATCACCCTGTCCGCCGAACGCTAGGAGCCTCCGATGGCCGACTCCGCCCCGCTGTCCGCGTTCACCCCCGCCGAGCCGTTCGCCGACGTGAAGGCCCGCGCGGCCGCCGCGGTGGAGGCCTCGGCGGACGAGCTGCTGGACCTCTCGCACCGGATCCACGCCCACCCCGAGCCTGCCTTCGAGGAGCGCTACGCCGCGGCGGCCGTGGCCGAGGTCATCGAGCGCCACGGGTACGCCGTCGAGCGCGGCCCCGGCAGCCTGGAGACGGCCGTGCGGGGACGGATCACGGGCGGCAGGGGCGCCGACGGGCCGAGGATCGGCGTGCTCGCTGAGTACGACGCGCTGCCCGGCCTCGGCCACGGCTGCGGCCACAACACGATGGCGGCGTCGGGCGTCGGCGCGGCGGTGGCCCTGGCCGCCGTCCGCGATGCGTGGGCGGGTGAGGTGGTCTTCCTGGGCACGCCGGCCGAGGAGCGGGGGAGCGGCAAGCAGATCATGCTCGACGACGGGCTGTTCGCCGGCCTGGACGCGGCGCTGCTGTACCACCCCTGCGACCGCAACCACGTCGAGACCGCGCCGCTCGCGAGCGAGGACGTGAGCGTCGTGTTCACCGGCGTCGCCTCGCACGCGGCCAGCGACCCGTGGCTGGGCAGGAACGCGCTCGACGCGATGATCGCGCTGTTCGTGAGCGTGGGCCTGTGGCGCCAGCAGCTGCGGACCCACTGCCGCGTCCACGGGGTCATCCAGGAGGGCGGCTCGGCGGCGAACATCATCCCGAGCCGGACCAGGGCCTGGTTCATGATCCGCTCCGCCGACCAGGCCTACTACGAGGTGATGAAGCGGCGCTTCACGGCGCTGTGCGAGGCGGCGGCCAAGGCGGCCGACGTCGAGGTGGCCGTGGAGTACAGCGGCTACGCCAGCACGATGAAGCACAACCGCGTGCTCGCGGACCTGTGGGTGGCGAACGCGGCGGCGTACGGGATCGAGGACCAGGGACCCGACCCGACCTCGGGCTCCACCGACATGGCCAACGTGTCCTGGTCCGTCCCGGCGATCCATCCCGATCTCGCGATCAGCGACACGCCCGTGCCCGGCCACACGATCGAGTTTCGCGAGGCGGCGGCCTCGCCCCGCGGCGACCGCGCGACGCTGCTCGCGGCCACGCTGGTCGCGCAGACGGCGCTCGACCTGCTGCTTGACCCCGCGAAGTCGAAGGCGGCGTGGCGCGAGTTCCACGGCGAGCAGCGAGCAGGCGCGTAGCGTTCCGGCCGGCCATCCCGCGGGAGGTCCGCGGCAAGCGCACGAGGTCCCGCGCGCCGCACACGAGGTCCGCGGCCGCAGCAGATCTGCGGCAAGCGCACGAGGTCCGCGGCCGCCGCGCACAACCACGGGTTGTAGGAACAAGCAATCCGCCCGCCCGAGGCGGCGCGGATCCTCGCCACACAACCCGGGGTTGTGGCGAGCGCGTCGAAGAAGGGCCCTGGTGCCGGGTGCACAACCACGGGTTGTAGCCGGGGCTCGCGGCGCCGGGGATCCTGCGCGCTACCACCCCCAGTTGTGCCGGCGCGGGGACCCCCAGTTGTGCCCGCGCAGGGACCTCCGTGCCCGCGCCGGGACCACCCGCCCGCGCCGGGAGCCCCGGCAGACACCTCCCCGCGGCGGGTTCGAGCCCCTGGTCGCGACCTTCGCTCGCGGTGCGGCGCAACCCGGTACCATGCCGCCCGGCGCGCCCCGCTGGACGGTGGCCCGAACCGGCGGCGCCCGCGAGCCAGGCGGCAGACACCCCGGCGAGGCACGAAGAGCCTGCCGGAATGGACGCCGCCGGGAGGACACCGTGGCCGAGCGTCCCCGCCGGGAGGATCAGGTCGACTTCGCCGCCGAGAACGGCTGGAACCGCGAGTACGAGGCCTTCGACGACTTCGACCTGCCCACCTACGTCGGCCTGCCGACATTCATGAAGCTCCCCTGGGTGCCCGACCCGGCCGAGCTCCGCGCCCGGAACGTGGACGTCGCCATCGTGGGCGCCCCGTTCGACGACGCGGTCAGCCACCGGCCCGGCGCCCGCTTCGGCCCGCGCGCGATCCGCGAGGCGCAGTACACGAGCGGCTCGATCCACAGCCTGCAGCTGGGCGTGGAGCCGTTCGAGGTCCTCAACGTGGTGGACGCGGGCGACGCGAACGTCATCCCGGCCTGGACCGACCGCGCCCACGCCTTCATCTACCGCAAGGTCCGCGACGTGGCGGCCACCGGCGCGATCCCGATCGTGCTGGGCGGCGACCACTCCATCACCTGGCCGTCGGCGACGGCGGTGGCGGACGTGCGCCGCCCCGGCAGCATCGGGATCGTCCACTTCGACGCCCACGCGGACACGGCCAACGAGGACTGGGGCGTGCTCGCCGGCCACGGCACGCCGATGCGCCGCCTCATCGAATCGGGCGCCGTGAAGGGGTCGAACTTCGTCCAGGTGGGCCTCCGCGGCTACTGGCCTCCGGTCGAGACGTTCGAGTGGATGCGCGAGCACGGCCTGCGCTGGCACCTGATGCGCGAGGTGGAGGAGCGCGGCGCCGAGGCCGTGATCGACGACGCGATCGCGGAGGCGCTCGACGGGCCGGACGCCGTCTACATCAGCGTCGATATCGACGTCATCGATCCCGGGAACGCCCCCGGCACCGGCACCCCCGAGCCTGGCGGCTTCCTGCCGCGCGAGGTGCTCCGCGCCGTCCGGCGGATCGCCTCGCAGGTCGAGATCGCGGCCATGGACATCGTCGAGGTCTCGCCGCCGTACGACCACGCGGAGGTCACCGCCATGGCGGCCAACCGGATCGCGCTCGAGTGCATCAGCGCCCTCGCGAAGAAGCGCCTCGCGGGCCATCCGGTCCGCTTCGGGGGCGCCGACCGGCGATGATCCCCGCATGAGCCCCCACCAGGACAGCTCGGCCGCCGCGCTCGCCCGCCTCTACGACCTCGACCTCGCGTCGGACCCCGGCGACCTCGACCTGTACCGCGCCCTCGCGGCGAGGACGCGCGGGCCGCTGCTCGAGCTGGCGGTGGGCACGGGTCGGATCGCCGTGCCGCTCGCCGCCAGCGGCTACGAGGTGACCGGCGTGGACAACGACCCCGCCATGCTCGCCCGGGCGCGCGCGGCCGCCGACGCCATGGGCCGGGCCACGTCGCGTCGGCTGCACCTCGTCGAGGGCGACGCGCGCACGGTCCGGCTCGAGGACGCGGGCCGCTACCGGCTCGCCGCGATCCCGCTCAACTCGATCTTCCTGATGGGCGCGCGGAGCGACCAGGCAGCGGCCGTCGCCACGCTGGCGGCGCACCTCGGCCCGGGCGGCCTGGCGGTGGTCGACGCCTGGCTCCCGGACGCCGACGACCTGGCCCGCTACGACGGGCGCGCGGTGCTGGAGTGGGTCCGCGAGGATCCCGCGACCGGCCAGACCGTGACCAAGACGGGCGCCGCGGAGTACGACGCCGCCACGAGCGTCGTCCGGCTGACGACCATCTTCGAGAGCGGCCTGCAGGGGGAGCCGCCGGCCCGCTGGGTGCGGACCGACCGGCTCCGGCTGGTCGGTCCGGACGAGCTGGTGTCGCTCGCGGAGAGCGCGGGGCTGGTCGTGGAGGAGCTCGCCGGCGGCTACGGCCTCGAGCCGCTCGGGCCCGGCGCCGAGCGCGTCGTGCTGATCGCCCGCCGGCCCTGACGGGGCCCGTTCGGAGCCACCGCCGACCGGGACCATCGGGGGCATGTCGCGGGGGGCCTGCGTGGTATCGTCGAGGCGATGCCTGACCAGATCCGCCTGCTCGTCGTGGAGGACGTCCCCCAGGTCGCGCAGTACATCCGCGGCCTGCTCAACTCGCAGACGGCGATCAAGCTCCTCGACGTCGTGAGCGACGGCACGAAGGTGATCGGGCTCGCCCAGGAGCTGCGGCCGGACGTCATCCTGGTCGACGCGCTGCTGCAGGGCCGGATCAAGGGGATGCAGCTGGTGGCGAAGCTGCACGAGAGCGGCATCTCGGTGCCGGTCATCGTGCTGACAGTCCCCCAGCACCCCGTCCAGCCCAACCCGGCCACTGGCATCCACTCCGTCCTGCCCATGCCGTTCACCGGCTACGAGCTGGTGACCCGCGTCCAGCAGGCCCGGCAGGTCGCCGCCGAGGCCGAGGCGCAGGGCGGCGCCCGGATGGTCACCGTGTTCGCCCCCAAGGGCGGGGTCGGCAAGACCACGATCGCGTTCAACCTGGCGGTCGCCATCGGGCAGTCCGGCCTGCGGACTGTGCTGATCGACGGCAGCCTGCAGTTCGGTGACATGCGGGCCCTGCTCAAGGTGCCCATGGACGCGCCCTCGCTGCTGGACCTGCCCACCGACCGGATCCAGGAGTCGGACCTCGAGGACGTGCTGTGGCGCGATCCGTCGGGGATCGACATCCTGCTCGCCCCGCCCCGCGTGGAGCTGGCGGAGATGGTCACGGTGCGCGACCTCGAGAAGACCCTCTCGCTGCTGCGCCGGGTCTACCAGGTGGTCATCGTGGACACGCCCGCCGTCGTCAACGACGTCAACCTCGCGTTCCTCGACGCCTCGGACACCATCCTCGAGGTGGTCACCTGGGACTCCACGACCATCCACAGCACGATGGTCATGGCCGACGCCTTCCGGGCGATCGGCTACCCGCCCGGCAAGATCCGATACCTGGTGAACCGCAGCGACTCGACCGGCGGGTTCGACCCCGGCGTCCTCGCCAACGCGCTGGGGCGCACGCCGGAGCATGCGATCTCGTCCGGCGGCGCCCTGGTCGTCCGCACCAACAACGAGGGCATCCCGTTCGTCCTCGCCGACCCGAGCGCGCAGATCAGCCGGGATGTGTTCGACATCGCCTCGGAGCTGATCGGCGGCCCGGTCGCGGCAGCGGTCCGACGGTAGGAGCCGCGTGTCCGACCCCCGGCCCATCGGCGTCTTCGATTCGGGCGTCGGCGGCCTGACCGTCCTGCGGGAGGTCCTCCGCAGGTCCCCGTACGAGTCCACGATCTACCTCGGCGACAACCTCCGGGCGCCGTACGGCACGCGCTCGGACGACGAGGTGCTGCGCTTCTCGGCACAGGCGCTCGACGAGCTGGCCAGGCGCGACGTCAAGGCGATCGTGGTGGCGTGCAACACCTCGACCGCCGTCGCGCTGCGGGCGCTCCGCGCACGCTACGACCTGCCTGTCCTGGGCGTGGTCCGGCCGGGCGCGGCGGCGGCCGCCCTGGCGACCCGCAACCGGCGTGTCGGCGTGATCGCCACCCCGGCCACGGTGCGCTCCCACGCGTACTTCAACGCGATCAAGGACGAGAACCCCGCCGTCGAGGTCTACGAGCACGCGACGCCCAGGTTCGTCCCGATGGTCGAGGCCGGCGTCCTCGGCGGCGAGGAGCTCGAGGCGGTCGTGGCCGAGGAGCTGCGGCCCCTGCTGGGCGAGCGCGACGGCGCCGGCGAGTTCGTGTTCCCGCGCCCGCCGTCGGCCAAGATCGACACCCTCCTGCTGGGCTGCACCCACTACCCGCTGCTGCGCCCGGTGCTCGCGGCGGCGGTCGGCGACCGGGTGGCCATCGTCGATTCGGCCACCGCCACCGCGGCCACGCTCGCCGAGCTGCTGTCGGTGAACGGGCTCGAGGCGCCGGGGACGACGCGGGGCACGGCGGCCGACCCCGGCAAGGCGGGGCACTCGCGCCCGGCCGAGAGCTTCGGCGCCCCGCCGACGCACGTCCAGCTCACCACCGGCGACGTGCGGCGGTTCACCTCGATCGCCGCGCGGATGTTCGGGGAGGACTTCCCCGACGTCGTCGGGATCGAGCTGGCGGACGGCGGATGAGTCCGGCGAGCCGGCGAGGGGACGGCCGAACGGGCAGCGGACGGAGCTCGCGCGTGTGGCCCGCCGGGTTCGCGGTGGGCCTCGTGGTCGGAGCCGCGCTCACGGTCGCCGAGCGCCGGATCGAGCGGCACGCACGCGCCGCTGGCCTGGTCGACTGGGAGCGCGTGGAGCGCGTGGCGGCCGGACGGCTGCGGCGGGCCCCGGGCGCGCTCGAGCCGTGGGAGATCCGAGCCGCCGAGCCGTCCTACACCGCCGCCATGGCCAGGGTGGTGCCCGCGCTGGAGGCGCACCTGGGCACCCGGCTGCCGGGCGTGGTGGACCGCGTGGCGGTCGTGGACCGGGGCGCCTGGGTGGCGGCGAACACCTCAGCGTTCGCGGCGCTCATGGGGCGTCTCGAGGTGGGCCTCCTCGACCAGCTCCTGCCCCCCGGGGCCGGCATCACCAGGGCGGCCATGACCCTCGCCAACCGGTGGGTCACGACCACGCAGATGGGCGTGCTGCTCGGCTTCATGGGCCAGCGCGTCCTGGGGCAGTACGACCTCGCCCTGATCTCGGCCGAGGCCGACCCGGGCAGGCTGCTGTTCGTCGAGGAGAACATCCGGTCGGCCGCGCGGGCGATGGACGTGCCCCTCGAGCCGTTCCGGACCTGGATCGCCCTGCACGAGACGACGCACGCGTACGAGTTCGAGGCGCACCCCTGGCTGCGACCGTACCTCGCCGCTCGCCTGGAGCGCCAGGTGTCGATGATCTCGGAGGGCACCGCCGAGCTCGGCCGGGACGCCATCCGCCAGATCGGCGCCTCGCTGCGCGGGGAGGGCCGCCGCGACGACCAGCACTGGCTGGAGCGGCTGATGACCGACGAGCAGCGGGAGCTGTTCCGCGAGACGCAGGCGGTGATGAGCCTGCTCGAGGGGTTCGGCGACCACGTGATGGACGCGGTGGGCCGCGACCTGGTGCCGGGGCACGCGCGGATCTCGGCCCGGTTCCACGGCCGCCGCGAGAACCGCACCCCGTTCGAGCGGGCCATGCTCCGGATCACCGGGATGGACCTCAAGATGGAGCAGTACCGTAGGGGCGAGGCGTTCGTGGCCGCGATCGAGGAGCGCGGCGGCCAGGCAGCGCTGCGCCGGCTCTGGGAGGGGCCGGAGACGCTGCCGACCGCGGCCGAGATCGACGACCCGGCGGCCTGGGTCCGCCGCACGGGCCTCGGGGAGAGCAGAGGAGGGATCGCGTGACCGACGCAGCCGCTCGCGCGCCGGGGCCCGGTTCGGGGCCCGGGGGCGCCCCGCCGGCGATCGCGCTCACCCCGATCCTGGCGGCGCGCTACCGGACGAGGGACCTCGACGCGATCCGCGCCGCCGCCCCCGGCGCCCGCCTGGTGACGATCGGGTTCGACGGGCACCCCGACGGGCCGCTCGACGATGTCGAGATCATGCTCCGGGGGCGGCTGCCGGCCGAGATCTTCGACCGGATCCTGGCCCGCGCCCCCGCGCTCCGCTGGGTCCACTCGGCGACGGCGGGCGTGGAGCGCGTGCTGACGCCCGCGTCGCGCGCCCGCGGCCTGGTGATCACCAATGCGCGGGGCGTGTTCAGCCGGCCGATCGCCGAGTACGTGATGCTCATGATCCTGTCCTCGGCGCGACGCCTGCCGGAGCTGCTGGAGCTCCAGGCCGAGCGCACCTGGCAGCCGCTCGAGGCACGGGAGCTGCGCGACGTGACGGTCGGCATCGTCGGCCTCGGGTCCATCGGCCGTGCGGTCGGGGCGCTGGCCACGGCCTTCGGGTGTCGGGTGATGGCCACCCGCCGCCGCCCCGAGTCCGGCGCGGAGGGACACAACGGCGCCGGCGACGAGCCGTTCCTAGGCACCGTCATGCTCGACCGGGTCCTGCCCCCGGAGCAGCTCCCCGAGCTCCTGGCCGAGTGCGACTTCGTGGTGCTCGCGGCGCCGCTCACCGACGACACGCGCGGGCTCATCTCGGACGAGGCCATCGCGCGGATGAAGCCCGGCGCCTGGGTCATCAACGTGGCCCGCGGGGAACTGGTGGACGAGCGCGCCCTGACCCGCGCCCTGCGCGAGGGACGGCTGGGCGGCGCGGTGCTCGACACCTTCCTCGAGGAGCCGCTGCCGTCCGCCTCGCCGCTCTACGACGTGCCGAACCTGATCATCACGCCCCACACTGCGTGGTCCTCGGCGCGCGTCCTGGACCGCTCGGTGGACCTGTTCTGCGAGAACCTGCGCCGGTACGCCGACGGCCGGCCCCTGGTGAACGTCGTCGACCCGTCGGCGGGGTACTGAGCGCTTTGGCAGGCGGCGTCGGCCCCGGCGCCGGGTAGCATCAGCGCATGCAGATCGCCATCGTCGGGCTTGCCGGGTGCGGCAAGACCACCGTGTTCAACACGCTCACCCGCGGCCACGCCGAGACCGGCGGCTACGGCGGCGTCGCGCTCAACGTGGGTGTGGTCAAGGTGCCCGACCCGAGGCTCGACCGACTGGCGGAGCTGTTCCACCCCAAGAAGATCGTCCACGCGGACGTCACCTACATCGACCTGCCCGCGCCGCCGGAGTCCCACGAGGGGCACGTCGGCACCGAGGAGCTGCCGGCCGAGCACCTCGCCCGCCTGCGCGACGCCGACGCGCTGCTGCACGTGGTCCGCGCCTGGGACGACCCGCACCACCCCCACCCGTCGGGGTCGGTGGACCCGACGCGCGACCTCGAGCAGCTCGACCTCGAGTTCACGCTCGCCGACCTCGCCCAGGTGGACCGCCGGCTGGAGCGCCTCAAGGCCAGCGGGCGCCACGGCACGCCGGCCGAGCGCGAGGCGAACGAGCGCGAGGAGGCGATCCTGGCCCGGTTGAAGCCCGCCCTCGAGGCCGGCCGCCCGATCCGCGACGAGGCGCTCGACGAGGACGAGGAGAAGGTCCTCCGCGGCTTCCGGTTCCTGACCCAGAAGCCGGTCCTGGTGCTGCTCAACGTCGGCGAGGGCGACCTGGAGAAGGCGCCCGCGCTGATCGAGCGGATCGCCGCCGGCTACCAGCACCGGCATGCGCTGGTGGACTCGCTCTCCGCCCGGATCGAGATGGAGCTCGGCGAGCTGGAGCCGGACGAGGCGGCCGTGTTCATGGCCGAGCTGGGGCTGCACGAGTCGAGCCTGGACCGCGTCATCGCGCTCTCGTACCGGCTGGTCGGCCTGATCTCGTTCCTGACCGCGGGCCCGGACGAGGTGCGCGCCTGGCCGATCCCCGAGGGCTCGAGCGCGGTGGACGCCGCCGGAGCCATCCACACCGACCTCGCACGAGGCTTCATCCGGGCCGAGACGATCGCCTACGAGGACCTGCTCGCGATCGGGTCGATGGCCGAGGCCAAGAAGCACGGCAAGGTGCGCTCCGAGGGCAAGACCTACCGCGTCCGCGACGGGGACGTCATCGAGATCCTGTTCAGCAAGTAGGGGGCGGCTCGGTGGAGGACGGCGACGGCATCCGCATCCGCCCCATGACCGAGGACGACTACGACGCGGTCATCGCCCTGTGGCGCGCCACCGAGGGCATCGGCCTGTCCGCGGCGGACGAGCGCGGTGCGATCGCGGCCTTCCTGGCGCGCAACCCCGGGCTGTCGAGGGTGGCGCTCCGCGGGGATACCCTGGTCGCCGCGGTGATGAGCGGCCACGACGGACGGCGCGGGTTCCTCCACCACCTCGCCGTCGTGCCCTCGGAGCGCGGCAGGGGGCTCGGCCGCAGGCTGGCCGAGGGGTGCCTCGACGACCTTCGCGCGCTGGGCATCGGCAAGGTGAACATCTTCGTCTACGCCGACAACGCGGCCGGCCAGGCCTTCTGGCGGGCCACGGGCTGGGTCGGCCGCGAGGACCTGCTGCAGATGCAGCGGGTCCTCATCGAGGACAGCGCGCCGGCGGGGGACTGCGGCCCCGGCTGCTGAGCGCGACGCCGTCCGGGGGGGCCGCGCTCAGTTCAGCCGCGGATCGCCCGCCTGCAGGTCAGCGAGGATCGTCAGGTAGTCGGTACCCTCCTCGGGGGCCTCGAGGTCGGCCAGGAAGTTGTCGTCCTCGTCGCGGGACACGTTCACGGCGGCGGTCAGCCGGTCGTCGCTGATGGCGGTGAACCCGTAGTTCGCCTCGAGCTCCTCCGCGATCGCCTCGACGAGCGTGTCCTGCTCGAACGAGTCCACGACGCGGCGGCGGATGGACTGGACCAGGTCGAAGAACTCCTCGGGGTCCATCTCGTCCTCGCGGACGAGGAGGAGGTCGGCGAACACGTCGTTGTCGCCCTCGTGGAGCTCGTAGAAGTGCATGATGGGGAACCTCGGTCGAAGGCGACCAGGACGGCCGCGGTGGCGTGCGAGCGCAGGGCGGCCAGTATAGGCGGGCTGTCGAGGCGGCCCGGGGAGGTTGGATGAGCGCGACGCCGGACGTCGTTGTGGTGGGGTCGGCCTGCCGGGACCTGGTCGACGACGACCCACGCGGCTGGCGGCTGGGGGGCGGCGCCTCCTACTCGGCGCTGGCGCTGGCGCGGCTCGGCCTGCGGGTGGGCGCGATCGTGGTGGCCGACGACCTGGCGGCCGACTCGTCGGAGATCGAGATGATCCGCGACGCCGGCGTCGAGGTCCGCATCCAGCCCGGCTCGAAGGGGCCCATCTTCATCAACACCGAGACGCCGACAGGCCGGATCCAGCAGACCCCCCAGGTGTCGGATCCCGTCGACCCCGCGGCACTGCCCGCCGCGTGGCACGCCGCCGGCGGCTGGATGATCGCCCCGGTCGCGGCCGAGATCCCCGATGTGTGGGCCGAGATCCCGCCCGCCGACGCCCACGTCGCGCTCGGCTGGCAGGGCCTCCTCCGAGTTCTGGCGCCCGGCGTCCGGGTCCACCACCGCCAGCCGTTCAGCTCCCCCGTCGTGTCGCGGGCGGACCTGATCGGCGTGGGCGTGGACGACATCGACGACGCGACCGCGGCCGCCGACCTGGCCCGGCTGCTCCGGCCGGGCGCCGAGATGCTCTTGACCGACGGCGTCCACGGCGGCAACGCCTACCGGGTGGGGGAGGGCGGCGCGATCTCCGCCGCGCGCCACTGGCACTCGATCCCCACCCGTCACTACGTGGACCCGGTGGGTGCGGGCGACTCGTTCCTCTCGGGAGTCTTCGCCGCTCAACTGAAGCCGTCGCTGGTGGCCGGCTGGCCGGGACCGGACGCCGACCTGCGGCTCGGCGCCGCCTGCGGCTCGCTCGTCCTCGAGGGGCCCGGGCTGTTCGGCGTGCCGCACCTCCACGACGCCATCGTGCGGATGGCGGGGGGCGACAACCCGGACTGACGGGCGGCCCTCGGGCAGCCCCGTCCCGCCGCCGCGCGCGGACGGCGCTCGTCACCCTGGACCGTTCCGGCCGACGCGCGCGGCGAGGCGCGCCGCGCGACGGGCGGTGTCGGCCTCGACGCGCGGATACGGACGCCCGATCGCGCGCGAGCGCTCGAGGATCCGCCACGCCGCCCGGGTGGCGGCCAGCGCGCCGCGAGGATCGCCGAGGCGGTGCTCGCGCAGCTTGGCGACCTCGATCCAGGCGATGGCGCCCAGCGCCCCGCCGGCGCGGGAGGCCATCTGCCAGGACTCGGCAGCCTCGGCCCAGCGTCCGAGGCGCCGCAGGACGCGGGCGCGCTCTGCGGCGATCCGCTCGTCAGTCCAGACCGTGCCGACGTCCCAGGCCGTGGTCGAGGGGGCCGGCCCGAGCGGACCGCCGCGTCCGGCGGCCAGCGCCCCGCGCCAGCCCCCGCGCGGCGCCCGGCCGCCGAAGTCCGGGCGCACCCGCGGCTCCCACCAGGCGCCGCCGGCACCGGCGTCCTGCGCGTCGGGGTCCTCGCGGCTGACCGGCGTCCGCCTGAACGGATCGCGGGCGTCGCCGGGCCCGGCGAGCGCGTCGTCGAGACAGGCGAGGGCCTCGTCGTGGCGCCGGGCGCGGGCGTAGGCGCGGGCGAGGCCGGCGAGATCGCCGCGCGGCGCGTCCAGGCGCGACTCGCGCTCCGCGTAGCGGCGCTCGACGTGGGCGAGCAGCAGCCCGAGGGAGCGGACGTCCTTCTCGTTGTGGATCACGACGCCGGCGAGCGCCTCCACGGGACCGCCCCGCAGCACGTCGAGGTAGATCGACGGGATCTCCCAGCCCTCCACGTCTCCGACACGGGACACGCCCAGAAGCCGCTCCTCGACCGTCTTGAGCCGGGCGTCGGGCAGCCGGTGGCGGAAGACGCGCCGGACGAACGGCAGTAGGTCGAGGTGCCCGGCATGCGCGGGGGCGGCCCGGCCGGCCAGCCGGAACCGCGCCTCGATCAGCGGCCAGTCGAAACCGCGGCCGTTGTAGCTGACCAGCCACGAGTCCGGGCTGACCCAGCGCTCGATCTCGGCGAGCATGGCGGGCTCGTCGGCGTGGTCGGGGAGCAGGAGCTGCGTCTGGCGGAACGAGGCACCGTCCCAGCGGGCCAGGCCCACCAGGAACGCGAGGGTCCCGGCCGCGGTGGCCAGGCCCGTGGTCTCCGTGTCCAGGCAGACGAGGGGCGCGTGGGGCGGGGGGTGGTCGGGCAGGACGGCGAGGCGCTCCCGGTCCAGCGGCACGTCCAGCGGCGGCACGACGCGCCGGACCAGCCACCCGTCGGCCGTGTCCGCCGCCTCGGCGCCGAGGGCACGGGCGAGGCGCTGCGCGAGCTCGCTGGAGCGCCGGCCGGCGAACGGGGGGCGGGCGGGCGGCTGCG